>NZ_LT160625.1:0-117500 GCF_900065875.1 Prevotella phocaeensis | reverse complement strand
CCGATACTTTTAATTTTCATTGCTATCCCGCGTCTTCGGTGTCTGCCTTATACCCGATTATTATCCACGCCCAGACCCTCGACTAGTGAGCTGTTACGCACTCTTTGAATGAATGGCTGCTTCCAAGCCAACATCCTAGCTGTCACGGGGACCGGACTTCGTTAGACTAACTCAGGCAGAACTCGGGGACCTTAGACGGCGGTCCGGATTCTTCTCCTCTCGGGCACGGACCTTAGCACCCGCACCCTTACTGCACAGCTGCAGCGCATGAGCATTCGGAGTTCATCAGGACTTGATAGGCGGTGAAGCCCTCGCGTCCTATCGGTCGCTCTACCTCTCATGCGGAACACTGCACGCGGCACCTAAATGCCTTTCGGGGAGTACGAGCTATCTCCAAGTTTGATTGGCCTTTCACTCCTACACTCACCTCATCCAGAAGCTTTTCAACGCTTATTGGTGCGGGCCTCCATTCCGTGTTACCGGAACTTCACCCTGGACAAGTGTAGATCACTTGGTTTCGCGTCTACCACCAACGACTAATACGCACAGAGTGCGTCCTGTCCCGCAAAGGGGACTATATCGCCCTATTAAGGCTCGCTTTCACTACGGCTGCAGGCCTCAGGGCCCTTAACCTTGCCGGTGACGGTAACTCGTAGGTTCATTATGCAAAAGGCACGCCGTCACATCTTACGATGCTCCGACCGCTTGTAGGCGTATGGTTTCAGGAACTATTTCAACCTTCTAATGGAAGTGCTTTTCACCTTTCCCTCACGGTACTGGTTCACTATCAGTCTCACGGGAGTATTTAGCCTTGCCGGATGGGCCCGGCGGATTCGCGCAGGATTACTCGTGTCCCGCGGTACTCAGGATGACGCTATGTCTTATCATGCTTCGAATACGGGGCTATCACCCTCTATGGCACCTCTTTCCAGAGGATTCTTCTCACAATCAAAAGTACAATGTCGCGCTCCTACAACCCCATCTGCGCGTTGCCACGCAGGTGGTTTGGGCTATTCCCCGGTCGCTCGCCACTACTGGGGGAATCATTATCTTATTTTCTTTTCCTCGAGGTACTAAGATGTTTCAGTTCCCTCGGTTCGCCTCGTTAATCAAACTTAACGATGACCGTCCTTCTGACGGCCGGGTTGTCCCATTCGGAAATCCGCGGATCAAAGAGCATTTGCATCTACCCGCGGCTTATCGCAGCTTATCACGTCCTTCGTCGCCTCCGTGAGCATAGGCATCCGCCATACGCCCTTATCTCGTTTCTTACGATAAATCCCATAATTCATATAAAAACACAATGCACATAAACTGAAATGCACAGTCCAAAGACTCTACAATACAAAAAAGAACATTATAATAATATATATAAGAAAAGGGATACGCTCATACTTTCAGCTGTCTTGTTGGCATGCCGACAAAATAATAAAAATATTAAACATCCGCGGCATGCAAGTTTCTCATCGAAACTGTTTCTACTTTACAGTCTTGCTTGTTTCAATATGTCAAAGAACGTAANCTTTCAGCTGTCTTGTTGGCATGCCGACAAAATAATAAAAATATTAAACATCCGCGGCATGCAAGTTTCTCATCGAAACTGTTTCTACTTTACAGTCTTGCTTGTTTCAATATGTCAAAGAACGTACTGGAAGGAAAAGGGATGGAATCGAAAAAGAAATACTTCTTTCGACTGCAAGCCATACCTTCTGAGCAAATCGGCAAAGGCTCAGATACGGCAGGAGAGGATACCCTCACGCACGTATTCTAACCCGTAGCGCCATCTGCTTCTATATTGTGGAGAATAACGGATTCGAACCGTTGACCCCCTGCTTGCAAAGCAGGTGCTCTAGCCAGCTGAGCTAATCCCCCCCGCACCTAATGCATAATCCCAAAACGTTATCCACTCCCATCGGGAACAAGACACGAAAGCAAATCATGCAGCGGTAAACGCAAAGGTAGTCCCAGGCAGACTTGAACTGCCGACCTCCACATTATCAGTGTGGCGCTCTAACCAACTGAGCTATAGGACTCTATAAAACATGGTGGCATCCAAGCCAAGGGAAGGCGACGCTGCCCGGCTTCTTTATTCTTCTCGCGTATAGAATATACAAAGGAAAACAGAGGAAAGCGCACAAAAAAATCAGGAAAAACAAAAACTAAATGCATTTGCGTCAAATCCAAAAATCAACATACGAACGTCAACTCCAGAAAGGAGGTGTTCCAGCCGCACCTTCCGGTACGGCTACCTTGTTACGACTTAGCCCCAATTACCAGTATTGCCTTAGGCCGACCCTTGCGGTCACGGACTTCAGGCACCCCCGGCTTTCATGGCTTGACGGGCGGTGTGTACAAGGCCCGGGAACGTATTCACCGCGCCATGGCTGATGCGCGATTACTAGCGAATCCAGCTTCGTGGGGTCGGGTTGCAGACCCCAGTCCGAACTGAGGCGCGTTTTAAGGATTGGACCGCATTTACATACGGCCGACTCGCTGTACGCGCCATTGTAACACGTGTGTAGCCCCGGACGTAAGGGCCGTGCTGATTTGACGTCATCCCCACCTTCCTCACACCTTACGGCGGCAGTATTCACAGAGTGCCCGGCTTTAACCGATGGCAACTGAAAAAAGGGGTTGCGCTCGTTATGGCACTTAAGCCGACACCTCACGGCACGAGCTGACGACAACCATGCAGCACCTCCACAGAGGCCCCGAAGGGCAACACGATCTCTCGATATTTCCTCTGCAGTTCAAGCCCGGGTAAGGTTCCTCGCGTATCATCGAATTAAACCACATGTTCCTCCGCTTGTGCGGGCCCCCGTCAATTCCTTTGAGTTTCACCGTTGCCGGCGTACTCCCCAGGTGGGATGCTTAACGCTTTCGCTTGGCCACCGACCAAATATGACCGACAGCGGGCATCCATCGTTTACCGTGCGGACTACCAGGGTATCTAATCCTGTTCGATACCCGCACTTTCGAGCTTCAGCGTCAGTTACGCTACAGCAAGCTGCCTACGCAATCGGAGTTCTTCGTGATATCTAAGCATTTCACCGCTACACCACGAATTCCGCCTGCTTACTGCGTACTCAAGATTCCCAGTTCGCGCTGCACATCACCGGTTGAGCCGGTACATTTCACAGCACGCTTAAAAAACTGCCTACGCTCCCTTTAAACCCAATAAATCCGGATAACGCCCGGACCTTCCGTATTACCGCGGCTGCTGGCACGGAATTAGCCGGTCCTTATTCATGCGGTACCTGCAAAAAGGGACACGTCCCCAACTTTATCCCCGCATAAAAGCAGTTTACAACCCATAGGGCCGTCATCCTGCACGCTACTTGGCTGGTTCAGGCTTACGCCCATTGACCAATATTCCTCACTGCTGCCTCCCGTAGGAGTCTGGACCGTGTCTCAGTTCCAGTGTGGGGGACCTTCCTCTCAGAACCCCTACCGATCGATGCCTCGGTGGGCCGTTACCCCGCCGACTGGCTAATCGGACGCATCCCCATCCATTACCGATAAAATACCTTTCGTCCAAATTAGATGACTGCTTCGGACTGCATACGGAATTAGGCCGCCTTTCAACGGGGTATGCCGTAGTAATGGGAAGGTTGGATACGCGTTACTCACCCGTGCGCCGGTCGCCATCAGAAATTGCAAGCAACTCCCATGATGCCCCGCGACTTGCATGTGTTAAGCCTGTAGCTAGCGTTCATCCTGAGCCAGGATCAAACTCTACATTGTAAAATATTAATAAGGTATTAACATAACCAAAAAGGAAAAAAGGAATGATATAAAAACAAACCTAAAAACCTATAAGGATATCACGAAATACCTAAAATGTCTGTATTAAAACGCTCATAAGTTAGCTCAAATTGGATCACAAACGATATGCAAATGACAAAATATAACCTGAATCAAGGATATAAATGACAAAGTCGAATGATTTTCCTACCCTATCCATAAAACACATCAAAATAATAAATAAAAAGACATGATAACGGATAGCTTTTTCGTACTACTTCTTCTGTCTCCTATGTAAATTAGTCAAAGAACTCTTTCTAACATACTCCCCCCACATCAGGGGAAAGCGACGGCAAAAGTAATACAAAAATATAAAACCACCAAATATTTGAACAAGAAAATGAAAAAAGAAAGAAAAAAAATAATATTAAAAACAAAAAACGAGGATACTCCTTATGTCTTTGTCTCGTAAATCACCATATTTCGGGGGAGTGTTATCAACTTCAGACGCTCGAACCATATATGCGACGCTCCTTGAATATGCCTGCGATTACGACTACTTATAATGTAATAAGAGGCACTATATTCGTCCATCAGCGACAAAAAGACATTCTTGATGCGCGAACACTTCTCATTGATGGCATTATCGAGCGGATCAACGAGCCTATCAACTGCTTCTACCACCTTTACAGTATCGAGCCATCGGCACGTTTTCGCATAATGCGACCTCAATTCGGCCTTATAATTGCCGAGTTTCTTAAATTCTATGCCTTCCGGATGGTCCAGAAATAACAAATATACCGCCTTATGAATAGGTGAAAGCTCCACCTCTTTATTATTATAAGCGGTCAGAAAGAAGCGATAATCGGCCGTTATACGAAGCGGACTCAGTGTTCCTTTGGCCGCTTCTATGCGAAGTTGCTCCAATAGAGGCACTCCTATGCTCTGCAACAGCAGGTCGTTACGCCCCATCCATTGCAGCTTCAGCACGCGTTCATGTATCTCATTTGCTATATTTTCAGCCTCTGTATTCACGCTGCAAATATAATCATTTTCCGCCAAACTTCCTACATCGGAGAAACAACTTATAAATACTTCCGAGACAGATATGCCATCTATTCTACATTGATACAAGGTCTAAGCCCGTTGAACCATACGTCTGTCTGCGATACCCCCAGAGCCCGATAAACACATGCAAGCCTTGCAAAAACTTTGTTATCTCGAAATAATAATATATTTTTGCAAATAAACATAGAATAAACAGAAAATAGAGAGCATGGAAAAATTCGATATAATGGCGACGCCTTTAGTGGATTTCGGCTACACAGAGGATAAAACAAAGAACATCATCAAGGTAATTGGCGTGGGCGGAGGCGGATGTAACGCCGTTAAGAATATGTACAACGAAGGCATTACGAACGTAACGTTTGCCGTATGCAATACCGACAGCCAGTCTCTTGCCAAGTCGCCGATCCCCGTCAAGGTACCTATAGGCGACACAGGTCTGGGGGCCGGCGCCGATCCGAAAATAGGAAAGGCGGCCGCCGAGCTAAGTATAGACAGCATCAAACGCCTGTTAGACGACGGTACCAAAATGGTGTTCGTCACTGCGGGCATGGGTGGAGGCACGGGAACCGGTGCGGCTCCTGTTATTGCAGGTGCGGCCAAAGGCATGGGCATACTTACTATAGGCATCGTAACCATACCGTTCTACTTCGAAAAGAAGCGCAAAATCATCAAAGCCCTCAAAGGTGTAGAGGAGATGCGGCGCAATGTAGACGCGTTGCTTATTATTAATAACGAACGCATCTGCGACATCTACACCAATTCCGAAGTAACCATAAAGAACGCATTTCGCCGTGCAGACCAGATACTTTGCGATGCAACCAAGTCAATCAGCGAGCTTATCACCGTTGAGGGGGATATCAATCTCGACTTCTGCGACGTTGAAACGACACTGCGCGGCGGGGGAGGCGCTATCATGGCTATGGGACGTGCCGGCGGCGAGCACCGTGTACAGAAGGCAATTATCGATGCACTGGACTCGCCCCTACTCTATGGCAACGACATAGATAAGGCCCGGCGCATACTGTTCAATATCTATACGAGCGAAAAACACCCGCTCTTTGTCAGAGAAATGACCGAAATCGACGCATTCATGGACGCACTCGATCCGAATATCGACGTGATATGGGGCGTTTCAGACGACAACAGTCTCGACGAAGATGCCAAAGTAACCATCCTTGCCACGGGGTTTGCCGACGATTTCGAGTACAATAACAGAGCCTGCACAGAGGGTTTAGACGAAGATTATTTTGAAAGTATGATCGGTAAGCTCTATAAATCGTATCAACACACAGACTTGAAAACAACAGAAAATGTTGCCGGAAATACAGCGAAATGTATAACTCGCCCCGTTGTTAAGACCAACATAGACGGCATACCCGTAACGGTATATGCCGGCGGAGAGGCGGAAGAGCAAGAAGATACTGCCGGCGAAACGACGGCAGGCGGCCGCTCTATTGCCAACGAGCTTTCTGCAACAAGCTCGCAAAAGACAGTTTCGGCACCGGAACGCAGACAACAAACGCCCGAAAACGACTACGAAAGAACTCCGCAAACGGCCCCTCTGCCACAAACCGACAGCCGACATGAGCACGAAAGACCGTCGACGTTTCAGAACCGGATGAAAGAACTGATGAAGAAAATTACCGAACTTACGCAAGATCCGGAGGAGAAATAAGGAACACGCACACCGTTCCTGTATCATGCAAAACCAGAGGTACTGAGCCCTATATATATAATAAGGTGTAAATAAACGTATCGGGTGCACCCCGAAAAGTATAAAAAACAGACCGCAAAACAATTATTATGACACACTTCATTGTAGATCAGAAACAAGATAAACAGTTCCATTTGTGGCTGATACTCTCTCTTGTAACTTTCGTATTAAGCAATTATCCTGCACCCGATGCAATACCCATTACGGGCTACAACGGCTATTACGTACTGGTAGAACTCATTCTGTCGCCGGCAGTTCGATACACCGTTCTGCTCATCAATACCATTATGTGGCTATGGATGCTGTATCAGCTGCAGAAAAACAGCATGAGCATAAGCAACACATTGAGCAATCTATGGTTCGCAATGGGGGCTCTGTATGTATTGCGCACCGTATTTATGCACATCTCTTATATCCATAACTTTTCAAATTCGTTTGAATTAAATACCATCATCCAAGCGTTGAGTTTCATTCATTACATTATCCAGATTTGGATAGGCTGCATTCTTACATTCCGACATAGCGGTAGTATCAGACAATTGGGCATTGCTTTCCTGCTCTGTTCAATCGCCCTTACCCCTATTGTACTACTAATAACGTTTCTCACAGACCAGCTGCAAGACGATCTTCTTGTTCTCTTACGTTGGTTGCAAATGCTGTTCAATGCTTATCTATTGATATGTATGCGGCGTGTTTTTAAGGTAGAAGAAGGCTACGTCGCCCAAATAACAGCAACAAACGAAACAGATGACCAAAACATTTAAAATATAAAAACATGGAATTAGAACAAATTATCGAAAAACTGGGTACGCTGCAAAACGGCGATACCATCGTTAAGTCACTGCAAGAAACTACCAACCTCTTGCTCAACCACTATTGTTTTAGCATTAAAGGCATCACTCTGTACCCGATAGAACTCGAAAGTTACTTCTACAGAACCGGCATTTTCGAAGATCCCTACGTACATAGCAACGAGCTACAGATGAACCATTTCGGCGAATTCTACGTGCACCGTCGCGGACAAAGCGCCAACGATGCCTATAAGATGGATAATCGGGTGTGCGTAGGTATATCGCTTTCGGCAGCCGACACCTATTACTATTCGGCACTGATACGCAGTGCAGTGTTCGCAGACGGTATGACGAAATTCGGTCCTAACAACGTTCTCACGTATTTGGCAAGTAAAGTAAACGAACAAGAACATGCCGTTTCGCCCGATTTCTTCAAGGAACGCCATGCCGGGACCTTCGAACTGTCGAAACTATTTCCCGCCATCGAGCATCGAAAAATATTGCAGAAAGTTGACTACGACGCCGATCCGCGAAACAAAGAGAATGTATTCTTCTCTTCAAGAATAGGTATCGGCGACGAGAATATGCACTATCGCAACATGCAACTGCGTGCCCTTATCGGTACTCTGAAGAAGGAATATCAGTTCAAGGAGAAATCTCTCATCCTGAAAGATTATCTGCAGAACAAGAGACTACGTGGCGAAGAGGCCGAAAAGGAGGCTAAACGAGTATATGGAAGTGCACCGAAAGCGGTTATTTCACAACTGTAGCTTTCAATATTTTGATATCTTCTATCAGTCGACCATTGGCTTCTGTCTCAGCATGTTGCATATTTTAATGGTATCAATTCCTTCCACTACCTCATCGAAAATCATATACTGGCCGTCGAGATATGGTGTTCCACCCTACTCGAAATATGCTTTTCCGCTCTCCGAAGTCAGTTTTATCTTATCGTGGGTAGCCATATCAAGTCGGCTCTGTGCACGGTCGAACATATCTTCACTCATGCACTTTCCGTAGACTATATAGAACTGGCTTTCCGAAAATGCATATTCCGGATTTGTCTGGTTGGGCTCGTGAGCAGCTACCAGAGCCCCTCTTTTATGGAAATATTTCGGAAATACGATTTCGGCAGGTAGGGTGTAGTCGGGCGAATAGTTGCCCGTAACGGCTCCGGCAGCGGCATGTCGGCTCGTAGAATCGCCCGATTGCACCATAAAACCGGCTATCACACGGTGGAACAAGTTACCATTATAATAACCGGAACGCACAAGTTTCAGAAAATTGTCGCGGTGGCGAGGCGTTTCGTTATAAAGCACAAGGCGAATGTCGCCCTTGTTCGTCTGCAACAACACTTCATGGCGCAAGCTGTCTACCTGCGCCATGAGTATGAAAGGCACTGCAGAGAGCGCCGTTAAAATTAATCTCTTAATAAGCATCTTCTTGTTCTATCTCTTCACTGTCTATCTTCTTACTGTCCATAGCGCGCCATACATAAACGATATATGCCAGTACAAACGGGATAAAAAGCGATACCACGGCCATTGCATCCAACGTAAATTCGCTGCTGCAGCTATTGGCTATCGTTAACGAGCTCTGCAAATCGACATTAGAGGGATAGTAGGCAGTGTTGTTCCATCCGGCATAAAGCAGCAATACCAGCACCGCTAATACCACTCCGATACCCGCCGGCCAGATGCCGCGTATATAATCTTTGTTCATTACAGTTTTGATAATGGCAAAGAGTAAGAATGCCACACCGACGAGAAGTATCGCAGTTAAGTACCACATGTCGAGTAAATTATGCAGATACTTCATCGGCTCCATCGAGATAACTCCCGTTACAGGATCGTATGCATAGCCGTCTTTGAGCAACGTACGTACCAAGAACGACAGAAACAGTATAAGAAAAGGCACCGTATTGATAAGCAATTGGCGACGTCCGCGAGCCCTTATTTCTTCATGCTCCACATTATTTATTACATAAAGTATACCGAGTATGCGGGCAAGAAAGAACACAGAAAAGCCGAACACCAAATTCCAAGGATCGAGCAATGCATCGAGTCCGTTGCTTGCATTTGCCCAACGACTGATTACGGGCTGCAATCCTTCGGTAATATTCATTTTGTCTATCAGGAAATTAGAGCCATCGAAGAACGTTGCAACGGCCCCTCCGAGCAACAAGGGACCAAGGATTCCGTTGATAATCAGGAACCATTGAAAGGTTTTAGCACCGAGCAAATTGCCGTTCTTGTTCTGAAATTCGTAGCTCACCGCCTGCAGTACAAACGAAAAAAGTATAACCATCCACAGCCAATAGGCACCTCCGAAGCTGGTACTATAGAACAATGGGAACGATGCAAAGAATGCCCCGCCGAAAGTAACAAGCGTTGTAAAGGTGATTTCCCACTTACGTCCGGTAGAATTAACTACCATCCGATACTCTTGAGGATTACGTCCAAGACTGAAAATAAGCGAATTAGCGCCTTGAACAAACATCAGAAAGACCAATAAAGCCCCTAACAAAGAAACCAAGAGCCACCAGTAATGTTGCAAAAATATATAACTCATTGTTATTGTTTTTTTAGAAGATTAATTGTTAACAATCTGTTCAATATCAGTATGCTCGGGGCCTTTCTTGATTTGCTTGCAAAGAATATTGATCTCTATGCCGAGCATCGCGGTGAAAAGTACAAGGAATATAAAGAATGTAAGAATAACCGAACCGGGCTGCAAGTCGGAAACGGCCGCCCATGTGGGCAATATGTCTTGGATAGTCCATGGCTGTCGGCCCAATTCGGCTACTACCCATCCAAGTTCGCTTGCGATATAAGCCAACGGAACAAGGACTATAGCAGACACAAGTAGCCAACGTTGTTTGGCAATGTCTTTCTTATAAACAAAGAACAGAGCCACGATAAAGAACAAAATAAATACTATTCCTAAACCTACCATGATACGGAAAGACCAGAACGTAAGCGGAATATAAGGCACGATCTGATCGGCCGACTTCACATAACCGTATCCGAAATAAGGCATATTGTCTTGTATCGTTTTCCTTACAGCAGCACTCTTATCGCCACTTCTATAGGTTTTCATAGCGCTAATGGCTTTCTTTCCACGCTCTATTTTCTCTTGCAATGAGAGTTCTTTGGTACCATCGGCTTTGGTGTACCCATTGAGAATGTCGTTCACACCGGGCACATATCCATGAGAATCATGCGTAGCAAGGATAGAAAGTGCATTGGGAATGGCTATACGAGAAGCCGGTTCTTTCTCCTTAGCATAATCAGGTTGCTTGAACAGGTCTACCCACGCTACGGTTGTAAGGCCCTGATCGGTTCCGCCATTATATAGAGCTTCCATTGCTGCAAGTTTCATCGGCTGCACTTTGGCCACCATGTAAGCAGAATTATCACCCGTAATTGCAGCAAGAACAGAGGCAATCAAACCGACGATACTCCCTATCTTAATGCTCTCTACAGCCAGTTTTTGCTCACGTTTTTTCAGCAGATACCACGCACTCACCCCTACGGTAAAAGCGGCACCGATAATCCACGACGATGTAACAGTATGGAAAAACTTATCGATGGCAAAGGGTGAAAGAGCCACATCAAAGAACGACACCATCTCGTTACGCATCGTATCAGGATTGAAAACACAGCCAACAGGATACTGCATCCATGCATTTGCAACAAGAATCCACCAAGCCGAAATGGTTGCGCCCAAGCCGGTAAGCCATGTAGAGGCCAAATGAAAACCAGACGAAACCTTCTTCCAACCGAAGAACATCACAGTCACAAAGGTAGATTCCATAAAAAATGCGATAATTCCTTCTATAGCAAGAGGTGCGCCGAATATATCGCCTACGAACCACGAATAATTACTCCAATTGGTACCGAACTCGAATTCAAGGATAATACCCGTGGCAACTCCCATGGCAAAATTAATACCGAAGAGCTTTTGCCAAAAACGGGCAGCATCCTTCCAAAAAGGTTTTTTGGTTCGGTAATAGCATGTCTCCACGATTCCCATTACCACTGCAAGCCCCAAAGTAAGTGGAACAAACAGCCAATGATAGATGGCCGTCAAGGCGAATTGTGCCCTCGACCAGTCGATAGTTCCAGCAGAAATGTCTAATAATAAGTTGTTAATCATAATTTATTTAGGTTTATAATATTTTAAACAGCTTGTGTTTGCCTATTTTCCAGAGCGTTCCAAAAGTTCTTTAGATACATATTCGTTTTCATGACCTGCATTGCTTTTCTCTTTTAAAAAGTCAGGAAAGAAAAAAACTTTGAGCACAGCAAACATGATAAACAGCTTAATAAGAATTACTATCCATAATGTTTTACCGATCGTCATGTGGCGAAAACCGTCGTAATACAGGTCGAACACCTTATATATATAACCACTTTTCTTCACTTTGTAATATTTTCAATTAGGCCGTAAAATTACAAATTAAAATTTAATATTGTCCTTTTTTTCCATAAAAATGCAAATTTTTAATATAATAAAGATTTGGTATTCTGAAATTCTTTGCTAATTAAGATAAAAATTTTAACTTTGCGTACTTGTTTTATATAATAAGAATTCTTTTATGAAGAGAAATGTCTTAATCCCCATTATCATTGTCGGAGTGCTTCTTATTGCCGGCATTATATACCTTACATTTAGTCTGAACAAGCAGAAAGAAGCCAACAAAGCGATGCAAGAGCTGGCAGAACTCGATAAAAAAGAGATGGAAAACGAGTATCAGCAGTTCGCTAATCAATACAGCGAGATGCGTACTAAGATATCTAACGACTCCATTGTGGCGCAATTGACAGCCGAACAAGAAAAGACACAACGACTTTTAGAAGAACTAAAACAAGTAAAAAGCAGCGACGCACGCGAAATAGCGCGGCTGAAAAAAGAACTTGCCACGGTGCGACAGGTGCTTCGCAGCTATGTTATAGAAATAGACTCGCTGAACCGACTGAACCAAAATCTGACGGCAGAGAATACTCGTGTGAAAGGTCAATATGCAGAAGCCACGCGACAGATCGAAGGCTTAAATACAGAAAAAGCATCGCTCTCGGAGAAAATAGCCATTGCCTCGCAACTCGATGCGGTAGGTATAGATATGTCGTTGATAGACAAACACAGCAAAACAACTAATAGAATTTCGAAATGCAATACCGTACAAGTAAGTTTCAGCATAACAAAAAACGTTACTGCAACCAACGGCATGCGCACAATTTATGTACGAATAACCTCGCCAACAGGTTCTATTTTGGGTAACGGAGGCGCATTCCAATACGAAAACCGAACACTGCAATGCTCGATGAAAAAGACCATTGAGTACGGCGGACAGCAGACCTCAGTAACTACTTATTGGAATGTAGATCAGGCACTCGTGAGCGGTACTTACCAAGTAAGTATCTTTGCCGACGGAAACATGATTGGATCAAGAAGCTTTACTTTTAAATAAAATGAAAAAAGTATTAACGTTTTTCATGCTTATCGGCGCACTCTTACCCGTTGAAGCGCAACAACAGATGCTCACACTCGACAGTTGCAGAGCGATGGCATTGCGCAACAACAAGCAGTTGAACATAGCCCGATTAAAGCAAGACGTGGCAAGAAACGCCCGTAAAACGATGCGTACCAAGTATCTTCCTAAGGTAGACGCCATAGGGGGATACGAGTTGTTCAGCAAAGAGATATCGTTGCTCAACGACAGGCAGAAGAATGCACTCGGCAATTTGGGCACCACCGTATCGGGAAACATCGGCACCAATCTTAACAGCATTATCACCAATATGGTGCAGCAGGGCATCATAACGCCGCAAGTGGGGCAACAGATGGGAACTTTGCTCAACACCTTGGGCACACCTTTGGCACAAGCAGGAAACCAATTGGGCCAGACCATCAACGATGCATTCCGCACCGACACCCGACAGGTATGGTCTGGAGCCGTGCTGCTTCGCCAACCGGTCTATATGGGAGGCGCCATTATCGCCGCCAACAAGATTGCCGACATCACCGAAAAGATGGCTGCAAACGACTTAAACCTACGAACCCAAACCACATTATATAATATAGATCAGGCTTACTGGACGGTTGTATCGCTGCGAGAAAAAGAAAAACTGGCCATAAGCTACCGAGATTTGGTGAAGAAACTCGACTCGGATGTAAAGAAAATGATCAAAGAAGGGGTGGCAACCCGTGCAGACGGACTGAGAGTAGACGTAAAAGTAAACGAAGCAGAAATGCAGATAACACAGGTAGAAAACGGACTCTCGCTCGCCAAGATGCTACTGTGCCAGCTCTGCGGACTGCCTTTAGACAAAGATACCCGCCTCTACGACAAACACAAAGAAACCCTCTATGCATCGTACCCCGCCGAAGATACAACCGATGTTTCTACCGTTTCCCGCCCCGAACTTAAAATGCTACAAAACACAATCGATATAAGTAAGCAGAATACACGTATCATACGTGCCGAATATCTGCCCCATATAGCGCTCACAGGCGGGTATCTTATCTCGAACCCCAATGTATTCAACGGATTTCAAAGAAACTTCTCGGGTGTGTGGAACGTGGGACTTATCGTACAGATACCCGTATGGAACTGGTTCGAGAGTTCCTATAAAATAAGAGCGTCCAAAGCAACTACGAATATTGCAATGATGGAACTCAGCGATGCGGAAGAAAAAATAGCGTTGCAAATTACACAGAGTCGCTTCAAAGTAAAGGAAGCCTATAAACGGCTTCTGATGGCAAATGAGAACATAAAGAGTGCTGAAGAGAACCTTCGTTGTGCCAATCTCGGCTTCAGCGAGGGTGTTATGGAATCGACAGATGTCATGGCTGCGCAAACTGCATGGCAACAGGCACAGAGCCAAAAGATAGATGCCGAGGTCGAAGTAAAATTAGCCCAAGTGAACCTGAACAAGGCTCTTGGCACATTACAATAATAAAGAGAAGAAAGAATTATGTCAGCAAAAACACAACATACCAATATTCTTCTTGCTGTAATCGGTTTTGCAGCAGTGGTTGTAACCGTAGCAATCATCGGATTTTTTACGTTGGGAAGAACGCCGGAAATAGTACAAGGCGAAGTCGAAGTATCGGAATACCGCGTGTCGAGCAAGCTGCCGGGCCGCATTGTCGACCTGCGTGTAAAGGAAGGAGACTATGTACATGTGGGCGATACCCTTGCTATTCTCGAAGTACCCGAGGTAAGTGCGCAGCAAAGAGTGGCCGAAGCAACGAAAGATGCAGCCACCGCAATGAGCGATATGGCCGACAACGGCGCACGTAAAGAGCAGATACGGGGTGCTTACGAGCTTTGGCAACAGGCAGAAGCTGCACTCACCATCGCCGAGAAATCCTACAAGCGCGTGCAGCATTTGTTCGATGAAGGGGTGATGAGCGCCCAAAAACGCGACGAAGCATTTGCCGCCTATAAGGCTACCGAGGCGCAAGTAAGGGCCGCAAAGAGCCAATACGACCTTGCCAAAAACGGCGCCCGCCAAGAAGAGAAACGTGCTGCAGCCAAGCAAGCACAAGCTGCTAAGGGAGCTGTAGACGTAGTAAAATCGCTTTTAAAAGAAACCGTACAGGTCTCACAAGTAGAAGGTGAGGTCAGTGATGTGTACCCCAAAGTGGGCGAACTGGTAGGTATAGGCTCGCCAATCATGAGTATATCGATCATGAAAGATATGTGGGGCACTTTTAACGTGCGCGAAGACCAGCTGAAAGGCATGAAGGTAGGAAGTGTGTTCACAGCCTTTTCACCCGCTTTCAACAAAGATATCAAGATGAAGGTCTACTACATTAAAGACCAAGGATCTTATGCCGTGTGGAAAGCAACCAAGGCCAACGGCCAATACGATCTGAAAACATTCGAGGTAAAGGCACGGCCTTTGCAGAAATTCGACGGTCTTCGTCCGGGAATGTCGTTGATTATTAAGGAAGAACAATAAAACTTTTCGTTACGAAAACCATTCGTCAGATATACCGAATAGCCCTCCGCGAATGCGGTTTCCTGCGCAGCAATCCCATCTACGGGTTCTGTATGGTCGTGTTCCCCATTGTGGTTATCCTCTTCTTTACATCGCTGATGAACGAAGGGACACCCGAAGATATGCCCGTAGGCATAGTAGATCAAGACAACACATCGACAACTCGCGCACTCATACGCAATTTAGATGCTTTCCAAACGACACGTGTCGTGGCTCATTATCCCAATATCAACGAGGCCCGACAAGCCATCCAGCGCAACGAAATCTATGCCTTTCTGCTCATACCCAAGGGAACTACCGACGGTCTATTGTCCTCACGCCGCCCCAAAATTTCGTTTTATTACAGCAGCGTGTCGCTTGTAGCAGGCTCAAACCTGTTTCGCGACCTTAAAACCATCTCTACCTTAGGCTCCGCAGCGGTAGGTTCGGCCAAGTTATCCGCACTTGGCAAGACCGGCAGAGAGATACGCAATTACCTTCAACCCATAGCCATAGACCTGCACATGATAGGAAATCCGTGGGCCAACTATAACATTTATTTGAGTACAGCAATGGTTCCGGGCCTGCTCATGCTCTTTATTTTCCTTATCACCCCCTACTCTATCGGCACCGAAATCAAGTTTAAGCGCTCCAAGGAGTGGCTTGCCTTAGCCGATAACAACATCTTCGTGGCGCTCGCAGGTAAGATGTTGCCGCAATTTCTGATATTCCTGCTTGTCTTTCTCGGCTTCGATTTTTACATTTATTATGTATTGTCGTTCCCTCATCCGGGCGGTCTGTTCCCCATACTTCTGCTTACGTTGCTCTCACTCATGGCCTGTCAGGGGTTCGGCATATTCGCTTTCGGCTTGATGCCATCACTCCGAATGTCGATGAGCGTATGCTCTCTCTGGGCTGTAGTGAGCTTCTCGGTGTGCGGGGCCACCTATCCGGTGTTCGCAATGAACCCGATGATCGAGGCCATAGCACAGCTGTTTCCGCTGCGCCACTACTACATGATTTATCAAATCGGCATCTTCAACGGTTTTCCGCTCGGCAACGCATGGCCCAATATCATGGCTCTGTGCCTGATGGCCCTGCTTCCTCTCATCACCATCAGGAACATGCGAAAAGCGTTGCTCACCTATATATACATACCATAACTGCAAGATGGACAACAAAGGACTACGAAATAGAACCGCTGAAGGGCTGAGAGACATGTGTTACATCTGGGCCAAAGAGATGAAAGCCACCGTTAAAGACGAGGGTGTCTTGATCTTTTTCATCCTTGTTCCTTTGCTCTATCCCCTGCTCTATTCGTGGATATACAACAATGAAGTGGTACGCGAAGTGCCCGTTGCCATCGTCGACCTCTCACACAGTCATGCTTCGCGCGAATTTATCCGTGCATTCGACGCCTCTCCTGATACCAAAGCGGCCTATTACTGCAATAACTTAGATGAGGCAAAAGCCCTTGTAGGCAAGCAACAGGTGCACGGCGTGCTTTATTTCCCTGCCGACTTCGGCACCGACCTCTACCGCGGAGGCGGTCAATCCCATGTGGGCGTGTACTGTGACATGAGCCTCATGCTTACCTACAAAGCCATTTATCAAACGGCACAGGCAGTGGCTTCGCAGCTCAACAGCGGCATTCAGATTTCACAATCCAACGACTTTACCGCCCGAGACGAGGAAATTACCGCCCAACCGCTTGCCTTTGAAGAGGTACAGATATTCAATTCAACGGGCGGATACGGCAATGCCATCATCCCCGGAGTGCTCATGGTCATCATCCAGCAGACGCTTCTGCTGGGCATAGGTCTTGCTGCCGGCACGGCTCGAGAGAACAACCGTTACAAAGACCTCGTACCCGTAAGCAAGCATTATAACGGCATTTTCCGCATCGTGCTGGGCAAGTCGATGTGTTACTTCATGGTTTACGCCGTCATGGCTGCCTATCTTACCCTCGTTGTTCCGCGCCTGTTCGGCTATACAACTATGGCATCTGCCAGCGCTCTTGTAGGCCTGTTGGTGCCTTACCTATGCTCTTGTATCTTCTTCGGCATGGCGGTTTCGTGCCTTGTACGCTACAGAGAGAACGTAATGTTACTGGTAGTTTTCACCTCTGTTCCTTTCCTCTTCATGACAGGTATATCATGGCCACAGGCGAATATCCCGGGCATTTGGCAAGGTATAGCCACGATTTTCCCCTCCACTTTCGGCGTTCGAGGCTTCCTGCGCATCAGTTCTATGGGCGGCACTCTTGCCGATATCGAAGCCGAGTATCAGGCTCTATGGACACAGGTGGTAGTATATTTCTTCGCTACCTGCCTCATCTACCGCTATCAGATTATACTTGCACGCCGGCACGCCATCGAACAAATCAACATGATGAAGAAACATATCGCTGCTGCAAAGGCGAAATCGGCCCTCGAAAACAGGCAGGTATAAACAACACTTCAGTCCCTCGCCACGATTACGTTCCACGCATTTTAAGAAAATATATAATCCCTTATTCCTCGATACATAAACCACGACAGCGACAAATAGGCCGTGCAAATACTTTAGATAAGCATTCTAAGCGCCTTACATTACCCATCTGAAACGTTTATATGGAACATCTGTAGGCACAAGGATATAAAAATAGCCGGATAAGGCAGAAACAGCACTCGTTACAAGTACACGCCACATGATAATAATTGCATTATTCTTTGTACTTTCCATTGCATTGGCAGCGCTTGCATTCCGCCGAACAAAGCGTGCCGAGCGCAGTGTTTTGCCCGCAGAAACAGCAGAGCCGAACTCCATAGAAAGAATGCCGTTCAGCATCGTCCTGTGCTATATCGCCACTGGCATATCCACCCTATCCCTATTATTTTTGCTGCTTGTATTCTGTTTTGCCGCCGATATAAACGGCACGATGGTCGTTATTACATTCTTATTCGCGGCATTATGGTTCATCACAATCCCCGGGGCCTGCCTTTATTTCTACTCTTTCGTGCGGTCGCTTTTCAGCAACAACCGCCATAGCCGCAAACTGTTATGGCTGCACACTATCAACATGCTGCTGGTTTGTATGCTTGCCGTCGCCGACGTACAGACCGGTCAGACGTGCGATGCCGACACGATGGAAGCGCACTACCGACAATATGGCCGCGATATGCAGACGTTTGTAAACGACATCCGCTACAGTCTACCCGACAGCACGCGGCTGTCTGTAGAGTTCATCAGGTACGGAAAGGTAGACCGTTTGTTCCTAAAAGGGCGCCACAGCATTAGTTATAATCGCGAAATAGATAGCATCGGCATGCTGAAAACAAGGCATGCACAAACGGCAGGCATCACTCCCGAACGGCTCGAAACGTTGTACCAGCGGCTCAAGGCCGTGGGCTGCCGAGGGATAGACATCGACAACTACAGTCGTAATCCGGCCGTATTGCTCTTTCACCGCGTAAGCATGGGCGCCTATTATTTCTGTCTGTACGACACACCTCTAACAGATAATGAACTCAAAGAGCTGACGTCAGACGACGCGATGATCGTTCTGAACCGCCGAGTTGTACTGCAATACGGCGGCGGAGCTATCGGGGGACAGAACTTCATAGGCAAAGAAGAGTTCGAACAGCGGCGTCATCGTGCCGATAAGGAATAAAAACAAACTTTTTATACCCGCTTCTTATTTGCACGATTATGATAGCAATAACATTTTTTATCCTGCTTGCAGGCACAATATATTATATTTTACAGAAAAGCGCACCTATAGTATAGCAAATTCGTATATCGTATTTACCATCCCTATCAGTTATTATCTACCTGCACTATTTTTGTCGGACTCTGCTCTTTGTTGCGCCGGTTGGTCACCGTAACCACCGCCTGTGCAAGGTTCAGAAAGGCTTGTCCCGTTGCTGAACCTACGTTGCAAGCGGCCGGTTTGCCCGCATCGCCGCTCTCGCAAATACTCTGTACGATCGGAATTTGCGCCAACAGGGGGCAATTCATCTCCTCGGCAAGGTTCTTACAGCCCTCTTTACCGAAGATATAATACTTGTTTTCGGGCAGTTCGGCAGGCGTAAACCACGCCATGTTCTCCACTAAACCGAGGATAGGCACGTTCACTTTCTCGTTCCGATACATATCTATTCCCTTACGGGCATCGGCTAAAGCCACGCTCTGCGGTGTACTTACGATGACTGCACCCGTAATGGCAAGCGTCTGAAGCAGCGTAAGATGGATGTCGCTCGTACCGGGTGGCGTGTCAAGAATAAAGTAATCGAGGGCTCCCCAATCGGTATCAGCGATCAATTGCTTTAGGGCTGATGTGGCCATACCGCCACGCCACAGCGTTGCAGTGTCGGGATTAACGAAGAAACCGATGCTTAAAAGCCTCACACCATATCGCTCTACCGGCTCTATGAGTTGCCTGCCGTCTTTTTCCACCGAATATATTTTTGCGTCTTCCACACCGAACATCTTCGGCATAGACGGCCCGAAGATGTCCGTATCGAGCAATCCAACCTTATAACCAAGGCGAGCCAAGGCAATCGCAAGGTTCGCCGAAACGGTGGATTTGCCCACTCCGCCCTTGCCGGAGCTCACTGCAATGATGTTCTTTACATGAGGTAACAGCTTTCCGACCTCCGGTCGTGGGGCCGATTTGAACTCTGTAGCGATGGTAACTTCCACGTCTTTGTCTACATGATAGTGTATGGCAGCCTCTGCAGCCTTAAGTGTAGACTTTAAAAACGGATCGGTTTCGCGCGGAAAGATAAGGGTGAACGCCACTTTCATGCCGTCTATTCTTACATCATCGGCAAGCATTTCGCTTTCTATCAAGTTCTTTTTCGTACCGGGATAGATAACTGTAGTTAAGGCATCCGTGATGAGTTTTGGATATAATGTCATAATGTTTCTAAAATTTATTGTATCTGTATACCTGTCGAAACAATAGTTTTACGGGCTCGTTGCAAAGATAATCAAAATATACGAATAATAGAGAAGCCCAAAAGGAAAAATCCTTTCGGGCTATAGTGCGGGCATTACGCATTGACAAACGATGCACTCTTCGGTTCAACGGTACATATCTTCAGGTGCGGTAGTGGCAAAGTCACGTATAAATTCGGCATATTTCGCGGCCACGGCTTCGGCAAATATCCGGCCTTTCTCGGCCGTAGAACCGCGCGGATCGCCTATTCCGGTATCGACGGAAACACGGTTCCATGCTCTCGGGATCCATACACGTCCCTCCTGTAAGGCGGGAATAGCGAACGATTTTGCTTCGCCTGCCCCTGCTTCATCGAGGTTTACGAGCTCCTGATGATAATGCATCATCACCGAAGTTTCTACTTCATCGGCATGATCTCCCGGGGTATCGAAGAATTCTTTGGCAGGCATAAGTTTGAACCATTCACTGGTTGCCACCACGAAATGGGGATATTCCACGGATAGGTCGCGGATCATGTTCTTAAAGGTATTGCCTCCATGCCCGTTGACGATCAGCAATTTGCGAAATCCTTGATGGTTGAGAGAGGCCACGATATCGGTAAGAATTGCCTTTTGTGTTTCATATCGGGCGTGTACACAGAAACTGAGTTCGCGCTGTCCCGGATTTTGAGAACCCATATTCACAGGAGGCATCACCATGCAACGTATACCGTAACGTTCGAAAGTTTGTTGCGCAGCATCTACAGCAATATCATGCGAGAGGATGCAATCGGTCATATAAGGCAAATGCAAATTATGGGGTTCGGTAGCGCCCCATGGCAGTAACACAACCGGATAGTCGTATTGACGTGCAATTCCGTAGGTAGATACGGACAAATCTAATTCTCTGTTCATCGTCAGAAATATATTATGATTTATTCAGAATGTCTTGACAAAGGGTGTAACCCATAATCATCATGCGAGGAATATGGAAAGGTCCCTTGAATATATTGCCCTTTGCAGGCTGCGCCACAGTACCGTCACGATGCAAATACCCATACCATTCGCCAAACGTATGATCGGGAAAATGACTGTAGGTCCAATCGCTAATAAGCTGATGCCGCTGTAAGTATTCCTCTTCACCTGTGGCGAGATAAGCATAGAGCATAGCAATAATAGTCTCAGTCTGCGGCCACCAGAACTTCATATCTTGCGAATAATCCTGCGAAGGCAAGTTCTTGCAGTCACAGAAGTTAATTATACCGCCGAAATCCTTATCCCATCCCCAGTCCCAAGACCAGTTCAATATCTTTAATCCCAATGCTGTAAGTTTTTTATCCCATCCACGTTGCCGTGCTTCTTCGAGAATAAACCACGACGTTTCTATGCAATGTCCGGGATTGATCACGCGCCCGTTGCATGTATCTATAAACTCTCCGTGCAATCCCACGGTCTCCAATACGGCCTTAAATTCAGGGTGTAAAAAGTACGTCTGTAACTCTTCGAGCGATCGGTCTATCTGTTCAGTGAGTTCAGGTGTATCGATTGCCGCCCGAATACGCGATGCCGTATTGATTAATATCATTGTTAAAGAGTGCCCTTGGCATTGCAATGACGGCAGATATTTGGGTTCCAAAAGCCCGTGAGTGTTCTTGTAATGCAAGATCAAACGAAAGAGTTCGAGTGCTCGTTCCGCATAACTCTTGTCTCCGGAGGCAATGGAATATTCCGACATTGCAATGGCTGCAAAGCATTCAGAGAATAAATAACGGCGCATGCGCAAAGGAGTACCGTCTTCAGTTACCTCGAAATACATCCTTCCATGTGCATCGGTGCAGTGCCGAATGATAAAATCGATGCAACTCTTCGAGGCATCCAACCACTCTTGACGCTTCTCTATACGGTTATAGGCATAGGCTGCGATAAAGCCAAAACGCCCTTGAAACCACACCGACTTGGTGGTATCCATCAAACTTCCGTCACGATTAAGGCAGGTATAAATACCTCCATGCTTCTTATCAAGCCCATGCTTGAGCCAGAAAGCCATAATATCGTTTGTGAGATCTGCCTTATATGAGGCCGACCATTTTCTTAAATATTGCTGATAATCCATAACTGTTTATGTTTTAAAATCGGTTGCAACGCTCGAAAAAACCTATTTTTTCAAGTTCTCGGCGCATATTCTGTTCTTCTTCATCGGTCATGTTTTGAAACGGAACACGGTTAGGTCCCAAGTCAAAACCTATAAGTTTCATAATTCGTTTTCCACCTACGATATTGCCACGGAAACGACATATCACATTGATTACGGCCTGCGAGAAGTCCTGTTTCTCGCGTGCAGTATCGATATCTCCACGGTTCCATGCCTCTATAATGCCCGTAAGTTCACGTCCGTTATAATTCGTAGTACCGCCGATACCTCCGCGCGCACCTCCTTGAGCAAGGCTCGAAAGAATCGTTTCATCCTGTCCGTGGAGCATATCGTATTTTCCTTCTCCGTACAACCTACATTGATTGTACTCATAGAGACTCTCGTAAGTATACTTGATACCTGCAAAATTAGGAATTCTTCCATCGACAGATTTCAATAATTCGAGCATGGGAAGATAGACACCGTTAAAGGCTGGGATGTGATAATAGTAGAATGGAAGGTCCGGAGCAGCTGCTGCAATAGTTTCACAATACTTGACCAATTCTTCTATCCTGCCGATACGGGGGAACGGGGGAGCCATGGCACCGATGCCCCATGCACCGATTTGCCGAGCATGGCGGGCTAAATTCTCGCTTTCGCGCAGGCAACAACTGCCCACATGCACGATAACTTTAAAGCCTTCAGGGGCAGCCTCCACCCATTTCTCTGCCAAAAGTTTACGCTCATCCGTGGTAAGCATGTAGCCTTCACCCGATGAACCGTTGATGAAAACGCCTTTTAAACCGTTCTTCACAAGCATATCTGCATACGCTTTAATGGGTGTTGTGTTTACATCACCGTTTTCATAAAAAGGCGTAAACGGCGCGTCTATAAGTCCTATAATCTTTTCCATATAATGTTTGTTTATCAATATTGTTATTCCATATTATCCGTTTTAGGGTGCAAGAAAATAAGTTGAAGCGCTAAAGCTACGGCAACTACGCCACCCAAAAGTGCAAAACCCAATCCTAAACTGCCACCGTCAGTCAATTTACCCAATACCTGTGTAACAGCTGCTCCGGCAAATACGCCCGTCATATTCATAATTCCATAAGCCGTAGCACGGTAACGCGACGAAATAAATTGGCACAAGATCGGCATATTATTGGTATCGAAAATACCGAAACCTATACCGAACAAAACTCCTGCACCTATAACAGTAACGAGACTATGGCCCAATCCTAACAGCATAAGGGCGGGGATTGTCATGCCCAGACCTATGGCACTCGTGTACACACGACCACGAATATTGCGCTGAACCCAACGGTCCGAGAGTATTCCCCCGACGATAACACCCACGAAAGACGATACGGCTATGGTGATGGTCGATAGAGGTCCGGCACTCGCCATGGGAATATGCAAACTCTCCGCAAACAATGTAGGCAGCCAATTCTTAGTTGCCCATCCGGGTAGACTGGGCACCGCGAAATAAAAGAGGATAATCCAAAATGCCCAAGTAGACAGAACTACACTCAATCCTCTAAACAATTGCGTGCCCGCTTTCTTGGGTTCAGCATTCTCACATGCAGGCTCTGCCCGATGTTTAGGGTTCTCTTTCAGCACCAGAACCAGCAGAACAGCATAAACGATGCCCACCATTCCGAGCCCTTGAAAGGCTGTATGCCATGAAAATATCATAGCAACGGTCGCCCCGAAACCACCGATCGCCTGTCCTACATAGAGCCCTGTCATGTGTATTCCGATAGCAAGTGAACGCGATTTACCTTCGTGCCAATCGGCAATAAGCGACAATGCAGAGGGAATATACAGCGCTTCACTCACTCCCATCAGTGCACGTAGCCAATACAGTTGGTCGAAGGTTTGAGCAAATCCCATAAGAAATGTTACTGCAGACCATACAAACAAGCTGCCTACAACAAGCCATTTGCGGTCTACTTTATCGGCAACGATACCCGCAAACGGACTCACAATGCCGTATATCCATAGAAAAACCGCCATCAATGCACCAAAGGCTTCGGCCTTATTCAGTTCTGCGATGTCTGCTTTCATGGCTTCCTGCATCGTCGAGAGCATCTGCCTATCCATATAATTCAGCAGGGCTACTGCCCAAAGCAGGCCCACCACAACCCAAGGATAATACTTTTTTTCTTTCATCATACATTCGGTTATCAGTTGAACGATTTACATTTCATGGCGTCTATCGCCTCAATCTCATGCGGTAAACGGTAGGAGTACGCACACCGGGCATCAATTCTCCACCTATTATATATATAGTATCGCGCACCCGCACAAGCGAACTGCCGGCTCTGGCCATAACGTTATTCGTACCGATAACGTGCCATTTTTCATCTTCGTACAGCAATATATGTGGATTGAACTTATACCATTCCGCATCATGACGTAGATAATCCGTTTGCTGTTCATTCAGTGCATGCAGGAAAACCAACCTGTTTACGCCGCCTATAGCGAGCATTCTGTCGTCTGAAAGCATCACCGAAGCGGCCCCGCCAAGAAATATTTCTTCGTTATTCATACCTACCGGTGCCGGCAGATCGTACCACAAAGCCTTTCCAACAGCCAAAGCAACGCCATTCATAGATAAAGTTGCAGCTTTATTTGCTGTGCGCGGAGCAAAACCTCCCCACATCTTAAACACAGACTTCTTAAATCCTCCCGACACAGGTTGCACGCGTGCCATCCCCGGAAAGGCAACAATCTCATGCCATCCCCCTGCAATATCTTCGAGATTTAGGCATAATACCGTATTTACGGCTATGCCATTCCGGTTTCCGCCGGCCACATAAATGCAATTCCCCACAACACTTCCCGTCATATTATCAAGCGCACAAGGCAACGAAGGCAACCGTGTAACAACGGCTTTTCCTTTTCTTATCTTTATTTGCACTACTGCATTCAGTGCTTCCGACGCATTATTACCGCCTATACAAATAATGCTTTTCTTCCATGTTATGGCTACGCCGTAGGCCGATTTTACAGGTAAATCTCCTATGTGTCGCCACTCTAAGCTATCGCCCTGCCCGATCTTTGCAGCATAAATTCCTTTGTAATATCTCTTTTTCCCACCATCAGCTGCAGGTATATCGGGGAAATTGCACCCGCCGGCCATAACAAGTTGGCGTCCTATCGCACCCGCAAAGCAAGCCGACACTCCCTTTTCGTATCCGCTCTCCATTGCAGGAAAGCCTCGCATCAAGTGCAACCCGATGTTATATTGCGCCAAAATATCTAAACTAAAGAACGGTAATATGAGGGCAATTACCACAGATATTCTCGTTCTGGCAATACCGATCAATGTTATCATAAAGCACAAAAACAGCAACTCACAAGCCTGTTGTTCACTGTTAAAACCTGTAATAATAGTAGATGAGTTTTTATTTTATCCGCTACAAAGATAACATAAAATTCAGTAATTACAAAACATATCCTGTTTTTTAGGACAAAGGTAAGACATCGTTTCAGTATATATACCACATATAAAAAAAGATTAAAAATGCGATATACCGATAACAACGTAATAGAGATTTCATTATATTTGCGACATAAAGATAAACCATTTAAAGCATAAAGTTTATGATGAAAATAGGTATTCCAAAAGAAATCAAGAACAATGAAAACCGCGTAGGCATGACACCCGCGGGAGTTGCCGAACTTATCAGGCACGGCCATCAGGTTTTAGTACAGCATACGGCAGGCGTAGGCAGTGGGTTTAACGACGCTGCATACGAGTCTGTCGGGGCTAAAATAATGCCCTCTATCGAAGAGGTATATGCTGCAGCCGACATGATCGTAAAGGTTAAGGAGCCTATAGAGCCGGAATATCCGCTTATCCGTAAGGATCAGGTGGTATTCACCTATTTCCATTTCGCGTGCGATAAGCCGCTCACCGATGCTATGATTAAGAGCCATGCCGTATGCATCGCCTACGAAACGGTAGAAAAGGCCGACCATTCGCTGCCTCTTCTTATACCCATGAGCGAAGTGGCGGGCCGAATGGCAGCGCAAAACGGTGCCTATTACCTTCAAAAAACTAAGGGCGGAAAGGGTAAACTCATGGCAGGAGCGCCGGGAGTAATGCCGGCTAAAGTGCTTGTATTGGGCGGCGGAACCGTAGGAGAGGCCGCTGCAAGGATCGCGGCAGGCATGGGTGCCGACGTTATCATTACCGATATCTCGCTGCCCAAGCTGAAACAACTTGCTGCATACATGCCACCTAACGTGCATACACTTTATTCTTCGGAGCACAACATCCGCCAACAACTGCACGATGTCGACGTTGTAATCGGCTCGGTGCTGGTCCCCGGCGATGCTGCACCGCACCTTATCACGCGCGATATGCTCGGTCTGATGGAACCGAGAACGGTGCTCGTCGATGTTGCCATAGACCAAGGAGGCTGCTTCGAGACGTCTCATCCGACCACGCACAGCGATCCTACGTATATTACAGACGGCATATTGCATTACGCAGTGGCCAATATACCGGGCGCAGTTCCTAATACGTCGACCATAGCGCTAACGAATGCTACGCTCAGATATGCCATCCAACTGGCCGACAAGGGCTGGAGACAGGCTTGCAAAGACGATCCGGCACTCATGAAAGGCGTAAACATGGCCGACGGCAAGGTAACCTACGAGGCCGTGGCCAAGGTTTGGGGACTGGAATACACACCGCTTGTTTTGTAAGAGAGATATATAAAGGGCGACTCCACAACTGCTTGTCGCCCACCGTCTTATTGCGATAAGGCGGCTGAAGGGGTGACCTGAGATAAGCAACCAAACAAGTTATCAGGATTATACGGCTTATCCTCGTCACCCTATTTTATGCTCTACCGCTTTTTCCTATTAAAAGCAAGTGCGTTTTTCTTGTACCTTGTTCGCCCATTCATCTGGGAGAATTCAAACTGAATACAACCTGCAGATGGTCAAAAGCAATGCTTCGTTCATAAAGAAAATAAAAAACATTCGCTGCGCATCGGCAGTGTTGCAGAAACAAGTGCACGTTCTAAGACCGTTACAACTATTGCATAACGGGCTTAAACCGTGCATTTACCTTGATTGAACTATACCTTTATCTCCCTTGCCCGCCATTGGCAGGCAAAGTTGTTACAGCCAGCGACAGTGCAAGAATTACCGTGCGGTCGACAAAGAGGGTGCGATATCTTCCGTTCGCACGGCCCACCGACGGTTCGGTTTGGTACTCATAACGAAATGAAGGTCGATGCCTTTCTGCACGTCATCCCATGTAAGATACGATTTCGAGTAAGGTTTACCGTTCACATACACTTTATTTATATATACCGCCTTGCGGTTCCAGCCCTTCGTTGTCATGCGAATATGGTTGCCGTTGCTCATGGTTACGTCTATTGCAGGCAATGCCGGCGAGCCTATGTTGTAGTATCCGCTTGCCGGAGCCACGGGGTATATGCCTATACAATTGAAGATATACCACGCCGACATCTGCCCGCAATCGTCGTTTCCGCATAGAGAAGCGGGCGTATTCCCATAGAATCGGTCGGCTATTTCGCGCACTCGTCGCTGACACTTCCACCCTTCACCGATGTAATTATAAAGGTATGTCACATGATGGCATGGCTCATTGCCGTGCCAATAGGCCCCTATGCGCCCGTGAATATCATGTGCACCCGGGATATCCTGTGGGAGTATCAGCGTAAAGAGCGAATCCAAACGGGCACGAAACAGATCTCTGCCCATCAAATCTATCAGTCCTTGCACATCGTGCGGTACCGTCCAATGATACTGCACGGTAAATCCTTCGGTAATATCTCCCCAGCCGTTCACCGATCCGGGGCCCTGATAAGCCACCGGAGCAAAAGGTGTACGCCACGTACCGTCGGTTGCTCGTCCACGCATATACTTGGTTTCGGGATCGAAAAGGTTCCGGTAATTAAGCGCACGTTTAAGGAAGAAGTCTGCCGTTTGGACTTTTCCCAGCGCTTTTGCAGCCTTATAAATGGCATAGTCGTCGTATGCATACTCGAGAGTCTTAGAGACTGACTCCTGTTCTTTGTCATATGGCACGTATCCTTTGGCATTGTAATCGGCCAATCCGTCGTAGTTACGGTTCATAGCCGTGGCAACCATGGCATCGAGAGCCCGCTCGCGGTCGAAACCTTTCACCCCTTTACAGATCATATCTGCAAGCACCGACACGGCATGATAGCCTATCATGCACCACGTTTCGTTACTTCCAAACGACCAAAACGGCAGCATTCGTTCCACACTTTTATCGTAATGAGCCAGCAAAGAGTTAGCTACATCGGCCTGAACATCTTGGTGTACGAGGTTCATCAGCGGATGCTGGGCACGATAGGTATCCCACAGAGAGAACACGCTGCGGTTGGTAAAGCCGTTTTCATGCTCCACATTCTTGTCCAACCCGCGGTATCTGCCGTCGGCATCGTCGTAGACAAACGGGCACAGGGCGGCATGATAAGCCGACGTATAGAACGTTTCTTTCTGCTCAGGCGTACCCTCTATGCGGTATTTCGACAACTCTTTTTCCCACTTATCCTCGGCAAGTTGCCTCAACGAGTCGAAGGTCTTGCCCTGCAATTCCTGCAAGTTGAGCTTGGCACCGGCGGTACTTATGCCCGATATGGCCGTCTTCACGGTAATCTGTTCGCCCTCTTCGGTATCGAAAGAAGCCGTGAACACGAGCCCTTGTCCCCATGCCTCGCGGTTACTCCTGAACCGGTTACCGTTATAAACCACAGGCTTTTTGTTCTGATAAACCATGAACTGTCGGAACGGTTTGGAGAATATAGCCGTGAAATAAATATGGCGTTCCGGCCCCCACCCTTGTATCAAGCGGTAACCGGTAATAGTGCTATCGTTCTCAACCCGTATGTTTGACCACGCACAACGTTGCCACAACGTATGTTGGAAGTCGATCAACACGAACGATTCCGACGACTTAGGATAAGTAAATCGCAAGATACCGCTCCTAAGCCCTGCGGTCATCTCGGCTTTTACGCCGTAATCGAGCAGATGCACGGCATAATATCCGGGGGTGGCCCGTTCGTCTTCGTGCCTGAACCTGCTGCGATAACCGCTGTCGGGTGCCTCATCGGTACCGGCATCCAGCCTGACTATACCCGTTCCGGGCATAAACAAGAAGTCGCCCATATCGGGAATACCCGTACCGCTAAGATGGGTTAACGAAAATCCCTGTATGCTCTGTCGGTTCCATTTGTAGCCCGAAGCCGCATCGTAAAAGTGTTCGTCGGTGTCGGGACTTATCTGTATGCCTCCGAAAGGTATCTGCGCACCCGGGTAAACGTTGCCGTAGCCGTCGGTACCCACAAAAGGATTGACGTACGAAACGAGTTTCCGTGGTTGCTGTTCAGACTTGGCAACGGCGCCGAGTGCTACGGCAAGCGTCAATATAAGAAAGATATGTCGGTTCATGTCGATAGGTTTATTTCTTGATATCGCCCACTGCGAGCTGGTATTCCTGCCATAGTTTGTCCATTGTATAGTCATTGCCGAGAGCATACTGCACGGCTCCGTCCCACGACCACGGCACCACTTCGAGCGTCGAACGGTTCATCTTGCGCAGAAAGTCCTTATCTTTATGCTCGCGAACCCAATTGAAAAAGTAGCCCGTATGGCGATATGCGTCCTTATAACTGCCTCCCTTGGGCCGGTCTTTCTCGCCGTGAAAGCCGTTGCAAGCCACTCTTACAGCGTCTGCCATGCCCTCTATGAAGGCCCAAAAGGTGCGGTTGTTACCGTAACTGCCTATGCCTTGCGGCTCTAACTGGAAGGCATGAGTAAGTTCGTGCAGCAATACACCGCGCGTTTCAAAGTCGACTCGCGCCGTATCATGGTGCTCGAAAGAACGTTTCACATGGCGTGTACTGTAGAAAATGCTTACATCTCCGCCTCCTCCATCCTTTGCCGAAATGCCGTCTACATCCTCTATAGTGTAACGAAGCGTGCGACATGGCGGAATACTATCGTGCGGAGAGAAGTACAAGGCCTGCAATACAGTGCGGGCAACCGCACGGATATACGCATCCGGATCGGGGATAATCGAGTGATAGATGCGCGAGCCTTCGGTATCAGGCGCCTTGTCTAAAAAGATTATACGGCCCATGTATCGGTCGTACATCATGGATGTATCGGCCTTAGATGTACCGTTTATACGACCTGACTGCCGCATGGAGCCGCACGAAACAAGCGATACTGCGCAAACAGTCATGAGGACTGCTGCCGGAAGAGAGTGTTTCATAGAGTTTTACCTGTTGATTATATGATTATGAAATGTTTATTCTCCCACGGTCATAGAATAGGGTTTGTCTTCACGGGCCAAACCTCTTTTCCTGTTGGGCTTGCTGCCCATCGTAAATTCGAGCGTGCACCCGCGGAGCAATTCGGCATGGGTAACGTAGAGTTTCGTATAAGGTTTGCCATTCATCTTCACGCTCTGCACGTAACAGTTCTTGTCGCTAACCCTGTTGGCCCTGATGATCAGCTGCTTTCCATTGGGCAACGTCACATTCATATAGGGCATGTAAGGCGCTCCGAGCACATATTGATCGCTGCCGGGGCATACGGGATAGAAGCCCAGAGCGGTAAAAATGTACCACGCGGACATCTGTCCGCAGTCGTCATTCCCACCAAGTCCGCGTATCATATTGCGATACATCTTGTTCATAATGCCCCTCAAACGGCGTTGGGCGGTCCATGGAGCCGACGTCCATGCATAAAGATACGGCACATGATGGCTGGGTTCGTTGCCGTGCACATAACCTCCGACGAGGCAATCTGCCGTTATATCCTCGTTATCCTTATAATATACCGCCGGTAGATCCATTTCGAAAAGCTCGTCGAGCTTCTTCAAAAAGGCTTGTTCGCCACCCATAACGCCGATAAGACCATAGACATCCTGCGGTACATGGAACGAGAAGTTCCACGAGTTGCCCTCTATAAAGCCCTCGTTATAGGTCTGAAACGGATCAAAGTCTTTCTTAAAACTGCCGTTGGCATAACGGGGAACGGCGAAACCCACGGCAGGATCGAACGTATTGCGATAGTTCAAGGCACGACGGGCAAACTGTTCGGCAATGCCAGTGCGCCCCTCTTTCAGAGCTGCGGCATAGATTGTCCAGTCGTCGAAGGAATATTCGAGCGTGTTGGATGCCGCGGTCGCATCGTGATCATAGGGAGCATAGCCCAACTTCATATACTCTTTAAGACCGGCGAAACGAGGCCATGTAGCCGTAGAAACCATTGCCTCGAAGGCCTCGTTCTTATCGATAGGGGCGCCTTTCACGATGGCATCCGCCAATACCGTAACGGCATGATAGCCCGTCATGCACCATCCTTCGTTGCCCATAAGGCTCCATACCGGCAACACATGGTGCACACTCTGCCGCCAATGGGCCATCATAGACTTCACCATATTAGTGTTACGGTCGGTTTTCAGTAGGTTTAGCAGCGGATGTTCGGCACGATAAGTGTCCCAGAGCGAGAAAACGGTGTAGTTATCGAAATCGGTTGCCTCGTGAATATTGCCGTCGAGCCCGCGATATTTCCTGTCTATATCCATATAAATCGATGGATTTATCATCGTATGATATAGCGAAGTGTAGAGCATAACCTTCTGGTCATCGGTGCCGTGGCAGTCTATTATGCCGAGTTCACGCTGCCAAGAAGCCCGCGTGGCGGTATACACGTCTTCGAAACTCATGCCGCCGACCTCGGCTGCAAGGTTCTTTCGTGCCCCTTCGGTACTCACTGCAGAGAGGGCGACCTTTACGGTTAACGCCTGCGAACGGCTATTATCGAAGTTGAAATAGGCCACTACATCGCGCCCGCCTATCTCGGGGAAGTCGTGATAAAGGTCGAACTTACGCCAAAAGCCTTGGTATTTAGGGCGCTTCCTGTCACGGTATCCGTAAGACAGAATGGGCTTATTGAACGAGATGGCGAAGTATGTATAGCCGGTACGAGCCCATCCGTTAGTGATACGATAGCCGGTTATCAGCGTATCATCCTCTATCCGTAAGCTGCTCCACAGCACTTTACCATCGTAATTGTATATGCCATGCAGCAGATCAAGTATCAGACGGGCGTCTTGTCCCTGCGGAAAAGTGTACTTATGCACACCCACTCGCGGTGTTGCAGTAAGCTGAACACGCACGTTGTTATCGGAGAGAGTAACCTCGTAATACCCTGCCGAGGCCTTTTCGGTGGCATGCGAGTAGCGCGAACGATAGCCTTTATCGGGCTCGGATGCCGTGCCCGGCGTTAACAGAAGTCGACCTGTCTGCGGCATAAGCATCACATCGCCGAGATCGGAGTGCCCCGTACCGCTCAAATGAGTATGGCTGAAGCCCACAATCGTGGGATCGTGATACTGATACCCCGCACAATAAGCGTACACGTTTCCTTGGTATTTGCCATCCACATTGTGGGGAATGGTGTCGGTTTCCGGACTCAATTGCACCATTCCGAACGGTGCACAAGCCCCCGGAAAGGTATGTCCCATGCCATCGGTTCCTATCAACGGGTTTACAAAAGAGGTAACATCCTTGCGGTTCTGTGCCCGCACAGCAGCGGTACACAAGACGAATACCGCTGCAAGAAGAGCCAAATTAGTTTTCATTATGGTATATGTGTGGTTGATTTATCTACCGGTTTCGAGGCTGCTACGCTTCGAACGATGGTAGCTACGGTACTCATCGAGGGGTATATCCACATCGGGTTCCGTAAGCATACCGGCATGCGGAAGGCGGAACTTCTGATACTTAATGTTCAAACCCCGTTCTATCCACATGCTTTCATAATAGGTCTGAATGGAGAGTATCTTGGATGTTTCGGCATCGAGCCCATCGGTTTGATACAGATTATCGGTGCGGAAGAGCAACGGGAGCGTATTTCCATCGACCATATACGAGGTGTATGTAAAGAGAAAATTGGAGTCTGTCTTTAAATGAACAATGCCTCCGTCGACCATAAAGCGGCGATATCGCTCCATAAAATAGGTAGAAGTGAGGCGTTTGCGGGCATTCTTCATCTGCGGATCGCTAAAGGTTAACCATATTTCCTGCACTTCATTGGGGGCGAAGAAGCGGTCGATAAGCTCGATATTCGTACGCAGGAACGCCACATTTTTCAACCCCTGTTCCAACGCAAACTTAGCTCCGTTCCACATACGTGCCCCCTTTATGTCTATTCCGATGAAGTTCACGTCGGGATAGAGCTTAGCTAAACCCACGGTATATTCCCCTTTTCCGCAGCCGAGTTCGAGCACTATCGGGTTCGAGTTGCCGAAATACTGCTCACGCCAATGCCCTTTCATGGTGAAAGGCACGCTTTGTATCACGGAAAACGGGTATTGGAACACATTGCTGAAGGTATTCATTTCAGCGAATTTAGCTAATTTTCCCTTGCTCATAGTTATTAGTCAGTGAGATAAAATAACGGCTGTGCCATACACGACGGTGCAGCCTATCTTTTGCAAAGGTAATGCAAATCATCCACAATACAAAAAGTTAGCAGAAAAAGATATGCTGCCTGTCGATATCAGGCAACATATATATCGCCGACAGGCATACCATTTATCGGTGATAAACAATAGGCCTGCCGGCGACGAAGCGAAAAAGGAAATCAGGAAAAGAGGTTTTCTACCCGATTACAACCGTAGTCCAATGATGCACGTCGGGCTCTGTTCCGTACTGTATGCCCCGCAAATGGTTGTAGAGTTTGGTAGATATAGGACCGGGATTTGGCCCGAAATCGTAGCGTTTCCCTGTGTCTAAGTCGTCTATATAGCTAATCGGACTGATCACTGCGGCCGTTCCACATGCGCCAGCCTCATCGAATGTGGCAAGTTCTTCTTCGGGTATCTGCCGACGCTCCACCTTCATACCGAAGTCTTCTGCCAGTTGCATCAGGCTTTTGTTGGTAATAGAAGGCAGGATAGACGTGCTCTTCGGCGTAACATAAGTGTTGTTCTTTATGCCGAAGAAGTTAGCTGCACCACACTCGTCTATATACTTTTTCTCTTTTGCATCGAGGTAAAATTCGCACGCGTAGCCCTTTTCATGAGCAATAGAATTGGCTTTCAGAGAGGCTGCATAGTTGCCGCCCACTTTATAGATACCCGTTCCGAGCGGAGCAGAGCGGTCGTAATCGCGGATGATAACATAGGGATTGCTCGCAAATCCGCCCTTGAAATAAGGGCCAACCGGTGTAACAAAGATAAGAAACATGTACTCATCGGACGGATGTACACCCACTTCGGCACTCGTACCTATGAGCAACGGACGAATATAAAGCGTGGCTCCGCTCTCGTAGGTGGGCACGTATTCCTGATTAAGCCGTACCACTTTCGTTACCATCTCCATAAACAATTCACTCGGAACCTCGGGCATAAGGATGCCGCGGCATGTAGATTGCAAACGTAGGGCATTCTCATCCATGCGGAACACACGCACCCTGCCATCAGGACACCGATAGGCTTTCAGTCCTTCGAATGCCTCCTGCCCGTAATGCAAACAGGTTGCAGCCATGTGAAGTTTAAGGTATTCGTCTGAACAAACCTCTATCTCGCCCCACTTCCCGTTGCGATAACAGCAACGAACATTATAATCTGTCGGCAGATAACCGAACGACAGATTAGACCAATCTAAATCTTTCATAACGTTATTTCTTTAACACAATATCATTATCATCTATTGCAAAATTACAAATAAATATGTAATATCGCAATTATTTTGTTCGTTTTACGGTGATATCATCACAAAACATGCACGTTTTGTGTATAATCATTCATTATCGAGTATCTTTTTTATCTCCGCATCAGCTTTCGTCAATTTGTCTTTGCATTGCTTGATAAGCCTCTGAGCCACCTTGAGTTGCCCGCTCATCTGGTCGATGTCGAGTTCGTCGTTCTCCATTTTAGCCACGATATCTTCCAGTTGTTTTACCGCTTCTTCGTAGTTCAATTCCTTTGTCATGGGTACATCTTTATTTATATGGGGGCAGTCTGCGCCCGTTATCGTTCTATTCTTCGGCCTTTACCACCGACCTCACCGAGCCGTGTTCCACCTTTGTTTCTATCTCGTCGCCTACTCTCAAACTACGTACATCGCGCAACAGTTTGCCGTTGTGCAACGTTATACTGTAGCCTTTTCGCAATAATATGTCGGGATTTACAGCATCTGTCCGCTGTACAAGCATCTCCAACCGATGATATTCGGCCGTTATACGTCGACGAACCGATGGAAACAAAGCCGCCGAAAGCATGTCTAAATGGTGTTTCTCGGCCGTCAGATGCCGGTTCATGGCCGATACAGTGCGCATGAACAAACTGTTCAAGCGAGCCGTTTGCGATACCTTGACTGCCGAAAACAGGATAGGAATTTTATTGGAAAGGGCGTTCAGCCGTAATTTTTCGTGCTCCATACGTCGGCGCACATAGCTTACGATTTCGCTGCGGGCGTCTTCTACCCTTGCAAGAACCTCTGCCAAATGACCGATAAGATATGCTGCAGCAGCGGTAGGAGTCTTTACACGGGCGTAAGACACCATATCCAACACGCTTTCATCGCGCTCATGACCTATTCCGGTGATGATGGGAAGGGGGAAATTGGCCACGTTTTCTGCCAATGCCAAGGTATCGAAACCGCTCAAATCGCTAGTGGCGCCGCCGCCACGTATAATCACTACGACATCGAAATCGTCGATACGTTCGTTGATGGCATTCAGTGCAGCAATGATACTCTGCTCTACCTGCTCGCCTTGCATCACTGCCTGAAAGAGCTCGATGTCGAAATGCAGGCCGTATTCGTTGCATTCAAGCTGGTTGCAAAAGTCGCCATAGCCCGCTGCATTGGCACTCGACACCACTGCTATGCGCTGTGCAAACATGCCGAGCACGAGTTCTTTCTGCAGTTCGAATACACCCTCGCGCTTCAATGCGGTTATTATTTCCTGCCTTTTCCGTGCCATATCGCCCATCGTATAGGCAGGATCGATGTCGGTAACGATCCATGCAAAGCCGTAAGCAGCATGGAAATCGGCATGTACTTTCAGCATTATTTTCAGTCCGGCGTGCATTCTTTGTTTGGTAATGCGTTCGAAGTGCGGACGTATCTGCATCCATTTGGTCTTCCAGCACTTGGCTGTAGCCTTGGCGACAGGCGTATTCGAGAAAGGTTCTTTCTGTATCAGCTCCATATAGCAGTGCCCCCTGACCTCGTGAATCTCTGCCAATTCCGCCTCTACCCAATACTCATCGGGCATAGAGGCGGCTATAGTATCGCTTACAAGCTGATTAAGTTCGTATAAAGTAACGGCCTTTCGCATCTGATAGACATATTGTTTATCGAATGCAAAAATACGATATAATATCGAGAAACGGCAATTTAGCAGGGGGTTTTTGTACATTTATTCGGCATTTACGGGGAGCTTATGAAATAAATTTCGTACTTTTGTGGCAGTTAATGCCGTATGATTTTCTGAATGGATAATAAAACTGCTACACTCGAACTGGGCACCAAACCTGTGGGTTCGCTGCTTGTACAATACGCATTACCTGCGATTGTCGCCATGACAGCGGCCTCTCTCTACAACATGATCGACCGTATGTTTATCGGACAAGTTGTAGGTCCCATGGCTATATCGGGCCTCGCGATCACTTTCCCATTAATGAATCTTGCCGCAGCCTTTGGGGCTGCTGTCGGTGTAGGTGCCTCCACAGCCATTTCGGTGAAGCTCGGACAGAAAGATTACAGTACGGCTGAGCATCTTTTAGGTAACACCGTAACGTTGAATTTGATTGTCGGATTGTCGTTCGGCATAATATGTCTCATCTTTCTCGATCCCATCTTGCGCTTCTTCGGAGCCAGTAACGATACGTTACCTTATGCACGTAGCTTCATGGAAGTGATACTCTCGGGCAACGTTTTCTCACATATGTACTTCGGAATGAATGCTGTTTTGCGCGCTGCAAGCAAGCCCCGTCATGCAATGTTCGCCACTATGTTCACGGTAGCCATGAACATTTTGCTCGACATTATATTTATATGGTGGTGGCACTGGGGCATCCGAGGGGCGGCATTCGCCACGGTTATATCTCAAATATTGGCTTTGAGTTGGCAAATGAAGTTATTCAGTAACAAACAGGAGTTACTTCATCTGAAACGAGGCATATACAAATTGAAGGCTGATCTGGTAAAAAACATCATTGGGATAGGCATCTCGCCGTTTCTGATGAATGCATGTGCCTGCATTATAGTTATCTTCATGAACAATCAGTTCGTAAAATATGGAGGCGATATGGCAGTAGGTGCTTACGGTATAGCTAACAGTATTTCGACCATTTTCGTAATGTTTGTGATGGGAATTAACCAAGGTATGCAGCCTATAGCGGGCTACAATTACGGCGCTATGAAATATGAAAGACTGATGGATGTATTGAAATATTCCATCATTGCCGCCACCTTGATCATGACAACGGGCTGGTTGGTGGCGACGTTTCTACCTTATTATTGCGCCAGACTGTTCACTACCGACCAAACACTCATAGCTTTGGCCATCAAAGGCATTCGGATCAACATGCTTGTATTCCCCATTATCGGCTATCAGATGGTAACGACGAACTTCTTTCAGTGCATCGGCAAAGTAAAAATAAGTATCTTCCTCTCGCTGTCGAGGCAACTCCTGTTTCTGTTGCCTCTGCTCATTACGCTTCCTCGTTGGTTCGGACTCGACGGCGTTTGGTATGCCCTACCGTCGTCAGACTTCACTGCAGCCTTGGTTGCCATGTGGATTATGACGGCATACATCCGTAAATTTAAAGTTCAATTCAAACAGACAACCAATGGAAAACAATCGGAAAATAATCATTAACATAGGCCGACAGATAGGCAGCGGCGGCAGAGTAATCGCCAAATTGCTTGCAAACGACTTCGATTGTAAGTTCTATGACCGCGAATTGTTGAACCTTGCAGCCAAGGAAAGTGGCTTTTGTGAGAAGTTTTTCGAGCAAAACGACGAGCGTAAAGGGTTCTTCAAATCGCTTTTCCACCTGCATGCACCGCTGATCGGCGATAATAATTTCTATAACAACAACTTCTCTCAAGAGAGTTTGTTCCGCTTTCAAAGCGACGCAATCCGTAAGGCTGCCGATGAAAGCAGTTGCGTCTTCGTGGGACGTACAGCCGACTATGTGCTGCGAAACTATAAGAATACGGTGAATATCTTTATCACTGCCGACCTCGAAAGGCGCATTCAAGCCGTTTGCAAGAGGCACCAATTCAACGAAGATGCCGCCCGAAAATATATTATCGACTGCGAAGACGAGCGATCTTCGTACTATAATTATTACACAGGCAAGAAATGGGGGCACAGCGAATCCTATGATCTTTGCATCAATTCTTCCGTTTTAGGCATTGAAGAAACGGAAAAATTCATCGCTACATTCATCAGAAAGAAATTCAACTTGGAATAAATAACTGCGACAAAGCCCTGAAAGCAGCAATGAAAAAGATAGGAATTATCAGCGATACGCACGGCTATTGGGACGACAGATATCTGAAATATTTCGAGTCCTGTGACGAAATATGGCATGCAGGCGATATAGGTACGATGGAAATAGCTGAACGGTTAGCCGCTTTCAGGCCTCTGAGAGCGGTGCATGGCAATATAGACGGCGGCGATCTACGCCGCATGTATCCCGAAATACTGCGCTTCAAATGCGAGGATGTCGATGTACTTATGAAGCACATCGGCGGCTATCCGGGCAATTACGACCGCTCCGTACGGGGCATGATCTATGCTTCTCCGCCTCAACTTTTTATCAGCGGACACTCTCACATCCTAAAGATAAAGTACGATCATACACTGAATTTGCTTCATATAAATCCGGGTGCCGCCGGTATACAGGGCTGGCAGAAGGAACGCACGTTGGTAAGACTGACGATAGAAGGCAACAAATTCACCGATTGCGAGGTTATATCGCTGTCCGACAAGTAATGAACAACATTGCCGGAAAGACAGAATAAAGCCGCCGGAAAATCCATCAAGAAAGGAAAAAGTATTCTCTGAATATGGAATAATCACTAAAATATAAAAAATATATGAAGACTTATCTCGTAACAGGAGGTGCAGGTTTCATCGGTGCAAACTACATTAAGTACCTGTTGAACAAGAAATATCCGACTGAGGATATCAAAATTATCGTGTTAGATGCTTTGACTTACGCCGGCAACCTCGGCACCATCAAGGACGATATAGACAATAAACGGTGCTTCTTCGTAAAGGGCGACATCCGTGACCGTACCCTTACCGACCGACTCTTTGCCGATAATGACATCGATTTCGTGGTGAATTTCGCCGCTGAAAGCCATGTAGACCGCTCGATAGAGGATCCCCAATTGTTCTTATCCGTTAATATTCTCGGTACTCAAAACCTGCTCGATGCCGCACGCCGGGCATGGGTAACCGGCAAAGACGCACAGGGTTATCCCGTTTGGAAGTCGGGCAAGCGGTTCCATCAGGTGGCTACAGACGAGGTATATGGTTCGCTCGGCGCCGAAGGATACTTCACCGAACAGACACCGGTATGCCCTCACAGCCCGTATTCTGCATCGAAAACCAGTGCCGATCTTATCGTCATGGCCTATCACGACACCTATCACATGCCGGTAAGCATCACGAGATGCTCCAACAACTACGGCCCCTACCACTTTCCCGAGAAGCTCATACCACTGATAATCAATAACATTCTCGAAGGTAAACAGTTGCCCGTGTACGGCAAGGGAGACAATATACGCGACTGGTTGTACGTGGAAGACCATTGTAAAGCCATCGACATGGTGGTACGCCAAGGCAAGGAAGGAGAGATATACAACGTGGGCGGCCATAACGAAATGAAGAACATCGACATCGTAAAACTCACCATAAAGACCATACACGACATGATGAGCAGCGACAAAGAGCTGCGCAAGGTGCTGAAAAAGCAAGTGAAAGACGAGCATGGCGATATATCTATTGATTGGATCAACGATAAATTGATTACTTTCGTAGCCGACAGACTGGGGCACGACCAACGCTATGCCATCGATCCCACCAAGATCAAGAACGATTTGGGATGGTATCCGGAAACGATGTTTGCCGAAGGTATCGTCAAGACCATACGGTGGAACCTCGAAAACCAAGCATGGATAAAGGAGGTAACATCGGGAGATTACCGAAAATATTACGAGCAAATGTACGGCAACAGATAACTTATTGCCCATGAATGTGCTTGCTACAGAACTGCAATCGTTCCTTATTCGCTTAGGTAAGGAGCCCGATTGCGTGAACCACAAAGTAGAACATTACATCGAACATATACTCCATTTGCTTTCCGCAGACGACGAACAGGCGCTCAAGAGCTACTTCGGACTCTTCGGAAACGAGCAACTTTCTATCTATACCATTGCCAAGAAACGGGGCGAGGAGCCGGAAACAACGATGGAAAATATCGACCGCAACCTGCACAGACTTGCCGTCACACCCGAATGGCAAACCGTAAAACAGTTCATACACACATCAAAATCCACCGATACCTTATGAAAAAAATCATGCTTTTGGGTTCCGGCGAACTGGGTAAAGAGTTCACCATCGCAGCCAAGAGAGCCGGTCAGTTCGTCATAGCCTGCGACAAATACGACAACGCCCCTGCCATGCAGGTGGCCGATGAGCGCGAAGTATTCGACATGCTCAACGGCGATATGTTGGACGCAGCGGTAAGGAAACACCGCCCCGATATCATCGTACCTGAGATAGAAGCCATCCGTACGGAGCGTCTTTTCGATTTCGAACGCCAAGGCATACAGGTTGTACCGAGCGCACGTGCCGTGAATTTCACCATGAACCGTAAGGCCATACGCGATTTGGCTGCAAAGGAATTGGGATTGCGCACGGCAAAATATTTCTACGCCCGCACCTTCGACGAGTTCAAGAGTGCCGCTCTGAAGATCGGATTTCCCTGTGTTGTCAAACCTTTAATGTCATCCTCGGGCCACGGACAGAGCATCGTACGCGCCGAAGACGAACTACATAAAGCATTCGACAATGCCATGCAAGGCAGTCGGGGCGATGTGAAAGAACTCATCATCGAGGAGTTTATCCGCTTTAAAAGCGAGTTCACGCTGCTCACAGTAACACAAATGAATGGCCCGACACTATTCTGTCCGCCCATCGGACACGTGCAGAAAGGCGGCGATTACCGCGAAAGTTGGCAACCATACCGTATCGATAGCACCGCTTTAAGGCACGCCGAAGACATGGCCTACAAGGTTACAAGGGCGCTCACCGGTGCAGGTATCTGGGGTGTAGAGTTCTTCTTGACCGAAGAGAACGAAGTAATATTCTCGGAACTTTCGCCGCGTCCGCACGATACAGGCATGGTAACGCTGGCACACACCACCAACCTAAGCGAGTTCGAACTCCATTTCCGCGCCGTTATGGGACTGCCCATCGCCGGTATTCATTTGGAACACAGCGGTTGTTCTGCCGTGGTTCTTGCCAAAGAAGATGCCAACCACGAGCCACGATACAACCTCGCAGATGCCCTGAAAGAAGACTATACCCGCGTTAGGATATTCGGGAAGCCCTCCCAACACGTAGGGCGACGCATGGGAGTAGTACTGTGTTACGGCGAAATAGATGCCGACATGGATGCTCTCAGAGCCAAGGCAAAACGCCTTGCCGATACTGTTATCCGTTGAATACCCCATTACTAACTCCTTTTCCCATACGCACCGTACGGCCCTTCCGTACAAAATTCGCCGAACAGGCCTACTGTCTATGTCCGACAAAGCGCCCACCTATCTTCATTAAACAGGCATTCTATCTCTCTTACAAATATATCCTGTCTTAAACGTGCAAACACTCTTTTATCCGAAGATACACCGTTATTCGCAAACACAAGACCTATAAAAATCGTTTTTTCTATACTAAAATCGAAAATCTGCGTTATATAATAAACAAACATCATGAGCATATCGGTCGGGAAAATCATAGAACTAACGAAGATAGTCGATCCGAGAGGCAACCTTACAGTGGCCGAAGGAAGCAAGGATATGCCTTTCGATATCAAACGGACATACTGGGTATACGACATACCGGGCGGGGAGAATCGCGGAGGGCATGCCCATAAGCATTGCTTGGAGTTGATTATAGCGGTGGCAGGCAGTTTCAACGTCACACTCGATAACGGCAAAGAGCGGCGTTCTTACTTGCTCAATCATCCCTATCAAGGGCTGCTTGTCGACACTGGAACATGGAGAACGCTGAACGATTTCTCATCCGGAGCGGTCTGTTTGGTACTGGCTTCCGATCCTTTCTGTGAGGAAGATTACATTCGGGAGTACGATGATTTTCTGACATACATAAGGAATACCGCAAATGTTCGACATCAAAAGATATGATAAAAACACAGATCGAGAGGCGTGGAATGCTTTCGTAGCGCTATCGAAGAACGGTACTTTCCTCTTCGACCGTAGCTACATGGACTATCACAGCGACCGTTTTAAGGATCATTCACTGATGTTCTACCTCAACGGGAAGTTATATGCAGTGCTGCCGGCCAATATAAACGGCGACGCTATACAGTCGCACATGGGGCTCACTTACGGCGGTCTCGTAATGGGAATAGATGCTTCTGCTGCCCGTATCATAACACTCTTTCAAGAACTCAATGCCTATCTTGCTGCGCAAGGCATCCGCCATATGCTCTACAAATGCGTGCCTTGGGTGTATCATCTTATGCCTGCCGAGGAAGACCTTTATGCCATCTTCCGCACCTGCGACGCACACCTTGCCGCACGAGATATAGGTACCGTTATCGATATGGGGCATCCCTTGCAGTGGAGTTACATGCGCAGACGGGCGTTTAAACGTGCTGTTGCAAACGGTGTAACGGTAAAGAAAAGCAACAATTTCGCAGACTTTTGGCAGATACTCTCCGAAAATCTCAGTCAAAAATACGGCGTAAAGCCCGTACATTCCTTGCAGGAAATAGAATTGCTCGCATCACGTTTCCCCGACAACATCGCACTCTACTGTGCGTATAAAGATGGCCGGACGGTGGCAGGCATCGTGGTTTACGCAACCGAACAGGTTGTCCACACCCAGTACATTGCAGCCAATCCGGAGGGAAAGCGGTGGGGCGCCATCGATGCCATATGCGACTGTCTGCTCAATCAAGACTATGCAGACTGCCGATACTTTGATTTCGGCCGCTCTACAGAGGACAGAGGACGCTATCTGAACGAGTCTCTGATCCGTCAAAAGGAGGGGTTCGGCGGTCGCGGACTGTGCTGGGACTGGTACGAGTGGCAAGTCTTTCCTGCCCAACAGATGAAGGATGAGAGGTGAAGGATGGATGTTTTACAGCTTATAACCGCAGAGAGAACGGAGGAAGGAAGAGAAAAGAGCGAAGAGAGATGAGGGAAACGGCAGTGTTAATTAAAACATATACGACCGATGGAACAGTACGATATAGAATATCTTAGCCTGAAACGAGTTACCGAGATACACCTTGCAGAACTCAAAGAGGCTGTAAACAAGGTGGTTGAAAGCGGATGGTATCTGCGGGGAAACGCCGTAAAAGCGTTCGAAGAAGCCTATGCCGCTTACATCGGAACGCGCTTCTGCGTGAGCTGTGCCAACGGTTTGGATGCGCTGAAACTTATTCTTCGCGCCTATATGGAGATGGGCTGGATGAACGAAGACGACGAAATAATCGTGCCGGCCAACACCTATATCGCTTCCATTCTCGCCATTTCGGAGTGCCGGCTCGTACCTGTATTGGCGGAACCATGCCCAGATACGTTCAATATAGACGAATCTATCATAGAAAGACATATCACTCGGCGCACCAAGGGCATCATGATCGTGCATCTGTACGGGCGTTGCGCTTTTACCGCCCCTATCGGCGAACTGTGCCGGAAGTACGGTCTACGGCTGATAGAAGACAATGCACAGGCGCATGGCTGTACGTTTACCGACGGCAGACATACGGGTTCGCTCGGACATGCTGCAGCTCACAGCTTCTACCCCGGTAAGAATATGGGCGCTATGGGCGATGCTGGAGCCGTTACAACAGACGACACAACGCTGGCAGACACTGTGCGCATGCTCGCCAACTACGGTTCTTCGCGCAAATATGTGTTCACTTATCGAGGCATCAACAGCCGTATGGACGAGCTTCAGGCCGCAGTATTGAACGTGAAACTGAAGTATCTGGATCAGGAGAATGCACGGCGTAAAGAGATTGCACAGTATTATTTGCAGCACATAGAGAACCCTCTATTGACTTTACCCATAGCAAATACGGCCGATAACGTGTGGCATGTCTTCCCTATTCTATGCCATCGGCGCGACCATCTGCAGCATTTTCTGGCCGCGAAGGGTATACAAACCATCGTTCACTACCCCATTCCGCCCCATCGTCAGGCATGTTATCGGGAGTGGAACGACCGTTCTTTCCCCGTTACAGAGAAGATACATCGCGAGGAACTGAGCATTCCATGTAACCAAACGCTTACCGACGAAGAGGTTCAACATATCGTTGCAACGCTCAATGCATACCGGATAGGATAGGAAAAAACAGGAAACAGCGATGCGTTTCTCTTTATTTAACATTGAAACGCAGGCCTACTTGCAGGCTAAAGTTTAGGGGCTTATCCTTGAAGAAGTTCTCCATAGCGCTCCCATTATTAAAGTAATACTTCGCTCCGGGCTCCATATAAGCCCCCAACTGCGGCAATATATTATACTGAATGCCTACAGATGCGTTCATCGACCATTGCATTTTATCCTTATCGATAGTATGACTAACGCCCTCGGTTGTCGTTTTGGCAGCCACGTTCATATCGGCTTCTCCGCCTGCACCGGCATAAACAGCCAATCGTTTATTGCCCCAAATACGGTAATTCAGCGTGAGCGGCACCCCTATATAGTGCAATGTTTGGCGCTTGGTAATACGGTCGGCACCAACAATCTTATCGAAATCCGATGACAGACGGGTATAAACCATGCCCGAAGCAACCGACCAACGGTCGGTTAACCTGTAGCTTACCGACAATCCGAAGGCTATCGGCTGCCGATGATGCGTTTCTTCGTGCGTATCGGCCATATATACCGGCTCGTGTTTAGCATACATCATTCCGGGCTGCGGGGTGGGAATATCGTAAATGCCAATCATGTTTTCAGTCATCATCGTACCGGTACGCCCCTGATAATCGCCCATGGAATTAAAAGCATAGAGGTTCATCGACACCCGTGCTTCTTCGCTCCGGTGCCGCAAGACAGGCTGTCCGTCACCGTTATATATATAAGGTACAGTTTGCAAATACGTACTCTTCTGATGAGAAACAGCATACTCGCTTGAGTCAGGCGGTAGTTCCACAGGTGTTTTCTCTACAGTATTCTGTGCTAAAACAAGCTGTTCGTCCGTACCGTTTACAGGCAATGTTCCCTGCGGTTCTGCAACCTTCGGCGAATAAACGATACCCTTATCGGGAACAGACAGTACGCCTGTGGGCGATAGAGTGCCTGCCTGCGGCCGATACCCCATATTCCTGTCTGCACGATACACGCGGACCGTCTGCCCTGCCTCGCCGCCCTGCCGACGCAGAAGCACATAAGCAGTGCCCACAAGAAGCACTACCGCCGCAGCTGCAATCGCCATCCTGCGGTGCAAAGATATGAAGACAGCTCTTTTAGAGCGCCCTCTACCGGCATCGAGCGACTGTTCTATCGCCGCCCACAGACCTTCATCGACAGGTTCCCGATGGTCTGCCATACGCTTGCGAAGCCGTTCTGTCCAGTCTTTTTCTTTCATATCTTTGTAGTTATTTTATATTCTTCAATCATTTTTGCCAGCATATTCTTGGCTCGGAAGTACTGCGAAGCCGAAGAATTTTCCTTGATACCAAGCAACAGAGCTATCTCCTTATGGCTTTTCTGTTCGAAAACAAAGAGATTGAAAACCGTTCTGTAGCCCACAGGCAACCGCTCTATCATCTGCATTATTACGCTCAGGGGCACATCTTCGGTATCGGGAACATTCTCATCAGGCATATCGGGCACCTCGTCTGTTACCGCGAAATGGTGATATCTGCGCAGTTGAGTGAGCGATTCGTTGGCAACTACACGCAATACCCACGCCTTGAGCGAGCCCTCTCCACGGTATTCGAACGCCCCGATGCCGGTAAATATCTTTACGAAACTGTCTTGCAGCACGTCTTTTACGGCATCGGCATCGGCCATATAGCGCAACCCTACCGCCATGGCATAGCCCGAATAGCGGTCGTACAGCTCGCGCATGGCCGCCCTGTTTCCCCCGTTTATGGCTTGCAAAAGCTCTTGTTCCGACTTCACTTTGCGCTTCTTCTCGCCGTAGAATTAAACATCAGCGTTTGTTCCTTACCGTAATTCGCCGTCTTCACACCGTCTACAGTGAAACCAATTACCTTCAACAGCACCACGAAACTGCCGTTCTGTTTGTCGTACACGGCCACGGAACCGGTGGCAGCCATCACAACTTCCACCTCATGAAGGGTACCTTCGAGGGTGTAGACAAACGTATAATCGAGCTTTGTTATATTGAAATAGAGCGACGTAGCCGAGTAAGCGGTCTGTATGAAAGGCACTCTATAGGCATCGCCCGCGGCAGATACGGCGGCCGAAGCTATCTCCTCTTTGGTCACGATATTGCTGAGAAGTTCTGTAAGCGGCAAACCAGAGAACTCCAAATGGCTATCTACTTTCAATACGGCCGTGCCCAAATCCCGATTATCGGCCTTCCATTTACCCTCGTATGTGCCATAAACGCCGCCCGAAGATGCACCGGAGTTGTTATAAATGCCGCCGCCGGTGCCGGTGTCATTATCTTCTACGCCGCAACTTACGGCCACCAAGACGGCCAAAAGCGCCATCAGGCGGAGCGAAAAGGCACATATACCTTTTTTATTTTTACAGTGTTCCATATTCATACGTATTCTATAGCCTGTTTCTATATAGCTAACTGCAAAAATAGAAAATCTTGCATAGAACGATGCAAGATTTTTCTATTCCCTGCGTTTTCCATGTAAAAAAACATTATTCATGATAAACAAACGCACTTTTTTAATAGCATTCGCAGTCTGTTCTGCATACTTTCTTCAGGCGCAAGAAGTTTCCAAGACCGCAATTTCTACTCCCAAGAACGAGTTTTCTATCGGTATAGGCTACTATACCAACCACAAGAGCTTCGACGACATGCCTTCTATGGAGCTCGACAGGAGCAGTCCACTCTACGAATACAATAGCGGTAAATATACTCTCTCCGAGATACGTCAGACTTTGAGCGTCGATATGGCCTACCATTATCACCTGTCTAAACATTGGGCATTGGGCGCACAAGCCGCATGGCAGCACACTTACCGATACAGATACGATATTATCTCGAATAATAGAAATGGCTCTTTCCACATGCACAACATCACTTTATTGGCAAGTTGCAGATACTATTACTCTATTGCTCCGATAGAACAATTCTACAGCGGCATAGCCATAGGGGCCACAGACCGCATGTACAAGGGCTTTTACGACACCGGTTTCAACCACAAGATAAACCCTATCGTGCACGCAACCCTACTTGGTGCGATGGTCGGCAAGCGTCTCTATGGCTACGCCGAGTTTGGAGTAGGGGCATTGGGCGTATTGCGTTGCGGTGCCGGATACAGATTTTAAAACCATAAAAACAAGAAAGTTATGAAAACAAAGATATTGCTTGCGGCACTCGGTTGCCTGCTTTTAACGGGGTGTTGGACATCGGAAGATGACTATCGTGCCACTTCTTCCGGTCGTACAGTATTGAGATATACCGAACAAACGCTCACCTGTTTCACCGATTTGCTGCGTTTTACGCGGCAATTTGGGGAATATATCCGGCAAGATACGCCCGAAAAGCGCGATTCTGTGAAAGAACTATACTTTAAATATGCCAAACTTGAAGAGGGAACCGATCCGATGCATAACCAAAAGATATATAACCTTGTTTCGATGAACCGCGACAGCAGACCGTATTACACGGTAACCTTCAAAGATTTCGAGAGCAGTACGTGGACTGTTCAAGCATCATCGGGCATCAACGGAGATACCATTTTTTACAATTTGAAGATAAAAGATGCAGACTCGGATACATGGACTATAAGCGAAAGCAATTGTGCTCCGAAAGCGTCTTACTACTTTTCAAACAACGAAAGAAACGCAAATAATGACGGCAGAGACGAACCCTATCAATATGCTTTCAGCTGTACGAACGAAACATGGACCGTAAATTGGACGGCCAAATATGGCTATTCCTTAGATTTCACCATCGCCGGAAAAGGAACGATGGAGAGCTATAAGACACCCAAACTGAAAATACAATACGACATTACCGAACCCATACGGGTATTGTCTGTAGGAAATTTCGGTTCTTGGGTGGAAGATTACAGATATTACAGACAAGACAACAGGTTCACACGTTGGCAGGAAGGCACGTTTACTTTGCGAGTTACCGACGATATAGACCATGTGACGGACGATTACAATTTCCGTATACGCCCCGAAAACGTGGTGGATATCTGGTTTAAAGGGTATCAAGATACATATCGCAGGTAGTACCTACGGTGGTTCATAATTCACAATTCATAACTCATAATTGAGCTTCTCTGCATGTATGGAACATTATTATGAATTATAGATTGTGAATTAAAAATTGCTTTACATGGCCAATCGATCAGACGAAGCTACCTTATAAGTAAAGAAGCCCACAATGCCAAACACAACACCGTAAACAAGGAACGGCGTAAACAGGTCGGGACGCACCGACAACACCATGCCGGCAACATCGCCATAGAGACTTATAATCCGATTAAAAAGCCAATCTAAAGCGCCCGATACAAAGATAAAAACTATACAGGCAACCGTGCAAAGTGCTGTCCATATACGTCCTATCCGATTTACACGCACCGGCAGATTATGCATAACGTGCCGGCTGAATCCGTTGTCAGCTATGTCCTGTCGGTGTGTATCGAAGAACTGTTGTAAGAGTTTATCATCATTTTCCATCATATCCGTTTTGTTTTAAGTAGGTAGAGAGTTTCTGTTTGGCCCGAAAGAGGTGCGACTTCACCGTTCCTTGTGCCATTCCGGTAATCTCGGTAATGTGGTCTATCGGTTGTCCTTCCATCAGTTGCAAAGTAATGCAGGTACGTTCGGCATCGGTAAGTATGGCGAGCGCCACGTGAATATCCATCTTCAAGTTGGTATCAGTGCCGCCGGTATTGCGCTTGACCACGGCGGGCGTATCGATATCTTCGGTAATCTTACTGCTACGAATATAGTCGTAAAACACGTTATAAGCTATGCGATAGAGCCATGTAGAGAAGTTCGACAGCCCGCGAAATCTACTTATATTGGTGTAAGCCTTTATGAACGTGTCTTGTGCAAGGTCGTCGCTCAACTGCTCGTTGCCCGCTGTTTGGTTCATAAAGAACCTGCGTATAGGCGACTGATACTTCACAACGAGCTTGCCGAAGGCCTTCTTGTCGTGAAATACAGCCGCCTGAGTAACGAGAGAGATATCGTCTAAACCTTTCACCCTTTAAAACTCTTGTTCGTTGTCGTTACGGTTGTTGCGTGAATTGCGTGAGATTACCCACTGTCCGACACCCATGAAAGCTACCAAGGCACCCACTCCGACAATTTCTCTTGCACCAAGAAAATAGAACAGAGCCATCAGTCCCAATCCCAAGAATATATTTTTAATGCCTTTTTCGCGATTGTATTCAGGCGATCGATGTACCGTTTGAGTCACTTCATCGGGGATAGGACGGCCGGTTTCCATCGCTTTTTGGGCCAACATCACCTTGTCGTTGTGGCGTTTGATAAGATACCTGATCAAATAAATAATCACGATAAACGGCGCCAGAATAATGAGCAACAAGAAAATGGAGATACCTATAACAAAGATAGTCTTAGCAACTCCGCTTCCCGGAGTGTACATAAGGTAATCGAAGGGATTACCATAATCGGTGGGATCATACGAACCCGATACCGACGAATCTACGGTGTAAACGGTGTCTTTACTGCCTGTATCGTCAGCAGAAGTGGTATCCGAATAGGCTTCGATACCCTCTTGGGATTGTTTATCCTTGGTATCCGTCGCCGTTACCTGCTGGTGATGCCGGTGCTTGGGAACAGCTTCGACGTTTGTGGCAGTACATGCCAGCACCAAAATCAATGCAATGAGATACTTTTTCATATTTGTTTTATTTTTAATTTTTCTATGAGTTTGACGCAACAGGGGATGAATAAGTTGCAAAGAAACATTTTTTTTTCTAATTTTGCAAGATAAATATAGCACAATCGGATGAAACTTCCAAAAGAATTTGAGGCCTATACCGAAAAACTTATGGGTAGCGAACTGTATGCACAGTTGCTGCAAGGACTGGCGGAAGAGCCGCATGCTTTCGTGCGTACAAATCCGTTCAAAGGGGCGTCTTTCGCCATCTGTGGCAGCAAGGGCACAGTGGAATGGTACGAACATGGGCACTGGTTTGCCGACAGACCTAATTTTACATTCGATCCGTTGTTGCATGCAGGGGTGTACTATGTACAGGAAAAATCATCTATGTTTCTCGCTCAAGTGCTCCGGCAAGATATTAAAGGGCCGGTGACCATGCTCGACATGTGTGCTGCACCGGGGGGTAAATCCACCTTGGCACGCGTGGTATTGCCGGCAGACAGCCTGCTCGTGTGCAACGAACCTGTAAGACAGCGAGCACAGGTGCTGTCTGAAAACGTGCAAAAATGCGGTATAGCGGAAGCAATCGTTACGAATAACTATCCTGAAGAGTACCGCAAGGCCGGCTTGATGTTCGATGTAATTCTCTGCGATGTGCCTTGTTCGGGCGAAGGAATGTTCCGTAAAGATGCCAATGCCATAAAAGAATGGAGCATAGGCAACGTGGATAAGTGCAGCAGATTGCAACGCGAGATCGTTAAAAGTGCTTGGGAATGCCTTCGTCCGGGCGGTCTGCTCGTGTATTCCACCTGCACTTTCAACGCTAAAGAGAATGAGGAGAACGTACAATGGATATGTAAAGAGCTGAAAGGCGAACCGGTCAGCGTAGACATCTGCAAGGAGTGGAACATCTGCGGATCACTTCTATCGGGCTTCGATGCACCGGTTTATCGCTTTATACCGAGATACGGCGGCGATAAAGATAGCGTTCAGGGCGAAGGTTTGTTCATGGCAGTGCTGCGAAAGATCGGGGATAAGGCCGGCAGAAAGCCATCGACAACCGTTAAACAGCAGAAAAAAGGCCGACAGCCGGTAAAACTCGATACGACATGGCTGCAGAATAGCGACGATTTCAATATCATGCAAGAGGGCTACAGCCTCATCGCCATTCCGAAAGACATGCAGTCTTTGTACGACGCAGTTGCCGATAAGCTGCGCGTTCTCCATGCCGGAATACGCTTAGGCGAGGTAAAAAGCAAGGATATCGTACCCGACCAATCACTCGCTTTGTCGCTCCTACTCAATAAAGAGGCATTCCCTATCGCAGAACTCCCTTACGAACAAGCAATACGCTTCCTGCGTAAAGAGGCCGTAACATTGCCTATCGGCACCCCGAAAGGCTTCGTATTGATAACTTACATGGGCATACCGTTAGGCTTCGAGAAGCATCTTGGCAGCCGTTCCAATAATCTTTATCCCCAAGAATGGCGCATTAAAAGCACCTATATGCCCGATGCAGCACCGCAACTTTATAAACTTATCAACGATAAATAAATATGAGACAATATCTTGACCTACTTAACCGCATCCTTAAAGAGGGCGTAAAGAAAGGCGATCGTACGGGAACAGGCACCATAAGCATATTCGGCAACCAGATGAGATTTAACCTCGAAGAGGGCTTCCCATTGCTTACAACGAAGAAACTCCATCTGAAATCCATCATTTACGAGTTGCTCTGGTTCCTCAAGGGCGATACTAATGTGAGGTTTCTGCAGGAACATGGCGTAAGAATATGGAACGAATGGGCCGACGAGAACGGCGACTTAGGCCCGGTATATGGCCATCAGTGGCGCTCATGGCCTGATTATAAGGGCGGTACAATAGACCAAATCCAGAACGTACTCGACCAGATAAGGCAACATCCCGATAGTCGTAGGATGATTGTAAGTGCATGGAACCCGGCTGAAGTGGACGATATGGCGCTGCCACCTTGCCATTGTCTGTTCCAATTCTATGTGGCTAACGGCCGTCTTTCGTTGCAATTGTACCAACGAAGTGCCGATACGTTCCTCGGAGTTCCATTCAATATCGCCTCTTATGCGTTGCTCTTGATGATGATGGCGCAGGTTACAGGACTGAAAGCAGGCGACTTTATCCACACCACAGGAGACACCCATTTGTATTTGAACCACTTGGAACAGGCGAAACTACAACTGTCTCGCACCCCCAGAGCATTGCCCAAGATGCTTTTAAATCCCGATGTAAAAGACTTATTTGCTTTCCATTTCGAAGATTTCGAGCTCAAAGATTACGATCCGATGCCGCATATAAGTGCGCAAGTGTCGGTATGAACAGAGGGCGGAGAGCCTTTCCGGCTGCCGTATCTTATTCTCATTTCCTTATTATCAGCTAACAATATGCGAATTAACATTATTGCCGCCGTGGCCAAGAACCGTGCCATAGGCTACCGAAACAAACTGATTTATTGGCTTCCCAACGATCTCAAGCGCTTTAAGATGCTCACTACAGGGCACACAATCATTATGGGCAGACGCACTTTCGAGTCGCTTCCGAAGGGCGCTTTGCCCAATAGAAGAAACATAGTGCTAAGCAGAACCCAAGATACATTTGCCGGATGTGACTGCTACAAGTCGCTCGACGAGGCCTTGAAGCACTGTTCGCCGGAGGAAGACATATATATAATAGGTGGCGCAAGCCTCTACGAGCAGGCTTTGAGCATAGCAGACAGACTGTTATTAACCGAAGTCAACGACGTTCCGGAGCATGCCGACGCCTATTTCCCGCCTTATGAAGGATGGAAAGCTGTACAAAAAGAAGAACATGAAAAAGACGACAAACATGCGTATGAATACGTTTTTACAGACTATATCAAATAAAAAATGATGGATAAACCTATCCATCATTTTCGTTTATTCTTCGGTTTCGTTGCTTTGTTCGGCCATCGGAAGGTCGATAATCGGCAATTGACGGTCGATAACCGCATTGAACGAAACGATTGTTTCGCTGCGTGAAAGCCCCAAGGGCTGCAATTTATCGTGAATAACATTCATCAGATGATGGTTATTAAGTGCATATATCTTGATGAACATATCGAAACCACCGGTGGTATAATGGCATTCCACCACTTCCGGAATGCGCTTCAATTCCTCTACAACCTCATCGAATTTAGTGGGATCCTTTAGGTATAAGCCTATATAAGCGCATGTTTCATAGCCTATTTTCTCGGGATCGATGATGAATTGCGAACCTTTTAAGACACCTAAATTCGTAAGTTTCTGAATACGTTGATGTATTGCAGCGCCGCTAACATTACATGCTCGTGCCACTTCAAGGAACGGAATGCGGGCGTCTTCTGCCACTAATTTAAGGATTTTCCTATCCAGTAAATCTAAATTATGATGCGTCATACTATATTATAATTTGCTCACAAAGTTAGAATAAAATAATTATATTTACAACAATTACATTCTAAAAAGTAATAATCCGGCACATATTTTATTGCTCCTTGGTAGCCGAATAGCTGATTTTTAGTGCATTTGCACGCCGAAGAGCTTGCTTTACATCGGTAATTACAGCCATTTTAGTACTTTTATCGGCTTTGATCGAAACAGTCATTTGCTGCTTGTCTTCGGGCGACATACGGTTTCTTTCGGCCTCGATGTAGTCGACAATCTGGTTCGCAGTGGCAAACTTATCGTTCAATTGTATGCGTGTACTGCTGCCGGCCACCGCTTGCAACTGCCTTTCAGGCCTGCCTATGTACACGTAAGATACGGCTGTTTTCTTGGTAAGTCGTGTAAGTTCCGTGGCATGGGGCGCACGATACTGCACTTTGAGCGTAACCTTACGCATGTGCGTTACGATCATAAAGAAGAACAGAACCGTAAAAATCAAGTCGGGCAACGAGGCTGTATTGAGCCCGGGCACCTCGTATCGGCGTCGTTCAAATATGCTCATGGCTTGCTCTCCCCTACCTTTTGGCCATAATTTTCCATGATCCGCATGGGACACACATCACGTATAGCCTCTCTCTGTTGCGAAGTACAGGCCTCGAGCGGCTTACCGAATTGCCTCGAAGCCAATCTGTTGCGCACGTTGTGATAGGCTGCCGCAAGGCCGTTCTGTACATTTATGTACGCCTGATAGCTTGCCGAAGGATCAGTATCGAGCGAAATAAGATGCTTATCTCCAAGACGCGACACGAATGCCTCCACCTTTTGTTGCAATTCCGATGCCTTTACAGGGCGATCGTTTATCCGAATTTCGTCGGCAGAAGTTACCTTTATCGTCATCAGCGTGTGCCTGTCTATCTCCGTTATCTGCTGTTTGCTCTCGTTACGTGCGGGAGGTAACTGCCGCAGAAGGCCTTTGTCCACGTCCATAGATGTGGTTACAAGGAAAAAGATGAGCAGCATGAACGAGATATCTGCCGTAGACGTGGTGTTAAGTCCGGGCACCCGATGCCGACGTTTCTTAATTATCATTTGCCTTCTTTCTTACGATAATACTTCGTGGAACCGTAAATAACGGCGACAACTACTATAAACAGCAGCACTAAAGAGGTATTTATAAACAGATCGGTGGCCTTCAGCCAAAGACGATCGGTAAACATTCTTCCGTTAATCATTATGGGCTCCGACGATCCCAACAACCCGAAAAGCACCAACAGAACAAGAGTACCGCCGAAAACAGCAACGGATATCTTGGTCGCGGGTATGCCGTTGACTACACGCTCCTCGTCTCTGCGTTTCCTGCTCTCTCCCACAAGTGCACATACACCTACGGCAAACGCCACGAAGAGCATAAAATACATCAGCCCTAACAGTACATCTGTGAAAAGCGGAGCGTTGAAGTCGGGATTATCTATAAACAGCCTGTCGAAGCCAACCGAATAGAATAAGCCGAATACAAGTACGGTTACAGCTGTCAACACATACAATATGCGTTGCGAAATCTGCTCTGCAGAAAGCCTCTTCCAACCGTTTATATTCATTGTTTTAGCTTATATTTCATGATAGAATCGAGGAGTGTGATGGCCGACTCTTCCATCTGACCGGTAATATGGTCTATTTTCGAAAGGATATAATTGTAGAATACCTGCAATATCAATGCCACGATGATACCGAAGATGGTTGTAATAAGGGCCACCTTCATACCGGCTGCCACAACTGTAGCATTGAGATCGCCCGCCATCTGCACCTGATCGAACGCCATAACCATGCCGATTACCGTTCCTAAAAAGCCGAGCGACGGCGCCATGGCTATAAACAACGTAATCCACGAGCACCCTTTTTCGAGGTTGGATGCCTGCACCGTGCCGTACGAAGCTACGGAACGTTCGATGTTATCGATACTTTCATCGATCCTCGAAAGCCCTTGATAGCAGATAGAGGCTACAGGTCCGCGCGTATCTCGGCACAAATTCTTGGCACCCTCGATATCTCCGTCGGCAATCTTTGCATCGACATCGGCCATTAACTTCTTGGCATTAATCTCCGAAAGGCTAAGATAAATGATCCTTTCTATACAGAATGCCAAGCCTATTACCAATGCCAATGCCACGAGCGACATAAATCCGGCATTGCCTTCGATAAACTTTGTTTTCAGCGAATGGTGTATGCTTCCTTCTTCCACAGGCATTGTAACGGTATCGGAAGCCGCTGCGAGAGAGCTGTTCAGCCGGTCTTCCATGCTTATGGAGTCGGTTTGCGCAGCTGAAGTGTCTGCTGCAACGGACTTATCCGCACTCGGCGCAGCCTGCGAAAGCATGGCGCAACAAGATATCAGGCAGATGATAATCGTTATTTTTACTATCGATTGTTTCATTTTAAGGGTTATTATCGATACGAGAATCCGGCAGGCATCGCCGCCGCACGGGCAACAAACCGCCGCTAATATAATCAGACGTCAAAGGTACGATTTTTATATATCCGCACCAAACATTTAACATTCTATAAACAGGCTGCCCATGTAACGGCAACAGACATACGGTGTGGCACCGATACAGGGCATACCTATCCCACACATTCGTTATACCTGTCGATGAGCCATTGCCGTTGTTGGTCGATCGTCATGTTGCTGTTATCAAGCAATATGGCATCTTCAGCTCTGCGAAGGGGGGATATTTCTCGGTGTGTATCAATATAATCGCGTTCTTGCACATTACGTAGAATGTCGTTAAAACGGGCAGGCATGCCTTTTGCTTTCAACTCATCGAAGCGACGTTGTGCCCTTACTTCGGCCGAAGCCGTTACGAATATCTTCAGTTCGGCATGCGGAAATACTGTGGTTCCGATATCTCTGCCATCCATCACAATGCCTTTTTCTTTCCCCATCTGCTGCTGCTGTGCCACGAGAGCATGGCGCACAAACGGAACGGCTGCTATAGGACTCACGTGCGAACTTACCTCCAACGTGCGTATTTCGTGCTCTATAAGCTCTCCGTTCAGATAAGTATCGGGGCGCATAGTTTCCTTGTTCAACCGAAAAGAGATATCGATATCGGGCATACATGCCTCCAACTCCCCTGTTTTTACGCTGCCATCGGGCCGGAACAAGTCTTTACGAAGGGCATAGAGCGTAACTGCACGGTACATGGCACCCGTATCTACATAAATATAACCTATCTCGCGGGCCAAGTCTTTGGCCATCGTACTTTTACCACACGACGAGTATCCGTCGATTGCTATGATGATCTTTTTCATATTTTCAGTATATTCGGAAACGTTTCTTGCCTGTTCTTGCTGCAACACCTATTATAAATTATAGGCCAGACTGATAACTAAAGAAGAACTCGACACATGGTATTTGCCGTATGCAAGATTAATCTTAAAGCGTTCGAGGTTAATTCCGCCGCCCATAGAAAGCCCTGCACCGTGGTTACTTTCACCGTCTGTGTTGGCTATCTTCATCTCGTCGGCACGACGGAAGTTGTACCCTGCGCCGATCCAGATAGAAGGCGACAGAATTACATCTACGCCGAACACGGCATGATTGATGAACTTGTAATTCCAATGGTTAAGGTCTACCAGCGTTGCCGACACCCTGAACGGGGTGTGTATCAATCGTTTGCTTGCGCCAAATTGCAAATCGAGAGGCATAGGTTCATAACCTACGTCGAATGCTTTGAGCTGTCCACCCAGATTTTTGGCCACTAAAGAGAGCGACCATTCACGTTCTGAGTCGTAATAGTTTACTCCTAAGTCCACTCCCATGGCTATGGAATTGTAATTCCCGATATAAGAAGTGATGATTTTTGCCGTAATTCCACCCGCTAAACGGTCGGTAAGCATGTACGAAAGATAACCGCTAACGGCAATGTCCTTTGCGGTAAACTCTCCTGTCTGCACGTTGTTCGCGTCTACTTCCTTCATCTTACCGTAATCAATGTACTGGGCCGATGCCGCTAAAGAGAGTTTTTCTTTGATTATCTTATTGAAGGAAGCGCTCAAAACATTCACTCCGGCCATATAATTCATATAGTTCAGGTTAATTGTTTTGTCGCTCACCGAGGACAACAGTGCCGGATTGTTGAAAATAAGCGCCTCGTCATCCTCTATTATCGTTATATTATCGCCGCCTAAAGCTGCCGCATGAGCTCCCGCAGGAAGGCGCAGAAAATTATATACAGTTCGGCTCTCTTGAGCATAAACCATTGTCGCAATAAGCGAAAAAAGGAGAACTAAAGCAACTTTTTTCATCTAATTTCATTAATTTATGGGCAAAGATACACTTTTTTCAAATATCTACAGTATTTTTGTAAATGATTTACGATGTATATAACGGAATAACATACTGATTATTGTAAGTGTATTTTGGAAGCGAAAAAGACAAATAGAGCAGATTTGGAGGGCAAGCGTACCACAGGTTTTCTGTTAGGATTGATACTTGTGCTTGCGGTTCTATTTGTCGCATTCGAATATACCGACAACAACAAACCGGCAAAACAGGACAGACAGTCTATACTCGACGAGCTGCAAAACGAGATGGATTTGGCACCTTATATGGACAGGAAAGACATGATTTCGACCGCTCCGTCGCCAACATCTCCATCGGTTACCGAAAGAATAAAGCCCGTCGACCGCCCTGTGGAGGGCAAAGAAAGGCTTTCTCCCGATACTAATCCGCTGCTTATCGGCAATGGTGAGGGCCTTACAAAGGATGCCAACGTTACACAGGCATTGCCTCAAATCCCCATAGACGATGAAAAGCCGGTTAATTTCCGTATTGTAGAACAGCTTCCGGAGTTCCCCGGAGGGATGGTAGAGTTTATGAAATGGCTCACCAAAAACCTGAAGTATCCCATTTTGGCGCAACAACAACAGATAGAAGGCAAGGTGGTCGTTTCCTTTATAGTCAACAAAGACGGCTCCATTGTGAATATTAAACTGGAGAAATCCATACATCCTTTGCTCGACAGAGAGGCACTGCGCGTCATGCGCATGATGCCTAAATGGAAACCGGGTATAGAGAATGCCAAACCTTGTCGTACGCTCTTCGCCATACCGGTGGTATTTAAACTGTAATAAAACTAAATGATCAACGATAATGACAGCAGACGAAATCCTGAATATTTTCAACGAATATCTCGACAATTTGCAGTATGCACGCAAGCCACATACACTTTACGAGCCCATTAAATATGTGCTTTCGTTGGGCGGAAAGCGTATACGTCCTACACTTATGTTGCTTGCCTATAACCTTTACAAAGACGATCCGCAGAGCATACTCTCATCGGCTTGCGCCATCGAAACCTACCACAATTACACGTTGTTGCACGATGATCTGATGGATAATGCCGCGATCAGGCGCGGTAGGCCTACCGTGCATAAAAAATGGAATGCCAACACGGCCATTCTCTCCGGCGACTCTATGCTCGTTCTGGCTTATCACTACATGGCGCAATGCGATGGTTCGAAACTGAAAGAAGTTATAGATTTGTTTACCGAAACGGCACTCGAAATAGGCGAGGGACAGCAATTAGACATGGATTTCGAGACACGTAACGACGTTACCGAAACCGAATACATCGAAATGATACGCCTTAAAACGAGCGTACTCCTTGCATGTTCCCTTAAAATAGGGGCCATCTTGGCCGGCTCTTCGGCCGAAGACGCCGATTATCTCTACCGTTTCGGCGAGCAAATAGGGCTGGCTTTCCAGCTTCAAGACGACTTTCTCGACGTTTATGGCGATACTAAAGTGTTCGGAAAAGCTATAGGTGGCGACATTCTATGCAACAAAAAGACCTACATGCTTATTAATGCATTCAACAAAGCCGATAGGAATCAGCGCGCCGAACTGCAAAGATGGTTCGATGCCGAAGACTATGTACCGGCGGAAAAAATAGCTGCCGTAACTGCTTTATATAATGCCATCGGCATCGATAAGCTGGCTGAAGAAAAGATAGCTTACTACTTCGAACAAAGCAAGAAATACATCCGAGCCGTGCAGGTGCCCGAAGAACGTAAGCAAGAGCTTATGGCCTACGCACAAAGAATGATGAAACGTAAATACTAACAAGTACCGCCGGCACTGCCGTTTCGCCCGTTTTTCATTTGCAGAAACTGTCTTTTGCCGGCCTGAAAACGATACATACTTCTACAAAGAATGCCTTACAGAAGATTACCAAAGACCGATGCGGCCCGATTAAGAGCCCTCAAAACGCTGTTAGACAATAATGATGTGTACGTCGTGCGCAACAGATTTATCGACTGGAAGACGCTCAATCAGGCGCAACCGCTTTACGATAAACTGCTTACCGCGTGCGAACAATACCGCATAAACCTACGGGCACAAACGCGAAACACACCGAAGATCGATAAACTTCAGCGCAAATCGATGATGTACGTCAGCCATTTTCTACAGGTACTTTTTATGTCTGTAGAACGTGGAGAGATCAAAAAAAGCATGCTTACGCTATACGGATTAGATACAGAAGCCACCGCTTTACCCAACATCAAGCTGGCAGAAGGCCTGATGGAATGGGGAACAAAAGTCATAGAGGGCGAAAAAGCGCGTATCAAGAAGGGCGGGCGCCCCATTTATAACCCCACTATCGGCATGGTGTCTACCCATTACGACATTTTCAGAGATGCTTATATACAGCAGAAAACATTCACTGCACGCACTCAACAGGCATTGGATAGCATACAAAGTTTACGCCCCGATGTAGACAAGGTATTACTTGAACTGTGGAATCAGATAGAAAATCACTTCCAAAAAGAGCCGCCCGAAGTGCGATACAACGAGTGCAGAAAGTTCGGAATTATATATTATTACCGCAGAAATGAGCCGCATCTTTATTGATACACATGCACATCTCGACGGAGAGGAGTTCCGTCAAGACATCGAAGACGTGGTGGCCCGCGCCCGTAAAGCAGGCGTCAGCAAGGCATTTATACCGGCTATCGACCTGAAAAGCATCGATTCTGTGTATGCTGTATGCCGTCGTTTCCCCCATTTTGCCTACCCCATGATCGGCCTGCACCCCGAAGAAGTAAGAGCCGACCGGCACGAAGTGTTGGCCGAAATGAAGCGGATATTGGCGATAAGTATGGCGACCGACTCCGACGCCTCTAATGAAACTTGTTCTTTTACGGAGAAAACAAAGCAGAAATACGCCCCCTCTCCCATCGCTATCGGCGAGATCGGACTCGATTACTACTGGTCTCGAGAGTTTGAAAACGAGCAACTCGAGGCTTTCGAAGAGCAGATAAAATGGGCCGTAGAATACCATTTACCGTTGATGATACACTGCAGAAAGGCGCAAAACGAAATGGTAAAGGTGCTCCGGAAATACGAGAAAGACCTAACGGGCGGCGTGTTTCATTGCTTTACGGGCAACGAAAAGGAAGCCGAAGAGCTGCTTTCGTTCCATAAATTCGCGCTCGGCATCGGCGGCGTGTTTACTTTCAAGAGCAGTCATATGCGCGAAACGCTTCCCAAAAACGTATCTTTAGATCGCATTGTTCTCGAAACCGACAGCCCATACATGGCTCCCATACCTCACCGAGGCGAACGGAACGAGAGCGCTTTTGTGGCGGAAGTGCTGAAACAGATTGCCCAAAGTTACGGCGTAAGCGAAGAAGAAGTGGCTTGCAGAACCAATGCCAACGTGAAACGCATCTTCCACATCGACGCCTAAAACATCGCATCGGAGCCCCCTTATTTCGCAATGTATATCCTTAAAGAAATATAAATTACGTACGCCCATACCCCGTATTCCGTAAAAAAACGATACTTTTGCACCGCTTATTTATAGGAAAGATGCTCGAGTGGCTGAAGAGGCACGCCTGGAAAGCGTGTAATCGGCGAAACCGATTCGGGGGTTCGAATCCCCCTCTTTCCGCTTCCTATGGCCCTTACACAAAGGGTTTTCCGATCGATTTTCCACAGAACAAAAGTCTTCATCCGTACTTCTTACGTTCTTTAAGATAGGGGGCGGGCAATCCGGCAAATAAGAATAGCGATATTCTTCAACCCTTCCAAAAGGAAAGAGAAAACAACCTGAAACGCATACACCTACAAAATACTTTTATTAGATACGCTATTTATACCCGCCGGAATATCTGTCTAAGACAGATAAAAGCACCATTTATCAATAACATTCATAACAAATTTATAATCAACCAATTATAAATTAAACACGAACAGCGCAGCTCCTCTTCTTCCAAAGATATTGACAGAAGTCTTTCCATCTCCCACTTACCCGTCTTCCACATGGCACTCCCCGCTTTCAGAGGAACTGTGAGAGGGCTCTCCTCCTTTCTTTTAAATAAAATTTACCCTCCTTTTCGCAGCGCTGCACGCAGTCGCTTCCATCCCTCAACCCCCAAAATAGTGAGTCCGCCATATTGAAATGCCTTGGCCAAACCGAAGAATATCACCCACAATATCCCCTTCATTTCTACGCTGAGGGGCAATAGCATCTGTGCAAACGACAATATGTAAAAGGGAATACACATCGACAGAACGATGACGCCCGTGCGAAACGACAGCTTAGAAAGGCGCTGTTTAAGTGCTAAAAGGAACTTCTTCATTATATATCTGTGGCAAATGGCATCTGTAAATGTTATTCCGTATTGTTTAATCCATCAGGAATTACTGCTTCAACTGCCTTTAATAACAGTTCTATCAGCCGCGGAAGAGCGTAGTTCTGTACCTCTTTTTCGGGCATCCACATATAACCTTCGGGCAACAGCGGGCGTTCATCGGTCTGCAAAAGATAGAAATCAGAAAGGATAATACGATGGGTAAGCACATGTTTTACCTGCTTTCGTAGCAGCAACAAATGCCCATCGAAAGCGGGCAGCGGACTGTTTTCTATCAACAGAGGCTCCCACAACCCTTGCCAGATGTCGCCCTCGGACCTGCGACGCAATGCCGTAAAGCCGTTACACCTTATGTAGATATAATCCATCCGCCGCGTTTGTATTTTCAAGGTCTTTCGCTTAACGGGCAAATTCCCTATTTTTCCGTTGCGAAGAGCCTCACAACTTTCGGTAAAGGGGCACAGTACACAGCGGGGAGACTGTGGAGTGCATTGTATTGCACCGAAGTCCATCAGCGCTTGATTGAACGCTGAAGGGGCGTCAGACGGCAGAAGCGACTGCGCCAAAGCAGCGAAAGTTTTCTTGCCTTCGGTACTGTCGATAGGAGTATCTATGCCGAAAACACGCGACAGCACGCGGTAAACGTTACCGTCGACAGCAGCTACAGGCAGCCCGAAAGCTATGGATGCAACTGCTGCAGCGGTATAATCGCCCACTCCTTTCAGTCTTCTGATGCCGTCGTAAGTCCTTGGAAAGCCCTTATTCGCAACAATTTGTTGCGCTGCATGGTGCAAATTGCGGGCACGACTGTAGTATCCGAGCCCCTGCCACAGGCGCAACACCTCGTCTTCATCGGCCTCTGCAAGGTCTTCCACCCGCGGGAAACGCTTCATAAAACGCTCCCAATAGGCCTTTCCTTGCTGTATTCGTGTCTGTTGGAGTATCACCTCGCTCAACCAAATGGCATAAGCATCGGCGGTATCTCGCCAAGGCAAGTCGCGTTTATTCTCTTTGAACCAACGCAGCAACGTGGGGGTAAAACTGTTGTTCGCCGTATTTTGCATTATTACTTGTACCGTCTGATACGCATGCAAAGATACTACCTTTTGAAAATAAATGCCCTATAATCGCGCGTTTTTCGCACTCTATCGGGTTTCCATCGCATAGCCATCGGTAGAAAATCACACGTTTTGCAACGCTCAGCACGCCATATAGAGATGACGAACAAGCAATATTTGGGGTATTGAAACATTTTTCGTACTTTTGTATCCTTGTAAATAAAGAAACAAGATGATAGTTTGCATTGCCGAAAAGCCAAGCGTTGCCAAAGATATAGCCCGCATTATCGGGGCCCATAGCTCAAAAGAAGGCTACATGGAGGGCAACGGTTATCAGGTTACATGGACGTTCGGACACCTCTGTTGCCTAAAAGAACCCAATGATTACCATGAGAATTGGAAGCATTGGAGCCTCGCCGCGCTGCCCATGATACCCCATAAATTCGGCATAAAACTAATAGAAGACGATGGTATAAAGAAGCAATTCGCCGTAATAGAGCGCCTTATGCAGGCGGCAGACGGTATCATTAACTGCGGCGATGCGGGGCAGGAAGGCGAATTGATACAGCGTTGGGTGATGCAAAAGGCACAAGCTCGCTGTCCTGTGAAGCGCCTCTGGATATCGTCGATGACCGATGAAGCCATCCGACAAGGCTTCAACGAGCTGAAAGATCAAAATGCCTATCAGCCTCTTTACCTTGCCGGATTGAGCCGAGCCATAGGAGATTGGATCCTTGGAATGAATGCCACGCGCCTTTATACGTTGAAATACGGCAAGAACAGGCAGGTTCTATCGATCGGACGTGTACAGACTCCTACCCTTGCCCTTATCGTGAACCGCCAGAAAGAGATAGACCAATTTACGCCGGAAGCCTATTGGGTGCTGGCAACAATATACCGCGACACCGTTTTTACGGCCACCCAAGGGCGATACACCACCAAAGAAGAGGGCGAACAAGCCTTTGCTACCATCGCCGGAAAGCCGTTTGTCATCACTGATGTGCAGAAGAAAAAGGGCTCTGAAGCCCCTCTGCACCTGTACGACCTAACCTCTTTGCAGGTAGATTGCAATAAGAAATTCAGCTATTCGGCGGAAATGTCGCTGAATATCGTACAAAGTCTCTACGAAAAGAAGTTCACTACCTACCCGCGTGTAGACACTCAATACCTGTCAGACGATATTTATCCCAAGTGTGCAAGCATACTTTCGGGCCTGCGGGGCTACGAACAATTTACGCAACCTCTTGCAGGTAAGCAGCTCATCAAGAGCAAAAAGGTGTTCGATACGGCCAAAGTGACCGATCACCATGCCATTATACCGACGGGAGTTCCTATATCTAACCTTACTGATATGGAGCGAAATGTGTACGATTTGATAGCCAAACGCTTCATAAGCGTATTCTATCCCGACTGTAAGTTCTCTACCACAACCGTATTGGGCAAGGTTGAAGAGGTGGAATTTAAGGCAAACGGCAAGGAAATATTATCCCTCGGATGGCGCATTATATATAATAAGGAGGAGCAAAAGCAAGGAGACGACGACGCCAAACACGATGAAGAGGAGCGATCGTTGCCCGCTTTTACGGTGGGAGAAAGCGGTTTACACACGCCAACCCTTACGGAGAAGTGGACTACACCGCCCAAGTATTACACCGAGGCCACGCTCCTGCGTGCCATGGAAACAGCAGGCAAGTTCGTTGAAGATGAGGAATTGCGCTCCATTTTAAAGGAAAATGGCATTGGACGTCCATCATCTCGCGCCGGTATCATAGAGACCTTGTTCAAACGCCACTATATCCGACGTGAGCGAAAGAACCTGTTTGCCACCCCTACAGGTATAGAACTCATCGACACAATACACGAGAAACTGCTGACAAGTTGCGAACTAACGGGCATATGGGAAAAGAAATTACGCGATATAGAGCATAAACAATACAGCACAACGCAGTTTATAGACGAGCTAAAAGTCCAAATAGCGCAGATAGTCGATGATGTTTTGCGCGACAATAGCAACAGACGGGTGACCGTAACCACAGATGAAGACCTGAAAAAGAAAACACCTAAGAAACAAAGTACGCCGAGGAAGAAGGCCGAAAAGATAAAGGAAACGACGAAAGAAATGCCTCCTGTCGCCGGTACACAAACCATAGAAGCCGACGATAGCGCCATCGGACAGCCTTGTCCGCTATGCGGAACGGGCACGATCATTAAAGGTAAGACCGCTTACGGGTGCAGCAATTGGCGCAACGGATGCGCTTTCAGGCTGCCGTTCAAATAATATATAAACCTAAAAACCCGAATAAAAATGGAACAAAACCAACAGAAACGAAAAAGAAACTTTGCATTAGACTTGCTTAGGGTACTGGCCTGTCTGCTCGTTATATGGCAACATGCGAGCGAATATTACTACATCGGCGAGAACGTCACCATCGTACATGCCGATAGTACCTATACGATAGGCTTCTTAACCAGCTTCGATAGGATCTGCGTTCCGCTATTTGTCATGATTTCAGGTTACTTCTTGCTGCCGATGAAGGTACCTACGGGCACATTCTTCAAGAAACGTTTCACCCGTATCCTTTACCCTTTCTTGTTCTGGTGCGTGGCTTTTGCGGTGTATTACGTATTTTATCGCGGCGACAGCCTCGCTGCCTGCCTGACCAACATCGCCCACATTCCGCTAAATTTCGGTACCGAAGTGGGACATCTTTGGTATATCTACATGCTCATCGGCATGTATCTGCTCGTGCCCGTCCTATCGCCTTGGCTCGAAAGATGTACCAAACGTGAACTGCAATTCTACCTCGGTATCTGGCTTATCACCACCTTTCTGCCCTATATTCACTTGGTTTTTCCGGCCGTATGGGGTGAATGTACGTGGAATGTATCGCCCTCCTTGTACTATTTTACGGGCTTTTGGGGCTATTTGGTCTTAGGTTTTTATGCCAAAAAGTATGGAGTTCCCTCTGTTATTTCATCGGTTTTAATGATCATCGTGGGCTATGCAGTGTCGGTATATGCCTTCAACACGATGGTTCCGCTTACCGATTCGGCCGCCGAGGCAGAACTCGGATGGGACTTCTGTTGTGCAAACGTGGCCCTTATGACGTGGGGCTTCTTCTCGCTCATCAGTCGGGTAAAAGTAAAAAAGGATACTAAAATCACAGCCATCATTACCGACATATCGCTTTGCAGCTACGGCATGTACTTGGCACACATTATGCTTCTCAATGCTTGGCACGACCTCTTGGCCGACCGCCTGCCCAACGTATTGGCGGCAGTTCCGGCAATTGCCCTCTGTACATTTATCACCACCTATCTCGTAGTAAAAGGTCTGTCGTACTTACCCAAATCGAAATACTGGCTCGGCACCGACTGATATAGTTCTTAGATGAATGATGAAAGACGGGCGATGAAGGCATCCGACCTCCACACATTGCCGCCCTTTTCACTACAATAAAAGCATGGAACGCGCGTTCTTATAACAAAAAAGAAGAATGCATACACGTTACGCGGCAATTTTAGCTATTATTTTATCGGCATGTATCGCCTCTTGCGGAGTGGAAAAGAACCTGAAAAGGGGTGATAAACACCTTGCCTTGGGCGAATACTACGATGCTGCCGGCCAATTCAAGCAAGCTTATTCCAAACTTCCGGCTAAGGAACGAGCCCGACGGGGAGCCGTTTCGTTGAAATTGGCACGCTGTTATGAGAAGCTCAACGCCACGCCTAAGGCCATCGCTGCCTACCGCAATGCCATTCGTTACCATCAGGCATCTACAGAAGATGTGCTGCAATACGGCCGTCAATTACTTAAAAACGGTGACTACAAAGCTGCTCAAGAGATTTTCAAAACCGTACTCGACTCGCTTCCCGATAACATCTTGGCCCGCAACGGATTGCTTTCAGCCGAGAAAGCCCCACTGTGGAAAAAGAACGGAAGCCGCTACACCGTGAAACGAATGGATATTTTTAACTCCCGACGCGATGACTATTCGCCCGTTCTCAGCGGCGATCAATTCGATCAACTCTACTTCACATCTACCCGAAACGAGGCAGACGGCGACGAACTAAGCGGCATCACAGGCACCAAGGCTGCCGATATATTCGTATCAGAAAGGGATGATAAGGGCAAATGGTCGAAACCTGAGCCCGTTACCGGCGGTCTTAACACGCCATACGACGAAGGTGCGTGTGCCTTATCTCCCGATCAAAGAACCATGTATCTTACCCAATGTACTACCGATGCGGCCTATCCACGCTATGCACAAATAGCAACTTCCGACCGTACAGATGCCGCATGGGGCAAGTCGAACGCCTTGCAAATCACCAAGGATACGCTTTCGAGTTATGCACATCCGGCAATTTCGCCCGATGGAGAGTGGCTCTATTTCACTTCGGATATGCCCGGAGGGCTGGGAGGACTCGATATATGGCGCGTAAGAATAACAAGTCACGGACTCGGAGGCGTAGAAAACCTCGGCGAACCCATCAATACGCCGGGCAATGAGGAGTTTCCTACGTTCCGTCCTAACGGCGATTTCTACTTCTCTTCCGACGGTCATCCGGGCATGGGCGGACTGGATATCTACATTGCCATGGTAGACGAGCACGGCAAGTACCGCCTTTTTCACCCGGGATACCCGCTGAATTCGCAAGGTGATGACTTCGGAATGACCTTCGAGGGGCCCTATAATCGAGGCTTTTTCGCATCGAACAGAAACGACGGGCGCGGGTGGGATCACATCTACAGCTTCGAAAATCCGGAGATAGTGCAAACAATTAAGGGATGGGTTTATGAGATAGACGGCTACGAACTGCCCGCTGCACAGGTGAGAGTTGTAGGCAACGACGGCACTAACGAGACGCTGAACGTAAAGGGAGACGGCTCTTTTACTTACGTAATCAAGCCAAATGTGGATTATCTTTTATTGGCCTCGTGCAAAGGTTTCCTAAATCATAAGGAGGAATTGCGTGCAGATAAGACCGAAGAGTCGAAAGAATACGTACTCCAGTTCCCGCTCGCATCGATCACCGCACCGGTGCTTATCGATAATATTTTCTACGATTTCGACAAGGCCACACTGCGTCCGGAGTCGACAAAAGCACTCGACGAACTGGTTAAGCTACTCAACGAGAACCCCAACGTTACAATAGAACTGAGCGCACACTGCGACTACAAGGGCTCCGACGAATATAACAAACGGCTCTCGCAGCAACGTGCAAACGCCGTAGTGGCATATCTTATCGATAAAGGAATAGCCAAAGATCGCCTCACCCCCGTAGGTTACGGCAAGGAAAAGCCGAAGACTATCCGTAAGAAACTGACCGAGAAATACGATTGGATGAAAGAGGGAGATGTGCTGACCGAAGCCTATATCAAGAAATTAGACGATAAAAAGCAGGAACTGTGTAACCAACTGAACCGTCGAACCGAGTTCATCGTGCTGCGTACCACCTACGGGTTGTTCGACGAGAAAGGCAACCTGAAACAGCCGCTCAAGCCGAAAACGACAAATAAAAAGGAGAACAACGACGACGACATCGATATTCTCCTGAACTAAGAATGCCCGAGAAGTTATTTCTTTCGGGCCTTTTTAGCGAAATCGAACAGCGACTGAGGCAGATGACAATAGCCCTGCGGATGCTTGTCGAGATAGTTCTGATGATACTCTTCGGCAGCATAAAAGTTGCTCAACGGCCCAATTTCCACCACTAAAGGCCTATTATATTTCTTCTGTTCTTCCTTATAGCGCTTGTCGATGGCGGGAAGATCGGCCTTATCCGTATAATATATACCCGTGCGATAGCGCGTTCCGCGGTCATTACCCTGCTTGTTAAGCGAGGTAGGATCTATGGCTTTGAAGTACAGATCGAGCAATAAGCCCAAATCAGCTACTTCCGGATCGTACTTCACACGTACTGTTTCGACGTAGCCCGTACGGTCTGTGGAAACAAGTTCGTACGAAGGGTTCTTCAATTTGCTGTTTCCATTGGCAAAACCCGCCTCGGTTTCCGTCACTCCATGCACCTGCTTGAAGAAATGTTCTACACCCCAAAAGCAACCGCCTGCAAAATATATCTCTTTCATACTTCTATTGTTCTTAGCATGTGCCTGTAATCCAAGCAGCATGCAACAAATAACTAAAATGATCTTTTTCATGTTACAAATTTACAATATAAATCGCATATTCATGGTATTTTATCAGTTTTTGGCTGAAATTAGATATTGTTTCACTTAATAAATTTGGAAGTAATCATTATTATGTCTATATTTGCATCGTGAACAAAAAGGTATTTAAAACGTTTCAGATCTTACAATATTTAAGGTAAAGAGAAAAGTTAAAGGGATTAGAAAGTAAGAAAGAAATAGGTACACAAAATAATTAGTGGTAAATAGATTATAAATTTTGAGTTAATTACTGTTTATGTGGGGGGAACGTCTTCGTGAGGAGGGGTTCCTCTTTTTTATGCATAGAGGCAATACACCTGCTTCTGTCCTCCCTCGGATAGATGAGAGAATAGGGATTAAGGAGGAATGAATGATAGCTATACCGCAAGAATTCGACTTGCCGGAGTATATGCTGTCGATAACAAAAACCGCTGCTGTTCGGGGCAAGAGAACAGAACATCGAAAATAACCGACAGATATTTCAATACCGTTTTCATGAGATGTTTATAAAGGGGCTGCAATCTATTGTAAACAAATATGCCACCTAAGCTCCTTAAAATACCTGTCTAAAGATATTATATGGCCACTCTAAGAAAAACAATTGCAATACATTCGTAGCCTGCGAATTATAAGTAAAGGGCTAAGAACATGTTCCTCTGTTTTACAAAGAGAAACAACAAGAAAGCCGTACAAGGCAAATAAAACAAATCGGACTTATCTTTGTCTCTCCTTTCCAAGAGATAAAGCCGCGGCATTCCATCCGTATCTCAAGAAAAGAGAGGCTTTTTAAAAGTCGACTTTCTGATAAAAAAGAGATTCAGGCAAGCCAAATCTCTGTAGCATAACCGCTAATCACTCCTCTTTAATCCCTATTCTCTCAACCCTACTTCCCCTTCACATGACTCAAAATATAGTCTCTGCACTCTTCCATAAGCCACTTCGGAGTGCTTGTGGCGCCACATATACCGATGGTATGCACACCATTTATCCAATCCATATCTATTTCCTCGGCCTTCTCTATCTGGTGACTGTTGGGATTAATACTGCAACATTCGTTGAACAGCACTTTGCCATTAGAGCTTTTCCTGCCGCTCACAAAAAGAATAAGGTCGTGCTTTGCGGCAAACGAAGCAATGTTGGGCATGCGATTGGCTACCTGTCTGCAGATGGTATCAAAGCTACGGAAAGTTGCTTGAGGCGATATATGCGACTGGATATAGTCTATTACACGGTGGAATTCATCAAGGCTTTTCGTGGTTTGAGAGTACAAATAAATATCACGATCGAAGTCAAGACGCTTCACATCATCCACCTTTTCTATCACAATAGCCTCACTCCGTGTCTGTCCTACCAACCCTAAAACCTCGGCATGCCCGTTCTTTCCGAAGATTACAATCTGTGCCTCGGGGTTATTGACGAACTGCCTTTTAATTCTACTCTGCAATGCCAGCACCACCGGACATGTTGCATCGATGATCTGGATGTCGTTCCGACGGGCTATTTCGTATGTTTCAGGCGGCTCACCATGTGCTCTTAACAGTACTTTTACGTTGTGCAACCGGCGCAAGTCGTCGTGGTTAATGGTCACAAGTCCGTTGGCATGCAGCCTTTCAACCTCCATTCCGTTGTGCACTATATCACCTAAACAATAAAGAGTTTTACCTTCTGCCAGTTCTTCCTCGGCCTTCTTAATGGCCGTGGTTACACCGAAACAGAACCCGCTGCCCGTATCTATTTCTATCTGAAGCTCCGTCTTCGTATGCTGCACGGTAGATATGCCGTATCCGGACGCCTTTTTCGTCATTTCACTTGTATATTTATAATCACCTTGGCATGCTTCGGATCGTTGGTTATCATGAGCACACGTGGCTTACTGCGGGCCCTCCTGATGTCTTTAGCTATAGCAGTTATCTTCAGTTTAGCCTCTTCTCCGGGCCTTAGATGTATCTTATTGAGCGACATCTGTATACCTATAGTAAAGATTTGCTGGTTGCGTATGTCGAGTACACCCTTGCCCACGTTCTTCAATATAATCTCTCCTTTCTTCTTGGCCTTGCCGTCGAACGAGCCTAAATCGAGCGTTTCGGCCGAGAGTTGCAGGCTCGGAAGCTGCGTTTTTTGTACCTCTGTAAGGTGTGCAAAGTCGGGTAAGAGCACTGCAGAGATATTTATAGCCTTGCTTTCTGCCACCTTATCGCCCGGAAAAGCGCCCATGTAAACCGTCGTTTGGGTAAGTCCTAAGTTACGTAATGCACGAGATTCGAGCGTTATAGTGGCCACTCCCGACTGCCCGGGAGCCAGTTTAGAGGGCGAAACCTCTGCTTTCAAGTAGTTCGGAAGGTGCATCACCACGGGTTGCACGGTACTGCTGGTAGCATTCATCAGATGGATTTTCTGCGACGGGCGTTCGCCACGATTAACATCATCGAACTCTATATCGTCGCGATCTGCATTGATCGTGCCGAGTATAAATGGGTAATCGCCGGCAAAGTTCACTATTTCGTCTACCACAATACCCCTGACTGTTAGCACAAGAGGCTTGCTTTCTTTATCGTTATACACACCGATTTGTTTCTCGAAATGTCCCATCTGTCGGGCATCGTAGGTAGCTCTTACGGTAAAAGAGGCACCGGCTTCGATATCATTTTTGGGGAAAGAAGCGGTAGTACAACCGCAATCAGCACGCACATCGGTTATCTTTATGCTATTTCTACTGTCGTTCTTCAGTTCGTATTCTACCGTTACAGGCGTACGAAACAGCACTTGTCCGCAGTCAATCACTTGGTTTATCGCCGCTATGCGCTGTGCCGATGCCAACAAGGGAGGCATGGCAAGCAGCGCAAGCATGATCAGTTTTTTATTCATATATGTATTCCGTCGTTTTTTCTCGCGTTCTTTTTATCGTATATCCAAAACCTTTGCTGCCGCTCTTCCGCTGTATTCAGGAGCATAGGCGCACTGAACGGTACACGTACCCGTCTGGTATGTTCCTTCACGGTCTATGTAATATTCGGTCTCGATTACGTGTTTGCCTTTGCTCAAACGGTCGAAATAATAATTCGTAACGTTATCCTTGGGCGCACAATAGTAGCCCCAATGATAACCGCTCAACTGGTTTACGGGTTCAAGACAGGCCGCCCGCTTGTCTTGCACCTGCACGAAATCGTAATCGCGAGCAGCTTCTATCGTTATTCTTACCTTTACTTTGTCGCCCGTTTTGAGCATCTTTCCGCCGTTAAGTATTTCTCTTCTTACGGTAAGTCCTGCAGATGCGTCTGATATATCGGCCGCTTTCTGCACGAATTGTGCATAAACAGCGCCCCAACTTGTACCTTCAGAAGTCTTGTCTGCCGTAAACGTTTTCAGATTTTTGCCTGTTTTCGACACCTTTACATAACCCAATCCGGCAGTAGCTCGTGGCTGTTCGAGCGCTTTCCCGTTCACCTTGAGCACCGTTTTATCTGCTGTATCGGGAGTAAAGTTACCGTTTTGTCCGTTCATAAATGCAAAGACGGCGTTCGCGGTATTAATAGGAGTGTCCCAACTTTGTGTACGTTTCGCCTGTAGAAGCCACTTCTGTAATTCCTGAACAGTATGCCTATCGCCCTTATCCAGTAGGTCTATCGCCTCTATACATGCCACCTGTGTGGGTATTTTGTAGTCGAACCACGAATAATGTGCCTTGGGCGTGTCGAAGTAACGGCCCATCTCTTCTGTATAAACCGTATATTCGATAAGGCTTTGCAGATATTCTTTCGCACGTGTCTGCTCGCCATATTTTGCCAAAATCACGGCTGTGTTCGCCTTACCATAGATGGTTAACTGCGTTGGAGACTTGGCCAAAAGGCCTATCAAGTATTTGATATCCGGCGTAGACGTCCTGCCGGCGAGTGCATTCGTATAGAGATAATCGCACAACACGTCGCTCGGAACGAGGTTCTTTTCGCCTTTTTTCTCGGCTTCTTTTAACTCCTTCACCTGTTTGGCCGCGTATTTATCCATAAAAAGGAATGCCTTTTTGATGATTGCTTTCGTATCCTTGCGCTCGCCTATCATGCTGTTAAGGCGTACAAGCAGTTTGGTTACGGCCGCCGTCATGTACACATTGCCCGGCATATCGCACCACCAACTGAACGAACCGTCGGCATGTTGCAGTGCATTGAGCTTAGAAATATTGTCGTTAAGCCGATAAGCTATCAGCGATTCATCGAAGAAACTGATGAGTTGTTGCTTCTGATTGGCTTCTGTTTCTGCATCGATTACCCACGGTGTTTCGGTAAGGAGCATCGTCTTTACGTCCTCGTTTTTCTGCAAATTGCTCATCAATGATGTCTCTTTTCCCGTCTCCTGTTTCCATCGTTCGATGGTTGTCTTGATAACAGGCGACCGATGCAGCAGGTTGTCGGCTATGCTGTTGGCATAATAGGCCACCGCCAGACTGATGGCATTGTTGGTATATGTCGTAGCTACAGACGGCAAAGTCTGCACCATAAGCCACGAAGGATTGTTGGTATATTCCACAGTTAAGCGGTTCGTATCGTTGTTTACAGGGAATAGACGGGTAAGATCGATGGTCTTCGTGCCCGGTTCGTTCTGCGTAAACGGTACGGTCGTGGTCACCAGTTCGCTGTCTGAGAGGATCGGAAGGTAGTGCTGTTCGCCGTCGGAGTAGCCTTTACCCACAGCAGTGGTACGGGCAATGAGCAGCGAGGGGTACGAAGAGGCGTCGAAATCGAACGATACGTTTGTGGTGCCGTTGGGCTCTATCATATATTTACGGTGCTGCGAATAGACCGTCTTATCGGTTTCGGGATCGATAAGTTCGAGCTTTGCCGTGCCCGTAACGGCCTTATTCGACGTGTTGAACAGGCGGGCAGCAATCAAACCCTTATCGCCTGTGCGCACAAAACGCGGCATGTTGGGCTGTATCATGACCGTTTTCTTAGCCACGGCCTCGGCAGTTATCGAGCCGTTATTCATATCCTTGTCGTGCGAAAAGGCCATAAAGCGCCACGTGGTGATACTTTCAGGCAAGGTAAACCGCAATTCAACGCGCCCGTCCCTATCGGTTAACAGCGATGGATAGAAGAAAGCGGTTTCGTTGAGGTTCTCTCTAAGTTGAACGGAGCTCTCGAATTTCTTCGTTGCAGACTCTTCATGCTCTATCTTCAACGTTTCTCCAAGAGCAACATCCGGAGCCTCTTGAACTGATGCCACACTCTTTTTGGCTGCCGACATCTCTTTTGCTTTGGCTTCAAACATTATATGCGATGCAGCTCTTGTCATCATCTGATCGCTCAACAACATGTTCCTGTTTTCCGCAAACATATCGAATACGGACTCGTCGAAGCAGGTGAAAACGAGCTGTTTCTCATTCAAATACTTAATAGACATCTCTCCATAGAGCGACATTTTACCGGAATTGCCGGCGTACCAGCGCGTGTACGGCTGATTGAGGTACCGGTTACCGTTGAAAGACCATATATGCGGGCGCAACATATCGAGCGACTTATCGTACAACACCGCCATCGTCTGTGCGTCGGCCGGCGTACCATCGGGCTTTGTAATGCGCAAACTCCACTCCTCTTTCTGCCCGGGAACGAGCCTATCCCTAAAGGTTTTCCACTCTACATTCAGTTTGTCGCTGGGCAAAAGACGACGTATATTTGCGCGATGTTCATAAAGTTTGCCGTTTTTCACCCATGCACAGGTAAGCAAGATACCGTCTCCGTATTCCGTCTTATAGGTAAACTCGCGCGTCGTAATGGCATTGCTTTGGTCAAAGGTGCCGCTTTCGAGCAGCCTGTTGCCCGAAACTATCGTATATACAACGTGCTGACCTTCGTAAGAGGCACCCATCTGAACATAGACAGGGCGCCCCTCTTTGAACGTTTCATCCGATTGATAGAACCAGTCATCGGTAGTAACGGCCGGCTTCTTATCGGCAATCGTGAAAATTACGAACTCCTGTTTCAGCGTATCGTTGCCGCATACAGCCTCGACAACATGCCTTCCCGATGCGAGCGTTCGGACATCTATCGCCGTTGCTTCGTTCGCCTTCGCCGTACGGACATTCGCTCCGTCGATGGTATAGCGCACCTCTGCAGCAATATTTTCACCGGCATTGTTCATATAATAAAAGGTGATAGCCTTCAAACTGTCACGCTCTATGCGCGACGGAAGTCCACACGAGAACGCTGTAGGCTTATCACTCAAGGGCAAGGAGGTACTTCCGTCGCGGCTCTCCCCGCTGCCATCCGTTACTTGAGCATCTATATCGAAGGCATAATAGCGCGTATGATCGAACTTATCATGTTCGGGCATGTTCATCAGCACCTTCACACGGAAACCTCCTTCGTTATCCGTAACGGTGGAATCCGTTCTTTCTTCCACGCCCAGATCTCTGTTTGTGTGGCCTCTCCATAGGTACAAAAACTGCGGGCGGCGCCTTATAACGTACTTAACCTTTGCACCTTGCACCGGTACACCGGCAAAACTCTTTGCCGTTCCGCGTACAATAACCGTGTCGCCTGCCTGATATTTGGTCTTTACTTTATCGAACTCCACTTGGAAGGTAGGCCGTTTATACTCCTCAACATAGAAGTGCGTGCCCGATTGTTCGGTACGTATAGTAAACATACCCGTAAGGCCCGATGCCGGTAAAACGAAATCTGCCGACGCCGTACCATAGCTGTCGGTCGTTACTTTCTGCTCTCCGACGGTCTTATAGTTGGCATCTCGCAGCGTTAGAGTGAGCGTTTTGCCCGCCAAGACCTTGTTTTGTTCGTGATTGATGTTACTGAAAGCAACGGCAGCCACATGGACTATCTGCCCCGGGCGGTATATCCGTCGGTCCGTAAACAGCGAAATAAGCTCGGTAGTTCGCTTGTTATCGTAGAAAGAATATGATCCTTGAAACGACATCTCGGACGCATAACGGTCGTTATCGGTCGTTACGTATAGTTTATCAGGTTCGTTTCTCAGGTAATTATACTGTGCCTCGCCCTGCTCATTGCAACTGATAGTCTCGGTAGCATATTTATCTGTCGCATACGAATACGACTTCAGCCTGATTTTGGCATACGGGACAGGCTGTCCGGAGGTGGCGCTTACCACGGCAAAACGTACATTATTGCCGGGTAAAGTCTCGTTTATAACGAACAAATCGCTTACACTAAGCAGCGCTCTTTCGGGTTGTACGGCTGCATTATTGGTGGTAAACTCCACGAGATACGTACCTATAGGCAACCCATCCATCGTCATTGTGTCGCGTACCACTTGGTAATTGGGCAGCCCTACGTAGCGCTTGGTGAGCGAAAACGCAGGTTCTTTGGCCATTCTTTTCCTTATCTTGGCGTAGTCGACGGCCTCCTGTGGGTTTAAGTCCGTATCTCCGTCGAGGTTAACCCTCGTGACCGTCATCGTAAGTTCTTGTATATTGCAGAGCGAGAGTATAGGTATATCGCGCTTAGCATGCGGTATCAGCACCCTGTTGCCCAAGTCTACCTGAAACGAAGGCAATGTGAGCCGCGTCATGGCATTGCGAAGAATGTTCATACGAGGCCATGCTCCCCAATGCAGGAGGGCATAATTGATGTATTTGACCTGATCTTCAGCAGAAGTATCTTCGGCTTTATCCATAAAATTATAGCGCTCAATGGCTATCTCTCCAGCCTCTGTAAGGTCTTTATATTCATTGATCAGCGAGTCGAGCGTTTGCAGATATTTCGACTTCTTCACCTTGTTTACATCGTCAAGACGGTCTTTCTGCGTCATCATATATGCGCATATGCATGCTGCGGCACGGTTTTCGTGCTCTTTATAATAACGGTGTAACGCTGCAAAATCGCCGGCTTCCAGCCCTATCACATGCAAAAGATCGTTGTAGAAGATACGGCTGTCGGCCCCATCTATCAGGAGCGGCTTGTATTCCGTGGCAGTATGTTTTGCCAAGAGCTCCGGATGAAGCATGGATTTACGGTAATATTCTTTGCTTAAAGCTGCTGCCTGTTCGTCTAAATCGGCGTTCTCCTTGTATATTTTGCCGAGTGCAGACTCGTAAACCGCGGCAAGTACCGCATTCGTTTCCAATGCCTGCTGCTCTTTCCGTTTCAGTCTGGCAACGTCGACCTGTAGAGAATCGGGGGCAATAGTGCTCCTCAACGACACTTCCATGAGCTCTGCTTTGAGCAATTGTCCGTAGTCCATCGTCTTCAGCGCCTTGTCCTGTATCTGTCGGAGCACGGCAATTTGAGTCTTAGGCAAGTCTTTTTGCTGCGCTGCATCGTATTTTTTCCACAGCGAAGCGAACGTATCGGCCGCCACGGTGAGCGGCAGTATCAGCAATAAAGCGAGTATTATCGATATTTTCTTCATAAAAGAATGATTTATGTTCAATAGCTATCTTATGCAAAGGTAGTGCAAGCGAGCGCAATGAAAGCTTGCTTTCAGATTGCCGAGTGCAGCCTACCTTATGCAAAGATACATCATTTATTACACGCAGCAAAACGATTTTATTATTTTTAGCACCGCAGGGAAAGTCGTCAGGGCATGTGAATATTAGCTAAAGTTCCTTATAAAAAACTATGTACATAATACCTTTAAAAACGGAAAATGCTAACTTTGGTGCAGATTTAAACATAAAAGCGTAAACGAATATGGTACAAAAAACAAAATTCTTTGTTATGGCATGCATGGCTGCAATGCTTGCCTATCACCCGCAAAACATGCTCGCAGCCGACCGAAACGATGGTAATAATCAACAAAAAACAGTGATGAACAACATCTTGACGCGTACAAGTGTGCGCACATATCAAGCACGCAGCGTTGAAAAAAGCAAGATCGACAACCTGCTTCGTGCGGCTATGGCAGCGCCATCTGCCGTAGACAAGCGTCCTTGGCACTTCATTGTAGTAACCGACAAGGCTGTTCTGAAAGCGTTATCCGAGGCAAATCCCAACGCCGGAATGGCTGCCGAAGCACCTTTGGCAATCGTTGTATGCGGCGATATGAATAAGGCTTTGACCGGCGGAGGCCGCGAATTCTGGGTACAGGATGCTTCGGCAGCCTCAGAAAACATACTGCTTGCCGCCAACGGAATGGGCTTGGGGGCCGTGTGGACGGGCACTTATCCGTCGAAAGAGCGTTGTGCTGCCGTGTCTAAAGTACTGAATTTACCCGAACATATCGTACCTCTGAACACGATAGTTATCGGTTATCCGGAGTCGGGCAACATGCCTAAAGATAAATTCGATGCCGCCAACATCTCTTACAACACCTTTGGAGGAGCCGAACCTGCCACACCTGCTACCGCCGGAAGTAGCGAAGATTTCAAGAACTTCGATGTTCTAACCGACTTCGATGTCAATCCGTTTACATTCTTTGCAGGGCATGGTCTGCTTCTTGCGGCCGGCAGCGAGGGACACTTCAACGAAATGACCATCGGATGGGGCACTCTCGGCACGCTTTGGGGGCATCCGCGTCCGGTCGTAACGGTATATGTAGCCCAGAAACGCTATACACGCGAGTTTATGGAAAAGAACAAGTATTTCACCATTATGCACTTTAAAGACGAGAAAATACTCGAGTATATGGGCACTGTGAGCGGTCGCAACGCCGACAAGGCCAAGGTTTTAGGCCTGCATGTTAAGTACACCGAGAACGGTACACCTTATTTCGAAGAGGCCGATATGGTAATAGAATGCGAAACAATGTATGCGGATAACTTTAATAAAAAGGCTTTTCGCAACGATACACCCAAAGATTTCTATGCCCGTTTCCCCGACGGAATACACACATTCTATATAGGCGAGGTGGTAAAAGCCATGAAGAAAGGAGAATAGAGACAGATTCGAACGCCCCCATCCTACTCTTCTAAAAAGAGGGGAGTTACTATCTAAAAAACACACTTATAGCCTATCAGCTACAAGCATATTACAAACAACTCTCTTACATTGTCTATTTAACCGTCTTAGATAGACAATGTAAGGAGTTCAGACAGTATATATAAAAAAGACGGAAATAGAGAAAAGCAGGAGAAAGGATTAGGGATTAGAGAAAAAGGATTAGGAAGAAGCGATATTCGGTATTCTTCTTATGAGCCTTATCCTCTCTCCTTTCTTCCCGATATTTTTGCCTTTTGCTTTGAACATACCGGAAGTTTTCTTAAATTTGCAGCATTATTTATCGGCTTCAGAACGCCGTTTTCCAAGCAACAAAATGTATTGAAATATGATCAACAGGCAACTTCTTCACCCCGAAAGCATCGTGGTTATCGGTGGTTCCAACAATGTGCACAAGCCCGGAGGCGCCATTGTACGCAACCTTATCAACGGGAAGTATCAAGGTACACTGCGCATCGTCAACCCGAAAGAAGACGAGATACAGGGCATAAAAGCCTTTCACGACGTGAAAGAACTGCCTCCTACCGACCTTGCAATACTCGTTGTGGCAGCACGTTTCTGCCCTGAATACGTGGAAGTTCTGGCTTCCGAGAAAGACGTCAGGGCATTCATCATCATTTCGGCAGGCTTCGGAGAGGAAACACCGGAGGGAGGCGAGATGGAAAAACGCATCTTGCAGACGTGCGAGAAGTACGGTGCGGCGCTGATTGGCCCCAACTGTATCGGTGTTCTGAACAATTGGTATCACGGCGTTTTTACCAAGCCAATCCCTCATCTCAGCCCTTCAGGTGCAGATTTCATATCGGGTAGCGGCGCTACAGCTGTATTCATCTTGGAGTCGGCGGTAATTAAAGGGCTGCAATTCAACTCGGTTTGGAGCATCGGGAACGGCAAACAGATAGGCATAGAGGACGTTCTGCAACACATGGACGAAAACTTCGACGCCGACAGAGACAGCAAAGTGAAGCTGTTGTACATAGAAAATATAGCAAATCCCGATAGACTTCTCTTTCATGCAAGTTCCCTTATCCGCAAAGGTTGCCGCATTGCAGCCATCAAAGCCGGTACAAGTGAGAGCGGTTCACGGGCTGCCTCGTCGCACACAGGGGCCATTGCAAGCAGCGATTCTGCCGTGGAAGCCTTGTTCAGAAAGGCCGGTATCGTGCGCTGCTTCTCGCGCGAAGAACTCACAACCGTGGGCTGTATCTTCACTCTTCCGCCGCTCACAGGGCGCAACTTCGCTATCGTAACCCATGCAGGCGGGCCGGGCGTGATGCTTACAGATGCCCTTTCGAAAGGCGGACTGAACGTTCCGAAGCTCGAAGGTGGCGCTGTAGAAGAATTAAAGGCACAACTTATGCCGGGTTCTGCTGTCACCAATCCTATCGACATCCTTGCTACAGGCACGCCGGAGCAACTCGGTATCGCTATCGATTACTGCGAACGGCGGTTCGACAATATAGATGCAATCTTCGTAATCTTCGGTTCACCGGGCTTAGTGAAGCTGTATGAGACCTACGACACGCTCGACAAGAAAATCAAGGAGTGCCGTAAACCCATCTTCCCCATACTGCCTTGCCTGAACACGGCAGGCCCCGAAGTGGCCGAGTTCTTGCGTAAAGGACACGTAAACTTCAGCGATGAGGTAACTCTTGCCACTGCCTTAACGCAGATAATGAAAACTCCAAAGCCGGCATCTCCCGAGATTGAGCTCCTCGGAGTGGACGTTCCGAAGATACGGGAGATTATTGCAAGCATCGAAGAAGATGGTTACGTGCCGCCCGAAACGGTGCACCGTCTGCTCAACTGTGCCGGCATACCGATGGTACCCGAAAAGGTTAGCGCCGACAAAACGCAACTTATCGACTTTGCAAACCGCATCGGTTATCCCGTTGTAGCCAAGGTAGTGGGCCCGATCCATAAAAGCGATGTAGGCGGGGTGGCTCTCGACATACGGAGTTCCAAACATTTAGAACTGGAATATGAGCGAATGATGAAGATAGATGGTGCAACCAGCGTGATGATACAGAAGATGATCAAGGGCACGGAGCTATTCATAGGGGCGAAATACGAACCGCGTTTCGGTCATGTAGTGCTCTGCGGACTGGGCGGCATATTCGTTGAAGTGCTGAAAGATGTATCGAGCGGGCTCGCTCCATTGAGCAATAGCGAGGCTATATCGATGATCCGTTCGCTACGGGGCTACAAGATATTGAAAGGAACCCGTGGACAGAAGGGCATCAACGAACAGAAATACGCCGAAATCATTCAGCGCCTGTCTACCTTGCTGCGCTTCGCTACCGAGATTAAAGAGATGGATATCAACCCGCTTCTGGCCGATGAAAACGAGGTAACTGCCGTGGATGCCCGCATTCTGATACGCAAAGAATAAAGAAAGGAACCTCCTTCGGAAAAGTCGGAAACGGTTCCTCTTCGCGATACCCTGCCTATCCGCAGTGGAAATAGCGTGCTACCAATGCGGCTATTTCTTCGTTCTTGCCCGCTATATCTTTACGCAAAGTGCGGTCGTTATACGACTTGAGCTGCTCAATAATGCCATCTATCATCGCCGGACTGAACACATGATGCTCTTCGAAAGCCTTACGCTGGCGTTCCAAGCACTCTGCGCTCGCCCAACAACTGTCGGGCAGCTGCGCCAAAGCAGCAAGGCGGTCGGCATGTTCGGCGTCGTGAATGTTCACGTTCACATAGGTTTTCTCCGCTACCTCCAAGGCATGCGGCATTTCGAAGCCATGCCTGCATGCCACACAAAGCCCTGCAAGAAGCTGATATATATCGGCTGAGCCGTCTGAAGAGCGAATTTCCACCGTTTGTTTTAAGGAATTATCCCGATGGATGGCCTTTTCGAGCGGATTAATGCGGCAACTCATGTCGATATCTGCCGTCCATCCCAGCGGTACACGTATAAGAACGGAACGATTGCGGTCGCCCCAACATACGTTGGTAGGTGCCTCTTGGTGCGGTACAAGGCGGAAATACGACGTCGGGTTCTTATTCCCGAAGGCTGTAATGCTCGGTGCGAGGTCGATCATTCCCGCAATCATTCGCCGTGCATCGTTGCTCAAAACCCCGTTTTCTATCATCCTGTTATGCCCGTCTTTCATCATTCGCATGTGTATATGCAGTCCGGAACCGGCCTTTCCGGTAGTTATTTTCGGGGCGAACGTAACATTCAATCCCTCCCGATAGGCAAGATTGCGGATAATCCACTTGGCTATCATGAGCTGATCGGCGGCATCTGTGGCCAATACAGGTAAGAACTCTATTTCGTTCTGCTCGTATGTAAGCCCGTCGTGTGTAAAGTTGCCGACCTCAGAGTGCCCGTATTTAATCTGTCCGCCGGCCTGCGAAATGTATTGCATGCACAATGTACGGAAGTCGTTTGTCTTTGCGTAAGGCATAGACTCATGGTATCCGTGCTGATCTACCGCCGGATAAACTTCTTCCGCAGGACGGATAACGTAGTATTCCAGCTCTCCCATGGCATGAAACTCCATGCCTGTAACCTCTTCGAATGCCCGCATAGCTTTGACAAGTGTATGTTCCGGCGCACTTTCAAGGGCATTCCCATCCTTATCGAAGAAGCTGCAAAGCAGACAGAGTGTGGGTATTTCAGCAAAAGGATCTACGAATGCCGTTGAAAAACGGGGCAACACGTAGAGATCACTACTACCTGCTTCGATGAAAGAGAATAGACTTGAGCCGTCTACACGCTCGCCTGTCGAAAGTATAGTATTAAGATAATCGAGATCATTGATAACAAAATTCAACGTCTTCAGCTTGCCATCGCCGCCCGGATACATAAAATTAACCATACGGATGTCGTTCCGGCGGATATATTCGATGATATCGTTCTTGGTAAACTCATGGGGTAACTTCTGTAGAAAGGCAACTACCTTGTTTGCATTCATGCTCAACTTATCGCTGTTCATAGACTTATAATATTTTAATTTACGGTTCTACCGACAAATATACAGAATAAATATAAGGTAGGCAAGCATTCGGCAGGGATTTTTCGGAACAAGCACGACAAACAAACTATATGTCTACCGCAGACAGACAACAGGTGTACGGCCGATAGGCAGTATATCTATTTAAGACAGATTGGCATTCTGTCGCGACAGTTTGGCATTGCGTGCGGATCAGGCATATAATTTGATGAAAACAATATAGAAAAATAAATAAGAAAGGAGATAAAACATGACATTCGATAAGTTTACTATTAAAGCGCAAGAGGCCGTACAAGAGGCTCTTAACATTGCGCAACAAGCCGGACAGCAGACCATAGAACCGATACATCTGCTGCAAGGTATCATGAATAAAGGCAGAGACGTGACCAACTATATCTTCCAAAAACTCGGCGTAAACAGCCAGCAGGTGGAGACTTTGTTGCAGTCGGAAATAGCGCATCTGCCGAAAGTATCGGGCGGAGAACCCTATTTCAGCAACGACGCCAATAGGGTTTTGCAGGCCACTTTGGACTTGTCGCAGAAATTGGGCGATGAGTTTGTTTCGCTCGAACCCATGCTCTTGGCGCTGTTGAGCGTGAACTCGACGGCGAGTCGCATACTGAAAGACGCAGGATGTACGGAGGACAACATGCGTAAGGCTATCATGGAATTGCGACAGGGGCAGCATGTACAATCGCAAAGCGGTGATGAAAACTATCAATCGTTGAGCAAATACGCCCGTAATCTGGTAGAAGATGCACGGTCGGGCAAGCTCGATCCCGTGATCGGACGCGACGAAGAGATCAGACGGGTGCTGCAGATACTGTCGAGACGTACCAAGAATAACCCTATTCTGATAGGCGAACCGGGAACAGGAAAGACCGCTATAGTGGAAGGTCTTGCCGAACGTATCGTGCGTGGAGATGTGCCCGAGAACCTGAAAGACAAGCAACTTTTTTCCTTGGATATGGGTGCATTGGTTGCCGGAGCCAAGTACAAAGGCGAATTCGAAGAACGTTTGAAAGCGGTAATTAAAGAAGTAACAGGCTCGAACGGCAATATTATCTTATTTATAGATGAGATACATACCCTCGTGGGTGCCGGTGGAGGCGGCGAAGGTGCCATGGATGCAGCCAATATATTGAAACCTGCCTTGGCCAGAGGTGAGCTCCGTGCCATCGGGGCTACCACTCTAAACGAGTATCAGAAATACTTCGAGAAAGACAAGGCACTGGAACGTCGTTTCCAAACGGTAATGGTAGACGAGCCCGACGAGGTGGACGCCATCTCTATTCTGCGCGGATTGAAGGAACGTTACGAGAACCATCATAAGGTGCGCATACAGGATGATGCCTGCATAGCGGCAGTTAAGCTCTCTGAACGGTATATCTCCGACCGCTTCTTGCCCGATAAAGCGATAGATTTGATGGATGAAGCCGCTGCTAAATTGCGAATGGAGCGCGATTCTGTGCCTGAAGAATTGGACGAGATTACACGTAAACTGAAGCAATTGGAGATAGAACGCGAGGCTATCAAGCGCGAGAACGACAAGGAGAAGATCACCCTGTTGGACAAAGAGATTGCTGATTTGAAAGATCAAGAGCACCAATTCCGCGCCAAATGGGAAGGTGAAAGAAGCTTGGTCAACAAAATTCAGCAAGACAAACAGGAGATGGAGCACCTTAAATACGAAGCTGAACGACAGGAACGCGAGGGGAATTACGAGCGTGTAGCCGAGATACGTTACGGCAAATTGAAGAGTTTGCAGGACGATATAGACAATATACAGCTGCAACTTAAGGCAACTCAGGGCGGCGAAGCTATGGTTCGCGAAGAAGTAACGGCCGATGACATTGCCGAAGTTGTAAGCCGTTGGACCGGCATCCCCGTTACTCGTATGATGCAGAGCGAACGTGATAAACTGTTACACCTCGAAGAAGAACTTCACAAACGCGTCATCGGACAAGACGAGGCCATCACTGCAGTAGCCGATGCCGTAAGGAGAAGCCGCGCCGGATTGCAAGATCCCAAGCGTCCAATAGCCTCTTTCATCTTCTTGGGCACCACAGGAGTAGGTAAAACCGAACTTGCTAAGGCTCTTGCAGAGTACCTCTTTAACGACGAAACGATGATGACGCGCATCGATATGAGCGAATATCAGGAGAAATTCAGTGTGTCTCGTCTCATTGGAGCGCCTCCCGGATACGTCGGATATGACGAGGGAGGACAGCTAACCGAGGCAGTTAGACGCAAACCCTATAGCGTATTGCTGTTCGACGAGATAGAGAAAGCACATCCGGATGTATTCAATATTCTGCTTCAAGTGCTCGATGACGGCCGACTGACCGACAACAAAGGGCGCACGGTGAACTTCAAGAACACGATTATCATCATGACCTCGAACCTCGGCAGTCAATATATTCAACAGCAATTCGAACAGATGAACGACACCAACCGTGAGGAAAAGATCGCCGAGACCAAACGCGAAGTGATGGAAATGCTAAAGCGTACCATCCGTCCGGAGTTCCTCAACCGTGTCGATGAAACCATTATGTTCATGCCGCTCACAAAGGACGAAATCGCCAAAGTAGTAATTTTACAGATGAAAAACGTACAAAAAATGCTGCTCGCACAAGGTTTTACACTGAATTGGACGCCTGATGCCATCGACTATCTTGCCGATGTAGGCTTCGATCCCGAGTTCGGTGCCCGCCCTGTAAAGCGTGCCATCCAGCGGTATGTGCTCAATGATCTGTCGAAATCTCTACTTTCCGACAACGTTTTACGCGATAAACCTATCATCATTGATGTAAAAGAAGGACATTTAATATTTAGGAATTAATCGCCTATAGGGATACAATTTCTACAAAAAACAAAGGAGCAAGAAATGCTGCACATGCAGCTTATCCTTGCTCCTTTTTTGTATCAAACAACTTATCCTACTATTTTACCACCTTCTTGCCATTCACTATATAAAGCCCTTTAGGCAATGCGTCGAGATTAGTACCAAGGTATTGGCCCTGAATATTATATATTCGAACCTCCCCGATGGCTGTCTGCTCCCGATCGACATAGCGGATATCGGTAGTACCCGACTTTCTTACCAAAACTTCATCAAGGAAAAAGCGTTTCTTGGGCATAAATGTAACCCTGACGTTTCCCGTTCCAGTAATGATAGCTGTACATTCTGTCCACGATCCTTTATTGATCTTCAACACCGAAGGAGCGATCGAAAAGCCATCGGTTACGCGGAGATCGACCGTAGTCCCATCGTTTGCACTATTCCAAGCAGCTATTTTAAAAGTCAAAAACGCCGTTCCAACGACATTAAACGATGGTGTCGTCACCACTCCGTCAATCTTTACCGTCCCGAATCTGGCACATCTGTCGCCACCATATTCGTATATTCCCTCCCATCCTTGGTTATCCGGAGAAAAATTTCCACTGGCTATACGACCATTCCATTTACGGTCATTACCGCCGGAACCGGCACATTGATCGAACGATTCATAAAAAATAGTATCGCCTTTTACTATGCTATCCGCATTCAAATTACTCTCCGGAACGACATAGAAATTAAAACCGATCGTGCCATCATCAAATTGCGTAATGCCTTTTACCGCCTTGTTCATCAACAACGATTTACTTTTATTGGCATTATACAAAATGGCTTTCGGTACCGAATTGTTGGTCAAACTGTCGTTAGCACGGTACGGATAGGTATCACCTGCCTCGGTCATCCTTATATATTGCATCAAATCTTCATCCCAATAGGCACTGTCGTCATCGTTATCGGCATGAAAGATGGTAAGTCGTTGATGGTCATTGGCGAAATCGGCACTGTATCCATCGCTCTGACGAAAACTGCCCAAGGTGTTCACCACATTATTATTCCAGCAATTTTCATCATAATCGACGTGCGTAATCAGTAGACCTGATGCAGCCAAACGGGCATCCCATTTCGTTTGTTGGCGGTTAGCAAGCAGATAATATTCGTTCCTATTACTATCATTATATATAATGTAGGCGCCTCCGCCCTCGCTCAAAGGCCTCAATTCTGTTATTTCTTTATCGGTAGTCAGTTCTTCCGGAGTGAGCCAACCGCATATCATCTTTTCATAAGCAGTATATCCGGCAGGGCAAAAAGTATCACCGTTATAATTTCCGGCACACATCAAATCCCAACTGCCCATACCGTAATTACCTTTATACCCGATATCATAAGTATCGGGAAATCCCAAACAATGTGAAAACTCGTGGCAGATAGTGCCAATACCATTCACGACTCCACCCGCTTGCATCTCGTTTCCGCAGGCATAGGTATCCACTATCACGTTATCAATCTTCAGGGTTGCCCCATATTCCGAAGCACTCAAGGACCATTCATGCGGCCATATAGAAGCCGACGCCCCACCGTCTGCCTCTCCCATACCGGCATAAATCACCAGCACTTGATCTACTTCACCATAGCCATCCCAATCGTATTGAGCAAAATCCACGCTATCTTGTACAGCCTGACAGGCCTGTGCAACCATGGTACCCGGCCTTAAATCTTGGCCCGTACGGCCATTTCCGCCGTAATAAGAGGCAGGATTTGGCAGTTTGACAGGCCCTACGACATCGAAATTCAGTTCGAACATTCCTCCACTTTGCGCCTTAAAGTAGTCAGAGATGCTACCTCTAAAGCCTTCAGCCGATGTAAAATTCTCCCCATTCGCCACCTTATTATAATAATTCTTATCATGACCTTTCTTAAACGTAGAGTCGTTGAACTGCACCAAAATGATAAGTCCTTTCTTCTTACCGGTGTAGACTGTCGTCGGCTGAGTGTTCTGAATAACGCGGCGTCTTGCCTTTCTGACAGAAAGGAACCTCTTATTTCGTGCCGATAAATTCTTACGGAACACCTCTTCATTCAATACTTTATAGAAATTAGGAGTATCTTCATCTTCCACATAACGCACACCCTCGGCCGAACGCCAGAAATGCATACGCTCATCACCGCATAGCAGCACACGTACCGTCGTACCGTCTTTCAGCCGGATGGTCTGCCAAATTCCCCTCTTAGCCGGCACCCCCATCATGCCGAGTGTAAGCATACAAAGCCATAAAGCAAGTACTATTCTCTTCATACACATTATTTGTATTTCCTTAATTCGATAATGCGAGACTGCCTCCTCCTCACCGAGGAAGCCGGAAAGAGGCCATTCCTTTCACCATTCATCGCTCTTCTTTCATTTACTTTCCCTCGTTGCTCTAACGAAATATCCTATCAGCAACACGTATGCAACCAGCGAGCATAGCTCCGAAAGCGGGTTTGCAAGCCAACTATCGCTAATTAGTTCGACGCCTCCAAAGCGAAGCAGCGCACTTACAACCCCCATCAACGCGCCTCCGGCTATAAATCCGCTGGCGAGCAACGTGCCCTTTTCGCCGCGTTGCTTATTGGTTTCGGCATTCTTCGAGCGCGATGTAACAAACCAATTTACGGCACCTCCCACAAGCAGAGGTATGTTGAGTTGTATCGGAATGAACATTCCGAGAGCAAAAGGCAATGCCGGTATGCGACACAGCGTAAGCATTATGGCGATACAGGCACCGATGGCATAAAGAATCCACGGGGCGCCTACGCCGTTCATCAGCGGATCTATCACCGCCGCCATAGCATTTGCTTGAGGCGCAGCCAGCTGACCTGTCGTAAATCCGTAGGTCTCATTGAGCAGCATCATTACGCCTCCAACGGTAGCGGCACTTACAAGCGTACCGAGAAACTTCCATGTCTCTTGCTTCTTAGGCGTAGTTCCAAGCCAGTAGCCTATCTTTAAATCGGTTACAAAAGAGCCCGCCATCGACAGCGCCGTGCATACTACACCACCCATAATCAGTGCGGCCAGCATGCCTGCAGTGCCCTTCAATCCCACCGCCACCATCACAACAGAAGCAAGAATGAGTGTCATCAGCGTCATTCCCGATACGGGATTGGAGCCTACAATAGCGATGGCATTGGCGGCAACCGTGGTAAATAAGAAAGCTATAACGGTAACCAATAATATGCCGACCACGGCAAAGAGCAAGTTTCCGTCCATCACTCCAAACCAAAAGAACAAGAAAGTAACGAAGATCGTAATAGCGGAACCGATGGCAATCACCTTGAAAGAAATGTCGCGTTGCGTACGTTTAACAGTCTTCTGTGTATCATCTTTGCCTTTCATCTCGCCGGCTGCGAGCGATACGGCACCCTTAATGATGCCCCACGACTTGATGATACCGATGATACCTGCCATGGCTATGCCCCCTATACCGATGCTTTTGCCGTACGAGGTGAATATCTGTTCGGGCGACATGGCACCTACAGTCGCCGTAATCGACGGGTCCCATGCACTTAACACGTGGTCGTGAAAGAGGAAGGCCATACCCGGAACAATGAGCCACCACACAGCCAACGAACCCAGAGTGATAATCAACGAATAACGAAAGCCGATGATATACCCCAAACCCAATACGGCCGCGCCCGTATTTACCTTGAACACGAGCTTTAATTTATCGGCGATAGTAGCGCCGAAATCAACAACTCGCGACGTAAAGTTTTCGTTCCACCACCCCAAGGTGGCCACTATAAAGTCGTAAAGTCCGCCTACTAAGCCTGCAAGGAGTAAGGGTTTGGCCTGACTTCCGCCCTTTTCGCCCGACACAAGCACCTGTGTAGTGGCGGTAGCCTCGGGGAACGGATACTTTCCATGCATATCGCTCACGAAGTATTTGCGGAACGGAATAAGGAAAAGTATACCGATGACGCCTCCAAGAAGCGACGAAATGAATATTTTGAGGAACGATGCACTCATCTCAGGATACTTGGCTTGCAGGATATAAATGGCCGGCAACGTGAAGATGGCGCCCGCTACAACGGCGCCGGAGCATGCACCTATGCTCTGTATAATGACATTTTCGCCCAATACCTTGCTACGATGTGACGCCGAGGATACCCCTACAGCAATAATAGCTATCGGTATGGCGGCCTCAAACACTTGTCCTACCTTCAGTCCGAGGTATGCCGCAGCGGCCGAGAAGAGCATTGCCATGAGTATACCCCATGTAACCGACCACCCCGTTACCTCAGGATAGTTCTGCTGAGGACTCATCACAGGAGTGTATTCTTCACCGTCTTTCAACTCTCGGAATGCGTTTTCGGGCAGCTGCACCGTCTCTTTTTCTTTCTTTTCCATCGTGTTTTTTATTTGTATCGTGCTTGCAAAGATAAATTAAAATAGGTAAACGGCAAAATAAACGGATAGAAATAGAAGACGATAAAGGCATAGAAAGTATCCTCATTTTGCCACCTTCTATGTAGTAAAATATTTTGCTATGGGCTGCATAAAGCGTGTCAATTGCCGCGGTTGCGGACGGTTATGGTAGTCGATGCGGACAGACGAGTAGGCTACATATAGCCGTTTCTTGGCACGCGACATGGCTACGTAGAATTTACGAGCGTCTTCCGCCACCATTATAGGGTTATCTTTGTTGAAATAGTTGGGATACCTACCCTCAACAGCATCAAATATAACGACGTTATCGAACTCAAGTCCCTTGGCTTTATGTACCGTTGTAACGAAGATACGGTCGTCTATAGCGCTGCTGCCGCACAAGTCTGCCTCTTTCAGCGTATTGAGTTGCATGTTATAGGCACTCAACTGCTCGGCCAAAGAGGGTGCAGCCGATACATCTATCATGTCGGCACAAAGATAACTCACAATGCGGTTAAGGTTGTCGACCGGTTCCATCAGCCGTTCCGAAAGCATATACCGATAGAAACCGACAAGCGCCCTGACCATGGCAGGATGCCCCTCTGTGGGGCGCAGATAGAGAGTGCAACGTGCCTGCAGGTACTGCTCGGCATACCTTTTACGCAATACCTCGGCCCGTTCCTGCACCCGTTTTTGTTCGATAAACTGCCGCTGACTGCCGATTATCTCGGCAGCCTTACGATGACAATGGGCCACAACGTTACACGTAGCATGCACGTCTGCATCGGCCAAATGGGAGTTTTCGCCCTCAAGGTGCAGCACAGAAAGCAGATATTTCAGCTTATATTCGCGTAAATCGGGTTCGAGCAAGCGGATCAACTTCAGCGAATCGAAGTATTTGGGGCACTGTTCGGCAAGGCTGACCTGCGGCAGATAGCGCCTTAGATTATAGTCGAGGATATGATAGTCGTAATCTGCATTGTGCCCAAGAAGCGTTCTGTTGCCCACATAGTTCATGAATAGTTGCAACGCCTCGGCATGATCGAGCAGACGGTTGTGCTTCATCTCCTCGATAATCGGGTTGTCTATGTCGCCTAATTTGCGAGGTATCTCTCGCTCTGTGGCGATAAACACCTTAAATTCGGAACCTCTAACCACCTCGCCACGGCATATCGTCACGGCCGCAATCTGCAGAATGTCGTCTTCGAACACGCTCAAACCGGTGGTTTCGGTATCGAATATCACAATCTCTCGGTTCTCGTATTCTTCGCAGAAATCCTGTACATAAGTGCTATTCTCGTAGAGCAGGAAGTCTGTAGGCAGCATGGCGCGGTCTAAGAGTGCACGCATGAAGTTGCGCGATGCGGCATTCGACTCGAACACGTGCAATCCCTTCAGCATGCGGGCCCACGCAATAAAATTGTTTTCGTTGGCAAGTATGTTGAGATGGGCGAAGAGTTGTTTCACTTCGGACGAAGAAAAAAGATCGGCGCCCGATACCTTAAAATGCGACATACGTTGCTTACGCAGCACTTCGCTCATAGCATCGGCATCGCTGTTCGAATTAACTATGATGGCTGTAGTTTCGGTATCGTCGTTCAAGAAGAGGCGACTGGCAATGTCGGCCACCTCGTGCAATTCCGTTTCCACAACGTTGCAATCTACCAATCGCAACTCGTCACCCTGTCTGCGCGGGGCATACGTAGTCGCTGGCAGCAGCGCCTTGTCGATATGGAGCACCTGCTCGGCATAGTCGTTGAATACTTCCAATAAATATGCGGGCGACCGATGGTTCACGTTGAGGTGGTGTATATTACCGTTGCAACGCTCTTTCAGCGCCCCAAGCGTATCGGTTTTAGCGCCCATAAACGAGAAAATGGCCTGCTGTTCGTCGCCCAGATAGACGGTAGTTGCGCCCTCTGTCGCCGTCAAGGCATCGACAATGGCCAACTGCAACGGGTTCAGATCCTGTACCTCGTCTACCTGTATCCACGAATAACGCTTATACTGTGCTGCCAAATCGGCCCGTAGAGCATCGTAAGACAGCATGAGTAAGTCTTCGAAATCGAGTAGTTTGTTGCTCTGTTTGTAGCTTTTGTAGTGACAGGCCAACGACATTTTGCGCAAAAGAATGCCGATGATCTGCTGCGTACCGAAGTCGTAAGCATCCGATTTGGCTACCTCGAAGTAGACATCCGTATGCTCGAAGATATCTGTCATGGCCTTCGCATCGAACGGCATGCGTTGTACAGCGCAAATACGGCGCATGGCCGTTACGTCGTTTTGCGTGATACATTCGGGATGCATGCGCAGACTACGGGGATGATTGCAGGCAATCTGGTGCATGAAACCCGCCAGTTGTATGACTTCGGCATACTGGCGGCGGCGCGTGAAATTGGCACTTACGGCATATTCATCTTCATCCAAATAGCGCGCGAGTATGCTGATAGCATCGTCATCGTCTATCACCGAACTTTCTGCAGGTATGATACCGTTCTCATAAAGAAACTTTGAACAGAAACGATGTATATTGCCCACGTACACTTCTTCTACGCTTCGGTCGCCGAGATGGGCACGAATACGTTCTTTCATTCCGCGTGCCGCCCTGTTCGTAAACGTAAGGCAGAGCATATCGGCATAATCTGTTCCGGCTTCGTGGGCCGTGCGTATGCGTTCCGTAAGTATCTGCGTCTTGCCGCATCCGGGGGGTGCAAGCACCAAATGATAGCCGCCTTGCGCCCGTATTACTTCTAACTGACAGGCATCGGGCATCCAAGTTCTATCGTTATTTGTAATCATGGTCACGATTTTATCTTCGCAAAAATAAGGGAATATCGTGAGAACAGCAAATTTAACGCATATCTTTAACGGTAAAAAAAGAAAAAGGTAAAAGGATAAACCTAAAGGTAAAAAGGTAGAAAAGCAAAACGGTAAAAAGAGCAGGGCGCAAAAATATTTGACACAGCCCGATGAACAAAAAACCTTAGAATATTCGTTTAAGGCGTTTAGATTATCTATTTAAATCTCTTGGATATGCCATTTATCGGCTTTAAACCATAGGTTCACCCCGCACATCCTTCAGTTCTGTCCTTTTTACCTCTTTACCCTTCTACCCCTTTGCCTTTATCTTTCTTCTCTACTTTTTTACCTTTTTAAATCACAGATCGAACTTATAACCCAAGGTAACCATGAATACGCGGTTTTTAGAACTGCCACCTTTCGAAACTTTAGTAAGTCCCAAATTGTAACGGGCATCCAAAACAACGTTCATAAACTCATACGATGCGCCTAACGGGACGGATATGTCCACCTTATGAAAAGCGTCTGTATTCTTTATAATAAATTCATTCATTGTACTCATTTGGGAAGGCTCTGAAGGTACAATAGTGCCATGTTCTTCATTAAGGAATGCTTTAACTTGCTTTCCCGACCATTTTACCTTGGTAAGAAAGCCCACCTGAATCCCTGCATTCAAGGATAAACCTTTAACGACATAACCATGCAGCATAAACGGAACATTAATATAATCAAGTTTGGCAGGGGATAATTCGGTCGCAGTCAGCGATTTATCGGCCGCAGAATATTCATATAGCCCTTTGAACCGGCATCCCTGTTGTGAATAGAATGCTCCGGCAGAAACGGCAAATATATCGGATAGCTGATACATCAGATCTACACCGCCAGCAAAGCGTACTCGGCTATCGGAATTATTTCTATTCCAAATGGAATTATCAGCTATCGATGTAGACAGCAATTTACCCGACATATCGGTTACATTAATACCCAAACGAGGAATAATAGAGAACGTTCCGACCTTACTTTGAGCCGCTCCGTTCATCGAAGACAGGCACAGTAATGTAGCAAAAAGTGCTTTTTTCATACGATTTAAATTATATTAAATAAATACTCTTCTTTAGTTCGTGTTATTAATAAAAGCCATTCATGGCTCCTCGAACAACTTACCATATTCGCAACAGCATAGCTATCGAGGTTACATTCTTATCGAGATACTTTCATAGATACTGTAAAAATCGGTTGTAAAGGTACATAGAATTCACTCCGGCCGATACACATAGCATTTCATAATATATCTTTTTTAATTAATTTAAACAATATTAAATAAACGTATAGTAGCAGCAGAAAGGTGAAAGGGTAAAGAGGTAAAAAGAACAGAACTGAAGGATGTGCGGGGTAAACCTATGGTTTAAAGCCGATAAATGGCATATCTAAGAGATTTAAATAGATAATCTAAACGCCTTAAACGGATATTCTAAGGATTTTTGTTCATCGGGCTGTGTCTAATATTTTTGCGCCCTGTTCTTTTTATCGTTTTGCTTTTCTACCTTTTTACCTTTAGGTTTACAATAAAACAGATATGCTTTCGTTATAAAAAACTTATGGAACTATCAAAGAAAAGGGTATTAGGGAGAGGATGGAAGGTAAGTAAATGGGAATGAGAGGGATTTGCAGTGTTTCTCTATGTTCTACACATAGGGTAAAAGTGCAGAAAGCGTGGATTTGTGCAGAAGTTCCGTTACCAAATCATTAGTCTATTCCTTGAATGGTAACGAAGAGGTAGGAGACGGTAACTTACCGAAGTGTATTCGGCAACTCTTCTTTCTGTAATTACGGTGCTGATGCTTTGAGACACAGAGTTTTGCATAGCTGAAAACGCTTCAATAACGGGTAACTTTGCCCATAAAAACAGAAGCGTATGCAAACAGACAAAATGAAGGTTTTGCTCTACCTGAAAAAGAGCGGATTAGACAAGGCGGGGCAAGCCCCGATAATGGGGCGTATAACTTATGATCGAACGATAGCCCAATTCAGTTGTAAGCTCTCGTGCGACCCCAAGTTGTGGAACGCTCGTGAGAGCAGATTGAACGGCAAGAGCCGTGAAGCAGTGGCAACGAATGGCAAGTTGGAACGTCTGCTTCTCTCGGTACAGTCGTCTTATCAAATCCTTTGCAACCGTGGTGTGGCGTTTACGGCATCGGACATCAAGGAGCAATTCCAAGGCAGTATGCAAAGTCAAATCACCTTTTTGGAGCGGTACGATCGAATGGTCGAAGAGATGAAGCAAAAGGTGGGTATCGAGATAAAGGCAACAGCTCTGAATAGTTACTTTACTATTCGAAAGCATCTGCGAGCCTTTATCGAGGAGAAGTACCACACGACAGACATTTCTTTCGGTCAGATTGAAGAAGACTTCTTGGAATGCTTGCGACACTACTCTGTTGGAAAGTTGGGACATTCGCAAGGTCATTATCGTAAGATGGCTTTGGTGGTGAAGAAAGTCTGCCGTTTGGCATATCGTGAGGGCTTGACAGAGCGACAATTATTTGCCCATGCAGAGATAGAACGGGGAGAGAACAAACAAGTTCGTGCATTGGACAGAGCTTCATTGGATAAGTTGCAAGCCTTGACTTTTGAACCCTATGAAGTGGAATTGGAAACTTCTCGCAATCTCTTTCTCTTCTCCTGCTATACGGGCGTTGCCTATTGCGATATGGTCTCCCTTGAGCGTGAACACCTCTTTACGGATGAGGAGGGGGCGTTATGGCTGAAGTTCCGCCGACAAAAGACCAACACCCTTTGCCGTGTGAAGCTTCTACCCGAAGCGGTTCGTTTGATAGAGCGGTATCAATCAGACGAACGAACCACGCTTTTTGCGCCTATCGTCTATTCGGCTTATCTTACCCAACTCAAAGCCCTGCAACTTCGAGCTGGTATCTCCATTCCTCTTTCGGCACACATCGGTCGCCATACCTTTGCCACGCTGATTACCTTGGAGCAAGGAGTTCCCATCGAAACGGTGAGCCGAATGTTGGGGCATAGTAGTATCCAAACGACCGAGCGATACGCCCATGTAACGCCAAAGAAACTCTTTGATGAGTTCGAGCGATTTCTCTCTTTCACTGAAAACCTAACCTTAACCTTGTAGGACTTATGCGCAGTACATTCAAAATCCTATTCTATATCAATAAGAACAAGACCAAAACGGACGGCACAACGGCAATTTTTTGCCGCATCACCATTGACGGAGCGAACGTCGTGATAACCACAGGCGAAAGCACAACTCCTCACGATTGGAGTGTGAAGCGAGGAGAAACAACGGACAAGAAGACCAATCAACGCCTGCAAACCTTTCGAGAAGAAATCGAACAGGGGTACAATACCTTGCTCTACAAATATGGAGCGGTGAGTGCTGAACTTCTGAAGAACTATTTGCAAGGCATCGGGAGAACTCCGACAACACTTCTTGCCCTTAGTGCAGACGAACTCAAAGCCCAGCGAGAAAGCAAGAGCGAGGGAACGTATAGCAACAACCGAAGTTCCGACAGGCAACTAAACTCCTTTGTGCGAAGTCGTGACAAGGAGGATATTCCCCTAACGGCTCTTACGATAGACTTCTTTGATGATTACCGTTTCCATTTGAAAAAGGAGGGCTATGCCCCTGCAACGATAAACAGGCATTTGTGTTGGTTAAGTCGGCTGATGTATCGAGCCGTCAGTCAGGGGACTATACGCTTCAATCCGTTTGAAGAGGTGAAGTACGAAGCCGTGGAACGCGAACCTCGTTTCCTGAGCAAGGGCGATGTGGCAAAGCTCTTGGCATTCCCATTGCAGGACAAAGGGGCGGAACTAAGCCGAAGGATGTTTCTCTTCTCCGTCTTTACGGGTTTGGCATTCGCTGACTTACAGAGCCTGCGAGCTTCGCAAATCGAAACAAGCAACGAGGGGAAGCGGTATATCCGAAAGGCAAGACAGAAAACGGAGGTGGAGAGCCTAATACCTCTGCATCCGATAGCGGAGCAGATACTTTCTCTTTACATCAAAGAGAGCAAGGAGGACTACAAGATATTTCCCGATACGATGAGCAAGGGCAAACTGCTTACTCATCTCAAAACCGTGGGTTTGGCATGTGGCATTCGTACTCCGCTGACCTACCATGTCGCAAGGCATTCGTTCGGCACGCTGACTTTGGAGGCTGGTATTCCGATAGAAAGCATTGCCAAAATGATGGGTCATTCGTCCATTGCCAGCACGCAAATCTACGCCCAAATCACTGACCAAAAGATTGCAAGGGATATGGAGAGGGTGATAGAAAAATGCGAGAATGAGAAAAATAAAACTGAATTCGTGCAGACTACACAATAATATTGTGTATATTTGCACTCGTAAAGTATGGTTTCATAGGTGCAATATGAATAAGATAAGAGAAGTTTTGAAAGAAAAAGGAATGAGCCAAACGAAACTCTCAACTCGGTTGGGCAAGAGTTTCAATATGGTGAATCTTTATGTTGCCAATAAGCATCAGCCTTCAATTCCCACACTATATCAGATAGCCGATATTTTGGATGTGGATGTTAGAGACTTGTTAGTTCCTAACAAAAAACAAAATATACAATAGTAGAACTATTTTTTATTTCTTAATCTTATAAAGTAGGTTATGAGGACTATGGATATAAAGAAACATATTACAGCTTTGGGATTTGTTCCAAAAAACGGAACGAATGGCATTTATCATAAAACATATGTTGACTATGCCATAGAAATTGACTTTGAAAAACAGAGTGTTAATTATGGTGATGGTATCATAGCAGAAAGTAGAACTACACAGAATTTTTCACAGCCTGAAAATTTTGTAGTGCTTGAATGTGTTGATAGATTACTAATCAAAGGATATAGACCTCAGAATATTGTTCTTGAAAAGACTTGGCCTTCAGGACATGGCACATCTGGACGATTAGATATTTGTGTTAATCGCGAAGACGGCACTCCATATATGCTTATTGAGTGTAAAACTTATGGTAAGGAGTACAATCGGGAATCGGCTAAAATCCATAAGGATGGAGGCCAACTATTTACTTATTTCCAATTATCTGGTGGCAAGGCTGATGTCGTAATGCTTTATGCTTCAGAATTGAAAGGGAACAAATTTGTATATGTTAATGAAATAATAAAGATTGAAGATGATTATCGCAATGGTGATGTAAAGGACATTTACGAGAAATGGAATAAGCTCACTAAGGATAATGGAATCTTTGATTCTTGGGTACAACCATATAATTTTCAAAGCAAGGCTTTAACAAAAGAGCAGCTGAAGGAGATAAAAGCAGAGGATTCAAGCTTTATCTTCAATCGTTTTCTTGAAATACTACGTCATAATGTAGTATCCGACAAGGGTAATGCATTCAACAAGATATTTACACTATTTTTGTGCAAGGTCTATGATGAAACGACCACAGATGAGGAGGAAGAGTTAAAGTTTCAATGGCTTGAGGGTAGAGATAACCACGTCGATTTCCAACTTCGTTTGACAGACCTCTATAGCAAGGGAATGAGAAAGTTCTTAGACAGAACTGTTAGCGACTTCAATAATGAGGACTTCTCCAAGCGTTGTACCGAACTAAGCGAAGACACTAAGCAGTATCTTTTGAAAGAGGTGAACAAACTACGTCTTGAAAAGAATAATGAGTTTGCTATTAAAGAAGTATATGATAATGCCTCTTTTGAAGAAAATGCAAAGGTTGTAAAAGAGGTTGTGGAGTTGATTCAAGGGTATAGAATTCGCTATAATAAACGACAACAATATCTATCCGACTTCTTTGAATTGTTACTTACTACTGGTCTCAAACAAGAGGCTGGGCAATACTTCACGCCTGTCCCAATTGCACAATTTATTATCAAGAGTCTTCCTTTGGATTCTATTATGACAGAGAAGCTTTCTCGCAAGGATGGGGAGATCCTTCCATATATGATTGACTATGCAGCTGGTAGCGGGCACTTTATCACAGAGTTTATGCACGAAATACAGGACATCATAAATGGCTGTGATACTTCCAAATATATTGAAGAGACAAGAAAGCACCTTATCAATTGGCAGAACTGCCATTTTGATTGGGCGACTGACTATGTATATGGCATCGAAAAGGATTACCGACTTGTAAAAGTTGGTAAGGTAGGATGCTATTTGCATGGTGATGGTTTGGCGAATGTTATCTTAAGTGATGGACTTGCAAATTTCTGCAATAATAAGGAGTATAAGGGAAAACTACGCAAGCAAACAAATGACGGACAAAAGGATAACCAGCAGTTTGACATTGTATTGAGTAATCCTCCGTATTCTGTTTCTTCATTCCGCCAGACAACTCGTGACTACTATACGGATCAAGATTTTGAATTGTATAATTCACTAACAGACAACAGTTCTGAAATAGAGTGTCTGTTTGTTGAACGTACAAAGCAACTACTTAAAGACGGTGGTGTAGCAGGAGTTATTCTGCCAAGTTCTATATTGAGTAATTCAGGTGTTTACACTAAGGCTCGTGAGATTATATTACAATACTTTGATATTGTCGCAATAGCAGAATTGGGTAGTAATACCTTTATGGCTACCAATACAAATACGGTTGTTCTGTTCCTTCGTCGTAGAGATAATTATTTTGCAACTAATACAAAGGTTGCAGTTGATACTTATTTACGTACCTTAAATGATGTTACTATCAACGGCATAGAAACTCCAGCCTCAAAATATGTTGCTCACGTATGGGAGGAACTTGATTATGCCGATTATGTCACATTACTGCAGAAATCACCTAATGATAAAGTAAAGGCACACGAGATATATGCAGAGTATAAAAAGAAAATCTCTGCAAAGACTGATGCGCAGTTATATGAGGCGATACTAAGTATTGAAGCTGAAAAACTTTTGTACTTTATATTAGCATATCCACAAAAGGTTGTTATTGTTAAGAGCGGAGAGAAGGATGTTGAAAAGCGATTCTTAGGTTATGAGTTTTCAAACCGTAGAGGCAACGAGGGCATCCACGCAATCCAAAGAGGGAAGAACATTGATGAATGTACTAAACTTTTTGATCCAAACAACTACGATAATCCTGATAAGGCAAGCACTTATGTGTATCGAGCCTTTAATGGAGATTATAATACACCTATCAATGAGAGTATGCAAGCACATATATCTCGCATATCCTTAATTGATATGCTCACTTTTGATAGACAGACTTTTGAAAAAGGCATAAACTTAAACTCAAAAAAAAAAGTAGTCTTTGATACTCGCCATATCTTAAAGCCGATAGATAAACTTGCAACCTTTCAAAGTGGTCTATGGAAAGGAGAAAAAGGACTGTTGCAGAAGACAAAAGTCTTACGCAATACAAACTTTAAGTTGAATAATGGATTTTTAGATTATAGTGATGTTGCAGAAATTGAAGTTGAAAAAACACAATTAGCAACACGTACATTGCAGTATGGAGATATCATATTAGAAAAATCAGGCGGTAGCGATACACAGGCTATTGGAAGAGTTGTGCTATTTGATAAAACTGATAACGAAACATACTCATACTCAAATTTTTGTTCAAGAATTAGAGTACAGGATGATTCCCAAGTAAATCCGATATATCTGTGGATTATTTTGTACAATTTTTATTGCAAAGGAGGAACAATTCCTTTGCAAAATGGCATTAGACTTCTTAACATAGATATGGATGGGTATTCAAAGATAAAGATTCCCATTCCTCCTATTGATGTTCAGAAACAGATTGTGGATGAAATTGACGGAATTGATAACTCTGTTTCGGATGCTATGAAACGGATTGATGAGTGTGAAACCGATATAGAGGGCTTGCTATCCTCATTAAATTATGCAGATAGTACGCTAAATACTATTGCTCCATTTGCTACTAAGTCCATTAAATATAGTGATATAGAGTCTGAAACATATATTACAACAGACAATATGCTTCAGAATAAGTTGGGGGTTTTCCCATTTGAAGGAGTTGCAAATATATCATCTATCACCGAATATAAGCCAAAGGATATATTGATTTCAAATATTCGTCCATATCTTAAGAAGATTTGGTTTGCTGACAAGGAGGGTGGATGCTCAAAAGATGTTCTCGTGCTTCGGTCTGCTGACACAAGTAAATATCTTCCTAAGTACATTTTCTATATGATTCGTAGAGATACTTTCTTTGACTATGTAATGGAGGGCAAAAAGGGTATTAAGATGCCGCGAGGGAATAAGGAAGATATTATGAAGTACAAGATTCCAATGCCTCACATTGATGAACAGAAACGTATCGTGTCCCAGATAGAAGCATTAGAATTAGAGATTACTAAAGCTCGCACATTAATAGAAAATGCAGCGAGTGAGAAACAGGCAATACTTGATAAGTATTTATAAAATAAGCAGCGGTAACGATAAATAGGAATATCTCTTTAGAGGACGTGTACAAAAATGAAGGGCACATTACTTGTTCCCAATCTTGACCTTATCTAAATGGGAAAGACAGGTGATGTGTATAAACAGTTTTCAGTTTAGAAGGGAATACCCTAAATGGAACTCTTGACAAAAGACATCCATTATGGGAATCGTCATTTCAATGGTGTTAAGCCCTTTTCTCATAGATAACAGACTATGTGAGTCCGATTCTCTTTTGGGCTTTGCAAGGTTACAATATTGGGAATCCATCGCCAAACTTTATGGTTGATTGTTGTCCGTGAGCCCTATTTGCTAATGGCATAATCCACATTTCACGTATGTAACGGTAATGTAGAACGAGCTATAGAGTATTACGCTTCACATAGTTTTCTTGGAGCAGTCGGTTGATGTCGGAGAGTCGGTAAAGTATCTTGCCTGCGATTTGGGTGTAGGGAATGATGCCATTGTCTCGATAGTCCTGCAAGGTGCGAGGACTGATGAAAAGCCGTTCGCAGACCTCCCGCCCAGTAAGGTAGATTTCTCCTCCGAAAAGCGGACGGTGTGTCTCGGATATTTCTTTCAATCTCTTTGTCATCTCCTTGATGCCCGAAATGAGTTGTTTCATCTCGGGTGTTTCTTTGTTTACGATTTCGTGTTCCATAGTCGTGGTTATTGGCGGTTGGACTTTTTGAGGAGTGCTTCCACATCCTCACGTTTGTAATAGCACTTATGCCCGATTTGTATAAAGGGCAGCACGGAAGTGTCCCGATAGTGCTGAAGTGTTCGTTTGCTGATGTTCAGTATTCGGCACACGTCCCCGTTGTGCAGGAGGTCGGGAAGTTCGGGCTTCATGCCGAAATTCTCTCTCATACAAAGAGCTAACTCTTCGATGCTCTTTTTCAGTTCCTCCCAAGCGGAGGTGTCGATGGCTGTAAATCTCATATCAATATCGTTTTAATTGTCATTTCTACTTCATTTGATGCAAATGTACGCAAGCGAAATCCTCGTCCCATGCCTCGATGAAATCAAGGGAAACAAAAGGAAGTCGCAGGCAAATGTACAAGAGATCAGTACCCATTTCTCCCACTTTTTCCTAAGTGCGTACTTGTGACTCTGATATAGATAGAAGTGGCTCTCTTACCAATGAACACACCCTCCCCTTTCTCTCTCAAAGAAAAAGTATGCAGACGTTGGCAATCCGATGAAGTCGCTTGCAGAGCTTTTTGTCTCTTATCTTGCCATTTGAGCGTTTTAGTTCCGATTTCTCCTGTTTATCCCGCCCATTCTCGGAGCATTTTTGTGTATCTCGAAGCAACAGCCTCGCAAACCTTGGCATTGTGCGTTCGGCTCTCTAACTTGGTTTCAGCATCCGTTTTCGGGTGAAAGTTCAAAACCAAGCAAATAGAAGAAGTACAAACAATGAAAAAAGAAGAGCATGACACCCCATCCAAGAACGCTCAAATAGAAGAGTTTCTTTCGGCTCTGTATGAGTTTCGATACAATACCGTATTGCATCGAGCGGAGTACCGTCCACGAGGAACGGGTGATTACACAGCCGTAGACCGCTACCGCATCAATACCCTCAAAAGAGCCTTGGACAAGGAAGCCGATGTACAGACCTCACCCGAGAACTTGTACAGCATCATCGAAAGCGATTTCTCCCCACGTGTCAATCCCGTACAAGCCTATTTCCAAGCGTTACCGCTGACGAAAGGGAATGCGGAAGCTATCACCGCCCTTGCCGACTGTGTGAGCGTAGCCAATCCTGAGAAATGGAGGGAATACCTCACCAAGTGGCTGGTTGCAGTGGTCGCCAATGCGATGGACGACAGGCAGTGCCGTAACCACACCTGCCTTGTACTGACAGGTGAGCAAGGGAAATTCAAAACCACATTTCTTGACCTGCTCTGCCCACCTGCACTGTCAGACTATCAATATACGGGAAAGATATATCCGCAGGAAAAGGATGTGCTGAGCCTTATCGGTCAAAACCTCATCATCAATATTGATGACCAGCTCAAAGCCCTCAACAAACGAGACGAGAACGAACTGAAGAACCTGATTACCTGCCCACAGGTGAAGTACCGTATGCCTTATGAGAAACACATCGAAGAGCGACCGCACTTGGCAAGTTTCGTGGCATCGGTCAATGGCAATGATTTCCTCACCGACCCGACTGGGAGCAGACGTTTCCTCCCATTTGAGGTGCTTGCAATAGATATAGAACGTGCCAAGACAATCCCGATGGATGCCGTGTATAGCGAAGCGAAAGCATTGCTGAAAGACGGATTTCGCTATTGGTTCAATGATGAGGAGATTGCCGAACTGCACCGAAACAGCGAGGCTTTCCAAGTCTATACGGCAGAAATGGAACTGTTGCTCCGTTATTTCACCTTTCCTTCGGAAGCGGAGAAAGCCACCAAGCATTTCTATATGACCAATTCGGAAATCGTGGGTTATCTCTCTATCTATACCAGACAGCAGCTCTCACCCAAACGGATGGGCGAAGCCCTGCGAAAGGCAGGCTATGCGAGAGAATGCCGCAGGGTAAATGGCAATCCCGTATATGTGTATGCCGTCCGCAAGATTTTTCCCGAGCAGCCACCATAGCATTCTGTTATTACCAATCCCTTTGTTATACTCCTTTCTCTTTTCTTTCCTATTCTCCTTACTACATTACTACAAACAAGGATAATACGGTGAAAGAAAAAGGATTGCAAGGGGTATTCATCTTGCGACACAGCTTACTACCATCTTTCTACGCTTCTACGATAGTATGAATGAGGGAGGTGTAGAAAGGAGGTGTAGAAAGATAAAACCGAATGAAGTGTTACACTTTTCTCTTTCACTGTCAATTACTTATCCGACTGTAGAAGGGTAGTAAGATAAAAAGGGGGAAATTCTAAAAAGAGAAAACAGAACAAACAATGAAATAACGAACAATGAATATGAATAACCCAAACCCAACAATAACAGCAATGAACAATGAATATTACGACCTACAATACATCAAGACGATACCGATAGACGACTACTTGCACGCCTGTGGCATCGAGCCTGTCAAGCGTTACTACGGCTATGCTCTTTATCACGCACCCTACCGAGAAGACCCCAATGCCAGTATGAAAGTGGATTTTCGGCAAAACCTGTGGCACGACTATGGGACAAGCCAAGGCGGAAGCATCATCGACCTTGTGATGCGGATGCAAGGATGCAATGCCTATGAAGCAATGGCACATCTTGCCAAAGGAAAAGTGACAACCCTCGCTTCCTCTTCCTTTCATCGTGAAGCCCACACAGAACAGATAAGAGGTGAACAGCGACCAAGTAATGCAAGGCGTATTCTCTTCATCAGCGAAGAGTTGCCCCTATATCTACAAAACTATCTTCAAAAGGTACGTAAGATAGACCTTGCCGTGTCAAGTCCTTATCTACGCCATATCCGCTACGAAGTAGGAGAACGAGAGTATTCTGCTATTGGCTTTCCTAACCAATCAGGGGGCTATGAACTTAGAGACGACAAGACATTCAAGGGCACAATAGCTCCAAAGGATATTTCCGTGATTGCAGGAGACGCGAACAACGCTCCTTACTGCATCTTCGAGGGCGTTATGGACTTTCTTTCCTATCTCACGTTGAAAGGAAAAGAAATCGTTCCCTGCCTTGTGCTGAACTCGGTCAGCAATCTTTCACGAGCTATAGCCTATCTTCACGAGAACGGCATTGACTCCGTTCGGGCTTTCCTTGACAACGATGAAGCAGGACGACAAGCCCTCCAATCTTTACAATCGGCTGGTATCAAAGTAGAGGACATGAGCCGACATTATGGCGGATATAAAGACCTGAACGAGTACCACGTTTCACGTCAGAAAGCGATGGAACAGAAACAGAAGAAACTTCTATCAGTTGTCAAACGGGGATTTCGCAGATAAGGCAAAAAAGTGCAATCAAAACCAAATATCAACTGGGTATTCTTAGGGACTAAAAGAGAACAAAAGCAGACAAATTGCTTTGTTTCGACCAATATGGCAGTTCATTGAAACTGCAAGTTTCCTTGATGAAAAACTTAGAAACAAAGCGTGCAGGCATTCACAGAATGCAACGCAACAAGAAAGAAGTACGAGCAGGGCGGAGCGGACATTTCGAGAAATGCCATAGCTCATTAGGGTATTTTCTTCACGCTGCACTTCGTTATCGCTAAAAATACCCTCCTGAGCCAAGGGACTCTGCCCCTTTGGATACCCCTTAAAACAAACTTCAAACAATGGGCTACGCCGTATTACATATAGACAAGGCGAGAAGCAACGACTCGGGAAATACCGCTCATATAGCGCGGACATATACCCCGAGTAACGTCGATTCTTCTCGCACACACCTGAACTGGGAATTGGTGCAATTCCCTGCAAATGTGACCAATCGTAGCGAAGCGATAGAACATCGCATCGCCACGGCCGGTATCTACCGAAAGGTAGCAAAGAACCAAGTCAAAGCCTTGCGCTTTATCCTTTCAAGTTCACCGGAGGATATGGCTCGAATAGAGCAGGAAGGACGTTTGTACGAGTGGTGCGATGATTCGATGGATTGGCTCCGTGACACTTTCGGGGCGGACAACGTGGTCGCAGCCACACTCCACGCAGACGAGGAAACGCCCCATATTCACGCCACAGTCGTCCCCATTGTCACGGGAGAAAGACGGAAAGCCAAGGAGGAAGCCGAGAAAGGGAAACGGAAGTACAAGACGAAGAAGAACAAGGTACGGCTTTGTGCCGATGATGTGCTTACGCCCAAGAAGCTGGAGCAGTATCAGACGGACTATGCCAAGCGGATGCAGCGTTTCGGATTGGAACGGGGCGTACACGGTTCGGTAGCCAAGCACCGTACCACGATGGAGTATTACAAGGAAATTCTCAAATCCACGAAAAAGAAGAAAGTTCAAGAAGCTGAACTCACAGCCAAGATAAAAGAATTGGAGAAGCAGGCAGGAAAGCTCCGAATGAAAGGCACGCTCTACTCCCTCTTTGGAAACTCCGAACTCGACAAGGCGGAACAACGCATTGCAGACTTGGAGCAGGAAGCCGAACGGCAACGGTATCTTTCGGAAAAGGAGAAGGCTGAAATCCGAAAGGAAGTCGTTCTCTTGCAGGATACAATCAAGGGAAGAGACAAAGCCATTGCCGAATTGAAAGAGACCGTGCAGGTTTACGAGAAAGAGCGGAATTGGATAAAACGTTTTTTCAATGGCTTCTATCAATTGCTGAACATTCGTCTGATGCTCCGAAAGATGGGTTTCTCTGACGACAGAATAGCGGAGATGTATCGCACGGAGACGCCCCAGCGAGGTACGGCTAAAGCCTATTCGGGATTATACAAGAGAGAGTTTACGGAAGAGGACAGCGAAATCCGTATTATCAAGGATGAGAAGAAACGACCGCTCCTCACCATCAACGGGCTTCCCATTACCGATTGGTGCGAGCAGAAATGGAAACAGCTTATCAACCGTAACCGCTCGCAACGGCTGTAATTGCTTTTTTCTTTCACTGACAAGAAGAAAAAGAGGAAAAGACGCTCACTTTCACTCGCAAATATGTACCTTTGCAAGTAGTAAAAGTGAGCGTTCTTTGGCTATTCAAAACAATGTACCTCAATGCACTCCGCTCATTTCTAAATCGTTACCTATATATCTACGCCAAAAAGGTAACGCTCTATTATCCAATGAGATAGCTCGCTAACGAAAAATCATATCGGAATATGCCTTATAAAATGAATTTATGAAAACTCGAAAACGGCTTATCGATTACTATATTTTACTCCTTTAACAACCATAGGAACATGAAACCGATACGAAATATTGTCCTTACATGCTTACTGGCAGCATCTGTCGGTACATTCGGCAGCGGCATATCGGCGCACAATGCAAGCGGCACGCCGGCAACGAAGGTAAAAAACGAACTCGCCCGATTGGCAAAATACGACTATTCGCCGATACTCGGACAGCATCAATATCGGTATATCGGTTATATCGGACGAGATTTTCAACGGCTGTACATGTACTTCGAACACGTGGAAAAAGACACGGCCGACGCCACTCTTTACCACGTAAAAGGGGCTTCGAGGGTGCGCGAAAACGTGTGTAACTTTACGGGGACAATTCGTTTGAAGCACATTGAAGAGAATAACGATGACCGTTACGGACGGGTGAACAGATACCGTATGACAGGAATATACGACCTGCGGGAGGACGACAAGCAGAAAGGAGCCGGCCGATTTTATGGGAATATGACCACCAATTTTTATCTGTATGACAATTCGGTGCACTTCGATGACTTGTTCATTACAGTATCTGACGGCTATTGCAACAATATGTTCGAGGGAAAATGGACGTCTTTTAAAACGAAAGTCAGTAAGAATGCCAACTGGGGATTATTCAGAATACCCGACAGCAATGCCCTTGATATCGGGGAAGGCGAGTTCTATATCAATCCTAAATATAGGCACAACGGCTGGGAAAACTACTGTGCAACGATGGGAGATGTCGATACGGCGGCGATATCCGTGGACGATGCGCTCGATGAAGAGCGCCGCGAATGGTGGCGAGGCAAAGACGAAGTACGGCAAAGTTGTAAACGTTATATGCTCAACGACTCTACCTACGGCATAAAGGTGTATCGTAACGGAGTGCTTGTACAGACAATCGTCTGCCCTATCGATACGGTATCGCCCACTGAACAAGACCTTGGAGAGGGGTGGTTCGAGGATGTTACTTTCGACGGACATAACGACTTGCTCATTTCTAAAAACGGAACGGGGGCGACACCTGCCTACTACGAATGCTACACATGGGATGAACGAAAACGCAAGTATGTGCGCATTCCGTCGTATAGCGAAATACCTAATCCCTCTTCTTATGAAATAAAGCGCAGCATCTACGGCTGGAAACAACTGACAGAACACAAGCAGGTGCAGCAAAAGTATATATTCCGAAACGGCGAGTTCGTATTGCATTCGGCACTCTATGTAGACCATTCGGATGAAAAAAGTACGCACTACAGGGAAATAAGAATGGAAAAAGGTAAGGAAGTTACGGTAAAAAATACTGATAACTATGAGGATATCTCCCCCGAGTGGGATATTCTACCTTTCTAATATCGGCGGTATGGTCTCTCCTAAACATAGGAACAGGAGGGATATAAAACAAATAAGGGATGGCCGATCGCCATCCCTTATATATATAAATAGGTGCAATTACTTGAGATTACAGCCCGGCGACCACGGCTTGAGCTGCTTGAAGAAGTCGTTGCCCTTATCGTCTACGAGGATAAAAGCAGGGAAGTCTTCTACTTCTATCTTCCAAATAGCTTCCATACCCAGTTCGGGATATTCCACACACTCTATGCTCTTGATGGAATTCATAGACAGAACAGCAGCAGGACCTCCTATGCTTCCCAGATAAAAACCGCCGTGCTTCTTGCACGCTTCGGTAACTACATCGGTACGGTTTCCCTTAGCCAACATAATCAGGCTGCCGCCATGATCCTGAAATTCGTCTACATAAGGATCCATACGGTTGGCAGTTGTCGGGCCCATACTGCCACAAGGCATGCCTTCGGGTGTCTTTGCAGGACCGGCATAGAGTATGGGATGGTCTTTAAAGTATTGCGGCAAATCCTCTCCGGCATCGAGTCGAGCCTTCAACTTTGCATGGGCTATGTCGCGTGCAACGATAATAGTGCCGTTCAAACTAACGCGGGTAGAGACAGGATATAGTGAAAGTTGCTTGCATACTTCCTTGATCGGACGGTTTAAGTCTATCTTCACAACGTTGCCTTCTCCTGCATTTCGCAGCTCTTCAGGTATGAGTTCATAGGGCTTATCGTCCATCTTCTCTATCCAGATGCCATCTTTATTGATCTTAGCCTTTATGTTCCGGTCGGCAGAACAGCTCACCCCGAGTCCGATGGGGCACGATGCACCGTGGCGAGGCAGACGGATTACGCGCACGTCGTGGGCCATGTACTTGCCGCCAAACTGTGCTCCGAGGCCAATCTTGTATGCCTCTTGGAGCAACAGGTTCTCGAGCTCGACATCGCGGAACGCACGACCGGTCTCATCGCCCGTGGTAGGCAGATTATCATAATAGTGCGTAGAAGCCAGCTTCACGGTGAGCATGGTTTTCTCGGCCGATGTGCCTCCGATGACGAAAGCGATGTGGTAAGGCGGGCAGGCGGCCGTTCCGAGGCTCTTCATCTTCTCTACAAGAAAGGGAACAAGCGTACCCGGGTTCTGAATAATGGCCTTTGTCATCTGATAGAGATAGCTCTTGTTGGCCGAACCTCCGCCCTTCGTTACGCACAGAAAGCGATATTCCATGCCTTCTGTGGCCTCCAAATCGATCTGTGCAGGCAGGTTACAACGCGTATTCACCTCGTCGTACATCGTCAGCGGGGCATTCTGCGAGTATCGCAGATTATCTTGCGTATAGGTGTTATACACTCCTTTCGACAATGCTTCCTCATCATTGAAGCCCGTCCATACCTGTTGACCTTTCTCACCGTGTATGATCGCCGTTCCCGTATCCTGACATAACGGGAGCTTGCCCTTGCATGCAACTTCGGCATTACGCAGGAATGTGAGTGCCACATACTTGTCGTTCTCCGACGCTTCGGGATCTTTAAGAATCTTAGCCACCTGCTCATTATGCGTTCTGCGCAGCAAGAAACTGACGTCATGGAACGCTTGTTGCGATAAAAGAGTAAGTGCTTCGGGAGTTACTTTTAGAATCTTGTTGCCTTCAAACTCGCCTACGCTTACGCCGTCTTTGGTAAGCAAGTAGTATTCAGTATCGTCCTTTCCGGTCTGGAACATAGGAGCGTACTTAAAATCTGGTATTTTTGCCATAATGTTATTGTTTTTATTCCTCCCCTATCCGTGGGGAGGAGAGATTAATATCCGAATATCTGTTCCGTGCTGACGCGCTTGATAGGAGCGATTTTCTCAAGCCCTTTGACGTCTAAATTCTTCTCATCGCCGAGAATGATATATCGGTAAGGCTTGTCGGCCATGGTCTTCTTTTCGAATTCGATGATATCTTTCAGGGTTATTTTGGGCAATACGTTGTAGATACGTTCGTCGATATCGTAATCTATACCCATACGTTTCGCCCGAAGATAGCTGTTGATAACGCCGAAACGTGTCGTTCTACCGCTGGCAAGTTGCTTGGTTAATCCTTGTTTAGCCAACTGGAAAGCGCTCTCGCTTTGCGGTATAGTGTCGAGAATTTCATTAAACACCTTGATACAATCTATCATCTTATCGTTTTGAGAGATAATGAAAGTGGTGGCATATTCGGGATGATGCTTGCGTGGAGTGCACTGATAGTAAGCCGAAGCGGAATAGGCAAGTCCGCGACTCTCGCGAAGTTCTTGGAACACAACGGTATTCATGCCGCCGCCGAAATACTCATTGAAGAGCGTAGCCACCGGAACTTCCTCTGCATTCCACGGTTTGTTCTCGTTATGATACATTGTCATATAGATGTTCTTTGCATCGTATGGAGCCAGCAAGACTTCATTCCGCGGTGTCGTCTGTTCCATATAGGGCTTGTTTACAGGCACTGCAGCGAGTTTGTTCGCTGTCTTGTGCTGACTTGCAAGCATTTGGAGGAGCTGCTGTTCGGTAGAAGGACCATAATATAATATGGTATGCTGATAGTTCGTAAGGCCCTTCATGAGGTCTACCATCGTCTGTGGATCGGTCTTCTTCAGTTGTTCTATGCTCATCGTATTGAGGTTGGAGTTATACTGTCCGTACATTCCATAGTTGCGAAGCGCACTGAAATTGAGTCCTTGGTTCTTCTTGTTGTCTTCACGGGCCTTGGCCACAATCCCTACATAATTGTCCCACGCCTTGCGATCAACCTTGGCATTCTTCAGTAAGTCTTCTATTAAGGCCACGGCTTTCGGCATGTTTTCATTCAATCCAGATAATCCAATACATAAATTATCACCGTTCACGCTGATGCTATAACCGCATGCTATCTTGTAAAACTCCTGCTTCAACTTCTCTACGGTCATATTCTTAGTACCGAGATAATCTATGTATTCCGCCGCAAAGTCATAGCGCTTGTCGGCTTGGGAGCCGAAATCGAAGTAATAGACAAGCGTGAAAAGACCGTCATCCGTATTCTTTTTGTAGATCACCGGCAAATTATTTCTTGTTTTGGTAAAGGTAAGATCGCGCTTATAGTCGAGGAATTGAGGCTGAATGGGCTTCACATGACTGTCCTTTATATCGCAGAGATATTGGCTACTCTTATCTCTATTGGTTGGAATAGCCGTAATCTGCGGCTTGTCTATCTTCTTGATCGTCTTGTCTTCTCCCTGACGTTTGTACACGCAAACATAGTTGTTGTTCAGATATTTATTGGCAAAAGCCACAATCTGCGGCTTGGTCATCTTCGACATGCGGTCGAGACGCGTCACCACATCTTCCCACTTTTCATTGTTGATGAATGCATCCATCATTTTAGAAGTACGTGCCCGATTATCCTGCAACGACTGGAAATAAGAGAGTTTGAAGTTGTTTACCACCGACGGAAGCAAGTCGTCGGAGAAATTTCCGTGCTTCAGATTATCGATTTCTGCAAGCATCAACTGCCGCACATCGTCCAAAGATTGTCCTTGTTTGGGTTGTCCTTCAAGAATAAACATACCGTAATCCGTCATTCCGTCATAGAAAGCGCCCGTCCACAGCACCTTCATAGGCTGGTTAAGGTTCAGGTCGAAGAGTCCTGCCTTGCCGTTGGAAAGCATATCTGCAATCACACTAAGCGTATCGGCCTGCATGTCTGCCGCCCCTTTAAACTTCCATCCGAGCATGACATTCTCGGCTTCAATACCCATGACCGTGGTGTCTACCGGAGCCGTAAGGTCGGGTTGTGGGGCGTATTCGGGCCTGCTGAGCGTGCTGCTTGGCTTCCAATCGCCGAAATACTTATCGATCGTCGCCACTACCTCGTCGGGATTGAAGTCGCCCGCCATACAAATGGCAATGTTGTTCGGCACATAATAGCGGTTAAAATAGTTCTTAATGTTAACGATGGAGGGATTTTTAAGATGCTCCTGCGTACCGATTGTGGTCTGCGTACCATACGGATGTGTGGGGAAAAGCTTCTTGCTCATCGCAACCCATTCCTTTTCTCCATCGTTTGCAAGGCCTATATTGTACTCTTCATACACCGCTTCAAGCTCGGTATGAAAGCCTCTGATGACCATATTCCTAAAGCGTTCGGCCTGTATTTTAGCCCAATTGTCCACCTCGTTCGACGGTATATCCTCCACATAGCACGTAACATCCGTACTTGTAAAGGCATTCGTGCCCTCGGAACCGATAGATGTCATGAGCTTATCATACTCGTTCGGGATGTTATAACGGGCTGCCAATTGCGAGATACTGTCTATTTCGTGATAGGCTTTCCGGCGTTGTACCGAGTCTGTGAGCAGGCGGTATTTCTCATACCTGCGGGTTATTTCATCCAAATACGGTATTTCTTTGGCCAAATCGGATGTGCCGAAATGCGTCGTTCCCTTGAACATAAGGTGCTCGAGATAGTGAGCCAGTCCGGTTGTCTCGGCTGGATCGTTGCGACTTCCGGTGCGCACAGCGATGAAAGTCTGTATACGCGGTTTCTCTTTATTTACCGAGAGATAAACCTTCAAGCCGTTGTCGAGGGTGTAAATGCGCGTGTGCATCAGATCTCCCTTCACCGTCTTGTACTCATAAGTCTTTGCCTGAACGCCGCTAAAGAGCGAAACAAGCAAACATGTTGCCAATACTTTCAGTTTCATAATCATATCAATTAGTTTTCAAAATCTATCTCATGTTCAAGACTGTCGATGAAGTTACTAAGCACATCTTCCTCGACATCTCCCATTGCATACTCCTTTTCGGCATCCTTGGTGATCTCCGCAATCCACGCGCGACGGGCCGTTATATAATCCAGACGTATCCTACCGGCATCTTCCGGAGTAATTTCATCAAGTTCATAGTAATCGAGTATCAGCCTGTAAGTCCACGCCCATTGGTATTCCCTGTAATGCTTGTCGATTTCGACAAAACGCTCTATCACATCTTGGACCGACTCCAATTCACCGTTCTTGATATCGTTGACAATCCTCTGTTCCTCACTTTCGGGCAACAACAAGCCGCTCAAATCATTCCACTCGCCAACCCCGATATCGGTAGACGGTGGTATCAGCGACGGATCAAGCCGCAAACGACGCTTTAAAACAGCCCCCATATAGATACGAAGCGCTATGTCATAATACTTTATACCTTTTTTTAGCGAGTTTGCACTAATCACGTATTCGTGATAGATGTACGAAGAAACGTTCTCGCCCGATGCATTACGCAGGTCTTCCAGTATCTTTTTGCCGTGTAGAATCTCCCCCACGGAGAACGGACTCAACCAATCAAAGTTCACAATGCTCTTTTGCGAACCCTGCGGACGCACATCCCGTTTAGGCCATTTGCGTATGTCGCGATACAAACCTACGGTGGTTATGTTGCGTCCGGGCGACAGATACATGGTGTCGCCACGTGCTATAAGATAAGAAAAAGGTAGGTTTCGCGTATCCGGATGGTGCATCAATTTGCCGAAACATACCGAGAACGTGCCGATATGAGCGGGCATTAACAGGTAAGCACCGCTCGCTGTTTTGGTGCCACGTTCAAGGAATCCGTAGTGCATGGGGCCCATCTTGTAGGCATGATTGCTGAAGTTGGTGGCCGAACCCGCGTTGTAGAACGAGAACATACCGCCGATGAGCAACGAACTCTTGTGGTGACTGGCGGTGAAAGGCCCGCAAAATGCCGCACACGCCTCGCCGTTAGACATGTAACTGTTGGCAAAGAATACGCTCGCAGATGCCGTAAATCCGTTGGCAAGTTGGCATGCCTCGCCTACGAAGCAATCTTGTATCTTCACGCTGTTGATAACAGACGAACCGTCTGAAATGATGGTGTTCTCGCAGATTACCCCCGTACCGATGTAGACACTTGCATTAGGCGAACTAAGAATAGTGCAGTCGCTAATGCGCGAGGCGCCACTGATTTCGCACTCATCGTACACCACCGTATTGGTTATTTCCTTGGTATTCACGATCTTCACATTATCTCCAATCGTGCCGCATTCCGGTGTATTGAATTCAATCTCCTCGTTTATCAACCGTCGGATGGCATCCTTCAATTCTTTGTCATGGCAATGATTTACCATAAACGCAGCAAATTGGCTGTTCAGATCCTTAAATAGCACCACATTACCATCGCCCACCTCGTTCAATACCGATATCATATTGCCCTCACCATAGGTAGCTCCCTCGGTCGTTTCAATGGTACACACGTTCGAGATATAGCAGTCGTTACCCACACGATAATTGTTCATGTAGTTTCCGATATTCTCTATCAGGCAATTGTCGCCAATGGTAACGTTGCGAAGTGTGGCATTATTGATGCCCGAATGCTTCATGAACCCCTTACTCACCTCAATGCTTTTATCGAAAACACCAAGATATACGCTGCCATAAAACAACACATGATGCAGAAACCTCGGCTCGAAACCGTCGACAACATGCACGTTGTTCCACGCTTCAGCCCAGCAATTGCGGTTCTCGAGAACCAGTATTTCCTCTTCGGTCAGTGCTCTGTATTCCATAATAGGGACGGGGGATTAGTGATGAATAATTATTCCACGGGATACAGAAAATCGTTGTAAGGATATTTCTGCACATGCAATTCGCGTACCTTTTTATAAAGTATCTCGCGGAACTCGTCTATATTGAGCCGCTCACGGGCCGAGATAAACAGGCAATTCTCATTGAGCCGCGCCATCCAAGTGCGCTTCAATTCGTCCAAGGTTACGTTTTCTTTGGTCATAGGCGTAAGGTCGTCTTCCTCTTTCTCTACCCATTTATAGTTGTCTATCTTATTGAAAACAATCATAGAAGGCTTTTCGGCGCAACCAAGTTCCTTCAGTGTGTTCTCTACCACCGTAATCTGTTCTTCGAAGTCGGGGTGTGAAATGTCGACAACATGCAGGAGTAAGTCGGCTTCACGTACCTCATCGAGCGTCGATTTGAACGAATCGACCAAGTCGGTCGGCAGTTTACGGATAAAACCCACGGTATCTGCCAGCAGAAAAGGCAGGTTATCCACCACCACTTTGCGCACTGTAGTATCGAGCGTTGCAAAGAGTTTGTTCTCTGCAAACACCTCGCTCTTGGCCAAAAGGTTCATGATTGTAGACTTACCCACATTGGTGTAGCCCACCAGAGCTACGCGGATCATGCGTCCGCGGTTCTTTCTTTGGGTGGTTTTCTGCTTGTCTATTTCTTCAAGGCGGCGCTTCAGCAAACTCATCCGCTGCAGAATAATCCGCCTGTCCATTTCGAGTTGCGTCTCTCCCGGGCCTCTCAAGCCCACCGAGCCCTTGCCTCCACCCGATCCGGAGCCGCCGCCTTGGCGTTCGAGGTGCGTCCACAAACGTTGCAATCGCGGCAACATATAGCGATATTGCGCCAGCTCTACCTGCGTTTTAGCATTGGCTGTCTGGGCACGCATGGCAAAGATATCGAGAATAAGCGACGTTCGGTCGAGTATCTTCACGCCGAGTTCCTTCTCTATTACACGTATCTGTTTGGCCGAGAGCTCATCATCAAAGATCACCATCCCCACAGGTCGTTCGGCTTCTTCTTCGTCCTTGACATATTGTTTTATCTCTTCGAGCTTGCCGGTTCCCACATACGTTACCGAATTAGGGCCTCCCACCTTCTGCGTGAAGCGCTTCACAGTAACGGCACCTGCCGTGTCTGCCAGAAATTCAAGTTCGTCGAGATACTCCTTGGTCTTAGCTTCGTCTTGCTCTTTGGTAATAAGTCCCACCAATACAGCGGTCTCCGCCTTCACCTCGGATATAATAAATTCCTTCATTCTTCAACGTTCCATATATATAATGTTGCAAAGTTACAGAAAATCGCTGTAATATTTGCAGGAAATCGGAAGTTTAACGCAATTCGGCTTGATTATTAGGGCTATACGGTGTAAATCGCAGCAAATCCGCCACCTGCCACGAGGCAGGAAAATGCGGATTATTGAA
>NZ_LT160624.1:0-291208 GCF_900065875.1 Prevotella phocaeensis | reverse complement strand
CGGAGAAACTTGTTCCTGCAACGGCTGTTGTAATCGCTGACCATCTTCATTTCCTCGTAAATCTCCTTTGGCGTAGTGCCGCAGAGATTGTAAAAGAGAAGCGTTTTACCGAGTTTTCCCTCTCTAAAAATATATTCCAGTGCATTGTTACCATGCGCGATAGCTTTACATTTTCCTATCATTCTCCATCAGATTTAAGAGTTTAATTGCCCTTTCCTCAATACGGTATTTGGGATTAAAGAAACGCTTAAATGCTTCCCTTGCCAAATAGGAAAGGCTTTGAGTAATCAGTACCCACGCATCATCCTTTACCTTGATAAGGTTGGAAACATGTGTAAAGAAGTAGGCCGTTCGTCTCAACACCTCTATGGCTTCCTTTTCATTGTCCGTCATCTTAGGAATGGCAATTACCTCACCATTAAGGAGTATCTCACGGCAGTAATCTGAGAACTTCCGGCCTGTGCTTTCTGCCTTTGATTTAATTCGCTGCTTTTCCTCTAAGGTGCATCTTACCTTGATGAACTCCGTTTTGTTCATCCGCTGTTCTTTCTTCTCCTGCTGCTGCCATCGGGCAGTCTTGCTATTGTATCTGTTCATATAAAAGTCCTCTTTTCGTTATTTCTTAATTCCTGATGGCTGACCGATGAGAACGGAGTGATTACGGTCTAACCTCCCCGATAGTCTGACAAGGGGAGCAAGCGCAGTTTGTGGGTACAAACTGACGTCTTGCAATGTCAGTGATAAGACCATTTACGCACGAGGCGTTTTGCAGCCGAAAAGTGAATGCCGTGCATTCTGTGTTTAACTGTGTTCGTGGTGTTCTCATCATTCAGATGTCTGCTTGCTAAAAATATGATGTCATATTTGCCCAAATATGACGTCTCATTTACGAGAATATGACATCATATTTTAATGCGATAGTAGGATTAGAGCGGGAAATAAATCTTTTGAAATTCCTTCCTCGTCCCTTTTCCTGCGGTTTACAGCTTTCTCCATTTCTCTATGTCCTCACCGTATTCCTCCAAATGCGTGCACACGAGGTTCTCCACAAAACTTGAAAGGTTGCTGCCCCTGTCGCCCTGCTCAGATAAACCGCCTTTCGGTCGTTCAACTTTGTAGGAACAAGGAAAGTCTGTTTATAGGCTTCGAGCGTTCCCCGTCTCATCTTGGCACTGATACGCCGTTGAACGGTTGCATTCTCTGTGTGCAGTGTAGGTTCGGATGGCTCGGAAACTATTACTTCTCGGCAATCTGTTTCCTTTGATGGAGCTTTTGCCTGTGGTTGTTCTTCCACCTCGTCTTCTGTATCTCCCAAGTAGTATGTAAGACTTCTCCTTTCTGTCCTTTCATTACTTTCCTGTCTGTTCATGTTGAACGCGTCTTTTATGGATTGGTCTATCTCCTCTCTGCTTGCTTTTATCTTTTTCATTGCTCTATCGTATTTTTAGTTTGACTTGTTTGGGTTTATTGTTTGTTTTTGGAGCTTTCTCCAGCTTTTTCTGTTGCTCACGAACACGGCTGACATGATACTCGTTGAGGTCTTTAAAGTTCTTGTAATATCGGGACATATCCTCGACATTAAAGCCTGCCTTTATCAGCTCTTGTATTGCTCTCCGCCCCGCGTCGTCGTTATCAAGGAAAGCCTGAATATGAGTTAGATTGTGGGCGTTTAGATAGTGAACTGTCCTTGCCACATTGCTTACGGAGTTCATCACAAGGCAGTAGTTATTTACTTCTTCTTTCATTGAAAGGAAAGAGAGAAAGTCCATAAATCCCTCAAACAGACAGACGGGCTGCGCTTTGTTCTCAAATATCGGAGTGATGTTCTTTGGGGCAATCGTTCCTTTGAACGTCTTGTCGTCCCGAAGTTCATAGCCGCCCGAGAGGTTGGCAAAGCCTATGGCTTCGTATCTTCTTCCCCTTACCTCATAGCTGATACATTTGAGAAAGGGCAATGCCTTTTCCAAATTGATGCAGCGCTCATTTGTAAGATACTCCTGCAAAGGTGGCGGCAAAGTGTCTGATACATCTATTAATCTCCTTACCCCGTTTACCATTTTCTCTTTTGGCAGTCTGATACTGCCATTGCTGCTGTATGCCTTTTCCTTTGAGGGTTCGACATTGTTGCACGTTGTATCAAAGGAAGTGGTCTGCCCCAAACGGCAGATGGCTTCCGACAGCGTGCAGCCCTCCAATCGCATACAGAGGTCGATGATGCTTCCACCCCTGCCTTCGGCATAGTCTATCCAAAGATTCTTCTGCGTGTCCACCTTGAAACTCGGATGTGTTTCTTCACGAAGTGGTGAACGGTACAGGGCATAGGCAGGTGTCCTGCGTACTGGCTTGATGCCTTTCCTTTCAAGATACGCCACAATGGGATATCGCTTGATGAGTGATAAATCTTCTTCTGTCATTGTCATAAACTTTAAATGGTTGGATAATTCTTATTTGAATAATAATGGTTGGTTTGAATGATATTTGAATGTTGTTTGAATAAAATTCTCTTTTCCGAAGTTTTCCCCTCCAAACTTTTTTACCTTTCTTCTTACTACATACTATTTTAATATAAGTAATTGATAATCAGCAATAGTTAGTAGTATGTGGAGATACTACACATACTACTACATCTGGCTACTACAAGTTTGAATGAGTGGACATGGCAAAATTTTTCTAATCTTGTAGACATAGATGGGATTCCCACCGTTTCTTCGCTTACTCATCTTTATATATCCTGCTTTCTTCAAGGCTTCGCCCATACGTTTGGCAAGAAGTGGCTGGTGGGTATAAACACCCAAATAGGTGAGTATCTCCGTTGTGGTCATTAACAAATAGTTCTCGTCCTCCGTTGGCTTCTCAAAACAACGCAGCAAGAGTTCCATCTCTGCTGTCTGTACTTGGAAGTCCTCGCTCTCCCGATACAGTTCGGCTATCTCGTCATCGTCAAACCAATAGCGGAATCCTGACCTTAACAGGGCTTTGGCTTCTGTATAGACTTTATCCATCGAAATAGCCTTTGCTCTTTCTATGTCAATGGAGAGTACCTCAAAAGGCAAAAAACGTCTGCTGCCTGTCGGGTCGGTAAGAAAGTCGTTGCCGTTCACCGATGCCACGAAACTTGCCAAATGAGGATGTTCCTCCACATATTTGTCATAGGGCATGCGATATTTAACCATCGGACAGGTAATGAGGTTCTTCAGTTCGTTTTCGTCCCGTTTGTTGAGGGCTTTAAGCTGGTCGTCAATGTTTACGATAAGATTCTGCCCGATATAGGTAAGTGTGTCCTTCTCCTGCGGATATATCTTGCCCGTATAACTGTAACCGTGCAATGCCGGTGGACAGAGCAAGTCAAGGAAGGTCGTCTTGAACTTGCCCTGCTCGCCTGTCAGCACAAGACAGGTATGGTTACGGCACTCGCGGTCGTCCATTGCATTGTCAACCACTGCCACAAGCCATTTGGTGAGATACGGCAGCCACTTGTCAGAGTTGCGCACGGCAACACAGCTTGCCAAATCGGGAATAGCCTTCAATGAAAAGGAAGAAGGCACAACACTACCATTGCAACTACCACCACAGCTACTGCCGTCGCCTATATCTATCATCGGCAATCCCTTGAAATACTCCTGTATGGGATTGATGCGTGGAGAGAAACTGCTCTCAATGATAGAGTATAGATTATCGGAAGAAGTAACAATACCGACATCGTTGTCAAGTTCCCTGCGGAGCGTATTGATTTCATAACGACCGACCTTTGAGAAGTGAGCATCGTTCTTGCCACGATATTCGGTTCTTCCCAACACTGTATTGTATCTGAACTCATAACAGGAGGATAGATAGGCTTCTATCTCTGCATTCTTGGACGAGCTACCCCTGCGATTGTGATTTTGCTTGTCGTTTATATTGCCTGCATCTGCTTCTCTTTTCATTATTTCCTTGAATTGGTTTCCAAGAGTGAAGTTAGGGTGAGAATGCGTAACTCCCAAGCATTCAGAGACTTCTTGCATAATGTTGCATCAGTCTGCTGCTAAATTCTTAGGGAAGCAAGTCAAAAAGAAGAGCATTTATTGCCTCATTAAGCAAAAATCGGATGGTAAGAAGAAAAGGTTGGCTGAAATATCGATGTCGTTGTTTGCTTTCAGATGCAGTCGTTTGCTTTGATTATCTTGTTAGCCTCATTTGAATGGTGACGAGAATATCAAACTGTCTCTTTTATCCTAATCGTAGCGCCACAAGCTGCCACTTGAATGAAAAGTGATGGAATAAGAAATGTCCTATCTTAATTTTGCAATGAAAGGAAGAAAACGGGGTAGGAAAACGCAAATGCAAGCCGATGGAACGGATTGCTCTTTTCCCTATTATTCCCGATACTTCCCTACTGTTCTCTGCTACTTTGAGAGGCATACATACGCTATTATCTTTGCAGGTGGAAACAGGAAAAAGCCTGAAACAACAAACAATAAAACAAGATAAGATTATGAACTATTACGTCATTACAGAAACCAATTGGGCAAAGCTGCGAGATGAAATCTTGAGCCTTGCCGAGAGCTGCCACAAGGCATTCGGGGAACAGAGCAGGTACACCTATCCATCGGACTGTAGATAAGTAACAAACAATTATAAATTCAATGCTTATGAAAATAAAATTACAACTCAACATAGTTATGCCTCTACCTTGAAAGCTAAAATCTCCAGAATAGAAGAACATAATGAACAATAAACTTGGTCAGTTACGAGAACTGATAAGGGCAAAAACGTCTTAGTTCATTCTGAACAATGGAGACAAGAGGGATTGGTAAGATTAGCGAGTAACGAAAATGAATTGAATTGTCATATCTTATATTTGAGAAATCATACTAAATCCTGCAATGATATTATCCTTTATCTAACAGGACGATTTACCGAGATTTTACTAAAATATTTCTGGGACAAGATTGGTTCATTTGAAATTGTAGATTAAATCTCAAAAGCCTCTTAAATAAAAAGGGTTGTAGTCTGTAGTTGTATGGTAGTAATGATAGAATTTACCAACCAAATACGGCGCAAACCTTTTTCTTTCACCGCGTTATCCTTTATTGTAGTTATGTAGTAAGATAATATCGGTGAAAGAAAAAGAAATGTTTCAGCTATCCGTCTTGCCGATTAAGAATATCGGTGTTATGATGTTTGCCGGGCGGCATATTTCCCTGCAAATGTACTTTATGAACAGATGGACCTCCGTGCTGTCCAACTGAAAGGACAGGGCAATGATGGTTGAGAGCGGATAAAGCGGCGCATAGCCTCTTAGTTGTCCGTTTACGAAAACTTCTTCCTCACCTGCATCCCTTTCTTCAAGGTGCAGGTGAGAGGTTTTGATGAGCTGTTGCAAGTGATAATTGAGTTTTCTCCATGTTACACCGAAGAAATCTACGAGTTCGCCTTCCGTCATAGCTATATCGCCATTTCCCTTGCGAACGATTTGCATCTTATCGCTCCATTCAAAATAGCTGCGGTCTCTTTTTGCTTGATGATGATTGACGTTCATATCGCTTCCTCCTTTGCTTTCTCCTTTTGATATTTCCTAATCAGTCTGTCCATATCCTCCGAAATCTTATTATCGGTTACCTGCGCATAGATTTGTGTGCTGGCGATAGATGCGTGTCCCATCATCTTGGCAATGCTCTCTATGGGAATGCCGGCACTCAAACTCATCGTGCCGAACGTATGCCTTGCCATGTGGTAGGACAGCCGCTCTTTGATGCCGCAAGCTCTTCCTACGATGCTTAGCTTGGCTGCCATCACACTTCGGCTGCAATCACGGGGAAAGACAAGGCTGTCTGTCCTTGTTTCAGTTTCACCTTTTTCTTTCACCGATTGCATTCCTCCATTTCTTTCCTGTTCAGCCTTGCAATGTTCGATGATGACTTCGGCTATCGGATGCAAAGGCACGACAAACTCCACCTTTGTCTTCTGCCGTTCCTTGCGGATGTACTTTTGTCCGTCCGCTGCCGTTTGGATATGCCCATATTGCAGGTGCTCCATGTCGGCAACAGCCAAGCCTGTAAAGCAAGCGAAGATGAACATCAGCCTTGCCTGTTCTGCTTCCTTGTCGTTTACTTTCAAAGCTATGAGTTTGGCCACATCGTTCTTTTGCAGAAAGCGTATCTTCTGTTCCGTTTTCTCGTACTTGTCATTCTCAAAGGGATTGTACCTGATAATCCTCTGGCTGACCGCACGGTACATCAACCTGCTTAGCCAGTAAAGATAGCGGTTGATGGTTGCAGCTGCCAGTCTCTGCTTTTTAAGATAAAAGCGGTATTCTTCAAACAAATCTTCCGTAATGACAGTAATGGGTATATCCTCGTTTCCTCTGTCCTTGACAAACTTCGTGAGCATCTTGTCAGAGTAATACAGGTTCTGATAAGTTCCCTCCGTCTTTGACTTCCCCACGCATTCTTTGACGGATTGCAGTTCTACCCTGCTCATGGCAAGCAGCGTTGTCGGATGGGTGGCAATGCCCTGCAAGCAGTTCTTGATTAGCTCCACGCTGACCACTCCGTCCCTCGTCAGTAAATCCCGATAAGTCTTTTCTACAAGCTCTCTGAACTCTGTTAACTTTTTGTTTTTTCTTTTGTCGGTAGTCTGTCCTTGTTTGGGGTTCCACTCTGCCGGCAGGCATTCCTCTCCTGTGGTTATGGCGGAACTCTTCCCATCTATGGTAATACGGCAGAGAATGGTAGTCCTTCCGTCTGACTTTGTCTTCTGTCTGTTGATATAGAACAGTATCTTGAATGTACTTCTCATTGTCTTGATGGTTTTGTATGTATATCTTTTATTGAAAATGATGTTGAATGAAAGCAATTGGTCAAATCACCAACTGCAAATCTTCTGTGAAAGAAAGGAAGCGAGCGAACTCCTCAAAGAGTTTTTGCGGTGTCACCTTTGCATAGCGTTCGGTCATACTTACGTTCGTATGTCCGAGCATCTTGCTCACCGTTTCGATGGGTACGCCCTGTTCCAAGGTGATAAGGGTGGCAAAAGTGTGCCTTGCTGTGTGCGTGGTAAAGGGAAAAGCGATACCTGCCCGCAGTCGTAAGGCTTTCAGGCAAGACTGATAAGCGGGATATTTAATGAATGGGAGCAATGTTTCCCTTTCATCGCTGTGCATTTTCTCGATTAGCTGGATAGCTTCGGGCAATAATTTGATGCGACAAAGCACACCCGTTTTCTGCCGATTGAACTTCAACCACAAACTGCCTGCATCATCATGGACAAGATGCTTCTTGCTTAGTTCCATCAAATCACAATAGGCTGCACCAGTATAACAGGCGAAGAGAAACACATCACGAGCTGTTTCCATTTCCTCTTCCAAGTCATCAAAGCGGAGAGCCTTTAACTTCTCCAAGGCTTCCCTGTCGAGTGCTTTCGGCGTTTTCTTGTCTCCACGTTCTATATGCGCTTTGTCAAACAGAAATGTATCTGCTATTCCCTCACGATAAGCAAGCCTACAGACAGTCTTCAAATCTGCTGCCACTCTGAAGAATGTGCTTTGCTGATGACCGAGTTCGCCAAGACAAAATGCTTGTAATTCGTAGATAAAGCTTTCTGTAAGCTGCGAGAATGCCAAGTCCGAAACATAATACTTCTTCTGTATAAACTCCTGCAATCGTTTTCGAGTGGAATAATAGGTGGACATAGACTCTTTCTTGATGTCTATACCGATATGACTTTCTTTCTCCTTGATGAGCATATCCAATCTTTCGATAAGCATACATCTTGCCTGCACGCTGCCTTGAAACTGCTCCTTTACATCGGTTGCATCAAATGGGCAACCTTTTGAAAACAAGGATTGATAAGCTGATTGAATGGAAAGCAGTAGGTTCTCCAACTTGCCGTTAATCTCCACCACCTCGCGGCTCTTGCCATTCATACGACTCTCACGTGGATTCCACAAATCGGGAGTACAAGATAGTTTACAACTAAATTGGGCAATGGAACGCCCTATGGTTATTCGTCCCATAATCGGAGCCTTGCCCGACTTGTCCAAACCACTCTTTTTAAGGTAGAGCAACACCTTCATTTTCTCTGTTTTCATACGCTTTAATATTTGTGGGTAAAGTTACCCGAATTAAAGCGTTCCTCATTTACGCAGAAAACTGCCGACCACAGCAACAGCCACACGAGTGAAAATAATTCAGTTACCGAATACTGCACCATCGTTACCTGCATCAAAACAAGGTAATGCTCTGGTAACTGAACTTCTGCCTAAATCTGCACTTTCCTGCCTTTTACGAATAGAAACGTATTGTGCAAATTAGAGCATTTCCTCCTCATTATCAGTTAGTTTACATCAATATCGATATTTCTTCATTTTCGTTGATTAGTTACATGCTGAAAAGTTTCTTCATGGGATTTAAAATAATAAAAAATGATTCATAAGATTGCCCGATTATAAAAGACAAAATACTCGTACACATATCGAAAAGTATATAGAAAAAATAACAGAATAGCATATTTGTGGCTGTAATCCTAATTAAAACATCAATAAAATAATTTTGTTATTATATCATATAATATATAAAAAGAGGAAATCAATAACTAACTTCCTCTCGGTGACTCCGCTGGGATTCAAACCCGGAACCTTCTGATCCGTAGTCAGATACTCTATTCAGTTGAGCTACGGAGCCTTCCTTTCTTATTGCTGATCTTATTGAGTGACTCCGCTGGGATTCAAACCCGGAACCTTCTGATCCGTAGTCAGATGCTCTATTCAGTTGAGCTACGGAGCCATTCTTGATTAGCGTCGGCAAAGGTAGTTACATTTTTCGTAACTGCCAAATGTTTTACGATGTTTTTACTTGATTAAATCGATGCTGCGCTTCAAGAAAGCATCAAGCGATGCACCTTTCAACATTCCGTTTTGAAGTAAGGCCAGATCTATAAGTTGGTGAACAACCTGATTGTTTTTAGCATATTCAGACAAAATCTTCGTCTTTTTCTCACGTTGTTCATCAAGACTCTTCTCCGTATTTTGAATATCGTCACGCTCTTCCTGTGTTATTTCTTCTTGTTTTTTCTTGCTCTGTGCTTGCCGCAGAGCAGCAAGGCGGGCTTGAAGTCCTTTCAATTCACTTTCAATCGGTTTCAATGCTTCTGTCGTTGAGGCATCTGTATCGGCAAGAATATTCCTCACCAATTCGTGATCACTATTCAAAACAAGTGTATAAGAATCTGGCATTTGTTGATAGAAGCCCATGCCGCTTTGGAACCTGCTCATATCTTTCATACGGCGCATATATTCGTTCTGCGTGATCAGGACTGGCTGGTTGTCCACTCCAAGACTTTGTACTTCGACATTGAAGTTTGCCTTATTAAGTTTAGGTATCTGTGTACGGAATACCTGTGACAGTTTGTCACGTTCTTCTTCCGAAAGCGTACTTTCAGTTGCATCCTTTTTTACAATGATACGTTCAATAATATCGCTATCCACGCGTACAAAGCGACTTTTTTCGAACTTCTCTTCCAATAACGAAATTGCAGGAACGTCGAGTTGTCCATCGAGAACTAAAACACTATAGTCCTTTTGCTTTGCTGCTTCTATATATGTATATTGATCTTCTACATTGGTAGCATAAAGGTAAATCAACTGTCCGTCCTTGTCCGTTTGATTATCTTTGATGTGATTTCTATATTCATCAAATGTAAAATATTTGCCTTCAGTGTCTTTCAACAATGCAAAGTCTTTCGCACGATCATAAAAAGTAGTCGTTTCTGAAAGCATACCGTAATTGATGAAAAGTTTCAGATTATCCCACTTCTCCTCATAGTCCTTTCGGTTTTCCTTGAAAAGGCTTTGTAAGCGGTCGGCTACCTTTTTGGTAATGTAAGTGGAAATCTTCTTGACATTGTTATCGCTTTGGAGGTATGAACGACTTACATTCAAAGGTATGTCTGGTGAATCGATAACACCGTGCAACAGTGTGAGGAACTCCGGTACGATACCTTCAACTTGATCGGTAACAAAAACTTGATTACAATAAAGTTGTATTTTATTTCTCTGCAGATCTAAATTGTTGGTGATGCGTGGAAAATAGAGTATTCCTGTCAGATTAAATGGATAGTCAACGTTCAAATGAATCCAAAACAACGGTTCATCTTGCATGGGGTAGAGCGTACGATAGAAGCTCTTATAATCTTCATCTTTAACACTACTTGGCGCTTTTGTCCAAAGAGGCTCCACATTATTAATAATATTATCCTCCTCAGTATCTACCTGTTTGCCATCTTTCCATTCTGTTTTCTTACCAAAAGCAATTGGAACGGGTAGAAATTTACAGTATTTATTCAACAGTGACTCAATACGCGGACGTTCAAGAAATTCCTTGCAGTCGTCATCTATATAAAGAATAACATCTGAACCATGATCATCACGTTCTGCTTCTTCTATTGTAAAAGAAGGACTTCCGTCACAACTCCACTTTACAGCCTTTGCTCCATCCCGATAACTCTTAGTAATAATCTCAACTTTCTTGCTTACCATAAAGCTCGAATAGAAACCAAGACCGAAATGTCCGATAATAGAATTGGCATTCTCTTTATATTTGTCAAGGAAATCATTTACACCAGAGAATGCTATTTGATTGATATACTTATCAATCTCTTCTTCTGTCATACCTATGCCATGGTCGCTGATTGTAAGCGTACCATTTTCCTTGTCAAGAGTTATATGTATGGTAAGATTGCCCAATTCTCCTTTAAAATCTCCTTGAGTTGCAAGTGTTTTCAGTTTCTGTGTTGCATCAACAGCGTTAGAAACCATTTCACGAAGGAAAATCTCATGATCTGAATAGAGAAACTTTTTAATGATAGGGAAGATATTCTCCGTTGTAACCCCTATATTGCCTTTTTGCATAATTATGATGTATTTTAATAATTTCAACATCATCTTATACAAATAGCGTGCCAAAACTATCTGTTTATAGCTATATCTTGTAATATCTCGCCTAATGTGGGATGCGTATGAATAATATCGGCAAAATGGGATAGAGTTATTTCACAATTCATTAGTGCAGCAATCTCCTGTACCATATCTGCAGCATGCGCTCCATAAATATGGCACCCGATGATCTTATCGTTTCGATTATCCGTTATAATTTTCACCATACCTTCCGAAACATCACTTGCCAAAGCCTTACCGTTAGTACGATAATACCCCTTGTATTCCTTACTGTCAATACCTTGTACTGCACATTGGTCAGCCGTCAGCCCCACGCAAGCAGCTTCCGGAGCTGTGAAAACGGCAGCAGGCATGATATCGAACCGAATACTGTCGTTTTTTCTTAAAATATGATTGACGGCACGAAAACCCTGAAATATCGCTGCATGAGCAAGCATCTGTCTACCATTTACATCACCAATAGCATAGATATGGGGGATGTTTGTTTGCATATTATCATTTACCGGAATACCTTTTCCGCTATATTCCACGCCGGCATTTTCAAGATTTAGCTCTTTCACATTGGGTACTCTTCCCGTTGCGACAAGAACTGTATTCGCTATAATCGTAGCTTTTTTTCCTTTTCTTTCAAAAACAACACTATCATCAGTAATAGCTTTAACAGAAGACTGGAGATAGAATTTTATGTTTCTTTTCTCCAAACATTTGCGTAACCGTTTGGCAATATCGCTGTCCATTGTAGGCAAACATTCATTCATAAACTCTACAAGAGTAACATTACTGCCAAACTTTTGAAATGCAGAAGCAAATTCCATTCCTATTACACCGGCACCTATAATACAAAGATTTTTCGGGATATGTTCAAAATCGAGTAATTCTGTGGAAGTAACAACGCACTTAGAGCCAATCCCGTCGATAGGAGGGAGTTTTGCGTGTGCACCTGTCGCAATGATTATATTATCGGCTGTAAATTCATCTTCACCTACTTTGATAGTCTTTGCATCTTTAAAAAAGCCTTTTCCCTGCTGCACGAATGTAATACCGGGTTGCATCATTAGTGTTTCAATACCGTTGCGCAACTGTTCGACAACATGTTTTTTGCGTTCAAAGATACGCCGGAAATCACTACAATCTCCAATTTCAGCATCATGTGCATAGCATTTCGTAGGAATACATCCAATGTTCAGACAGGTACCACCTGCATGTTTGTTTTCGATTATAGTTACGGTAAAACCATGCTTTACAGCATATTCGGCTGCGCGATATCCACCGGGACCACAACCTATGATTATAAGATCAGTCTTTGTCATTTATCAATTGTTTATAAGTAAGGATAGGATGTTTGGCGGCCAACACATCGTCTACACGAGATATTGGTGCTGTATGTGGCGCTTTTTTTACGATTTCCGGCATCTCAGATGCTTCTTGAGCTATCTTTCTCAAAGCTTCTATAAAGCCATCAATGGTATTCTTACTTTCATTCTCGGTAGGCTCGATCATCATAGATTCGTGGAAGAGCAACGGAAAATAGATGGTAGGAGCATGATAGCCGTAGTCGAGAAGACGCTTTGCCACATCCATCGTTGTTACCCCAGTACTTTTGTCTTTTAGTCCATTGAATACAAATTCGTGCTTACATAGGCCTTCTATCGGTAATTCGAAAACATCTTTAAGCGACTCTTTGATATAGTTTGCATTTAAAGTTGCAAGCGAACCGACTTTCTTCAAATTCTCTTTACCAAGTGTAAGGATATAGGCATAAGCACGAAGTTCTACAGAAAAATTACCATGATAGGGATTGACAATCGGGAAAAAGCGTTCCAAACCTTTGCGTACACCTACAGGCCCGCTCCCCGGACCACCTCCTCCATGAGGAGTAGAGAATGTTTTATGAAGGTTAAGATGTGTTACATCGAAGCCCATATCTCCCGGTCGACATTCGCCAAGCATAGGGTTAAGATTGGCACCATCATAATATAAGAGTGCTCCACAGGCATGAACGAGCTCTGCTATTTGGGGTATATCTTTTTCAAACAGCCCTAAAGTGTTGGGATTTGTCATCATCATAGCGGCGACAGTGTCATCCAATAGCTCACGAAGATCATCCATATCGATGATACCTTCGGGAGTACTCTTCACTTCCACGACATCAAGTCCGCAGACTGCAGCCGATGCAGGATTGGTACCATGGGCCGAATCGGGTACAATAACTTTGGTACGCTTACAGTCGTTCCTACTTTGGTGGTAAGAACGGATAATCATCAATCCCGTAAGCTCGCCATGAGCTCCTGCACAAGGATTGAGTGTGAAGCTGTTCATGCCCGTGATTTCCGAGAGAGCATGCTGTAAATTTTCGTATACTTCATATGCTCCTTCTACTGTATCTTGTGGTTGAAGCGGATGCAAATTGCAAAAAGCCGGATGATTGGCAATCTCTTCATTGATACAGGGATTGTACTTCATTGTACACGAACCGAGAGGGTAAAAGCCATTGGCTACACCAAAATTATTTTCACTATGATTAGTATAATGCCTTACAACCGTCAATTCATCACACTCAGGAAGTACTGCATCTTTAGTTCGGCACTGTTCTTTAGGCAATTCATAATGTCCAAAATGGTTTTTTGGTAGACTATAGCCACGCCGACCGGTATGAGATAACTCAAAAATCAGATTACTGTATAACTTATTATTCATGGCACAAATCTATTAAACGGTCTATTTCTTCTCTACTTCTTTTTTCGGTTACGGCAAACATGATTGTATCATTGGCAACTTTGATTCCCCCGAAAATCCCATGATCGATAAGATGTTTTTGCAGTTTATCCACATCTCCATCGTAGCGCATACAACATTCATTGAAAAAGGGCCTGTCGTAAGCCAAAACAAAATGGCCAGTCTTATTTAACTGTTCACATAGGTAATGCGCCCCGTCATATGACATTTGAGCCGCTTCTTTCAATCCCTGTTTACCCATAAGCGACATATAAATGGTAACCCATAGCGCCATAAGCGACTCATTGGAGCAGATGTTAGAAGTTGCTTTCTGTCTTCTGATATGCTGTTCGCGTGCCTGCAAAGTAAGTACAAAAGCACGCTGCCCGTTCCGATCCACCGTCTTGCCAACGATACGTCCCGGCATTTTACGCATTAGCTTTTCAGTACAGCACATGTAACCCACATATGCACCGCCCCAAGACATCGGTATTCCGAGTGATTGTCCATCGCCTACGGCAATATCTACGCCCCATTCGCCCGGTGTTTTCAGCAATGCAAGGTCGGCAGCTATACTGTTCATAATAAATAGAGCTTTCTGTTCGTGGCATAATTCGGCAAAACCGCTATAATCTTCTATAATTCCAAAATAATTGGGTTGTTGCACTACGACACCGGCAACGCCCCCCTTGCCGAGTCTTTCCTGCAAATCGTTTTTATCGGTTATACCGCCTGTTGCAGCTATCATTTCTATTTCAATCCCATGAAAGAATGCATAAGTCTTGACAACATTAAGAACTTTGGGATCAAGTGTACCACTGACAAGCACTTTATTCGCTTTTTTTCCCATATTTCCGGCCATCAACACCGCCTCGGCCGTAGCTGTAGAACCATCATACATCGAAGCATTCGACACATCCATGCCTGTAAGTTCCACCATCATCGACTGGTATTCGAAGATATAGTGCAAGGTGCCTTGTGATATTTCGGCTTGATAAGGAGTGTAACTCGTAAGAAATTCGGAACGCCCGACGATAGATGGAATTACCGCCGGAGTATAATGATCATACACACCGGCACCGGCAAAACAAATCAACTGCTTGTTTTTAGCCCCCAGCGTGTCGAAAAAACGGCGCACTTCTATCTCGCTCTTTTCTTCGGGAAGGTGATATTCGCGACGGAAACGTATGCATTCGGGCACCTCGGAATAAAGATCATCTAAAGATTTTATGCCGATCTTCTGCAACATCTGCTCTATATCTTCCTCCGTATGTGGGAAATATTTGTAGTTCATTGGTCGTAGTTCGTGTTTTGATACGGCAACTATACAGATACAGTCGGTATGGGTGCCGTATCTTTATCGTGAATTGTCTATTGGTTGCAAAAATCTTCGTAAGCCTTAGCATTCATTAGTTTATCGAGTTCTGCCTTATCGGAAAGCTCTACTTTGATAATCCAGTTACCGAAAGCATCTTTATTTAAAAGTTCCGGAGTATTTTCGAGTGCCTCGTTCACCTCAACGACAATGCCACTCACAGGAGAAATCAGGTCGCTTGCAGCCTTCACACTTTCCACAGCTCCAAAATCTTCATCAATCGTAACTTCATCGTCTATTTCGGGCATATCCACATATACGATATTTCCAAGTTCGTGCTGGGCATAATCTGTAATACCGATATAACCGAAATCCCCTTCAACCTTCACAAATTCATGTGACTCCGAATAATAGAGTCCTTCAATAATTTTTGCCATATTATTTCTATTTTTAATTGTTTAATCTTTCTTTTTATCAAAATGCTCCTACAGTCTGTCGAATTTAAGCAGCCATCTGTCGAACACAGGTAATGTATATGTATGGCATAGATCATCTATCTGTCAATAATAGAGAGTGCATATTACAGATACTGTTCGCAGACCTCGGCCCATACGATTTATTTCTTATAATGTTTATCGTAGAACTTCTTCTTGACTACAATGGCTGGGAAAAGTTTTTTGCGTATCTGTATGTCTACTTCGGTACCAATCTTCGTGTACTCCGTATCGATGAGGGCAAAGGCGAAACTATGGTCTACGCTGATACCACGGTAACCGGTTGTAATTATTCCGACTTGCTTACCATCTTTCATCACGGCATAGCCGTGGCGAGGTACAGCACGGTCTTCCAAAGCAAGACCTACGAGTTTTTTATCCACCCCGTGAGTCTTTTGTTTGATAAGGGCTTCTTTGCCGATAAATTCTTCTTTATCCAACTTGCAAAACATGCTTAATCCGGCCATAACAGGAGAAATTCCTTCCGATAATTCATTACCATAAAGAGGTAATCCGACTTCAAATCTGAGCGTGTCACGGCATCCAAGTCCGCATGGCTTACAGCGATTGCTTGCCATAAGTTTATCCCATTGGTTTCGGATAAAACTATGCGAACCGTATATTTCGAACCCGTCTTCGCCCGTGTAGCCCGTACGACTGATAATCACGGTTTCTCCCTCAAGCTCCAATGTTTTTGCTGTATAGAACACGAGTTCTTTGCATGGAATACTTAAAACTTCTTCAACAACGGCTTCTGCTTCCGGGCCTTGCACGGCTAACTGACCGTAGTAATCTGAACAGTGATCGATGGCGACGTCGAAGCCTTCAGCATTTTCGCGCATCCAATCTATATCTTTACCGATGTTGGCAGCATTGATAACGATAAAAAACTCATTTTCTGCCATCTTATAAACGAGCAGATCATCTACCGTTCCGCCATCTGCATAGAGCATCATTCCATAGAATACTTTCCCTATCGGGGCATTCGTAATATCATTGGTGAAGATGTGATTGACGTAGCGTTCGGCATCTATGCCTGTTACATATACTTCACCCATGTGGGAAACATCGAAGACTCCGCAGTGACAACGCACAGCATTGTGCTCTTCGATGATGGAGGAATATTGGATAGGCATATCAAAACCGCCGAAAGGCTGCATGAGTGCTCCGAGAGCAACATGCTTGTCGTGAAGACAGGTTTGCTTGGTTTCCATATTGTTTAGGTATTTTTAAATTAGTTCTTTTTTAAAGTAGGTCGACGAAATCTTGCTTTCGCAGGTGAAGTATTATATCATCTATGCGGTCGGGGAGAGCTTTCGAGATTGCTTCCTTATTATACGGTGTGTTTTGCAAAGGTTGCAGAATGCGGTTATCTATGTCGCCCGTCAGAAAGTAATCGCCCATGATATTGATATTTTTTATTATATTATTCTTCAATTCCATACGTATTTCCAGCTCACCAACATCGTTTATCCGCTGTTTCTTGATCATTGTGTAGCGCGGATTATTACCATAAATGAACTCATCCGCAAGATATTCCTTTTCTATCTCCTCTATGTTCCTGATATCTTCGGCCGTAAGTTTAAGCTCACGTTTACAAAGGTTACGCCTTACAAAATCTTTAAATTCGGATAACGTGAGCCGAGTGTAGTCTTTCAGCAATGCAATATGCTGGCGTACACTCTTCACCCCTTTACTCACAAGCTTATTGTCGGACGGCGTGATACTGGCCACCATATTTTGCATGTCTGTGTCATAAAGCATCGTTCCATGTACAATACTGCGCCCGGGGATATGATAGAATGCGTTTCCAGACACCTTTTTCCCATCAATCATGATATCGTTTCTACCGCTTGCTACGGCGTCTACTCCCATTTTCTGCAATACTTCTACAACAAGTTGAATATATTTGTTGAAAGTAAAACTCACGTTTTCATCTTTTGTAATATATGAAAACATCACATTGTTCATGTCGGCATATACGCATCCGCCACCGCTTTTTCGCCTGTACATACTTATATTGTTACTTCGGCAATATACTGTATTTACTTCGTTCTCAATGAGTTGGTTGCGTCCGAATATCACAGAGGGACGTACTTGCCACATGAAAAAGCAGTCGTCCTCATCCAAATGGCGTGCAATATATTCTTCCATTGCGAGATAGAAGCTTAAACGCCTGTCTTTTTCGGGTATGCTAATGTAAACCATCAGTACGTAGTTTTAAGTATCTTCGATTGCAAATATACATAATATTTATCGATATGACCAAGGAAAAGTAGAAAGAATATAGGTGAAAGACCTATACAAAAGCGATAACATTTTTTATTTATAACGGAGACGGAAAATAATGTGAGACAGCTTACACATTAAGCAGTAAAGATTTAAGTGCCTGAAAGTCCGCATTCATTGTCAGGCTTTGCTTTTTGCCTTCGATGAATGTAGCGAGGCGTTCAGGTATCTCGATATTGGTTTTCAGGATATCGTCTACTTTTTCTTTGAACTTTGCCGGATGGGCAGTCTCGAGGAATATGCCGACTTCATGCGGTTTTAATTTCTCGGTCAGCGCACGGTAAGCACATGCGCCATGTGGATCGAGAACATATCTTGTCTGTTCGTAGCATTTCTTGATGGCTTCCCTGATTTGATTGTCAGTATATGCAACTCCCGTGATATGTTTCCTGATGGTTTCCCATGAATGGTTGTAGAGATCGAGAATACGTGCGAAATTACTGGGATCACCAACGTCCATAGCATTAGCAATTGTCTGTTTGCTTGGTTTTGATTTATAGTCTCCCGTCTGTAGATATTGATAGAACACGTCGTTAGCGTTGTTGGCGGCGATGAAACTTTTTATGGGTAACCCCATCTGCTGTGCAAAGAGACCTGCCGTGATGTTTCCGAAATTTCCGCTCGGTACGCATACAACGAGATTATCGGCTTTTCGCATTCGTTTCATCTGGGCATAGGCATTGAAATAGTAGAATGCTTGTGGTAGGAAACGGGCCACGTTGATGGAGTTAGCAGATGTAAGGTTAAGCCTGCAGTTGAGTTCTTCGTCCATGAAAGCTGCCTTTACAAGCGCTTGACAGTCATCGAATGTACCGCTGACTTCGATGGCTGTAATGTTCTTTCCCAACGTTGTGAACTGGCTTTCCTGTATCTTACTGACTTTTCCAGCAGGATAAAGTACATAAACACGAATACCGTCTACACCTAAAAAGCCATTGGCAACGGCCGATCCTGTATCGCCGCTTGTTGCGACAAGCACTTTTATTTCTTCTTTTCTTTCTTGCCGGATGAAATGTTGTAGGAGTCTTGCCATAAATCTTGCCCCGACATCTTTGAACGCAAGGGTGGGGCCGTGAAAAAGTTCGAGCGAGTAGATATTATCGACAACTTCTACACAAGGAACGTCGAACGATAGTGTATTGTAAACGATTTGCCGTAGGGCAGTGGCTTCTACATCCTCACCGAAAAATGCTTGCGCTACAATATAGGCAATCTCTTGAAACGGTATGTCTTGTATATGTTCGAAGAAATCCGCCCCGAGAGGTTCGATCCATTCCGGCATATAGAGCCCACGGTCGGGAGCAAGTCCTCTTATTACCGCGTCACATAAGCCCGCTAATGGTGCATTCTTATTGGTCGAATAATATTTCATTATGGAATTGAAGCGTTTATAGTTAATTTTCGGAAAGTGTTTAAAACCTCATGAATATGTTCATGAATTGTTCGAGATGAAGAAGGCCATATGAACCATGTGCGCAACTTACTTCATCATACGTTTGTACATCATCGGGAATAATCCCCGGATACCATATTAGAAAAGGAACGGGCTCTTTTACATGCGTTCTTATCTCGACAGGGGTAGGGTGGTCGGGCAATACTGCGATGCAGACAGGCTCTGCCCATTCCTTCACCTTATTATATATCGGACCTACAATTCTGCAGTCAAGATATTCTATCGTCTTTAGTTTTAGTTCAAGATCACCGTCGTGCCCCGCCTCATCACTTGCCTCAATATGAAGAAAGACGAAATCGCCCGTTTTCAATGCCCGTATTGCCGCTTCGGCCTTTCCTTCGTAATTGGTATCGGCAAGACCAGTTATTCCTTCTACTTCAACACGATGCAATCCAGCATACTTTCCTATTCCTCTGATCAAATCAACTGCAGAGATAACAGAACCTTTCATCATCTGCGGGTATATCTCTCCCAAAGGTTTCATCGTAGGTCTGTAGCCGCCACTCCATGGCCAAATGCTGTTTGCCATATCCAACCCTCTTTTTGCACGTTTTTTGTTAAACGGATGTTCGGAAAGGAGTTGCTGCGACTGCAGGATTAAACTGTTAATAAGATCGGCGGTGGCTTGCCCTGTCATTCTTTCTCCATCAGCTTTATTTGCCCAGCCATCCTCCGATCGTACCAGTAAAGGCCTCCACGCCTCATTCGGGTGGTCATGCGGGGGAGTACATAAGATATGTTTGTTGCCGTTTTTTATAATTAATAGGTGACGATACTGAATACCCGTGATGAATTTGATCCGGTCGTTTCCAAGTTTATCATTCAGATATCGGATAAACATATCGCCTTCTTCTGTCTTCAGATGTCCGCCGTGATGATTTTTAATAATACCATTCTCAAGACAGATAATGTTACATCGCAAAGCGAGATCGTCACTATGCATATCGTAGCCGATAGAAGCAGCTTCGAGAGGTCCTCTACCTTCATACACTTTGTTAAGATCATACCCCAAAATAGAGGTATTCGCGACTTCAGAGCCCGGTAAAAATCCCTCAGGAATAGTCATAAGCCTCCCTGTACGTCCATTCTTTGCAAGCAAATTCATATAGGGAGTATTGGCATATTGCAGAAGTGTCTTGCCTCCCAAACGTTCTATCGGATGATCTGCCATTCCGTCGCCAAGTATAATAATATGTTTCATATATGTTTCGTAAAAACGATTCTTTAAATATTTGCTATCGACATGATATTTGCAAACACGCCCGCTGCGGTAACACTTGCCCCAGCACCGTAGCCTTGTATTTGCATGGGATATTCCTTATATCTCTCTGTCGTGAGAAGCACGATATTGTTGCTTCCTTCTAAATTATAGAAAGGGTGTGTGCTGTCTACTGTCTGCAGAGCAACATTCGTTTTACCGTGATCCATTGTCGCAACAAAGCGCCAATGCTTCTTCTGTTCTTCTAAAAGTTTACGTTTCTTTTCAAATTCTTCATCAAGAATAGGCAGCTTTTTCCAAAAATCTTCTACAGTTCCTCTAAAAAAATCATCGGGTACGAAGAGATGTTTTTCCACATCTTCCTGTTCTACTTTATATCCGGCTTCACGAGCCAGTATGACAAGTTTTCGAATAACATCGGTGCCGCTTAGATCAATACGTGGATCAGGTTCGCTGTATCCCTGCTCTTTGGCACGTTTTACCGTTTCCGAGAAAGGAACATCAGCTGCAATCTCATTGAATATAAAATTAAGAGTTCCGCTCAATACAGCCTCTATCTTTAGTATTTTATCTCCAGAATTACGTAAATCGTTAATTGTACCGATAATGGGAAGCCCAGCACCGACATTTGTTTCATATCTGAATTTCACACCGCGGGCCAAAGCAGTTTGCTTCAGTTTTATGTAATCGCTGTATTGAGATGATGCTGCAATCTTATTGGCAGCCACAACGCTGATATTATTCTCAACCAAAGTTTGGTATAAAGAAGCTATTTCCTTACTTGCTGTGCAGTCTACGAATACGGAATTGAATATATTCATTCCTACTACATTATCGCGGAGGCTTGTAACATTACTTGGTTCAGAATGTTTTAGAGCATCAAAATAAGTATCAAGGCTTATCCCATCACGGTTGAATACCGCATTCCTTGATGTGGCTATACCTACGACATTCAACTTCAAGCGGCTATGCTCTTTCAGCTCTTCATATTGTGAACGTATTTGTTCCAGCAGCTTTCCGCCAACAGTTCCGACACCACATATAAAAAGATTCAACACTTTGTATTCCGATAAGAAGAATGAGTCGTGTATGACATTGAGGGATTTTCTTAAAGACATGTTGTCCACAACGAACGAAATATTTGTTTCACTCGCTCCTTGCGCACAAGCTATCACACTGATGCCGCTTCTACCCAAGACACCAAAAAGTTTGCCTGCTATGCCCGGTGTGTGCTTCATATTTTCACCGACAATAGCGATTGTAGCAAGATTGCTCTCTGCATGCATAGGGAACATGGCACCCATTTCTATCTCTTTGGCAAACTCTCGGTTTAACACATCCACAGCTTGTTGAGCATCTATATCGCGCACACCGATAGAAGTTGAATTCTCTGAAGAGGCCTGAGAAACCATAAATACGGATATTCCACGTTCAGCCAATGCTGTAAAGATGCGTCGGTTCACGCCAATGACACCTACCATGGAGAGACCTGTAACAGTAATTAAAGTAGTTCCTTTTATACTCGAAATACCTTTGATCGGTTTACGATCATTGGCTATCCTATTCTTGATAATTGTTCCCCGACTATTCGAATTAAACGTATTTTTTACTCTAATAGGGATATTCTTGATGCACACTGGATATATTGTAGGAGGATATATCACCTTAGCCCCGAAATTACAAAGCTCCATGGCCTCAATATAACTCAATTCATTTATAGTATAGGCTGTTTTTATCACCTTGGGATCGGCTGTCATAAAGCCATCTACATCTGTCCATATCTCCAACATTTCAGCATCAAGTGCTGCAGCGATAATGGCAGCAGTATAGTCTGATCCGCCTCTTCCGAGGTTTGTTGTCTCCGAGGTGTTCTTATCACGACTGATAAATCCGGGAACAAGTGATATACGGGGCAGATCTACAAAGATTTCTCTAACGAATTTGTTAGTAAGTTCGCTATCTAAAGTGTGCTTTCCATGCTTACGTTCTGTTTTTATAAAATCTCGTGAGTCAAACCACTTAGCCCCTTTGATCAAGGTAGCTACAATTTTTGAACTCAGTCTTTCGCCATAACTAACAATCGTATCTTGAGTTTTCTCACTTAAGTCGTGTATCAAAAAGACGCCATAATATATTGATTTTAATTGTTCAAATAGCGAATCTACTGCGTTGAACAAGTCTTCTCTGCTCTTAGGCTCTGTGATAATTGTATCTATCATCTTATGATGACGGTCTACCATTGCGCTAAATTCATCTTTCCATGTATTATCACCTTGCAAAGCCAATTGCCCTGTAGATATTAATTTATCGGTAATCCCCCCGAGTGCACTCACTACAACGATTATAGGTTGCCGTTTTGCTTCTTTCTCTACAATGCGTTTTAAACTTAAAATACTCTTTACGGAACCAACAGATGTTCCACCAAATTTTAGTACTTTCATTTTTCTATCTATATTAATAATGTAAAACCCTCCCCAAAACAAATGGGGTAATGGAAAAACTTGGCAACAAAAATACTAATAAATATTAGGAATACCAATGTTTTTATTGGCAAATTGATTAATTTTGCGGGAGAAATAATATAAATAAGATATTTATGATGGAGGAATATCAATTACGCGTATTGCCTCAACAAGCTTTCTCTGAACAAGCCATTATAGATTTTTTGGCAAAAGATAAAGGTATAGATGCACGAACGATAACACATGTAAGAATACTAAAACGAAGTATAGACGCGCGGCAGCGTACCGTTTTTGTAAACCTAAAAGTACGAGTTTATATCAACGAACCGCCGCAAGACGATGAATATATACGCACTGTATATCCTTATGTGGGCGACAAACCGCAAGTAATTGTGGTAGGAGAAGGTCCTGCCGGACTGTTTGCATCGCTCAAACTGATAGAACTTGGATTTCGTCCTGTGGTACTAGAGCGTGGGAAAGACGTGCATGAACGTAAAAAAGACCTATCACTCATTACCAAAATACAGAAAGCCGACGGCGAAAGTAATTATTGTTTTGGCGAAGGTGGGGCAGGGGCTTTCTCCGATGGAAAGCTTTATACCCGAAGTAAGAAGCGGGGACCTACAGACAAGATATTGAATGTATTTTGCCAGCATGGAGCTTCTACGAGTATTCTTGCGGATGCTCATCCCCATATAGGTACCGACAAACTGCCGCGGGTAATCGAGAATATGCGAAATACGATATTGAACAGTGGGGGAGAGGTACATTTTCAAACGAAAATGGTATCACTGGTTATCAGGGAAAAACGTGTAACAGGCGTTGAAGCCATCGACCTGCAAAACAATTCAAATAAAATTTTTCACGGACCGGTAATCCTTGCTACAGGACATAGTGCCCGTGATATATATCGGTATTTGGCAGATGCAGAAATTGAAATCGAATCGAAAGGAATTGCCGTAGGTGTACGCTTGGAGCATCCTTCAGAGCTGATAGACCAAATTCAATATCATAATAAAAATGGTCGCGGCAAGTATTTGCCGGCAGCAGAATATTCTTTTGTAAACCAAATTGATGGACGTGGCGTGTATAGCTTCTGTATGTGTCCCGGCGGCTTTGTCATTCCGGCAGCCACAGGGCCACAGCAAATCGTTGTTAACGGCATGTCTCCGAGTAATCGCGGCACGCGTTGGTCTAATTCCGGAATGGTGGTGGAGGTACGTCCTGACGATATCTATGCCTTGCAAAATACCAAAAAATATTCTATAGAAGGGAAGAATAAAAATGATGTTCTCTCTATTATGCGCTTCCAAGAAGAACTGGAACGCAATTGTTGGTTACAGGGTAATATGCGACAAACGGCACCGGCACAACGAATGGGCGACTTTGTCAATAACCGTCTATCGTATGATCTCCCAAAAAGTTCTTATACTCCCGGCCTCATTTCCAGTCCGCTCCATTTCTGGATGCCGAAGTTTATAGTAGAACGTCTGCAACAAGGTTTCCGAAATTTCGGTAAGATGAGTCATGGGTTTCTGACCAATGAAGCTGTGATGATTGCTGTAGAAACCCGCACAAGTAGTCCCGTGCGTATCTTACGCGACAAGGAAACACTTCAACACATACGCCTTCATGGTCTCTTTCCTTGTGGCGAAGGTGCCGGATATGCAGGAGGAATAGTTTCGGCAGGAGTCGATGGCGAAAGATGTGCAACGATGTGTGCAGAATATATGACTGCCATCGGAATGTAACCCCAGCTATTTTTATGGTAGTAAAAAACAATAAAAACAGTAGATAAAAATAAGAAATAAGTATAATTATCAGAATTATTTTGTACTTTTGTAGCCCTATATTTAGGTAATTATATGACAATTTTAACACTATAAACGTGCTAATTTTGAATAACAAAAACTACGCATTAACGTTTTTAAACATTGTACAAATCGATTATGGAAAGGTTAGTTATTAATTCATACAATGAATTTGCAGTACATTTAGGCAAAGAGTTAGGACATTCTGATTGGGTTTTAATAGACCAAGGCCGTATCAATATGTTTGCAGATGCCACATTGGATCATCAGTGGATACATGTAGATGTAGAACGTGCTAAGGCGGAAAGTCCATATAAAAGTACCATCGCACACGGATACCTCACATTATCGTTGCTGCCATACCTGTGGAATCAAATTGTAGAGGTCAACAATATAAAGATGTTGGTAAATTATGGTATGGATAAAATGAAGTTCGGAAAACCGGTGTTAACAGGTAGTCGAGTAAGATTAGTTACCACATTGCATAAAATTGAAAACCTGAGAGGTATATGTAAAACGGAGATTGCATTTAAGATAGAAATAGAAAACGAACATAAACCTGCACTGGAAGGTATAGCAACATTCTTATATTATTTTAATTAAAGTTTTTCCATAGGATTTAATTAACCTGCTACTTTAAGGCAGTTAAGTTGTAGATCTAAGGAGCATGGAACGACTAAGTAAAAAATCTAAAATACCCGTTTAATCAGCATATATGTATTTTCCATATAATATGTATTATGATAAATAAAAAGCAATATAGCAATGAAAAGACTCCTATTAACTTACATTGCAGCATTTTGTTTAACCTTTAATGCAATGTCTGCAGAAAGAACTGTAAATTTAAGAATTATTCAGACCAGTGATGTCCATGGTTGCTTTTTTCCATACGATTTTATTAATCGCACCCCCAAAAGCGGTTCTTTGGCACGTGTTATTACTTATGTAGATTCTTTACGAAAGGTCTATGGCAGTAATCTTATTCTTTTAGATAACGGAGACATTCTCCAAGGACAGCCTACCTGTTATTATAGCAATTATATAAAGCCATCAGTGCCCAATGTAGCCGCATCTGTCGTCAACTATATGAAATATGATGCAGAAACCATAGGAAATCATGATATCGAGACAGGCCACGCTGTTTATGATAAATGGATCAAAGAGGTAAAATGCCCTATGCTTGGAGCGAATGTTATTGATACGAAGACAGGAAAGCCGTATCTACATCCTTATACGATCTTACAACGAGACGGTTTGAAAATTGCAGTTATCGGTATGCTTACGCCGGCAATACCCAATTGGCTGAACGAATCTCTATGGAAAGGGCTTAGGTTCGATGAAATGGTGTCTTCTTCAAGGTATTGGATGGAATATATCAAAATGCATGAGAAACCTGATGTGGTAATAGGCCTGTTTCATTCAGGAAAGGAAGGCGGTATTGAAACAGCCCAATATCAAGAGGATGCATCGCTGAAAGTTGCAAAGGAAGTCCCCGGCTTCGACCTTATTTTATTTGGACACGACCACACCAAATTCAAAGGGATAGTGAAAAATATAGAAGGAAAGGATGTCGTATGTTTGGATCCTTCTTGCAATGCATATATGATTAGTGATGCTCGAATATCCATAACATTCGATAGACAGCATAACAACACCAATAAAATATTAAAGAAAAACATCGAAGGAGATGTTATAAATATTGAAGATCAGGAAGTTAATAAAGAATTTATATCAAGGTTTCGACCGGAAATAGACTCTGTTATGCAATTTGCTAATCGAAAAATTGGTAACTTTACCCATTCAATTTTTACCCGTGATTGCTATTTTGGAAGCGCTGCATTTACCGATTTTATACACGATTTACAACTCAAAATAACCGGAGCAGATATTTCTTTCAACGCCCCACTTTCTTTTGATACGAGCATATCGGCAGGAGATATACATGTTAGTGATATGTTTAATCTTTATAGATACGAAAATCAAATCTACGTATTGAAGATGACAGGGGAAGAAATTCGTAAACATTTAGAAATGAGTTATGATTTATGGGTTAATACTATGACTAAACCGGATGATCATATCATGCTTCTGAATGATGATGCCAAGAATGATCAGCAGCGATTTGGGTTTAAGAATTTAGCATTTAACTTCGACAGTGCTGCCGGTATAGATTATGAAGTAGATGTAACAAAGCCCAATGGAAAAAAGGTAAAAATATTGCATTTGACTGATGGCCGGCCTTTTAATGAACACCAATGGTATAAGGTAGCGATGAATAGTTATCGCGGTAATGGTGGCGGAGAGCTTTTAACAAAGGGTGCAGGTATTCCCCGAGAGGAACTGAAGAAACGTATTGTTTACGAAAGCGAGAAAGATCAGCGGTATTATTTAATGAAAGAAATAGAAAAAGCGGGAACTCTGAATCCGCAAGCGCATAATAATTGGAGGTTTGTTCCTGAGGCATGGACAAAGCAAGCCCTATTACGAGATAAACAACTAATATTCGGAAAATAGAAAACGAATGCGAAATGTCAAAAGCATATTGGTTCATATTTTGTAAAGGAGACCTCCTCCTTCAAAAGAATACGGATGGAACATATACAATTCCGCTTGGCATAAAGCCTCCCATAGCAATTAAAGCGTGGACACATATTATGCATGTAACATCAATGGATGACGGAACAGAGGTTCGAGTATTTTCTATTGATGCCCCCATTACAAACCGAATAGAGTATGAAATGTGCGGATTGCGTGCCTCGTACTATAAACTCTCGAGAGACTTGTACCTAAAAGCTGGCAAATGTCAGGAGTTAATTTATTGGGATAACAACACACGTTATTGTGGCGTTTGTGGTACACCGATGGAAATGCACACAGAGATTTCGAAGCGATGTCCTAACTGCGGAAAGGAGATATGGCCTCAATTAGCGACTGCAGTTATTGTATTAGTGCATAAAGGGGATGAGGTCTTGCTTGTACATGCTCGTAACTTTAAGAGTGACTTTTATGGACTTATCGCAGGTTTTGTAGAAACAGGAGAAACTTTAGAAGAAGCCGTGCATCGGGAAGTTAGAGAAGAAACGGGAATTACAATAACAAATTTGAAATACTTCGGTTCACAACCGTGGCCCTATCCTTGTGGCTTAATGGTTGGCTTTAATGCCGATTATATTGATGGGGATATTCACTTACAGCGTTCAGAACTTTCAAGAGGAGCTTGGTTTCATAAGGAAAATCTTCCAACTATCCCAGAAAAACTTTCTATAGCACGAATGATATTGGACAATTGGCTTAATACTTTTAATCATTAATACTTACTTATGGAATTTTTATCAAAAGCACTTGGCTTCGATGCCAAAAACATGAAATTCAAAACAGAATTGGTTGCAGGAGCAACAACCTTTCTCACTATGAGCTATATTCTTGCCGTAAATCCTTCTATTCTTTCAAGTACAGGTATGGATAAAGGGGCCTTGTTTACCGGTACTGCCATTGCTGCAGCCATAGCAACCCTACTACTTGCTTTCATGGCTAAGCTCCCTTTTGCCCAAGCTCCCAGTATGGGATTGAATGCATTTTTCGCCTATACGCTCTGTCAAGCCATGGGATATACTTGGCAGCAATCATTAGCAATTATGCTGATAGAGGGTATAATATTTATTCTCATTACATTCTTTAATATACGCGAACTAATTCTTGACAGCATTCCCAAGAATTTAAGATATGCTATTTCTGCAGGTATCGGCATGTTTATCGCATTTATAGGACTGAAGAATGCCCATATTATTGTTGCCAAAGAGGGGACTTTCATAGGTTTAGGTAGCTTTTCTTCTGAATGTATTTTAGGTATTATCGCCATTCTTTTAAGTGGAATTTTAATAGCACGCAATATAAAAGGAGCTCTATTTTATGGTATCATAGCGACCACTCTTGTAGGTATACCGTTAGGAGTTACCGTTATTCCTGCAAATTGGTTCCCTATTTCTGCTCCACAGTCAATATCTCCAATATTTTGTCAGTTTGACTTTAATGGCTTTTTCAATATACAAACCCTTCTCGTTGTTTTCTCTCTTCTTATCGTGAATATATTTGATACGATCGGTACTTTGGTCGGATTGTCGGAAAAAACAGGTATTGTACGGCCGGATGGTTCCATTCCTCATGTAAAAGAAGCTATGATGAGTGATGCTATAGGCACCACATGTGGCGCAATGCTCGGTTCATCTACACTTACTACATATATTGAAAGTGCATCGGGTATTGCAGAAGGTGGACGTAGTGGACTTACCTCTTTCTTCGTGGGGATACTCTTTCTTGTATCATTACTACTCTCCCCTATCTTTATGTTAATTCCCAGTGCAGCAACAAGCGGAGCACTGGTATTGGTCGGAGTATTGATGCTCGACTCAGTAAAGAAGATAGATTTGAGTGACGTTTCTGAAGCATTTCCAGCATTTATTACTATGATTACTATGGTGTTATGTTATTCTATTGCGGACGGTATATGCTTAGGAATCTTGAGTTACGTTATAGTTAAAGTATGCACAGCCCAATGGAAAGCATTGAATATAACAATTGTAATACTTTCCATACTGTTCATAATAAACTTTATTTTCAGTTGATATATGAAACTGATAAGTTGGGGATTCATTGGATGCGGTGAAGTAACGGAAAAGAAATCCGGACCGGCTTTCAATGAAATAGACGGTTCTCATGTAGAAGCTGTTATGAGTAGAAGTGAAGAAAAGGCACGCTCGTATGCCGAACGACACCATATTCATAAATGGTATACTGACGCCCAAGCATTGATAGACGATCCGGATGTAAATGCCATTTACATTGCTACACCTCCTTCAAGTCATGCCACATTCGCCATAATGGCTATGAAAGCAGGCAAACCTGTTTATGTAGAAAAACCATTAGCAGCAAGTTATGAGGACTGTGCACGTATCAATCGTGTCAGCGAACAGACGGGAATGCCATGCTTTGTAGCCTATTATCGCAGGTATCTACCCTATTTCAAGCGGGTTAAAAGTATCATAGATAATGGTATTATTGGTAAAATCCTTAACGTTCAGGTGAGGTTTTCCGTACCTCCGAGAGATTTAGATTTCAAAGGAAGCCAAAATCTACCATGGAGACTGCAGCCAGATATTGCCGGTGGAGGTTATTTCTATGATTTAGCCCCTCACCAATTAGACTTGTTACAAGAGTTTTTCGGCGTTATAACGCGTGCTCATGGCTACTGTGCCAATAGGGCACAACTTTACGGTGCAGAAGATACGATCAGTTCGTGCTTTCTTTTTGAGAGCGGTCTTGTGGGAAGCGGCTCATGGTGTTTTGTGGGACATCAAAGCTCAAAAGAAGATTGTATCGAAGTTATTGGCGATAAGGGGATGCTCTCTTTCTCTGTTTACAATTACGATCCCATAAAAGTTGTTACAAGTGAAGGTGCAACAAGCATAACCGTACCTAATCCGTCTTATGTTCAATTGCCCATAATAAAATCCGTAATAGAAGATCTTCAAGGCTTTGGAGTTTGCAACTGTACAAGCGTTAGTGCCACTCCAGTGAACTGGGTTATGGATCGTATTCTCGGAAAGCTATGACAAAATGAAAAAGATATATTTGTTCTTCTTTCTTATCCATAGCATGGTGATGTTTGCTACCGCGGCAGATAGTATATCATCACATAAACCTTTTTTAAAAAAGATGGTCGGCAATATATCTACAGCCCTTAGAAATTTTACGAGTATAGATACAAACTACATTGAGCCCCAGCACTATAATTTTACCGTAATGCTACAAAATACGAACACTTATGAACAATATAGAATAAATAATAAGAAAGGACAATCCATCCGTTTTTCTCCGGAACCGTCTGTAAAACTCGGACCATATTTAGGATGGCGATGGATATTTTTAGGTTACACCTTAGATATTAATCACTTGAGGGGTAACAATAAAAAAGAATACGACTTCAGTATCTACAGTTCGCAGATAGGAATAGACATCTTCTATCGTATAGGAAAAGACTATAGAATTAAAAGTATGTACTTAGGTAAGGGCATCAATACCGACCGGATAAGAAATGTTCCTTACAATGGTTTCAGTTCAAGTGTAAAAGGTTTTAATTTGTATTACATCTTTAACCATCATCGATTTTCCTATCCGGCAGCTTTCAGCCAGAGTACAATACAGAAAATCAGTTGTGGTTCCCCTTTAGTAGGAATTGGTTATACCAAACATACCATTGATATTGATTGGCAACAGTTGGATAATGTGCTTAAAGAAAGATTGGGGAACACGTATGAGAAGATGCCTATAGATAGCAGTCTCCGTTTCGGAAATGTTAAATATACAGATATAGCTGTATCGGGGGGCTATGCATACAACTGGGTATTTGCTCATCACTGGCTATTCGCATCTTCTTTATCTTTAGGTATTGCGTATAAAAAAACAGTTAGCGATTTGCAACATGAAAAGCAAAGTATGCGCGACTTTTCTATTAAGAATATGAATATCGATGGTATCGGACGGTTCGGTATTGTATGGAATAATATGAAATGGTATGCCGGTGCAAGTGCTATAGTGCACACCTATAATTATAATAAAGATCAGTTTTCCACAAATTCTATTTTTGGAAATATCAATATTTATATAGGTTTTAATTTCAATAAGAAAAAACAATATAAATGAAAACAATTGTCTTCTCACTTTTTCTATCTCTGATATGCACCAGTCACAATGCTTCTGCACAGATACAATATACAAAAAAAGACAGTATGATTGTCATGAACATGCTACATAAGGCTGTTTCAAGCAAACAGAAAGAAAATTTGTTTCTGTTCTTTGCAAGAGAATTTAAAGGTACACCTTATGTAGCACAAACTTTGGAGCGTAATGAAAAGGAGAAATTGATAGTTAATTTAAGGGAAGTAGATTGTACCACATACATCGAATATGTATTGGCATTGGCATTATGCTATCAAAATAAGAAAAATACATTTATAGACTTCTACAATTATCTGCAACATGTAAGATACATAGATGGGCATATATCTTACCTTAAACGTCAGCACTATTTTACAATATGGATAGAAGACAATTGCAAAAGTGGTTTTGTAAAGGAAATCCAGACACCCGATCCTCCGTTTACAAAGTCACAGACTATTTCCATTAACTATATGACAACTCACCCCGATAAATATCCAATGCTGGTAAAACATAAAGAGTGGATAGACGGTATCGCTAAACTTGAAGAAAATTATAATGGGAAGAAATACCGATATATCCCCAAAACAGCGATTGTTAACACGCGACTTTTTCGTAATACGATTCATGACGGAGACATACTTGCCCTTGTAACAAGTAAGAAAGGCTTAGATACAACACATATCGGCATTGCCGTATGGCATAAAGATGGCTTGCATCTGTTACACGCGTCTTCCATCAGAAAAAAGGTTGTAGAAGAAATAACGGCTCTCAAGACTTATATGCAAAAGCATCCTTCTCAAATTGGTATCAGAGTTATCAGAGTATTACCTTAAGAATGCCCTACCCTATTTTCACCACTTTTAGGTATACGAACCGCTCTTATATACTATTAAGAGATGCAGTAAATAGGTAAATACCTATTTCTATCTATTGCATATTCCGAGTTTTTTTTGTTACTTTGCAGCGAAGTAGCTAACAACAATTAGGTATCAGATGAAAAATCAAAAAATGTATGAACCGGATGATAAGATGATTTCTATCATCGGAGATAACTACAGTATTCTCCAAAGTCTCGGCTCGTTTGGTATCAACCTCGGATTTGGAGATAAAACTGTACAGGAGGTATGTGAAGACCAACATGTAGATACATATACTTTCCTTGCTATCATAAACTTTACAATTAATGGATATAGAGAATATGATGATGCGGAACGCCTTTCGATACCGACATTAATGCAGTACCTGAAAGCGAGTCACGATTATTATTTAGGTTTCGAATTGCCCTACATCCGTAAAGGGCTTGTTGGTGCCCTTGACGAAAATGATAATTTGGCAAGACTCATCTTGAAGTTATATGATGAATACGCACGCTCTATAAGAAACCACATGCAATATGAGGAAAAAACTGTTTTTCCTTACGTGGAAGACCTAATAAATAATAAGGTAACCACTAATTATGATATAGAAACTTACTCCAAGCATCACGGACAAACCGACCAGAAGCTGCGCGAACTTAAAAACATTATTATAAAATATCTGCCATCGGATGGTTTGCGGAATAACCAACTTTCGGCAACCCTCTATGATATTTATAATTGTGAAGAGTGGCTTTCGCAACATGCTTCTGTTGAAGAAGAGATATTTATACCTGTTATTAGAAGTCTTGAGAAACGATCAAAACAGAATGATGTCTCGTTTAAGATATCTAATATGCTTAATCAAAATCCGGAAAATCAGGAAACATTGAGCGACCGAGAGAAAGATGTGATTGTAAGTTTGGTACAAGGAATGACAAATAAAGAAATCGCAAATCACCTTTGTATTTCCACAAATACAGTCATTACTCATCGAAGGAACATAGCAAGGAAATTACAGATACATTCACCTGCAGGTCTTACAATATATGCTATTGTGAATAATCTTATTGATATTTCTTCTGTGAAATTATAAAAAAGTACAATTCTTCTTAGCACCGGTTATTTTAATAATCGGTGCTTTTTTATTTTATTAACCTAATGGTTATCAATACATCTATATTATAATTACAAATTATACTTTAATTATTATGTCATTTTTTAGTCACTAAAAAAATATAAAAGCAAGAATTAATAATGTATTTTGAATTTATATTATTTTCTTTTTATTATCTTTGTACACATAAAATAATTACTAAAAATGACAATTTTAAAATTATATTATAAATAAAAATTACCCAAAACGGAAAACTTTTTATTAAATATAAATAGAAAAGTTTTCCAAAAAGTATAAAGACAATGGAAATTAGAGATTTCGTTATTACCAAAAGAGACGGAAGTAAAGACCGTTTTTCGCTTGACAAAATTATGAATGCCATTATTAAGGCATTCAATTCTGTGAACGAACCAATCAATTTAGGAAGTATTTCTAAACTTTTAAGTCATCTTGCCATACATGACGATATTAAAGTAGAAGATATACAAAACCAAGTAGAAGAAGCTCTGATGCGAGAAGGCTATTACAATGTAGCCAAATCGTTTATGCTTTATCGCCAAGCACACACGGAAGACAGAGAGACATTGGAGAAGCTGAAATTTCTTTCGGAGTACTGTGATGCATCTAATGCGGCAACAGGTTCTAAATACGATGCTAATGCCAATGTTGAACATAAGAATATTGCAACCCTTATCGGCGAACTTCCCAAAGCAAGTTTTATTCGTCTGAACCGCAGACTGCTTACCGACAGAATAAAAAAAATGTATGGAAAAGAGCTTGCCGACGAATATATTAATAAGCTTACACATCATTATATATATAAGAATGATGAGACGAGCCTTGCAAATTATTGTGCATCCATCACGATGTATCCTTGGTTAATAGGAGGAACGGCTTCTATTGGTGGAAATTCTACTGCACCGACAAACTTGAAGAGTTTCTGCGGAGGATTTGTAAATATGGTCTTCATGGTATCAAGTATGCTAAGTGGAGCCTGTGCCACTCCGGAATTTCTAATGTACTTGAATTATTTTATCGGGTTGGAATATGGAAAGGACTATTTCAAAGAGCCGGATAAGGTTGTTGATTTGTCTATCAAACGAAGAACTATTGATAAGATGATAACCGACTGTTTCGAGCAGATTGTATATACCTTAAATCAACCAACTGGTGCAAGAAACTATCAGGCCGTATTCTGGAATATCTCCTATTATGACAAGTTCTATTTCGAGAGTCTCTTCGGTAATTTCTATTTCCCCGATGGAAGCCAACCCGACTGGGAAGGGGTGTCATGGCTTCAGAAACGTTTTATGAAGTGGTTCAACAAAGAACGTACTAAAACGGTGTTGACTTTCCCCGTAGAAACAATGGCATTATTAACAAAAGATGGGGACTGTATGGATAAAGAATGGGGAGACTTTGCTGCAGAAATGTATTCGGAAGGGCATTCTTTCTTTACTTATATGAGTGACAATGCAGATTCGTTAAGTTCATGCTGTCGGTTGCGTAACGAGATACAAGACAACGGTTTTAGCTACACTCTCGGTGCAGGAGGAGTATCGACAGGAAGCAAGAGCGTGCTGACTATCAATCTTAACCGCTGCATCCAACATGCGGTAAACAACAAGATAGATTATAAAGAATATCTATCAGAAGTGATTGATTTGTGCCACAAAGTGCAATTGGCATATAATGAGAATTTGAAAGAACTACAGAAACATGGTATGTTGCCACTCTTTGATGCCGGTTACATCAATATTTCAAGGCAATATTTAACAATCGGTATCAATGGTCTTGTAGAAGCGGCAGAGTTCATGGGGTTACAAATTACCGATAATCCCAATTATCTGAAATTCGTACAAGAGGTTCTTGGACTAATTGAAAAGTATAATAAGCAATATCGTTCAAACGATGTTCTTTTTAATTGCGAAATGATTCCTGCCGAAAATGTTGGCGTAAAACATGCCAAATGGGATCGCGAAGACGGTTATTTTGTACCACGTAATTGTTATAATAGTTATTTCTATATCGTGGAAGATTCTTCGCAGACAATTCTCGATAAGTTCAAGTTACACGGAGCTCCATATATACAACATCTTACAGGAGGTTCGGCTCTACACATGAATCTTGAGGAACATCTTTCCAAAGCGCAGTATCGCAAACTCCTTAAAGTGGCCGCTAAAGAAGGCTGTAACTATTTTACGTTCAACATTCCCAACACACTCTGTAATGATTGTGGACATATTGATAAACGTTATCTGCAGGAGTGTCCTAAATGTCATAGTAAGAATGTGGATTATATGACACGCATCATCGGTTACTTGAAACGGGTAAGTAATTTCTCGTTACCGCGTCAGGAGGAAGCTCACAGACGTTACTATGCAGACAAGCAGAAATATACAGTTTCGGTAAAAGACTATGAAATAGTAAAATAATCAGCCATTTGGCAATATAAAAGGTGTTGAAGTTTGTAAATACAGGAATTGTATTCCAAGAAATCCCGGATGAAGTGACATTGGCAATCAATATTTCAAATTGTCCGTGTCGTTGTCCGGGCTGTCATAGCCAATACCTGTGGCAAAATATTGGAGAACCACTAACGCCAATAGCTATTAGCTCTATGATAGAACGTTTTGGAAATAGCATTACTTGTATATGCCTGATGGGAGGAGACGCAGAACCGTCTTCTATCAATATGCTTGCCCGTTATATACACAAAATGCACAAAGGATATAAGGTGGCATGGTATAGTGGCCGGCAATTAATACCTTCAACTATTAGGAAAAGCGATTTCGATTATATTAAACTTGGCCCGTATATCGAACATTTAGGATGTTTGAAAGAAAGAACAACAAATCAAAGACTTTATAAACATATTGTTGGAGAAGATTTTATTGATATAACCGAAACGTTTTGGAAATAATGGAATTGCTATCAGCTATATAACTTTTATTATAGCGTTTTATAACACAATATCGTCAAGGAGTAAATGGTTATAAAAATAAGCGGATAAGGAAAAAACTTATCCGCTTAAACTTATAAAAAACAACTATGATATTATTTCTTTGCAGTTGCTGCTTTTGTCTCAGCTGCAGGTTTATATGCTTTATTTAATCCGGCTATTACATCATTCGTAATATCAAGTGCCTTATCTGCATAGAGGAGATTATCTCCAGCCTTGCTCAATATCAATGTGTATTTTTTGTCTTTATTATACGAAGCCAAGAAATGCTGAATACTGTCGCGAAGTGCCTTGTTATATTTATCTGTTTCTGCCTGAAATTCTGTACTTAAGCGCTGATTTAGTGCTTGTAAATCATTATTCTGACGCTGCAATCCTGCTTGTATGGCTTCTGCCTGTTCACGAGTATAGGCATTCTGTTGTACTTTCTGTTGGAAATTTGCCGCCGCATTTTGTAATTGTTGCTGCTTTCCGGCAAGAGTATTTTGTATATTTTGTCCTTTTTTCTGCAATATCAAAGAATAATCTTTACAGAACTTATACTGTGACATGATACTATCTACCTCCACATAAGCAATTTTTATTGTCGATGGAACATCTCCCTTCCCAGAGCCGGTTTTTGTATCCATCTGAGGTTGCGACTGATTGCACGAAGTAATAGCAAAGGCTGCAAGCGAAGCAACCGTCATTGTTAAAATGTCTTTTTTCATTTTCTTATCTTTTTATTATTAATATGCACAGTTCGATTTTCTTGCCTCTAAATCTTGATCTATAACGCAGTGTATGCCTTTTTCTCGCAATCCAGCATTATCATGGATATGTGGAGAGACAAATTTTCCATTTTTCTTAAAGATCAACTTCACGGATAATAATGCAATAGCTATAGCAATTATTAACACGCTTAAGAGTAACATTTCTACCATATTTTATTATATTTGCAGAGCTTATAATACACTATAATTGTGTCGCAAAGATAGTGTAATTTAAGTGAAACACAAAATAAAAAGCCTGATATTGCAGGTAATTTAAGAATAAAAAACAATGGTATTATAATTAAATGAATAACTCAATGGAAAAGAAAAACCTCAAACCTACCCGTGTGTTCGAACAATTTGCAAGAATTAATCAAATTCCACGCCCATCCAAGCACGAGGAAAAGATGATAGAATACTTACGAGAGTTCGGTAAAAGCCACGGATTGGAAACAAAAGTAGACAAAACCGGAAACGTTTTGATACGAAAGCCCGCAACAAAAGGATATGAAAACCGTAAGACTGTAATCCTACAAAGCCACATGGATATGGTATGTGACAAACTTGTTGATATAGAATTTGATTTCTATAAAGATGCTATTCAGACTTATATCGATGGAGAATGGCTACATGCTAAAGGTACTACGCTCGGAGCAGATGATGGTATAGGAGACGCCATAGAACTTGCCATTCTCGATTCTGATGATATCGAACATGGTCCTTTGGAATGTGTATTTACTCGAGATGAGGAAACACAGCTTACCGGTGCTTTAGGAATGGAAGACGATTTTATGAATGGAGATTATTTAATCAATCTTGATTCTGAAGACGAGGGACAGATTTTTGTATCGTGTGCAGGTGGAAGGAGCACAATTGCTACGTTCAAATTCCAACGTGAACAAGCTCCCAAAGGATATTTCTTCATGCAGGCATCTTTGAAAGGACTTATCGGTGGGCACTCCGGAGACGATATCAACAAAAAACGCGCCAATGCCATAAAGGTGTTAACACGCTTTCTCTATAATGAACAATCTAAGTGCGATTTGCGCTTGGCAAGTTTTAATTCAGGCAAGTTACATAATGCAATACCACGCGACGGTCGTGTTATCTTCGCAGTACCTGATGAAGTAAAAGAGCAGGTAAAAGCAGATTGGAACGTATTTCAGGCTTCTGTTGAAGACGAATTCCATGTAACAGACACTTCTATGGTATTTACATTGGAGAGTACCGAACCTTCAGAGGTTTTACCAAAGGATACCGGTCGCAAATTTATCATGGCCCTACAGGCTGTAGACAATGGTATTTTCGCGATGTGCCAAGACGAAGCACTTGCTTCTATGGTTGAAACATCAAGTAATGTGGCAGCGGTTATTACAAGAGAGAATGAGATTGAGGTGCTGTCTTCCCAACGTTCCAATGTGATGAGCAATCTCGACAACATGTGTAATTCCGTAAGAGCGGCCTATGAACTGGGAGGAGCAGAAGTTATTGCAACAGACGGCTATCCGGCTTGGAAAATGAATCCGAATAGCGAATTGGTTAAAATTACTGTAAATGCTTATAAGAAACTTTTCCACAAAGAACCGAAAGTACTGGGCATTCACGCAGGATTAGAATGCGGTTTATTCTCCGAACGATACCCCGATCTCGATATGGTTTCATTCGGTCCAACCCTTCGTTATGTGCATACTCCTGATGAATGTCTCCATATACCCACCGTACAGATGGTATGGGATCATTTATTGGAAGTTTTGAAAAACATTCCTGAAAAATAATATACTTAAACATACAACAGAGACAACGTTTGTGCCTGTCTCTGTTGTAATAAAATCATAACATGAAAAAAAGCAAATTCTTCTCCTCCGTTTTCTTATCATTGTTGTTAATAAGTTGTGGTCAGAAACATGATGCGGAGAAACTAATCTCCAATTTTCTTGATGATAATCTTGTTGATAACGATATACGCGAAAAAACATTTTCGGATATTGATTCCACATTCTACATAAATGACAGCATCGTAAATGCAATGCGGTCGAATGCTCGTACCAACAGGCTTGTCAGAAAAGAAGCCCAATATGGAACCGAAAAGGTTTCGGGAAAATTACTTTTTATGAGTGTGAAATATAGGAAGAACGACGGATCAATGCAAAAGCTTACTTTCTATATGGATCCCAAACTTGAAGAGATAGTTGCTTTTAAACAAGATGCAATCTAATTGTTTGGTTTTAGATTACATCATGAACCACGGAGGTTGACATCATGAACCACGGAGGTTGACATTGTGAACCACGGAGGTTGACATCGTGAACCACGGAGGTTGACATCATGAACCACGGAGGTTGACATTGTGAACCACGGAGGTTGACATCGTGAACCACGGAGGTTGACATCGTGAACCACGGAAGTTGACATCATGAACCACGGAAGTTGACATCATGAACCACGGAGGTTGACTCACTTATCCCACTATTTTTGCACAGATACTTGAATATTTCTCACTCTTTTCCCCCACTTATCAGAGCCTCCTTTATAAGGAGAAAGTATCACAGTTACCGTTAAAATCAAGTGTTATTGAATAATCAAGTCGGGCTACACATAGAATTATAAACAAATAAGAAAATAAAATAATTTATATATTATATGTAATAAAATCTCCGCCAACTCGTTTTATAAACAAATAGAAGACATAAGAAACTCGTTGCCTATGAAGTATTTTACACACGAAGAAATAACACCGTCAGAAAAGACACTTAAGTTCATCCGGCAATTTGCATACACGTATCGGGCCATAAAACTGAGCGGTAAAACAGAAATCTACTGCCTGAACTAATCATGCCACTGACAAATGAAGACATTAATCTCTCCTTCTTTATTATCTGCCGACTTTACAAACCTTAAAGCCGATATAGAGATGATTAACCGTAGCGAGGCTGATTGGCTGCACATGGATGTGATGGATGGCGTATTTGTGCCAAACATATCATTCGGTTTTCCTGTAATCAACGCTGTTTCCAAAATATGCAAGAAGCCTCTCGATGTGCATCTGATGATAGTACAACCGGAAAGATATATTGAACAAACCGCGAAATGCGGTGCAATGATGATGTGCGTACACTACGAAGCATGTACGCATCTGCACCGTACGGTACAGGAAATACATGCCAAAGGTATGAAAGCAGGTGTAGCATTAAATCCCTCTACGCCGATTTGTTTACTCGAAGATATTATTCAGGATGTAGACATGGTGCTGCTAATGAGCGTTAATCCCGGGTTCGGCGGGCAGAAATTCATCGAAAACGTATTGCAGAAAGTCGCGCGTCTTCACCACATGATTGAACTGTCGGGCAGCAAAGCCTTAATCGAAGTAGATGGCGGAGTACAGAATGAAACCGCACCAAAACTCATTAATGCCGGTGCCGACGTCTTAGTAAGCGGCAGTTATATCTTCAGATCGGCAAATCCTATACAAACTATTCACGAACTGAAAAATCTATAAACCGACGTAGAATTTCAGGCAAGTTGTAAAGCTACTTCACTCTCACGCGCCATTCTTCTTAAATTCAGAATGGCATAACGCATACGTCCTAAAGCAGTATTGATGCTTACATTTGTCGTTTCAGCAATTTCCTTAAACGACATCTGCTGATAATAGCGCATAAACACCACCTCTCTTTGGGATGCAGGAAGCAAATTCATCATTTTCTTTACATCGCAAAGTACCTGCTCATTAACGAACTGGCTTTCTATATTGCCATCGAGCACATCGCTGCCGCCGATATTAGAGAGATCGTTATTTTCTGTTGGTTCGATGACTCGCTCCGACCTTTGGTCACGATACCAATCCATAATTACATTATGAGCGATGCGCATAACCCATGCCGAGAACTTGCCGGTGGGCACATATTTCCCTTCCTGCAACTTGGTTATCACCTTTACAAAGGTTTCTTGAAAAACATCGTCTGCCGTATCATGATCCCTTACAACAAAATAAATATAAGAAAACAATTTAGTTTGATTTCTCGACAACAGCAAATCGAAAGCTCTATTGCTCCCATGAATATAAGATATAGCCAACTCTTCGTCGCTCATCTCCTTAAAATTCTTCATTTTCTTAAATCTTATTTCTTTAAGTAAATGTGTTCCCGATAGGCTTTTTATGTTTTAGATGTTTTACAAAAAATATGTTTATTCTTTGCAAAGATAAAAAGTTTATTTTAGTTTGCCAAATTTTTTATTGCATAAATAAATTAGTATTAACATTTACGGGTTATATGTTTACTAAAACTTCATATATAAAATATTTTAAACAGCAGCGATGCACAATAAAGGCAAAGGAAATGGGTTACCTGAATATAAATTTATTATTATTTATATATCATGGAAGATAAAAGGCATATTGAGGTAATCATTAAGAATACATACGAAGTAATTAAACAAGTATATACCAAGCAACAGGAAAGGAATGGAAATAAACATAAAGAAAACGCAGGAAGCAGAATTATCTTTCCTTCATATAATGATGACAAGAAACGTACTCGTGTGAGTGAACAAGAATTACGTTTTATTTTTGTCGAGCAATTTAATTTATATTGCCAAAAGGAAGGATGGGACGCTTTCTATTCTGTTGAAACTCCAACAAAATTAAAAAAATATCGATTCGAGAAAGGAAAGGATCCTAAACTAAGAGACGATGGAAGGTCTGCTTCCCACGATTTAGTTATTCACAATAAGGAATTCAAACGCATTGCATTGATAGAATTTAAGGCAAATAACCCAAATGAAAGGGCATACCGTAAGGATTTATTTAAATTGGAGAAAGAACCAGAAAAGATGTCTAACCATATTCTTTGTTACTTCTTGCAAATCGTAGAAACTTCGGATGAGAACACAAAGAAAAGTATAGAGAAAAAGTGTGAAGGCTGGAAAGATAAGAAAACAATACAGCTATGTTATGATCTTTCAAAAGGAAAATATATTATCAACGATTTGAATTTATAAAATTAATATTGCCTCCTATTACCGTATAAATAAAATAGATACCATATCTATGTTGCTTGAATATATGATTTGTTACCCATAGAAATATGATACATATATTATGAAAATACGGTTTAAATTTTGCGAAAAGAGCATATTGCATTTTCATACATATTATTCGGCAGGAACAAAAGAGGTTGGCGCAGGATGCAACCAACCTCGAAAGCGATTTCGAAAACCTCGAAATCATAATAAGTTTGACAAATATATGTTATAACATTGACAACTGCAAATATTTAACATTAAATATTTATATTTTAACATACATCTATCAAGGATCATTTCTTTGTAACTCTAATAAAAACAGCAGGGCTATCTTCTGTTAGAAAATAGCCCTGCTGTTAATAAACATATATAGTAACAAACAACGAAGATGGCGTCGCTTTATTCTTTCTTTGCTTCTGTTTCAGCCTTTTTAACCTCTGTCTTTTTTGTCGTTACGGTCTTTTTTGTTTGGCTTCCAGACTTTTCTATCTTAATTCTAAGTTTATCGTTTGCCACTTCGATCTTCTCTATTTTTGTCTGTAAGCGTACAATTTCCTTATCTTTCATAGAGATTTCTTCATCTTGATTACGTATGGTTGTCAGAAGAGAATTTAGCTCATCGTTATCGATATCTTCGGGGTACAAGCTATTCACACGGTTGATAAAGTCGCCGAGAATATTCATATAATTCGTAAAGGCATCGAAAGGACTGCTATATATCCCCCTATCTATAGCCATAACCGAAGGTTTAGTCGTCATGAAACGGAAATTATTAGAAGCCTGAAGATAGTCCCAATCCTGATTGATGCGCGGATCACTTGCAATTCTTACCCTATCGGCAACGCTATAAAGCTTGTTGAAAGCCTCTCGTTGCATCGGATTTCCGAGCCAACTGCTTACATCACGCTCCTCATCTACCCAACTTAATGTATCTGGAACGTCTAAATTTCCGACACTTTTTGTCGAGGCGCATATCTCTGATGGCGTAGAGAATGTTATTTCTTTGGCTTTTGCACAAACTGGCAACGCTTTCATAAATTCGAGGATATTACTTGACAATGGTTGCGCAATACCCAAAGCAGACAATTCCATAAAGATATTAATTATCTTTTCTTCATCGGGAAAGCGGGAAATTCTATCGATATAATGGTCTGCAAACAGAGGATATCCCTCCCATTCACTATTATTGAAACGAAGCGATATGTCATCACTTAAAGTCACATCACGTAACAGTAACTTCAGATTAGGCGCCAATGCACAATTATAAACATAATGGGGCGATTTCCATCCCAATACGTGTTTGGCCCCTTCGGTCAGCATTCCGTTGAACCCTAACTGCGACACTTGCAAACCTATATCATCGCTATATATCAATGAAGAATTTCGCAGAATTGTAGGTGTCTGACCGAATAGCTCTTTTATCTTGTTGCATTGACGCTTCACTTCCGCCGCGAAACTCTCTTCGTTTATCAGAGAAGCAAGGCCATGAGAGTATGGTTCTGCAAGAAATTCCACGCAACCGGTTTCATTGAGTTTCTGCAATTTTTCAATTACTTGCGGAGCATGTAGTTCGAGTTGCTCAAGCCCTACGCCGGAAAGAGAAAAAGCTACTTTAAAATAACCATCGTTCTTTTTGATCATTTCCGACAGAGCATTTAAAGCGGGTACATATGAATATTCCGCTATATTGGCAATAGTCCGTTCGTTCTCATAATCATCATAATAATAATGATCTGTGCCTATATCAAAAAAACGATAACGTTTCAGATGAATAATCTGATGTATTTCGAAATATAAACAAATTGTTTTCATTTTATATCGTATTAATTATGTTTTACAGATTTATTAAATAGTTAGCGCAACCCTAAGGTGCGTTCGTAGAGTTCGCGTATCCAACGCCCTACTTTCTCCCAAGTTATTTGGTCAACTTCTTTTTTTCCTTCTGATTGCAAGTACTCGAACAAGCTTTCGTTGTGGCATATACTGTAAATAGCATCCGCTAAAGCGTGTATATCCCAATAGTCTACCTTGATACAATTGGTAAGAATTTCTGCACAGCCGCTCTGTTTAGAAATAATAGTCGGCGTACCGCATTGCATTGCTTCCAAAGGAGAAATGCCGAAAGGCTCGCTCACAGAAGGCATCACATATACATCTGAGTCTTTCAAACATTCATATACTTGCTTTCCACGCATAAAACCGGGGAAATGAAAACGGTCTGCAATACCTCTTTCTGCAGCAAGATATATCATCTGATCCATCATATCGCCATTACCGGCCATACAAAAACGCACGTTACGAGTACGATGAAGTACCATATTGGCAGCCTCGACAAAATACTCAGGCCCTTTCTGCATAGTCAATCTACCGAGGAATGTAACGATTTTCTCTTTCCCTACATGGCAAGGACGTTCAATATCTTCCAACTCTCGACGAAGTGGATAAACTGCATTATGTACGGTAAAACATTTACGAGAGTCCTGATGGTATTGGTGAATTACGGTCTGACGAGTCAGCTCTGACACACACATAATACAATCGGCATTATCCATTCCGTCCTTTTCAATGGAATAAACGGTCGGATTTACATGTCCTCTACTTCTATCGAAATCTGTAGCATGCACATGAATACACAAAGGTTTGCCACTAACTTGCTTGGCATGTATCCCTGCCGGATATGTTAGCCAATCGTGTGCATGAATAATATCATATTCCTTGGTTCGAGCAACGACTCCCGCCACAATAGAATAATTGTTGATTTCATCATGCAAATTATCGGGATATCTTCCCGAAAATTCTATGCATCCGAGATCATTTAAATTCATATAATTGAAGTCGGCATATATATGATCCCGTAGGCTATAATACTCTTCCGGTTGCATTACGTTGCCAATTCTCCCCTTTACATACTCGTAATTTACATCACGCCATGCTATAGGAACGGCATTCATCGCAACGATATGTGCAGCGTCTTTATCTTCATCTCCCCATGGCTTCGGCAGACAAAAAGTAATGTCCATGTCGCCTTGGGCATGCAATCCCTCGGTTATTCCATAGCTTGCGGTACCGAGCCCACCAAGAATATGAGGAGGATATTCCCATCCAAACATTAATACTTTCATTGTAATGTCCTCCCAGATTATTTAAAGTTAAACTTTTCAAGCAATTCCAATGTTCGCAATATTTCTGCTACATTGATGGCAAATGAGATAGCTCCTCTCCCCTTAAAGGGCGGATTTCCGTCAAATAGTTCGGGAATTGTACCTAAACAGAGATTAAACATCTCATCTTCATACCCCACCATTTGGCGTTCCACGAAACTAAGACTCGTACGTTTATATATCTTCAAACACGCCTCCATATAAAAACCTCCTAACCAAGGCCATGCTGTACCTTGGTGATAAGCATAGTCTCTTTGTGTTTGCGGACCGACATACATCGGGTTGTATCCACTACTTTTGGGAGATAATGAACGGAGTCCCTTTGGTGAAAGCAACTCTTTCGTACATATATCAAGAACATCTTTCCGTTGTGTTTGGCTTAAAGGAGAATAGTCGAGTGCCACTGCAAAAATCATATTTGGCCTAACGCTCCAATCTGTTGTTCCACTTTCATCCACATAATCGAACAAATATCCATATTCATTAACAAAAGTCGAGACAAAAGACGCTCCACATTTTTCTGCTAAGGTTTCAAGGTGTTCTGACATTTCTGCCTTGTCGTCCTCTGCAGCGATACTTGCAATAAACTTCAAGGCATTGTACCAAAGGGCATTGAACTCCACTATATAGCCTGAACGCGGAACAACCGGTCTGCCATTTGCGGTAGAATTCATCCATGTAACGGCCCGATCTCTGCCATCGGTCTTTAATAATCCATTATCTTCAAGCGATAAATTCGGGTGTTTTCTTTCCTCTATAAATTTAACAATATCGTACAATAGCTTCGAATACATCGCTATACATTTCTCTTGTCCTACCTCCTTAGCATACTGTTGTATAGCCCATACCGCCCATAGAGGTACGTCCGGCTGCTCCATTTCATAAATCTTTACACTCAAAGGTTTACCTTCCATAAACTCACGCAAGCCCTTTTCTGCCGTTTTCATTACAAGTTCGAAATAGTCTTGCTCCTCAATAGAAAGCGTTAATCCCGGTAAAGCAATGAACGTATCACGTGCACGACTCTTGAACCAAGGGTATCCCGCCAGAATATATCTCTCATCTCTTTTCGTTCTATTATGGAACTGATGAGCTGCATTAATAAGACAATGCAAGAAATTATCGCGTGGACTACGCTCCTCCACCTCTTTGTCAAAGAGCTTTTTTAACCCTCCCGTCTTACTTTCCGAAGTAGATGCAGCAAATACAATACTCTCTCCTTTCTTAATATTCATTTCAAAGAAGCCGGGGACATACAAATCTTCATTCGAAGCATATCCGCGTTCTTGTTCTTTCGGATACTCCACTCCTCGATACCAATCGGGATGAAAAACGAACTCATTGCTCTTACTGAACTGCATATATAGATCGGGATACCCGACATACATGCAAGTACGAATGCCATTGTCTACAAGAGAATAATCTCTACTTGCCGTTGAATTTTCATGTGTAAACTGCCTTACGCTCCTGAAAGCTAAGAATGGACGAAACCTAAGTATTGTTGCAGAATGTGCATCAACTAACGTGTACCGAATTAAAATACGGTCTTCATAATGTTGGAAAACAACTTCTTTCTTTAATACAACCCCTCCTACCCGATAAAGCGTAGTAGGAACTTTGTCACAATCAAATTCTCTTATGTATTTGTGACCTTTAGGACTATAATTATTGCCCTGATACTTGTGAAGACCAAGATTAAACTCTGCTCCATGTTGTACCACTGTAGCATCAAGCGAAGAAAGTAAGACATGATTCTCATCATCCAATTCTGGCACAGGAACAACGAGCAGTCCATGATACTTTCTGGTATTGCAATCTACAATTGTGGAGCATGAATAAGCACCCGACCGGTTCGTACGAAGCAATTCCCTCGGCAACGATTCTTCTAAATTAGTCATCAATGCCTTTTCAAATCGTAGATAACTCATAGGTCAATTAAGGTTTAAAATTTATATTCAATTCATGTTAAAACAGTCTTCGATAACTGCATTCAACATCTCAAAGATACATTTATTTGATTAAGTTACAAAATAAAACCGGCTTTATTTTAAATAAAAGCCCGTATTTTATATTTTATAAAACATTTTTCAAATTCTCTATAACGTTTTTAAATAAATATTATTAATTTTGCACATAATATAATTATGTATATGTCTACAGATAAGGAATTGACGAAAGATGCGATTGTAGATGCGATTGCTCGGTTATGGGATCCTCTTACAACAAGTCAACGACAGGCTTTGAAAGAGAATATATCTGTCAAATATTTGAAGAAAAAAGACCTTATCTACAAGAAATTAGAACCCCCCACCGATTTAATTTGTCTGCTTCAGGGAAAAGTTAAAGTGTATAAAGAAGCATTAAATGGAAGAAACCAGATCGTAAGAATAATAAAACCCATAGGTTTTTTCGGTTATAGAGCCTATTTTGCCAATGAATATTACAAGACTTCAGCCCAAGCATTCGAATCCTCTACCGTTGCTTTTATTCCTATGCGTTTCGTTATTCAACTGATTAAAGAGAACTTTCATATAGGATTTTTCATTATTAACCGTTTATCAAAAGAATTAGGAACATCCGATGAACGCATCATAAACCTTACCCAAAAGCACATTAGAGGCCGGTTAGCCGAGACTCTGATCTATCTAAGAGATAACTATGGAGCCGAACCTGACGGTGCAACCCTAAGTATCCGTTTACGACGTGAAGATATTGCCGACCTATCGAATATGACAACAAGTAATGTCATTCGCACGCTTTCCACTTTTTCTAAGGAACGTCTAATAGAAACAAAAGGCCGTAGTATTAAGATAATTAACGAGAACGCTCTTTCTAAAATATCGAAAATCGGTTAGCACCTTTCTTTTTCAATCGGGAATAAGGAAGTTGATAACTTCCTGTTCTACCGTTAATGTAAACGCTCCCACGGGCGTATTCATCAGTCGTCCGTCTATACAAACGGGCGCACGATGCGAGTCTTCAACCATTACTTTATATGTGCGATAAGGGTACACTCCCTTATGATTTAAAATTTTCCCCTGTAAAAAGAGATAGATACCTCCGAACAGCTGCATCATCTCAGAATGGTACACCACAGAAACATCAAGTAAACCGTTATAAGGAACGGCATTTGGCGTCTGTCCATAGCCTAAAGCATTGCCCACACACATAGTCATAACACTACGATGTATCGAGTCTGTATTGATTTTAATGCGCATTTTATACTCCATACGCTGAAAAATAAGCAGTATAAAAGAGAATAGAAACGATAATGTTCGTGAACCGAAAATACGTTTCGTCTGCCTGCGAAGGTTCATTATCGAGGCAACCAATCCAACATTTACACAATTCAAAAAATAACGATGACAAGCCTCGTCATGCTTATTCTTATATCTTATGCAGCCCAAATCTATTCTGCGCACACGATGTTTCTTCAATTGGGCAATGGCAATATCTTCCTCTCCTTCCTTTAAATTCCAGAAATGGGCAAAATCATTCATTACCCCACAAGGGATAACACCTAACGAGATACTCTCTCTAACGGCTCTTTCTTCGCGCATTAAGCAGTTTGCAGCATCATTCAAGGCAGAGTCTCCCCCTGCTATCACAATAGTCTTGTAGCCGTTATTGATCATCATAGTGACGAGTCTTTCCACACTTTCCGAGCTTTCACTATACACATAATCGTATTGTATATCCTGCTCATCAAGACATTTCTCTATCCTATTCCATCTTTTCCGTGCATTTCGCGCCGTTGATTTAGGACAATAAATCACTCCCCACCGTAAACTGTTCCCTGCCATAGTCGTTCTATCTGTTTTATTTTTTCGTCCAAAGGCAACAAGGCATCAATCCAATGTATCGTAAAACCACGCCTTTCCATGCCTCTAAACCATGTCATCTGCCGTTTGGCAAACTGATGAATGGCAATCTCAAGCTCTCTGAACATCTCTTCATACGTGATTGTGCCAATCAGATATTCTGTTACGAACTTATATTCCAATCCGTAGTAAATTAAATCTTCGGCATCTACGCCGCTATCGAGCAATGCCTTGATCTCGTTTACCATACCTTCTTCGTCGAGACGTTGCCTCAATCGGGCCGTTATTCTTTCTCTACGTTGCTCCCGCCCGATACTTACACCGACAATTAAAGAGTCTATCGGCGGCATCACCCGCTCTTGCGTAGGGTGTTCCAAGTTATAAGTTTCTATCTCGATAGCTCTTATCGCACGCTGTACAGTGTCTACATCCGACCGGTTATGCATATTTGAACCGGTCTTACATTTCAATTCTTCGAGCATAGATGTAAGTTCAAGCAACGATTTTCCAGCCAACTGTTCGCGCAACACCGTATTCTGCGGAACGGGAGAAAGTGCATATCCTTTCAACACGGCCTCGATATACAAGCCGGTACCGCCACATAAAACGGGCGTAACACCTTGTTTTGTCAAATCATCATACACCGTCTTAAAGTCTTGCTGGTATCTGAAAAGGTTATACTTCGTACCGGGTTCCGCTATATCTATAAGGTGATAAGGCACTTTTACCCCACCCACAGTATAATCGTCCAAATCTTTTCCCGTGCCTACATCCATACGCTTGTACACCTGCCTACTGTCTGCACTGATAATTTCTGCACCGATTTTAGCCGACAGAGCGGCAGCAAGTGCCGTCTTTCCGCTTGCTGTAGGCCCGAGTATGGTTATCATTTTCATGGTTACAAACTTACTGAAAAAAACTCATAGTGCCATCGTTTTGTATAAAAAAGAATTAAATACGGTAAACGTATCGTGTTCTTATGTCAGAAACATATCCTATATATGTTCCCTTTATCCGTATCAAATTCTACGTAATCGGCCGTTTTCTTTCTCAATTTCGGCATCCTGCCATTCTTATCTGTAATTTTTGCATATCCCATTCCCCGATAATATAATCTACATCTCATACCGCCGAGCGATTTAACCGTTACCTCTGTGAGCTGCATATCCGCCCATGTTTCACTTATCTCGAACCGATTGACGGCACATAACCCTCTCACAGTTCCTTCAGGCCATATTTTCGGCAGTGCCGGAAGCAGGTGTATCGTGTCCGTACAGCTTTGCAACAACATTTCAGCCATACCTGCAGCTACACCGAAATTACCGTCTATCTGAAACGGGGAATGGGCATCCAGCATGTTATAATATATTCCACCTGCCTCGGGCGACATGTTAAGCGTGTAATATTTGGAATGCTGAAAGGCCATTTTGAATATCTTAGCACAAACATCTCCATCGAATGCTCGTGCCCAAAGGTTGATTTTCCACCCCATAGACCATCCCTGAGACTGGATACCCCGTAGGCGCAAGGAATTTACAGCCGGCAGGAAATAAGGACTCTTCGGCGAGATACCATCGAGCGGATATAGCTCCATCAGGTGTGAAAGGTGCCTGTGATCGCGTTCTTTCCCATTACCGTCGGCATAGTCAGTATATTTCCACTCGCGAAGAATACTGTCTCCCGCCGTTACACCGTTATACACGTTGCCCCATTCCCCCGTATACACCTCATTATGCAAACCTGTATCCAAACCAAGAAGCCTTTCTTTCAGTGCCTTTACAAACATTCTATCTACACAGGCTGCCTTGTTACCGACGATACTGATAGCTTTCAGCGTAGCAGAAAAGAGATTTTTTACAAGTTGTTGGGCATGAGCCGTGGCATTTTCGGGCTTAATGGCATACACACCCGGGGCACTTTCCGTTCCCGGACCGTGCTCCGGCGAATACTCATCGGGACATTCATAAGTTCCGTCGGTGGCTTTTACGAGCCTTTCCAACCAGAGCTCGCACTGGCTGACCATCACCGGAAGAGCCTTATGTAGCAGAAATTCACGGTCGAGCGTGTAGCGGTAATGCTGCCAAAGGTGCGCACAGAGCCACGCACCTGCCGCGCAATAGTTGTTTTGCCACGCGGTGCAATGCCCGAAGATATTATTTTCAGTAAAACAAGCCCACCCGTTTTGTTGCCTTAAACGCACACGGGCATACGATTTCCATTGCGGTTGTACGAGTGCCATATTATAGATGTAGTTCAATAACTTCTCGTTCATCTCGGAAAGGTTCGTACTGTTAGCAAGCCAATAATTCATCTGTACATTGATATCTGCGTGCATATCGCACTGCCAAGCAGGCTCGTTACTGTTGTTCCAAATGCCTTGCAGATTATTCGGAAGGTCTATGCCGCGCGACGATGAGATAAGCAGATAGCGCCCATACTGAAAGTAAAGTTGCTCTATCAATCGGTAACGATTGTCGTGTTCGTAGTTTTCGGCATAGCCATCTATCAGTTTATCCGTCGGTATCGTATTGGTTACGCCGCCCAATTGCAAGTCTGTACGGTCGTAAAATGCCTTGTAATCTTCCACATGCCGGCTATACAACGCCTGCCATCCCATAGAAACAGCACTGTCAACCGTATTCTTTATTCGCGACGGCAATAATGTCGTGTGGCTTATATAGCTCGGTGCAACGGCGTTATAATCGGTACCGGCAGCAAGTACTACCATCACTTCGTCGGCATGTTTTACCACGATACCATCATTTGTTGTTGTCACCGTTCCACCTACAGCTGCCACTTTCATCCGGGCACAGTAACTTACAGTCGTCAACTTTCCGGCAAACATACCTTCTTTACCTTGATAATAAGTTTCCCGCCCGTGTACATCGTTCAGATAAAAGCGGTTGTTTATCGCTCTCGGGACAGATGCTTTTATGTGGATAACCACACACTGTGCAGGATTACTTGCTATATATTCTCGGGTATAAACGGTATCGCCGTCGGCAGTAGACCACGATGCAACGGCCGTGGCATTGCTAAGATCGAGGTTGCGGTAATAATTATACACGCCACGCCTATCGTAAGAACCGCCGATATGTTCTATCACCAGCGCACCGAAGTTTTGATAAGAGCCCCGTTCTTCGGCACTTCCGGTCCAAAGAGTTTTCTCGTTGAACTGAACTATATCTTGTCGTATTCCGCCATAGATCATTGCTCCCAGCTGTCCGTTTCCTATCGGCAAGGCATATTCTTGCCACGGATCGTCCACCTGCATAGCTGTAACAGGCGCCGTATACCATAGAGTCATCGGGTGAGAAGGCGCATAATAAGTAGCCGGATAGCAGGTGTATTCGGACAACACGACCGGCATTGCGGCGCCATCATCCATGCTTGCAACTTGTACAGGATGGCAAAAAAGCATACAGACACAACATAAAAAGATTTTGTTCATATCGATGGTTATATTTAATCAATAGGTACGCCTTTCGTACATCGGCGGTTCATTCTCTACAAAGTTCATTAAAAATTACGATATACACAAGTGTTTTACGAATAGTTTTTACAAATGAAACGACATAAAGGATGAGGGAGGAAGGAATAGGGATGAGAGATCGCAAAACATAACACGTCATCTATCTTCGATACTTCATATATTTATTCCGCACAGACCATGCATCTAACCGACACACATATACCGCTTAATAAAACAAGACGTAACGGGTGTCTTTGCAATAATGATAAAACAGAGGCGAAACACAAAAGGTCTGTCTGTAACACCTTTTATGTCTCGTCTCTGCAATAGAACAAACAAGATGCGGAAGACAGCCTGTTTGTCTTTTAATAAAAGCTCGAATATCGTTAATCCATATACCTAAGTCTCAAGCTGTTAAGTATTACACTCACACTGCTGAATGCCATTAAGGCGCTCGCCCAAGTAGGTGTAATCTGGAAATCGATACCGAACAGATAGAGCAGACCTGCCGCCAACGGAATACAAACAAGGTTGTAGACAAACGCCCAGAATAGGTTTTCGTAAATCATCCGCACGGTCTTTTTGCTCAATCGTATAGCATCGGAAACATTACGTAGGTCATCTCCCATCAACGTAACCTGTGCCACATCCATCGCAACATCGGTTCCACGCCCCATAGCTATACTTACATCGGCCGTTGCCAATGCCTGCGTGTCGTTAATTCCATCACCCATCATGGCCACAGTCTTACCTTCTTGCTGCAGTTTACGCACCAGATTTTCCTTGTCTTTGGCCGCTACATTACTCCGATAATGCCTTATTCCCGCCTTTTCAGCCCAGTATTTGGCGGCTTCTTCCTTATCTCCGCTCATCATATACACGTCTACTCCTTGCTTTCCGAGCATTTCTATGGCCTCACGTGCATGGGGTTTAAGCGTTTCGCGTTCCTCGGGTTTCATGTCGTTTGCCTTGGTAAAGTCAACATTCAGATTGGGTATCGTAAGCGTACCCGTCTTGTCTACCACCATCGCGTTTACATTACGGAGCGCTTCCAAGGCCGTAGCGTCTTTGATCAGGATATTCCTATGCGCCGCCTTCCCTATGCCTACCATCAATGCAGTGGGCGTTGCGAGCCCCATTGCGCACGGACAAGCAATGACAAGCACACTCACTGCCGAAACTATAGCCTGCGGCATGTGAGACCATCCGGCAATGATAAGCCACAAAGCAAATGTGAGTAACGCTATTCCCGCTACTATGGGAACGAACACCATCGCTACTTTGTCTACCGTACGCTGTACGGGTGCTTTAGAACTTTGTGCCTCCTGCACCATACGTATGATATGTGCCAGCGCCGTATTCTCGCCGATTTGCCGGGCTCGGAAGCGGAATGTACCCTGTTGGAGGATAGTTCCGGCGAGCACGTTGTCGCCTTTTTGCTTCAATACAGGTGTAGGTTCGCCCGTGATCATGGCCTCATCAATGTACACACCTGTGGCACACATGAAGCTATTAGCCTCTGTCACCTCACCGTCTACAGGCACTTTTTCACCTGCATACACCTCAATAATATCACCTACTTTAATGGTCGAAAGCGGTACATTCGTCACTCCGTCGGCCGTAACACTATGTACCGTTTTCGGAGCAAGGCCCATCAACTCCCGAATACTCGATGCTGTACTGTTCTTGGCACGCTCTTCAAGCATCCTTCCTGTAAGCACAAATGTGATTATCATTACCGATGCATCGAAATAGGTATGCCACTCAATACCGCGAGAGGTCCACACTGCATCGCCGAAGAAGGTGTTGAACGTGCTGAAAAGGAATGCTATAGCGGTGCTCAATGCTACCAATACGTCCATATTTGCCGTGCCGTGGCGCAGCTGTTTCCATGATGTAACATAGAATTGTCGCCCGCAATAAACCATGTTCAGCAGTGCTATAATCATGGCAAACTGATTGATAACGTCGCGCGAACCTACATGCCACCACCCCATAGATATCGACATAACTGCCACAGCAAATATCCACGACAGAATTACTTTATGGCGTAAAAGCACGTATTCGCGGCGAAGTATTTCCGTAACACTGCGGTCTTCTTCGATTACCAAGTCGTATCCGATGCCGTTGATCTCGTCTTTCATCTTTTGAAGAGATATGGTTTTCGGATCGTACTCCACTAAGGCAGACCGTCCGGGAAGGCTTACCGAAGCTGATGTTACGCCCTCCAAAGAGTTTAACTTGCGCTCCACGTTGGCGGAACACGATGCACATGCCATCCCGATAACGGGTATCGTTCTCTTTTCCATCATATTATTATCCTTTCTGAAAACGTTATTTTACCGGTCAAAGAAGCATCTCCAAAGATTCAAAGCTGCAGGTCGTAGCCTATTTCGTCTACGGCTTTCTTCATGTATTCGGGTTTTGTAAGCTCGTCATCGTAAGTTACCGTAACGCTTTTATCGCTCAAATTAGCCTCTGCTTTCTCTATTCCAACGAGGCAAGAAAGTCTTTTTTCCACCTTTGTCCTGCAATGATCGCAGGCCATTCCGTTTACTTTAAATGTTTTAGTTTTCATATTTCTCCATATTATATGTTTGCAATAGCAAAGATACAACAAAGAGAGGACACCTGTGTTACAGTATTATGGAAAAGAATTGTAATATTCCTGTAAAGTCCGTTTCGTATCTATCGGTTCTGCATACGTACCATTTCTTCCCGCAACAATCGGCATACGGTTGTGCTAATGTTGCGCTTTGCCGTCTTCGGATGCATGGCCTCGGACAGAGAGATATTGGGAGGATTGATGCTCTCTGCACGATCGAAACCTGCTGCGAGCAATCTTTCACGATCCGATATACTGCCCGCGATAAGCCAAATCGGCACTTCTGCTGCTTTTGCATGATGCAAAATCACGCTCGGGAGCTTACCCATTAAGGTCTGACAATCGGCATTTCCCTCGCCTGTTATTACATAATCGGCAGTTTGCAGAATGGTGTCGAAACCGGTAAGTCGTAGCAACAGTTCCGCTCCTGACTGCATTTTCGCCCCCAAATACTGCATGAAAGCGTAGCCAAGTCCGCCGGCCGCGCCTGCACCTTGTGCCATGGAAAGGTCTCGTCCCAATAATTTTGCAGACTCGGAAGCAAATTGCCGTGCCTTCATGTCTAACCTTTCGACCTGTTCCGCAGTAGCCCCTTTCTGCATGGCATATACGAATGCCGCGCCATTCTTACCGTAAAGCGGGTTTTTGACATCGGATGCAAGAACAATATCCAACGGTTCCGACTCCATACTTATTGCCGTATCGAGTGCCGAAAGCATCCCCATACCACAGTCAGACGTGGCACTCCCGCCCAATCCAACGATGAAACGACGGCACCCTCTGTACCACGCAGCATTGATGAGTTCACCGACTCCAAACGATGTAGCATGTTCCGCATCGCGTTCTTCAGGTGATATAAGAGCGATACCGCATGCCTGCGCCGCTTCTATGATTGCCGTTTCGTCCGACGTAACGGCATATTTAGCACGCACAGATCGCATCAGTGCATCGTGCACATCGACTTCTACGAGCTTTGCATGCAGCGCATGAGCAAAGACTTCGAGCATCCCGTCGCCACCATCCGACATGGGCACAGCCGTAACATTTGCTTCCTTTACCGCCTGCTTCGCCCCTTCTGCTGCAGCAATTTCAGCCTCTACCGTCGTTAAACAGCCTTTGAAAGAGTCTATAGCAAGAACGATATTCATGCGATTTCTACAGTCTGTGTACGTAAGTCCCTACAAACGTCCTTGATCGCCGAGATAACTGTCTTTGAAACCAAGGAAATATAACACGCCATCCAAGCCCATAGTATTGAGCGATTGCTGTGCATTAGCCACAACACGTGGCTTGGCATGGAAAGCTATACCTAATCCCGCTTCGGATATCATGGGCAGGTCGTTGGCACCATCTCCCACGGCTATAGTCTGCGCAAGGTTCACTTTCTCCACCTGAGCAATAAGTTTCAGCAACTCGGCCTTACGCTGTCCGTCCACAATCTCGCCTACATAGCGCCCCGTAAGCTTACCGTTTTCGTCGATTTCCAGTTCGTTTACATACACATAGTCAATACCATAACGCCGTTGCAGGAACTCTCCGAAATAGGTAAAACCACCGCTCAAAATGGCAATCTTATACCCGCAGCGCTTCAATACAGACATTAATCTGTCGACACCTTCCGTAACCGGCATGCTTTCTGCTATCTCCTTCATGACACTCACATCAAGTCCTTTCAGTAAAGCCACACGCTCTTTGAAGCTTTCCTTAAAGTCTATCTCGCCTCGCATGGCACGTTCGGTGATGGCTCTTACCTGCTCTCCCACCCCTGCACGTGCCGCCAATTCGTCGATGCACTCTGTTTGGATGAGTGTAGAGTCCATATCGAAGCATATCAAACGGCGCATACGCCGGTACATATCATCCTTTTGAAAAGAGAAATCCATCCCCATCTCCGACGACAGGTTCATCAAATCTTTCTGCAACAAGGCACGGTTATCGGGAGTACCGCGCAGTGAAAACTCTATACATGCACGCACATTACGGCTCGGATTCTTAATACTTACGCGTCCACTTAGGCGCAGAATGGAGTCGATATTCAGCCCTTGACCGGCGATAACCTTTGTGGTTGCCGCAATTTGGCGTGCCGACAAACGGCGCCCGATGATAGTAAGAATGTAGCGATTCTTACCCTGTTGGCTTACCCAATCCTCGTATTTACCGTCTGATATGGGCTCGAAACCGATGTTTACTCCAAGTTCCGAAGCCTTGAAAAGCAACTCCTTCATTACCTGTCCGGAATGTATGTCGTCGATGCGGATAAGAATTCCGAGCGACAGAGTACTATGGATATCGGCCTGACCGATATCCAGAACCTGCGCACCCTGCCCTGCCAATATCTCCATAACCGATGCCGTAAGGCCCGGTCTGTCCTGTCCAGTAATACGAACAAGTATCTGTTCTTCTTTTATTGATGTATCTTCCATCTTTTATATAACCGATTGATGATGATTAATTTTTCCTGATATAATCGAATTTATCGAAACTTAAGTAGCCCATATCGCGCAATTCATGCTCGCTTTTGTTACGAAAAGCGTCGTCGTTATGGTCGGGTATCAGCGGAATACGTACCGTTACGCGGTCTGCCATGCCCTGTGCAACGAGCCAACGCAGGTTATCTTTCACCCGTATATTGCTTAAAGTAGTGTACGATTTATACACTTCAGCATCCATATCCTTAATGTCTACGATATAGTTTCCTATGAAAGGAGCCACCTCCTGCAAATGCTTGAGGGGCACATTCAGACTTGTTTCCAACGTTATGTGCCACGTTTTGGGCATTAAGATACAAAACTCTTTGATGAAATGGCTACGCAATAAGGGCTCACCGCCGCCGAATGTAATACCCCCACCCGTGGCAAGAAAGTACATATTATCTACCATCACGGCCTCGAGAAGCTGCTTGGTAGTATAATATTCCCATATTCCTTCGGGCGCAAGACACTGTTCATTAAGGCAGAATTTGCATCGCAACGGACAGCCATGAAAGGCAACCAGCGTGGTTACTCCTATGCCGTCGGTAGTCAACCTGTGCCGGTCGATACCGATCAATGATGCCATTTCGTATGTTCGCACGGTATTGTTTTGCCCGTCCATATACCTTTTAAAACATTTGTTCCGTAAATATTTACCGCCACAAATATAGTGTTTATTGTAGAATTACGCAAACCTTCAAATGGTTATTTTATAGAATAAAAGCAAAAGACGGCCTACCTCTCCCCGCTCCCTCCAAAGAAAAACAAAGAAGATACTGCCATATTAATATGGCATTCGATGTGTCAGAATATAATACAGTAGAATTATTAATCCTTTTATTATCAATAATATAACGCGATAACATTGTGTCAACAGCAGACAATCTGTTGACATAAAACCGCTTTTTGCTTATCTTTGTAACCGAAAAATGATATGCCTATCATCTTTAGAGCATATTGATAAGACCGTTATTCATTATATGTAAGAATTTTACACATTACATTTAAATTAAACATTATGGCAAAAGGAAGAAGCATTTGCAACGTATTGAAACAGATACGTAAACAGATTGCCGATGCCAACGGTATAGGATATGCCCCTACGCCCTGCCGTTTCAAGGGCGAATGCCGAGGCACCTGTCCGGCGTGTGAGGCCGAAGTAAGGTTTATAGAGCGCGAACTGGACATGCGACGTATGGCAGGTAAAGCCGTTACATTGCTCGGACTGTCTGTAGGAATGGCATCGCTGACGGCCTGTCACGAAAGGCCTAAGGCATCTAAAGCAAAGAATAAGACGGAAACTGTGGTAGAAAGAACCCGGATAGCAACGGGGGATATCGATGGTAATATTGCATCTCCATCCGGCAATCCCATCAGGACAATGGTAAGGTTTACACCTCCTGAAATCGCTGTCAATCATAAGCAGAAAAGAAATAGGCATGGAAAAACAGAGTTTTTCCCACCGGAGAATATACTAACTGGCGACATTGAAATAAAACCTAATACAACCATAACCGACACAACCAATGCATGTAACGCGGCAGAGACAGCCGAATACAAAGGCGTTCCCTCTTATATAATCACGGGAGAAATACAGGCTCCGGCCGCTATTCGAAATAAAAAGGGCGACGATCCGACCAATCCGGTGTACTTATATGTGGAAAACAGCCCTCAATTTCAAGGAGGATTACAGGCTTTGACGAAATATATTACCGACAATCTTCGTTATCCTAATGGCGATAGCGATATACACGGACGCGTTGTTGTGAACTTTATTGTGGAACGAGACGGATCGCTTAGCGATGTTAAAATATTACGATCGGTCGATCCGTTGCTCGACAAAGAGGCCTTACGCATCGTCAACAGCATGCCTAAATGGCTGCCCGGCACTCACGATGGCAAAGTAGTAAGGGTAGAACACAACGTATCGGTGGAGTTTTAAGATGTAAAATAAAAGAAGAGGGAGGAGAGATTAGTGGCGTTAATCTCTCCTCCCTCTTCTTTCATCCTTTATCTTCTTCCTCGCTATTCCTCGGAGAAAAGGCAACGATTACTCCCATTCGATAGTCGAAGGCGGTTTCGACGAGATGTCGTAACACACACGATTGACGCCTTTCACTTTATTGATAATCTCGTTAGAAACTTTCGCCATGAAGTCAAAAGGTAGGTGTGCCCAGTCCGCAGTCATAGCATCTTGACTCGTAACCGCACGCAATGCCACTGGATGTTCGTATGTCCGTTCGTCACCCATGACACCTACGCTGCGGATAGTCGACAACAATACGGTACCTGCCTGCCACACTTTGTCGTACAAACTTGTGCCGTCGTCGCAAATATAGTCATGCATCGCCTTGATATAAATATCGTCTGCATCCTGCAAAATGCGGACTTTTTCGGGCGTAATATCACCAAGTATGCGCACTGCTAAGCCCGGTCCGGGGAACGGATGGCGCTTGATAAGCCGCTCGGGCATACCCAATTCGCGTCCCACACGCCGCACTTCGTCCTTAAAGAGCCACTGTAAAGGTTCGCAAAGTTGCAATTTCATCTCCTTAGGCAGGCCTCCTACGTTATGATGACTCTTAATAGTCATGCCCGTGATGCTAAGACTTTCGATCCTATCCGGATAGATCGTTCCTTGTGCAAGCCACTTGGCATCGGTTATTTTCTTAGCTTCAGCATTGAAAACCTCTACAAAATCGTGCCCTATAATCTTGCGTTTTTGCTCCGGATCGGTAACTCCAGCGAGGTCGTCAAAGAACTTTTTGCTTACATCTATGCCTATCACGTGGAGTCCCAAGCCCTGATAAGCGTCCATAACCTTACGGAACTCGTTTTTTCGAAGCATACCGTGATCCACGAATATACACGTAAGATTACTGCCGATGGCCTTGTTCAGAAGCGTGGCACACACCGAAGAGTCTACTCCGCCCGACAGTCCGAGGATAACACGATCATTGCCTAATTGTTCTTTAAGCTCTTTTACGGTTGTTTCAACGAATGAAGAAGGGCTCCATTCCTGACGGGAATGGCAGATATCTACGACAAAGTTACGGAGCAGTGTTTTACCTTGTGTGGTATGAAACACCTCCGGATGAAACTGAACCGCCCATAACGGGACCGACGAACCGGCATAAGCGGCGAATTTTACGTCGGCCGTAGAGGCGATGACATGGCAATCTTGCGGAATTGCAGTAATGGTATCGCCATGACTCATCCATACTTGTGAGTTTTCATCAAAGCCTTTGAACAGTGGATTTCTGGCATCGAACTGCTGCAAGTTTGCCCGTCCGTATTCGCGAACGCCCGTCTGTTCCACCTTTCCGCCGTTGGCATAAGCAATGAACTGCGCACCATAACAGATGCCGAGCACGGGATATTTACCGATGAAATCGCCCAAATCGCACTTGAAAGCCTCCTTATCGTGCACGGAATAGGGCGAACCACTCAGGATTACTCCGATTACAGAAGGATCGTTCTTTGGGAACTTATTGTAAGGAAGAATTTCGCAGAAGGTATCCAGTTCGCGCACCCGTCGGCCGATGAGCTGCGTTGTTTGCGAACCGAAATCAAGAATTATAATCTTCTGTTGCATAATATAAAATGAATTTAAAAGCCTCACACCACGCTCTACTCTGCAGACGAAAGCCGACAGGAAGCCTTGCTCGGGCCATAATATATATTTACTTATTTAGTTCTTTCAAAAAGCTGTCTGCCTCGTGCAGCGAGTCTAATTTTCCTACATCCAGCAATTTCAAGTCTTCCTTCACGCATCCGTGAACGGAATAACGGCTACACCATTTCAGATAAAAGTCTACAATACCGAATTTGCTCGGCATTTCTTCCATACAAGGAAACAGAGACGGAGAAAGTACATGTATGCCGCTAAAGGCATACATATCGCAGGACGCGGGATCGAATCCTTCGTATGAGCTCTTTACTTCGCCCGTCTCGACGTTCGTCCACCCTTTCAGAAAGCGAGAAGCATCTTTGGAGAAAAGCAGATAACGTTTGGTTTTTCGCCGACTGACAAGCAACGTAGCATCGGCATTTCGCCCTTCTTCGTAAATACATTTAAGGTCTACGTTGCTTAGAATATCCACATTATGAATTAAGATTGGGCTATTGGCATCGAAAAAGTGCATAGCTTTTTTGACACCTCCGCCGGTATCGAGCAACATTTCGCGCTCATCACTCACACAGATGTCCAGTCCGAAATTATTATTTGTCCTTAAATAGTCTATGATTTGGTCGGCAAAATGGTGTATGTTTACGACAATTCTTTCAAAGCCGGCACTTTTCATTTCCATGATCACATACTTCAGCAACGGCTCACCGCCCACCTTTACCAACGCTTTGGGTATCGTATCGGTGATAGGCTTGAGGCGTGTGCCCAATCCGGCCGCAAAAATCATTGCTTGCATCATAGAAATGTCTTTAATGCATGCAAAGATAGCGAATATATTTCAGTCTGCAAAAAGTTTCATAAACAAGATATAAAAAGAAGAGGCGCGAAATGTAAACGATATATAGTGCTTTTATCGGGCATAGACAGCATTTTTATCCGGCTTAGATGTCGCCTCTATCGATAACTGGCATGTCGCCTATGCAACATATTTTCGACCGTCGGGATTGATGAAGGAAACAGATATAAAAAGCATGGGCGACGAAGATGGTATGTATCTTTGCCGCCCATGTGATGAAAATATTTTGTTTCTTTGCTTATTTCTTTGCTTCAAGCACCTGTGAAATGCCTTGCTCGCGATGCACGATATGCACTTCGACACCGAATTTATCATGCAAATGCTCGGCTAAATGCTGCGCGCTGTACACAGACCGGTGCTGTCCGCCGGTGCAACCGAACGAAAACATCAGGCTCGTGAACCCGCGCTGTATGTAACGCCTTACGTGGTGATCGGCCAGTTTGTACACGTTTTCCAAGAACGTAAGTATCTCGCCGTCGTCTTCGAGGAAACGTATAACGGGCTCGTCGAGCCCTGTAAGCTTTTTATATGGCTCATATCGCCCGGGATTATGCGTAGCCCGACAGTCGAACACATAACCTCCGCCGTTGCCGGAAGTATCTTCGGGCAGTCCTTTATGATAGGAAAAACTGTACACGGTGATCACGAGAGGGCCTTTTCCATCATATTTCGAAAACGTTGCAGGCCCATCGAGCGGGTTCGCAGGATATACCTTGCTGTCGGTTATCTTGTATCCGTCGGCTCTATTCACCAAGGGTTTCTCGGCTATAGCGAATTGCGGTAGCTCTGTCAGCCGCTTCAACATATCCATCATATAAGGATAAGGGAAGACGTCTGCACTCAACTTCAGCAGTTCTCGTAAATTCTGCATCGCTGCAGGTATCGAATCAATAAAATGTTTCTTGTGTTCAAAGTAGCCGCGAAAGCCGTATGCGCCCAGCACTTGTAATGTCCGGAAGAGCACGAACAGGTTAAGACGCGCCACGAAATGCCTTACGGTGGGCACTTCGGTATAGTTCTTCAGCGAATTGTAGTACTCGTAAACCAGTTCTCTGCGCAATTTAAAAGGATAATGTGCCGAAGCTTGCCACAGAAAAGAGGCAAGATCGTAATAGAACGGCCCTTTCCTACCACCTTGAAAATCTATGAAAAAGGGATGTCCTTGGGCATCGAGCATAACATTTCGGGCCTGAAAATCGCGATAAAGAAAGCTCTCACCCTTCTCTGCCGTCAGGTCTTTGGCAAACATACGGAAGTTTGCCTCGAGTTTAAGTTCGTGGAAATCGAGTTCCGTAGCTTTCAGAAAGCAATACTTAAAGTAATTAAGGTCGAAAAGCACGCTGTCTTCGTTAAATTCCGGCTGCGGATAGCAGTTCGACCAGTCGAGTCCGTGGGCGCCGCGTATCTGAATATTCGGCAGTTCTCGTATGGTATTGATGAGCAATTGCTTCTCATGCTGGTTATATCTGCCGCCTGCATCGCGCCCGCCACGTATGGCTGAAAACAAAGAAACGTCGCCGAGGTCGGTCTGAAGATAGCACAGCTCGTCGGCGCTTACCGCCAACACTCTGGGCACAGGTATCCGATTCGTGGCGAAGTGATTGGCTAAATAGACGAAAGCGTGGTCTTCATCGCGGCTCGTACCTATGACTCCAATCACTGTTTCGCCTTTATTGTCGGTCATACGATAGTAAGCGCGGTTGCTACCTGCGCCGGGTATTTTCTCTACATTTGCAGGCTGCGCCCCCGACCACTTTAAATATAAATCGTTCAACTCACTCATAAACGGTAATATTTTACCGGCGGAACAGCAGCGATACCGGTCTTTTCTCCATTCGCATCCTGTCCGCCCACTTCTTTTCAGCTTTTTCTGTTACAAATCTTTATTCTTTTTCCGTTTTTCATCCCACGCCGCGATCAGGTGTTCCACAACAAAGAGCAGAAGGAAAATAGCAAGCGATAACACGAAAGAACCGGTAATAATAATCAAACCGCCGGCAACTATCACAAATATTCCGAGGCGTATCCAGTCGATATTATGCTTCATACTGCCGACAAAGATACTAAAAAGTTGAGAGTTGTACGGCGAATGCCGAAAGTTTTTTTGCTTTTATTACTCCTATTCATCCGCTTTTTAGTACCTTTGCCACGTTAGCAATCGAACATTATGCAGACGAACAAATACTTGATAGCCAACGATACAGACCTGCAATGGGGACTAACCGTAAGCACCGTGGGCTACGAAGAAATAAAGCGAAACGAACCCTATCCGACGACCGGCCACGCAGACGGATACTACTTCCACATCGACAAAGGCAGAATACTGAACGAATATCAAATGCTCTATATCGTCGAGGGCAGCGGCACGTTCAGTTCAGCCCACCTGAAAAACGTATCCATAAAGGCCGGCGACATCTTCTTCCTTTTCCCCCGAGAGTGGCACTCGTATCACCCGCAGCCGCAAACGGGCTGGAAAAGCTATTGGATCGGCTTCAAAGGAGAGAATATGGACAAGCGCGTGGCATGCGGCTTCCTCTCGCCCGCCAAAGCCATCTATCACGTAGGATATTCTGCCGATATCATCCGGCTGTACGAACTGGCGCAAGACACGGCCAACCGCGAGCAGGCATATTCGCAGCAGATGCTCGCCGGCATCGTGAACCATCTTATCGGGCTGGTGTATTCGCTCGAACGAAACATGTTCTTCAACAAAGATTCCGCACAAGTGGAACTAATCACCAAGGCCCGCCTAAAAATAAGACAAAACCTTCAGACCGACATAACCATACAAGACATCGCCACCGAGCTGGGCGTGAGCTACTCCACCCTGCGCAAATTATTCAAGGCATATACCGGATTTCCGCCCGCCCTGTATCAGCAGGAGCTTCGGCTTCAACGGGCCATGGAGCTGCTGTCGTCTTCGGAAATGAGCGTCAAAGAAATTGCCTATCTGCTGAATTTCGATTCTTCGGGCTACTTCTCCACCAAATTCAAAAAGAAAACGGGAGTCACGCCAAAGGAATTTAGGGAGAAAATAAAATAATTTCCCAAACGCTTCATGATAATCCCGCGCATAAAACGGATTTTCAGTCCGAACGAGCCCCTCGATTGCACATAAAACAATTTTTTAGCCCGAGCAAGCCCCTCGCCCGCGCACAAAACAAATTTTCAGCACAAGAAAGCCCCTCGCCTGCGCGCAAAACGGATTTTCAGTCCGAGCGAGCCCCTCGATTGCGCGCAAAACAGATTTTCAGTACAAACGAGCCCCTCGCCTGCACGCAAAACTGATTTTTCGCCCGAGAAACCCCATCGCCTGCACGTAAAACAGATTTTCAGCCCAAGAAAGCTCCTCGCCTGCGCATAAAATCTTTCGAGGGTTGCGGCGGGCGCGCTACTCCCCCACCGTGCGAAGCATTTCTTCGGAAAACAAAAGCAGGCTGCCCGTGTATGAGGCAACCTGCAAAACTTATCACCAATTATAAACCTAACGGGGAATACCCCATGAAGATTATTCTTCTGCCGGCTTCATGTTCGTGTAGACATTCTGCACGTCATCGTCGTCTTCAAGCAAATCTACCATCTTGTCGATCGTCTCGCGCTGCTCCGGCGTAACGTCTTTCAAATCGTTCGGAATGCGCGTAAACTCGGCTCCTTTTACTTCGAAACCGTTGTCTTCGAGATATTTCTGAATGTCGCCGAAGCTTTTCGGATCGCCGTAGATGGTAATTTCGCCCTCTTCCTCATCGACGTCGTAATCATCGTCTACCCCGAAATCGATCAGTTCAAGTATCAGCTCATCCATGTCTACGCCGTCTTTCTTCTTGAACGTGAACACGCATTTATGATCAAACAGGAAGGAAAGCGAGCCCATTGTGCCGAGGTTGCCGCTGAATTTGTTGAAAACGGCGCGCACGTTCGCCACCGTTCGGGTTGTATTGTCCGTAGCAGCGTCTACAAAGATGGCGATCCCATGAGGGCCGTATCCTTCGTACGTCATTTCCTTATATTCGCTCTGATCCTTGCCCATCGCGTTTTTAATGGCGCGCTGCACGTTGTCGTTCGGCATGTTCTCGCGCTTTGCGGTTTGTATGATGGCGCGAAGATGCGGATTGTTTTCCGGATCGGGCCCTCCGGCTTTCACCGCAATAGCGATTTGTTTGCCGATCTTTGTGAACGTGCGGGCCATGTGCCCCCATCTTTTTAGCTTTGTTGCTTTACGATATTCAAATGCTCTTCCCATTGAAGTTTATTGTTTTAATTGTTTGTCGTTTCTAAAATGTTGTTATCTCAATTGTGCGCCGAGCTTCGTGGTGAGCTGCGTTATGAGTTTATTCATAATGGCATCGATCTGCTTGTCGTTAAGCGTTTTCTGCTCGTCCTGCAAAATAAAGTTCACGGCATAGCTCTTCTTGCCCGCGGGCAGATTCTTGCCTTCATACACATCGAACAGTTCTACGCGTTTCAGGAGTTTCTTTTCGGTCTGTCTTGCCAGCCGGTCTATCTGCTCGAACTGCACATCTTTGTCTATCAGCAATGCCAAGTCGCGACTCACGGCGGGGTACTTGGATATTTCTGCGAACTCAACCTTATGCTTGCGCACGGCTTTCATAACTGCCGTCCAGTTTATGTCTGCAAAATATACATTGCCGGAAATGTCGGTCCGCTTCTTCAACTCTGTGCTCAAGATGCCCATCTCGGCAAGCGTCTTGCCGCCTCTGTTTTTAACCGCCAAACCTTTTGAAAAGATGTTGTTGTCGCTGTTTTCCACAACATACATGCCCGGCACAATGCCTAAACGGGCAAAAACGTTCTGCACATAAGCCTTCAGTTCAAAAAAAGAAGATACTTCATCAGGATGCGCCCACGATCCTTCTACGCGCTTTCCTGTTACCCAAAGTCCGAGGTGGCATTCTTCCGTATAGCCTTTAATCGGCTCATCGGCCGTCCATTTGTCCTTATCATAATGGTAACAGTTGCCGAATTCGAAAAATTTCAGGTTCGAATTCTTGCGGTTCGCATTGCGCATGATACTCTCCAAACCGCCGAAAAGTAATGTCTGCCGCATCACACCGAGATCTGCGCTCAGCGGATTCATCACCTTTACCGTGCTTTCTTCCGTGTAATGATTGAGCCCGGCGTAATAAGAAGTCTTCGTCAACGAGTTATTCAATATCTCGCTGAAACCGCACCCCACGAGCTGTTCGCTAATAATATTTTGCAGGTGATCGGCTTTGTCTTCCTCCCCCTGAACAGTCAATGAGTTCTTGAGCTGTGCGGGTATCTCAACGTTGTTATAGCCATAAATGCGCAGAATATCTTCCACAACGTCGCAAGGGCGCTGCACATCCACCCGATAAGCCGGCACAAGAAGTTCCAAGCTACGGTCTTCTTTCTCGGCTTCAATCTTCATTTCCAAGCTCGTTACAATGCTTTTTATCGTATTATGACCGATCGCTTTGCCAATCAATCTATCCACATAATCGTATTCAAGCATTACTCTGCTGCCGGCAATCGGCTCGGGATACACGTCTTTGATCTGCATGGAAATCTTTCCTCCCGCAAGTTTTTTACATAGAATGGCAGCCTGTTTCAGTGCATAAACGGTACCATCGGGATCGATTCCGCGCTCGAAACGATAGCTCGAATCGGTGCTTAGTCCATGTCTGCGCGCGCTCTTACGAATCCACGTAGGATGAAAATAAGCGCTCTCGAGTACCACGTTCTTGGTCGTATCATACGTTCCGCTGCCTTTCCCGCCGAATATTCCGGCTATGCACATAGGCTCTTCGGTATTGCAAATGCTTAAATCGTGTGATCCGAGCGCATGTTCCTCACCGTCTAAAGTTACGAATTTTGTTCCTTCGGGCTGCGTCCGCACGACAATCTTCCTACCTTTCACCATGTCGGCATCGAAACAATGCATGGGCTGTCCGTAAGCCATCATAATATAATTGGTAATATCTACGATATTGTTTATCGGGCGCAAACCTATCACGCGCAGTTTATTTTGTAGCCATTCAGGGCTTTCCTTTACCTCGCAATCCGTTATAGAAACGCATGCATAACGCTTGCAGGCATCGGTATTTTCTATTTCAACATCTATCGGCAGCGCCTCGTTGTCTACTTTAAATGCACTGCAATCCGGTCGGTGTAACGATGTTCGATAACCGTTCTGCAACAGCCATGCATACAAATCGCGTGCTACGCCGTAATGACTTAATGCATCCGACCGATTCGCTGTAATATCTATTTCGATCAGCCAATCGCTTTCAAGATGATAATATTCTGCTGCCGGGGTTCCCACAACAGCATCGCTCGGAAGTACGATAATTCCGTCATGTCCGGTACCTATGCCTATTTCGTCTTCGGCACAGATCATCCCGAACGAGTCTACACCGCGAAGACGCGATTTCTTTATGGTAAATTCATTATCCCCCTCATAGAGCACACAGCCCAGATCGGCAACAATAACTTTCTGCCCTGCGGCCACGTTCGGGGCTCCGCAAACAATCTGTTGCGGCTCTTCTTTACCGAAATCCACCGTTGTGACATGAAGATGATCGCTATCGGGATGCGCCTCACAGGTAAGAACTTTACCGACAAACAATCCTTTCAGACCTCCCTTCACGGTCTGTACCTCTTCGAGAGAGTTTACTTCAAGACCGATAGAAGTCAAAGCATCCGCCGTTTCCTGTGGAGTTAAATCGAAGTCTACATACTCCTTAAGCCACTTATAAGAAATATTCATATGCCGTTATTGTTATGTTCAGAAATATTGCTGCAAAAGTACGAAAAAAACGTCATTATGCAAAAATAATCTTACGAAAGTTCATTACGGAAACCGATTTGCACAATTGTAAACCTTATATCCGTTTTCTGCCGTAAAAAGATTACATATCTATCAATGATAGACACGCCACCTATATCCGATAGAAAATACATCTATGCAGTGTAGATATACCATGTTCCGAAATATCTTATTTATCCCGTCGCACAAAGATCATTTGCTTAGGCAACTTAACCCACTTTCGGTTTCTTGCTATTTTAAGGGAACTGCCGCTTATTTGCTTAAAGCTAAAAGTGCTGTCGGCATTGAATGTCAGTGTTGCATGAAAATCTTCACTGCCATAATCATTCGTTAAGTTCAACTCAGCAAAATGGTTATTCACACACTTAGCAGAGGTAATGAACCATTTCCGGGAGTCTGTATAATCGCCGAAGAAGCCGGCCATCTCGCCCAAAAACTCTTGTCCGGGCACTTTTATGTTATTAGCATAAAAATCAATTGTCAGATATACATTGTACTCCTTATTATATATAATACCCTTAAAGACACCGTCGGTTTGTGCCATGCAGCCCGATAAAGGTATTAAAAACAATGCTATCGTTAAAATAATTTGCTTCATAATCTCGATTAATTATTTAATACAAAGGTACTTGATTATATCAAGAAAACAAGAACTTTTATAAAAATATATCTGCTTAAATTGCGTTTTTATGAATTTTATGTTATCTTTGCCCACATTATCATCAATTGTATATGGGCAAAAACAGATTGTTTCCTGATTATATTTTTGAAGCAAGTTGGGAAGTATGTAATAAAGTAGGCGGTATATACACCGTTCTTTCTACAAGGGCAGAAACATTGTGTAAACGGATGAACGACCACCTTATTTTCATAGGTCCCGATTGTTGGAAAAACACAGGTTGCCCTTATTTCACGGAAGATAAATCTTTATTTCACGATTGGCGGGAATCTGCCATTGCTGAAGGACTAAAATTAAAGATAGGCCGGTGGGATATACCCGGCCAACCGATAGCCATTCTCGTAGATTTCTCCACATTCTTTGCTCAAAAAAACGATATTTATACCCGCTTATGGGAATTCTATCAGGTGGATAGCCTGCACGCTTACGGCGATTACGACGAGGCTTCGATGTTTTCGTACGCAGCAGCTAAGGTGGCAGAAAGTTTCTATCATCATTATTTAGACAAAACTAAACGGGTTGTTTATCACGGGAATGAATGGATGACAGGCTTGGGATTACTCTACTTGCGCCATGAACTTCCGCAAATAGCCACAGTCTTCACTACTCATGCAACCAGCATTGGGCGTAGCATAGCCGGTAACAATAAGCCGCTTTACAAATACCTTTTTGCTTATAACGGCGACCAAATGGCGGCCGAACTCAATATGCAAAGTAAGCATTCTATTGAGAAACAGACAGCCAAGCATGTAGACTGCTTTACCACGGTAAGCGATATTACAGCCAACGAATGTAAAGAATTGCTCGACAAGCCCGTCGACTTTGTATTGCCAAACGGTTTTGAAGACAGCTTTGTTCCTAAGGGAAATGCCTTTACTGCCAAACGAAAAGCAGCACGAAAACGTATGCTTTCGATTGCCAATGCGCTGATGGGAACCAATTTAAACGATGATACTTTAATCATATCAACAAGCGGACGCTACGAATTTAGGAACAAAGGAATAGACGTTTTCATAGAATCTATGAACCGTCTTTCGCAGACAAACGAACTTAATAAAGATGTTTTGGCATTCATTGATGTTCCGGCGTGGGTGAGCGAACCGCGGCAAGACCTTATTGAAAGGTTGGGAAGTGGTAAACAATACGATACGCCTCTCCCCTATTCAATGCTGACGCATTGGCTCCATAACATGGATAACGACAATGTATTGGGCATGATGAAGCATCTCGACATGCAGAATAAAAAAGACTGCAAAGTGAAAATTGTATTCATGCCTTGCTATCTTACCGGAGACGATGGTATTGCCAACATGTCTTATTATGACATTATATTGGGTAACGATTTGTGCATCTATCCCTCGTATTACGAGCCTTGGGGATACACACCTTTAGAATCTATCGCATTCAAAGTGCCTTGCATAACCACGGATCTTGCCGGTTTCGGCCTGTGGGCCAACTCTGTTAAAGGGGCTTACAGCGAGATAGAAGACGGCGTAAAAGTAATACATCGCACCGATGATAACTACTACGAAGTAGCCGAACAAATCAAAGAAACTGTTATCAAATATACTGCTTTCGGCGATACTGAAATAAAAAAGGCACGGAGCAATGCCGACAAATTATCAAAAAAGGCACTGTGGGAGAACTTTATCGAATATTATTACGCCGCATACGACTTTGCATTAAGGCGTGCAGAAAGAAGAAAATAAATAACAAATAAACAAAAACATTTTTTATGAAAATTAAAGCCGATTACGCTAATGCTCCCCAATGGAAAAGCATGACTATCAAGTCGAGGCTTCCGGAGGAGATGAAGTGTTTGGACGAGTTAGCCCATAATATGTGGTGGGCATGGAACTATGAAGCCCGAAACCTATTTAAAAGTTTGGATGAGAAACTTTATGAAGAGGTTGGACACAACCCTGTTCTGTTATTGGAACGTCTCAGTTACGACCGCAAGATGGCGCTTGTAAAAGACAAGGTTGTGATGAAGAATATAAATAAAGTATATACGGATTTCCGTACATATATGGATGTAGAACCCGATAAGAAGCGCCCCTCCGTGGCTTATTTCAGCATGGAATATGGACTAAATCAGGTTCTGAAGATTTATTCAGGCGGGCTCGGTATGCTTGCGGGCGACTATCTGAAAGAAGCATCAGATAGTAACGTGGATATGTGTGCGGTTGGTTTTCTTTATCGTTACGGATACTTCACACAGTCGTTAAGCATGGATGGTCAGCAAATAGCTAAATACGAAGCGCAGAACTTCAGCTCGTTGCCGATCGAACGTCAACTGGACGAGAACGGTAATCCCGTCGTTGTAGACGTTCCGTATCTGAATTATCTGGTCCATGCTTATATATGGCGCGTAAACGTAGGGCGCATCAAACTGTATTTACTCGATACAGACAATGAGATGAACTCCGAGTTCGACAGACCTATCACCCACTCCCTTTACGGCGGTGATTGGGAAAATAGGCTGAAACAAGAGATACTTCTCGGCATCGGCGGTATATTGACATTGAAGAAACTGGGCATAACCAAACAGATATACCATTGTAACGAAGGCCATGCCGCCCTCTGCAACCTGCAGCGACTCTGCGATTATATAGATGGAGGCCTGTCGTTCAATCAGGCTATGGAGTTGGTGCGTGCTTCGTCTCTCTATACTGTTCATACCCCCGTACCTGCCGGTCACGACTATTTCGACGAGACTCTTTTCGGTAAATACATGGGCGGCTATCCTGCAAGACTCGGCATCACATGGGATGAGTTCATAGGTATGGGACGCCAAAACCCTGAAGATCACAACGAAAGGTTCTGCATGAGTATCTTCGCATGTAACACTTGTCAGGAGGTAAACGGTGTTAGCAAGCTCCACGGATGGGTAAGTCAGAAGATGTTTGCGTCGATATGGAACGGGTATTATCCCGAAGAAAATCATGTCGGCTACGTAACGAACGGCGTACACTTCCCCACATGGACGGCCACAGAGTGGAGAAAATTGTACGATAAATACTTCGCCCCTAACTTCATAAAAGACCAAAGTAACGAAGAGATATGGCACGCCATCTACGATGTTTCCGACGAGGAAATATGGAAGACACGTATGGCATTAAAAGAAAAACTTATCAAACACATACGTGAGAAGTTCACCGAAAGCTGGCTGAAGAACCAAGGTGATCCTTCGAAAGTCGTATCTATTATGGAACGCATTAACCCCAATGCATTGATGATAGGCTTCTGCCGTCGCTTTGCCACGTATAAGCGTGCCCATCTTTTGTTCACTGATCTCGATCGTCTGTCAAAGATAGTAAACGATCCGGAGCATCCTGTACTGTTCTTCTTCTCCGGTAAAGCCCATCCTGCGGACGGTGCAGGACAAGGACTCATTAAGAAGATTTTTGAAATAAGCCAGCGGCCAGAGTTTTTGGGGAAGATTATATTCCTCGAAGACTATGATATGCAATTGGCAAGACGCCTCGTTTCGGGCGTGGACATCTGGATGAATACGCCCACACGCCCGCTCGAAGCATCGGGTACATCCGGCGAGAAAGCCGAGATGAACGGCGTTGTAAACCTGTCGGTTCTCGATGGATGGTGGGTAGAAGGCTATCGCGAAAACGCCGGTTGGGCACTTCCGCAGAAACGTACCTATCAAAATCAAGAATACCAAGACCAGCTCGATGCCGCAACCATCTACTCGCTTCTCGAAAACGACATCATTCCGATGTACTATAAGAAGAACAAGAAAGGCTATAGCGAGAACTGGATCAAAGTCGTTAAGAACTCTATAGCAACCATCGCACCTCATTATACGATGAAACGACAGCTGGATGATTACTACACAAAGTTCTATACGAAAGAAGCAAAACGCTTTGAGAAACTCGCTGCAAAAGACTATCAGCTGGCCAAAGAAATTGCTTTATGGAAAGAGACCGTTGCAGAGCGTTGGGATGGAATACACGTTGTTTCCAAACAGACAGGACTACTTGAGAAAGGTGGTGAGACCGGTGTCAAGTATAAAATGCAATACGTAATCGACGAACAGGGATTGGATGACGCTATAGGATTGGAACTTGTAACGCTGAAAAACGAGCAAAGCGGCGATGAACGCGAAATATTCAGCATACATCCTTTTGAAGTCGTGGCGCACGATGGCAACAATTACACTTTTGAAGCTGTAATAGAACCGGACGAGGCTGGTGCTTTCCGCACATGCGTACGTATGTATCCGAAAAATAAGAACCTACCCCATAGGCAAGATTTTTGCTATGTAAAATGGCTTGAATAATCGGAGATATCCGTATAAACATATAAAAAATGCACCAAAGACACGGAAATATCTTTGGTGCGTTTTTCGTATATTGCATTTTACTATTATTATATCACGGTGTGAACTACGGAGGTTGACGCCATGAACCACGGAGGTTGACATCGTGAACTACGGAGGTTGACATCGTGAACCACGGAGGTTGACATCATGAACTACGGAGGTTGACGATTGAGAGCACCCATTCTGTCGCGGTACACATATATCTTATCTGCAACAGAAATGCAACCTATCGGACTTATCTATAGCATGTTTTTCCGGTAAATCGCAACCTATCCGGCACACATATTACTATTTTCCCCAAATAACGCATACAAAAACTTTACTATCAATAACCGGGATTTTGCACCAGATTGGGATCTATCTGCATCTGATCGATAGGAATAGCAAACCAATAACTCTTTGGAGCTGTAAATTTAGACCTGTCTATATACGTCCCATCATTCATCTCCGTTAATTTATAGTACGCATCAGCTGTTTTTCCCGTAATGTCCCATGCTTTTTCTTTATGTTGGAGCACCTTTTCAGCAATCTTCCATCTGCAACATTTTGTCGGTATTCCACTCTTTTACAGTAGTGGGCCCGCCGTTATTTAGCAATTTAGCCTGCAGTGTTATCAGGCTTGATTCGAACAACAACAAAAGCATCAAAAGTTGCCTTTGCCAATAACAAAATTTACTTTTCATCTGTTTTCAAGTTATAAAATTATTATATGGTTCATTGACTAATGAATTGTCAGGTCTTTATATCAATTTATCAGGCAATAGTTTATCAAACTACGCCAAACAGGTCTAAGTAATAGTTTTTCAATAAATTATTGTAGTTTCACGATACCAGTATAATATTGGATTGTAACAAAATAAAGAATAGCCATTGGATGGTCGCAAAAATAATTAATTTTAGTTAGAAATCCAAACTTTTTCTTGCAAAATATTAAATGTAAAACGGATTTCTGATGTTTTTACATGATTTAAATCTATCAAATAGTTCTGCCAATAAATAAAGGCATAAAAAATAAAATTTATGGATATATTACAATGAAAAAACCTAATTGAAATATGTCTTGAGATGATATACATAACTCCTAATCACGCCATATACAGCCTCTATCAGCATTAGGATAATCATATATGAACAATAAACATACTGTGGGTTATAACAATATCAAAACAACATTTTCATGCTTCCTTATTTTCATTATCCACCGAAAGTATATAATATCTTGTTCAAAATAACAAAAAAGCATGTAAAACATATCGCAACCGTTCTTTATCAGCAAACTGTTGCAACATGCTTTACATGCCCTATCTGTATCAGAAATTTATTCTCCCTCGGGAGTAATCAGTTTATAACCCTTGCCATGGATATTAATGATTTCGATTTGATCATCGTCTTTCAGATGTTTGCGTAACTTCGTGATATATACATCCATAGAACGAGCATTGAAATAGTTGTCATCTATCCATATCGTTTTCAGTGCAAAATCTCTTTGCAGTATTTCATTGGCATGAGCACACAACAGAGCGAGCAGTTCATTCTCCTTTGTTGTGAGCTTTGTCTGCTTATCTCCGATAGAAAGTAACTGCTTCTGTGTGTCGAATGTAAAGCGCCCGATATGGTAAAGCGTAGACTCTTTATTCTTCTTTCCGCGCACACGACGCAGGATTGCCTCTATACGTAAAACCAATTCTTCCATAGAAAATGGCTTGGTAATGTAATCGTCTGCCCCGATTTTAAATCCTTCAAGGATATCTTCTTTCAATGTTTTAGCCGTAAGGAAAATAATAGGTATCTCTGCATTAGCTTGGCGGATTTCCTGTGCTAATGTAAAGCCATCTTTCTTAGGCATCATTACATCGAGTACACAAATGTCGAACTTACTCTTCAAGAATTCCTTATAACCAACTTCACCATCAGGACATAATACTGCCGTATAGTCCTTTGCCTGTAAATATTCGCGAAGTAACATACCTAAATTTTCATCATCTTCGCACAATAAAATTTTCAACTTATCTTCCATAATTTTTAATGTTTATATATTAATAATTCTTATCAGCATAATCAGTCTTCCTTAATAACAGGAAGTTTGATTGTAAATTCCGTACCTTTTCCGAACTCACTGTCTACACGAATTTCGCCATTATGCAGATCAATAATCTTCTTTACATAAGCCAAACCAAGCCCGAAGCCCTTTGCATCGTGCACATTACCCGTATGCACACGGTAGAACTTTTCGAATATACGCTTCAAATTTTCTTTTTTGATGCCAAGTCCTGTATCGCGAACTGACAAATATAGATAATCGTTATCATTCCATGTCTTCAGATAGATATCGATAGGCTTATCTTGTTTTCTATATTTTACGGCATTATCCATCAAATTAAATATCACATTTTGGAAGTGCATTTCATCCACATAGATAGTAGAATCGATGGCACCTATATCAGTATAAATCTTTCCTCCCGTATGCTCTACGCGCAATGTGAAAGAGTTAGCTATATTCTCCACAATCTCATTCAGGTCGAGACGTTTCTTTTTGAACACCGCTTTCTTGCGGTCGAACATTGACATCTGCAATACTTTCTCAACAAGGAAACGCAAACGTTTGGACTCATCGTTGATCACTCCACCGAGATGTGCCATCATTGCCTCGCTCTTGCTAACCGACTTATCATTAAGCATCTGGGCTGCAAGCGATATACTTGCTATAGGTGTTTTTAATTCATGAGTCATGTTATTGATAAAATCGTTTTTGATTTCTGTATATCTCTTTTGCCTAAAGATGATAACTATCGTGAAAACAAACGTTACCAAGAGCACGAAAGTAAACACAACTGCCGGTATAAGGAACCGCACAGAAGAGAATATGTACTCGTTCATCTCCGGAAAATGTATCTTGACAACTCCCATATTCGACTGTGGATCGTTGCGAAAGAGCACTTGAGAATAGGTATATTCTTCTCCATCATCAGAATAATCCGGACATCTATAGACTTCTCGCCCGTCTTGTGTGCTTACAGTAAAGTGGTAAGGTATATTAATTCCGTTATTCATCAGCTCCGCTTTCAAATCCTGATCGAGCAATTTAAAGTTGACTCTTTCCTTTAATGGTTTTTCTGAAGCTGAATATAATATGGAGTATACTACCTCATCGAGCAATGCCTTTTGATAAACATAGCGATTTTTAACGATTTCCTGTAACGACTTGGAAGCCTCTGACAATGAATTTTTATCGTTATGTAGGATCATCGCTTTAGGCATTTGAGACGGTTTCGTTGTTATTGTTTTCAACTCGAATGATGAATAGACCGTTCCATCATTACCTGCAACGGAATATTGATGAGACTGTTGAATAGTACCATCAGGTTGCCCCGATCTCGTGCCAATAGAGTCTTGTCGGAAGGCTTTGCGTTCTGTTTCGTTTACATCCTTCTCAAGATAGCGTAAAGTTTCATTGAGTTCCAAATTACGTGCAGCCTGATAAAGCGCACGGTTCACAGACTCATCGAATTGTTCTTTCTTCATATTTGTCATTTCGCGAATATATTTCAATTGCAAAAATAGCAATGCAAGGAAAGAAAATCCCATTATAATCGATATAATCCAAATCGTTTTCTTCTTCATGTCAGCAAAGATAACGAATCTCTTAACTCATTAACACAACCATGTTAAACAAACATATAAAATTTAACAATATTAACATTATGTGCCGTTTTACATTCGTATATATGCACAATGGTAAAAGATGTGAGTGTATTCATAAAAAGAAACAATAGATTTATTGAAGGGCAACACGAGCGGGATAAAATAATAAATAACAAAAATATGTATTCTTACTTCACCTTATTAAGGTTTTTGCAAGAGTAAGAGATAAACTAATTTCCTATTTAAAACTGTATGTACACAACATTTTGCTTTCTTGTCATCAGCATCAATCAGGCATTAATTTCCCTGTAATCAACAGATTACATACTCTGCAACTCTATGACAGAGAAATTAGATCAACATAAAACTGTATATAAAGACTTCTCGATATTCACTGAATTCATGTATATAGATGCTAATCCATAATATGTTTTTCTTAAACTGTATACATTTATTAAGGCACAAAACAAAAGCAGGAGAGAGGCAAACATAGTCTCATCTCCTGCGTAAACTTGATTTTAAAATATATCGTTAATTATTGACACTTCCTCCGACAATATCAAGCAATTCGTTTGTAATAGCCTGTTGCCTACTCTTGTTATATTGTAAACTCAAATCACGCAATAATTCATCCGCATTATCTGTTGCCGTCTGCATTGCTACCATGCGTGCAGCATGTTCGCTTGCATTACTGTCCAACAATGCGGTATACACCATTAAGTTGAGCAATTTCGGAGTTAAAGTCTTCAATACTATCTCAAGATTTGGCTCTACAATAAAGTCATCATTCAATGGTTTCACCTCTTCGGCATTCGATTGTTCTTTCTGTTTCTTCTTACGTAGATATTCCTGTGCCTTAGCAGTCGCCATATTTGAACTCAAATCACGATCGTTATCTGAACCGATCTCTGTAGATAAATCTATCGGTAAGAAACATTTTCTTGTTAATACCTGAGAACCGGCACTCTTAAAATGATGATAAATCATTTCTACCTTATCAACTTCTCCTTTCAAAAACTTTGCAGATAACTCCTTGGAAATTTCAGCACATTGCTTTGCATCCGGTTTTTCGGCAAGCTCAGTAAAGTTACCGACACATCGTAACCCGAGTCTTACCGCTTTTTCGGCAATCTTTCTTCCTATAGGATAAATAGTAATATCATCAATGCCTTGCTGTTTATATTCACCAACAGTTTGCTGCATCACCTTGATAATATTGCTATTAAATCCTCCGCAAAGAGAGCTGTTAGAAGAGAATACCATAAGCACCACTTTCTTAACGTCCTTATGTCCGATCTCAAATGAGCTTTCGGCTTCCTGTCTGCTTGCAAGAAATGCCTTAAGAATATGCTCCAACAAATTTTCATAAGGAAGCATATTTTGAATGGCGATCTGAGCATGATGCAATTTAGACGATGCCACCATCTTCATAGCACTCGTTATTTTACGTGTACTATTGACAGACGCTATACGTGTTTTGATCTCTTTTAATGATGGCATAGGCTATCAAGCTTTATATTGTCCAGCTATATCGGCCATAGTGTTTTCTATCGTGGCCGTCACTTCATCGGTAAGTTGTCCGTTTGCCAACATCTCAATAACATCCGGATGCGATGTACGCATCTTATCAAGGAATGTATCTTGGCATTTTCTTACTTGATCGACTGGCACGCTTTGCATCAGTCCATGAACTCCACAATACAGAATAGCAACCTGTTCACCCACCGGCATTGGTGTATATTGAGGCTGAATAAGAAGCTGGTTATTCTTCCGCCCACGATCAATCGTCATCGCCGTTACAGGATCCATATCGCTTGAGAATTTGGAGAAAGCCTCCAGTTCACGGTACTGTGCTTGATCTATTTTCAGTGTTCCGGCAACCTTCTTCATGCTTTTTATCTGCGCAGAACCTCCAACACGAGAGACGGATATACCTACATTGATAGCCGGACGGAAGCCTTCATTAAAGAGATTAGTCTCCAGATAAATCTGCCCATCTGTAATAGAAATTACATTGGTCGGGATATATGCGGAAACATCTCCAGCCTGCGTTTCGATAATCGGGAGAGCAGTTAATGAACCTCCGCCTTTTACATGCCCTTTCATACATTCCGGCAGATCATTCATTTGCTCTGCAACTTCCTGCTGATCGTTTATACGTGCTGCACGTTCAAGTAAACGGGAGTGAAGATAGAACACATCGCCGGGATATGCTTCGCGCCCAGATGGACGTCGGAGAATTAATGAAACTTCTCGATAAGCAACAGCCTGCTTACTAAGATCATCGTATACAACAAGGGCAGAATATCCTCTGTCACGGAAATATTCACCGATGGCCGCTCCTGCAAACGGAGCATAATACTGCATGGCTGCAGGATCGGCAGCCGTTGCACTTACAATAATCGTATAAGGCATAGCCCCATGCTCTTTAAGTGTCTGCACAAGTGCAGCAACGGTAGATGCTTTCTGTCCGATTGCAACATAAATACAATACACAGGCTTTCCTGCCTCATAAAAACTTTTCTGATTAATAATAGTGTCAACCGCAATTGCAGTCTTTCCCGTCTGACGGTCACCAATGATAAGCTCTCGTTGTCCACGACCTATAGGAATCATAGAGTCTACAGCCTTTAGACCTGTCTGTAAAGGTTCTTTTACTGGTTGACGATAGATGACACCGGGTGCTTTCCTATCAAGAGGCATTTCAAATGCGTCTGTAATGTCAATATCTCCTGATCCATCAATAGCCTGTCCCAAAGGATTAACGACACGTCCGAGGAAGTTATCATTAACGCGGATAGAAGCAATTCGGTGAGTACGTTTTACCGACAGTCCTTCTTTGATACCTGTAGTAGAACCGAGAAGCACACAACCGACATTATCTTCCTCCAAGTTCATCACAATAGCCATCGTACCATTCTCGAATTCAAGGAGTTCATTCGCCTCGGCATTGCGAAGTCCATAAATACGAGCGACACCATCACTGACAGTCAGCACTGTACCAATTTCTTCAAAATGTTCTCTTTCGTTAATCTGTCGGAGCCGCTGAAGCAATACCTCAGACACTTCACTTGGTTTTATTTTATCTGACATTTTATTTATTTTATTTCTTAAATTCTGTTAGAATACGGCGAAGTTTAGTCTTTACACTGGCATCCAACCGATATGTATCATATTCTAAGATAAATCCACCAATGATATCAGGCTCTACTTCCGTATTAAACTTTACAGTTCCATGAGTTTTGCTTTCGACCATCTGCTTCATTTTCTGTTCTGTAACAGCATCTACAGCAGTAGCAGTGACAAGTTTTCCGAGAGTGATATTTTTATCTTTCCTGTAAAGAGTAATATACGATGCAGCTATGAATTGCAAAGCATACTCCCTATCCTCACTCAATATAAGAGCGATAAACTTCCTTGTTAACGGATTGGCAGTATTACCACAAGCTGTTTCAAGTAACATCTGCTTCTTACTCTTTGAGAGAATAGGATTATCTATCGTAATTCTCAGTTCAGGCACTTCGACATAACTCGCCATCAGATATTGCATCTCATGATAGAGTTCGTCTTCCCGCTTTTCCATAACTGCACATTTGAGAAGGGCACGGGCATATCGAACTGATATTACACCTAAATTCATAAACTACAATTTAATCTTTATTTTTGCTTTTAGAAACGTCATCTAACAGTCGATCAATCATTTCCATTTGCATATCATTTGAGGATAATTTTTCGCGTAAGATATTTTCTGCTATTTGAATACTAAGCTCAGCCACCTGAGTTCTAATATCCCGAACAGCATTCTGCTTATCATTTTCGATTTGCGCCTTGGCATCTGATATTATACGAGCACTTTCTTCATGTGCCTTTACCTGTGCCTTCTCGACTATAGCATCACGAGTTACGGCAGCTTCATTTATGACTTGGGCCTGTTTCTCACGTGCTTCTTGCAATATAGCATCTCCCTCCTGTTTAATATTATCAAGACGTTCCGAGGCTTCATGTGCCTTGCGCAGGCTATCATCTATATATTGCTTACGCCCCTCCACCATCTTAATAATAGCGGGGAACCCGAATTTAGCAAGGACACCAAAAACCACCAAGAACGCCAAGAACATCCAAAACAGCAGTCCGAAATCTGGCGTTAATATTGATGGGAAATTATTCATCTATATTTTTATTACTTGATAACGAATGCACAGGCTGCAATAGCAAAAAGAGCACATCCCTCTACGAAAGCCGATGTCAATATCATATTTGTCATAATCTTACCAGAAGCTTCGGGTTGACGTGCAATAGCATCCATTGCGTTACCACCGATTTTACCAATACCCAAACCTGCACCAATTGTTGCAATACCTGCACCGAGACCGCAGCCCAGCTGTGCCAGACCTTCAGCAGCCAATAATGTTGAAATCATCATAATTCTTTTTTATTTATTAATTATTTGTTATTATTCTTTTTATTCTGTTTGTGTTACTCAACTTCATGCTCTTTATGAGCCATACCGATAAACACTGCGCTCAATAATGTAAACACATAGGCTTGAACAAATGCCACCAATAGCTCAAGACAATTCATAAAGAGGAGCATAATTACACTAAAAAGATTTAAACCTATACCATAACCAACTCCCATAGACCAACCAAGGAAAATCACACATGTGAAACTCAATATTACTGCATGGCCAGCCATCATATTAGCAAAAAGACGGATCATCAAGGCAAAAGGTTTTGTAAATATTCCGAATAATTCTATTACGGGCATCAGAGGTATAACTTTTAAAAAAATCGGAACCTCCGGCCAAAAGATTTCTTTCCAATACTCTTTGTTGCCAAATAGATTAATTGCAAGCATAGTACACACTGCAAGAAACATTGTAATATTAATATTTCCCGTAACATTTGCACCTCCGGGAAAGATAGGAATTAGTCCTACCAAATTACATGCAAGTATGAAGAAAAATACAGTAAGCAAATAAGGAGCATATTGTTTATAATGCTTCTCACCCACCGATGGCCTTATCACTTCATCATGAATGGTCATCACCAGCATTTCCATTGCTCCAACAAAACCTTTCGGGGCATCGCTCTTTTCATTCCTTTGGGTATACCACCGCGCACATGAAAGAAAAACGATAATAAGTATTATCACCACTATCCATATTTGCAAAACAGCTTTCGTGATACTTAAATCAATAGGATGTACACTACTGCCATCTTTCAAACGTTCATATATTTTACCATGATGATTTTTATCGAAAAAGAAACCTTTAGGCAAACTATGAACAGTACAAAAATGCCACTCACCTGTAGATTCACTCCTTATAATAATAGGTAGCGGGATACTTAAATATTTTCCATTATAAGTCGTTATATGCCATTCATAAGAGTCTGATAAATGCTCAAGTACAATCTCCGATATATCCAACTTGCTATTATTGCCCTCGTTGGCTTGGCTCTGCATCGGGACAAGCATCACCATCATTAGAAAAAGTATTGCTTTTATCTTTTTCATTATTTTAATATCTATATTCATTTCATACATGTTATATTCATCCTCATGATTTCTGCATTTTCGCAAAAAACAGTGTGTGATGTATTATCAACATAAGGTAGAATACAAGAAATATCAAAAAGAAAACTGATATTTCACTACGCCCTGCAATAAGATAATAGACAAAGAATACTATCAAAGCCAAAAGCATTCTAAAACCAGACACAGCCATAAAAAATGTAGGTAGGCTGTCAACCGCCCTTTGAGCAACACGACACCAGACCTTAGCTTCTGTTATTTCAGACATAAGAGAAAAGACAACAGCTACAGTTAAGGGAACAAGCATCCCTTTTATTGCTCCGATCCACATTATAGACAGTATAAGAAAGCTCAAAGCAATAATTGCCCAAAGGCCCTGCTTGATATACAATTTGCACAATTTGTTTATATCTGTCATCTTTTCGTCCATATTCTTTCGTACGAAAAATTAGATTTCAACGCACATACTCACTTCATTTTTCTGAACTTCTACAAATCCCCCCAAGATGTCTATTGCCGTCTTTTCACCTTTAGGCATAATAAACCGGATCGTTCCTTTTTCAAGAGAAGATATGATCGGAGCATGATTAGATAAAATCTCAAATTCTCCGAGAGTTCCCTGAACAACTACGCTGTCTACTTCTCCAGTGAAAATAATTCTTTCGGGAGATATAATTTTAAGTTTCAGCATATAAACTTATAATTGCTAACATTTACCACCTTACACATTTGCTGCGGCAAGAAGTTTTTTTGCTTTCTCCTTGGCATCTTCAATCGTACCCACATTAAGAAACGCTTGTTCCGGCAAATCGTCAACCTCTCCATCAAGAATAGCATTAAAGCCTTTTATGGTTTCTTCAATCGGAACCATCACACCGGGTAACCCTGTAAACTGTTCTGCAACAGCAAACGGTTGAGATAAAAATCTTTGTACACGACGCGCACGGTTCACAGTTAATTTATCTTCGTCTGACAATTCATCCATGCCAAGGATAGCGATAATATCTTGCAACTCGTTATAACGCTGAAGCAATTGTTTAACACGTTGAGCACAATCATAATGCGCCTTCCCTACTATCAACGGATCAAGAATACGCGATGTACTTCCCAGCGGATCCACCGCCGGATAAATTCCGAGCTCAGCTATTTTACGTGAAAGTTCTGTTGTTGCATCCAAATGCGTAAACGTCGTAGCTGGCGCCGGATCAGTCAAGTCGTCTGCCGGTACATATACAGCTTGCACAGATGTAATAGAACCTTTCTTGGTAGAAGTGATGCGTTCCTGCATAGCTCCCATTTCAGATGCCAGCGTAGGTTGATAGCCAACAGCAGAAGGCATACGCCCTAATAATGCAGATACTTCCGAACCTGCTTGTGTAAAACGGAAAATATTATCGATAAAAAACATAATATCAGCCGGTTCACCATTCTGACCTCCATGGTCACGGAAGCCCTCGGCAACGGTCAAACCAGACAACGCAACAGAGGCACGTGCGCCCGGTGGTTCGTTCATCTGTCCATAGACAAGAGTCGCCTGAGACTTTTGCACTTCTTCCGGATCAACGAGACTTAAATCCCATTTGCCTTCTTCCATAGCCTTACGGAACTTATCTCCATAACGGATAACTCCCGATTCAAGCATATCTCGAAGCAAATCGTTACCTTCACGGGTTCTCTCTCCGACTCCAGCGAACACAGAGTACCCATTGTGTCCTTTAGCTATATTATTGATAAGTTCCATAATAAGTACGGTCTTACCAACTCCCGCGCCACCAAATAATCCGATTTTACCACCTTTCATATATGGTTCCAACAGGTCAATAACTTTGATACCTGTTGCCAACATTTCTTTATGAGTAGATAATTCGTCGAACTTAGGAGCTGCACGGTGTATCGGATATGAGCCTTCCATATTCAATGCACTCATACCGTCTATCGGCTTTCCGATAACATTCATCATTCGTCCTTTTATCTGATCACCTGAAGGCATTGTAATAGGACTACCCGTAGGAATAACTTCCAAATTACGTTGCAGACCGTCGGTATTATCCATAGCTACGCAACGCACGGTATCTTCGCCAATATGTTGCTGAACTTCTATGACAAGATCACTTCCGTCAGGACGCTTCACTTTCAGCGCATCATAGATTCTCGGAAGCACCTTTTCGGGCTCTTCTCCTTTTGTATCAAAATAGACATCAATAACAGGTCCGATAATCTGAGATATTCGTCCGCTAATTTGTGACATAATTATTATATTATATAGTTTTACTTCTGCAATATTGTCGCAAAGATAAAAATAAAATTCAGCACAAACAAATTTATGCTGTATAATTCTTACAATGCAGACCTAATTTAAATACTCAATTCATCTAATACTTTTATCAGTTTTCTATCGAACGGCTTATCAGATCTTATTGCCTCGGATAAAGGTACGTATACTACTTCGTTATTGCGCACTCCGACCATGACATTCCGCTGTCCTTGCATGATTGCTTCTATAGAACCGACACCGGTACGTGATGCAAGTATACGGTCATGAGCTGTCGGCCTTCCACCACGCTGCAGATGTCCTAAGATAGATACCCGGACATCATATTGGGGAAATTCATTACGTACACGGTCTGCATAATACAATGCACCACACTTAGGACTTTCGCTTACTATAACAATACACGAACGTTTAGACTTTCTTATACCACGTTCCATGAACTGTGCCAATTGGTCTACATCTGTACGGTCTTCAGGTATAATGGCAGCTTCTGCACCAGATGCGATCGCACTATTTTGCGCCAAGAAACCGGCATCCCTACCCATAACTTCTACAAAGAATATGCGTTCGTGGCTTTGAGCCGTGTCTCTTATGCGGTCTACACATTCCACAATCGTATTTAATGTCGTATCATAGCCTATCGTAGAATCTGTTCCATAGAGGTCATTGTCAATTGTTCCCGGGAGTCCTATACAACATACGTCATAATCTTTGGCAAACTCCATCGCTCCGGTGAGCGAACCGTTACCGCCAATCACCACCAAAGCGTCTATTTGATGTTTTACAAGAGTATCGTAGGCATTACGTTTACCTTCGTCGGTCATAAACTCCATAGAACGAGCAGTCTTAAGTATTGTCCCTCCGGACATAATAATGCCGCTGACATTTTCCGTTGTAAAATCGGTCACTTCATTGTTTATCAATCCATCATAACCCCTGTAAATTCCTTTTATTTTAAATCCATTGCATATCCCCGCACGAGTAACAGCTCTTATTGCGGCATTCATGCCCGGAGCATCGCCGCCGGAAGTAAGAATTCCTATTGTTTTTATCTGTGCCATTTTAACTTTATAGATTAATTATAATATACAACACTGCAAAACCGAATATGCCGCCGACCAAAGTCTTTCCGCCTATTGTTTTCAGATACCATCCCATACGCATGCGTTCGGTCTTCATTAAAATCAGCCCACTCATCGAACCTATCCCAAATAGATTTCCTCCTACTGCAATGGCATAGGCTATAATTTTCCAATATTCGTCATTGAGAACCGGATTTGTCTTTAATGCAAAGAAACTGATTGCCGTAACAAAGTTGTCGAGAATAGTACTTGCCAAACCTGCAAATATGCCCATCAACCAGTCGTTGTCTATATATTTCAGGAAATGAGACACAAACCATTGCACAGCACCGGTCTCTTGTACGACACCTATCGCAAGCATAAATCCCATTACAAACAGCATCATTTGTATGACACCATATTGGAATATCCGCGGTATTCGGCGTTGTACCAGCACATCCGCATTCATCAACTTCCTATTGAATATCTCATTAACGATCCACAACACTGACAATACGCACAAAGCACCGAGGAAAGGACTCAGTTGAGTGATATTATGAAAGGTGGGAATAAACCAAAGACCTCCTATTCCAACGAACAACATCAAGGCACGTTGCCATGTATTTAATCGTGTATCATCGCCACGATAAGGCATCGTTACCCACTCTGTCTCAATACGTTCAGGCAGTCTGGCGCTTATCCACCATGTAGGTATGGCCCATGCAACCAAGCACGGCAGCAACAAGGTCATAGAATAATCGGTAGGAGTTACACAACCATTATTCCACAAAACCAACCCCATTGGCTCTCCGATTACCGTTAAAACACCTCCGCAGTTGGCCGATATCAACACTACTGCGCCGTATACCATACGATAGCGCCGATTAGGGATAATTTTATGAATAATGGCAAGCATCATTACCGTGGTCGTAAGGTTATCCAAATTTGCAGATATAATAAATGTAACACTTGCCAATATCCATAACATCGCCTTGCTTTTGCGTGTACGCAGCAATTGAGGAATGAAATCGAAACACCCATTGATATTCAAAATCTCTACAATAGACATCGTTGCCAATAAAAATAAAACAACCTCTGATGCTTTTCCTACATATTTCAGAAAAATATTTTGGGCAATAAATTGTTTTACGGTATAGCTCGTAGACAGTCCGTTTTGCAAGAAATTATGATATTCCGAGCTGTGTAATCCCATAACAAAGTCGGCACCATAGCATATATATAAAACCCAACCAACCGTACCTGCGAATATTGTTACGGCAGCTTTGTTTATATTTGTCATACGCTCTGTTGCCAAGAGAATATAGCAAAGAAACAATATCGTTACTATAATGGGAGCCATCATTCTATCTTCATGGCAAAAGTAACAAATATTCTTTATAATTCAATATGTAATCTTTAGGTTTTATATCGATTTAACACTGAAAACAATTGAAACAAACAAAAAGACTACAATTAATTACAAATCGGATATAATTCATAATAAATCAGTCGCGATTACGACTGCTGAACTTCCTACTCACCTTATTTTTCAGACTTTCCCATAACTTTGTTTTATCACGCATAATTCTCAAAGAGAAACAGGAACTTACGCCTATCCATAAAATTCCCACACTCCAATAAAGAACATCGGATACTATATGTGTCGAAGCATAGGCAAATAATCCTAAAAGGAATTGGAAAGAAAAATATTTCATTACCGGAACAGACATGCGATACGAATATATCAAATGGGTATAAACTACGACAAATAACGTTTCCACCACCGCTGCCAACGCCATAAAAATACCAATTCCTTTTAGTCCGTAACTGTTGTATCCCCAAACAACGAATACAACAAGCAAGACTGCACTGAAAGCTTCCTGAAAAAAATATATCAACGAATTGCCGCGAGAAAGTGCTATATATTCCATAGGAAGGTAAACCGCCCGCAAAAACATGGCCAGTACGGCTGCCTGAGTCATACCAAGAATAGCCATAAACTCACTGCTATACAGCAATGGCAGTAGTATAGGCAATACGATCATCAATGCTATAAGCAACGGTGAAATCAGCAGTATCGACACTTCTATCTGCTCGTTCACCGTACGGTTCAGCTCTATACCCGTATTTCTCACGGCAGACAAGCGCGGATAAAAGTCTGTTTCCATGGCCGAGAATATCATGCCAGCATAAGTTATCGTTATCATGAACCCCGCATTATATAACCCCAAAGCCTCCAATGAACCATGGTTATTAAGGTAAGAGCGTATCAGAAACTCGGCTCCACTCCCCATTATACCGGCCACAACAAATGCCAATCCCAATTTCACCATACCGAAACCCTTACGTATGAGTACACCATTGAAAGACAGGTGTAAGGGATAATTCCGGTAGGAGTACATAACGGTCAGCAACATCTGCACAAAAGCTGCAATAACAAGCGACGGTACGATCGCTGCCTCGCGCCAAACGACGTAGAGAGGCACCGATATAATCAATGCGGCTATCACACCATACAGTGATATGCTGGCAAGGTTCATGAGCTTTCGGGTACCTTTCAGTATGGCAAGTTCGCCTCCTGTAACTGCTGTAAAGCCTATCACCGGAGATAATAATATAAAATGAAGCGTATGATCTCCCCACTCAAAAGTCCACGCATTGAGCAACGGGCTCAATGCCACGCACGCAATAGTTCCGATAAATGCCGTAAATATCGTCCATAAACGTACCGTCTGAATGGAATAGACCAAACGCCTATCGTCATTACTTTTATAATCTTCCGCTATTTCCCTTACCGCACTGATCGGAATACCCAACCCTGTACCGTCGGAAAATAGCCTTATAGTGGAATTAAACAGAGAAATAAGCCCCATACCATCCGGCCCTAAGAGCATTGCCACAACCTTATTGCGTATGATCCCGATAAATATGCTCAACCCTTGCACGCCGCCGAAGATACCCATATATTTAAGTATGTGGGAATAGTTGTTGTCTTTTTCCTTATTTTCCATTGCTTTCTTAACGCGAATAAAAACTTTTTATTATCTTTGTAGGTATGAAATTGAGCATTGTTGTTCCGGTTTTTAATGTGGAAAACTCTCTTGATGAATGTATAGAAAGTATTCTTCAGCAATCATTTCATGATATTGAAGTGATATTGGTCGACGATGGTTCTACAGATAATTCTCCTTCTATCTGCGACAGATGGGCAGATAAAGATACGCGGATTATCGTTATTCACCAACCGAACGGTGGTTTAAGCAATGCAAGAAACAATGGGATAGAACATGCTAATGGCCACTATATTACATTTGTAGATAGCGACGACAAGATCAGCCGTGACACCTATGAACGGCTGATGGACATATTGCTTGCTCATCCCGAATATGATCTGTTGGAATATCCCGTAACCGAGCGATACGGAAATCGTAACCGACAGCACTTGCTTACCTTTCCGACACGAACATACCACGATATGAACACATATTGGCTGGCATGCCGTGCCTACGACCATGCCTATGCATGGAACAAAATATATAAGAAAACTTTATTCAACAATGTACGCTATCCCGAACAACACGTCTTTGAAGACGTATATACACTACCGAAAATTCTTTCAAAATGCCATATCGTGGCAACTACAAACCAAGGAATGTATTACTATTGTTGGAATTCAAACGGCATTACGGCACAAGCCGATGGCAAACAACTGCAATATCTATTGCTGGCACATGTAAATATTTGGAACGGATTATGCAAACAGAAAGGACGGTTAGACTCCCGTTTGATGCGCGATTATTATGCCCGTTTGCTGAATATACAGTTGGATGTATATGAACTTACCGGTAATGAACCGATACTTCCCCAAGCAGATTACACAGGTAACTATAAATTAAGACTCTTACATTTTATTGGACTGAAAAAGATATGCCGACTCAACAAATTACTACACCGAATAATAAAACGGAGAAGATAAGCTTTATCATTACAGCTTATAACCTCCCTTTGCACATGATCAAAGAGTGCCTAAAAAGCATTTTAGTATTGTCTTTGAACCGCAAAGATAGAGAAATCATTATCGTAGACGATGGTTCCGATCTTTCTGTAATAAACGATCTGATAGATTATAGGGACGATTTCGTCTACCTAAGACAACCGAATAGGGGTGTCAGTGCTGCAAGGAATGCAGGCTTGAGATTGGCAACAGGCAAATTCATACAGTTTGTAGACGGTGACGATTACATCTTGCAAGCACCCTATGAGCACTGCATCGATATTGTAAGATATTACAATCCCGATATCGTTCTTTTCGATATGACGAATAAGAAGCACACCGAACCGCAATATGATTTTACAGGTCCTGTAGACGGAAGTGAATACATGTTGCATAACAATATCCATGGAAGTGCATGCTGTTGTATTTTTAAAAGGGATATGTTGATAGACCTTCAATTTACAGAAGGCAGAAAATACGGAGAAGACGAAGAGTTTATTCCTCGTTTGATACTACGTTCGGAACGACTTTTCTACACTAATTCGCAAGCATACTATTACAGAAAGCACGCTGCTTCCGTACTCCACAAAACTTCCCCAAAAGATAAAATCAAGCGATTAGACGATAATGTTTCCGTTATCCTCCGCTTATCTCAGCTGGCAGATACACTGACACCTCTTGAAAGAGAAGCACTGAACAGGAGAGTTGCTCAACTCACTATGGATTATATCTATAACGTAATAACACTTACTCATAACAGTCATTACCTTGAGAATTGCATCAGAAGACTCTACGAACGAGGATTATTTCCACTACCCGACAAAAAATACACGACAAAATACGCGTGGTTCCGAAAATTCACCATGACTAAAACCGGACGAAACTTCTTATGTAAATTTTTACCTCGGCTCTCATGAAGATATTGCTAATAGGAGAATATAGTAATGTACACGCCACACTTGCCGAAGGATTAAGGTACTTAGGACACGAAGTAACGGTACTTTCGAACGGTGATTTCTGGAAGAATTATAAACGGGATATCGATTTAGTGAGAATTCCGACTAAACTCGGAGGACTTATTTATCTGCTGAAATTGATGCGTATACTGCCTAAACTGCGGGGATACGATGTCGTACAGCTTATTAATCCTATGTTTCTTGAATTGAAAGCCGAACGCATCTTTCCCATCTACAAATATCTCAGGAAACATAACAAAAAGGTTTTTCTCGGTGGTTTCGGTATGGATTGGTATTGGGTAAGCACATGTCGCACGACAATGCCATTGAGATATAGCGATTTTAATATTGGGAAATCACTCAGAACCAATCATGATGCGATAAAAGAAACCAAGGATTGGATCGGGACAACTAAAGAAAAACTCAACAAATACATTGCCGCCGACTGTGACGGAATTATAACCGGACTCTATGAATACTGGGCTTGCTACTATTCATATTTCCCTGATAAGGCTGTATATATCCCATTCCCAATTGAGATGCCTTTGCATCTACCCGCCATACCGCAGGCACATAAGAAGCTAAAACTCTTCATCGGTATCAACAAAGCACGCAGTGAATATAAAGGTACAGATATTATGTTGGCCGTTGCACAAGATATTAAAGCAAAATACCCACATCATATAGAACTGCGTATTGCAGAAAGTGTTCCTTTCGAACAATACCAAGAAATGATGAATGATGCGGACGCTATTCTCGATCAACTGTACAGCTACACACCCTCTATGAATTCTTTGCTGGCGATGAGCAAAGGAATTATCTGTATCGGCGGAGGCGAACCGGAATGTTACGATATTATCCATGAAGAGATTTTAAGACCGATCATCAACGTTCAACCTACCTATGATAGTGTGTACCATGAATTGGAAAATCTCATACTACATCCGGAAATTATTCCAACATTAAGAAAACAGAGTATCGAATATGTAAAAAAACATCATGATTACATAAAAATAGCGCGGTTATATGAACAGTTTTACAGCCGTACACCCACAATTTAGCAACGTAAGATTATTTCATAAAAAACAAAAAGAAATATTTGGTACTTAGAAAAAAACACTGTACCTTTGCCGTCGCAATTGAAAATAAGCGCCCTTAGCTCAGTTGGTAGAGCAACTGACTCTTAATCAGTGGGTCTAGGGTTCGAGTCCCTAAGGGCGCACTTTTCAAAGGCCAAACAAGCGCCCTTAGCTCAGTTGGTAGAGCAGCTGACTCTTAATCAGTGGGTCTAGGGTTCGAGTCCCTAAGGGCGCACCGCTCTCTACACGAATTACAAATTTCCAATTCTTTTTTCTCTATAAAGATTTATATTGATTAAAAATTCCTTTTAACTGAGTTCTTCATAACTCGCATCGTATATTATCTCATAAATAAATAGCCTCACTAATTTCGTCAATCTCGTGTAAAAATAGTACTTATTCTTTATATTCATAAATTAAATATTACACTGATTTTGACTAAAAGAACAAAGAAGATAAAAAATATGTGTTTTATTACCATCTACTATTACCCGCATAACCTATTGCTTATCACTAAATATAATTATTTTATAAATGACAGTATGACAGGAAAATGGCAAAAGTTTTCAGCATACAGAACTATTTTGAGTAAGATTCTTCTTTTTTATAACAATGATATGCATCGATATAGAAATAGATATTCTACACCAAAAATAATCGTCTAAAATTAGCATACATTATCGATAGGAATAGATATATTGCCTATATCTCATATCAAACTTTAGTAAAAATTTATCTTTACATCCTAAAAATATAAATAACAAAAAAGAGAAGCTATTCATACGAATAACTTCTCTCTGTCGGGGCGACAGGATTCGAACCTGCGACCGCCTGGTCCCAAACCAGGAGCGCTACCGGGCTGCGCTACACCCCGATGAGAAATATTCCGAAGTAATACCTCCTCTATTTGCGAGCACAAAGGTAATGATTTTACTTGGGCTTTGCAAATTTTGCACTTGCTTTTTTATGATCCGTCCGCTGTAGCATGCTCATTACTTACTACTATGGAAACTTTTTATTTAATAATTCCTTCCTGCACGAAGATCTTTTTCAAGGCTTGAACACCACGTTCTACCTCCTCTTCCGTGTGAGTTGCCATCAATGCAAAGCGTACTAAGGTATCCTGTGGAGCACATGCAGGTGGTATAACCGGATTGATGAATACTCCCGCATCGAAAGCCAGCTTCGTTACATAAAACGTTTTATCTATATCGCGCACATATAAAGGAATGATCGGACTCTCGGTATCACCGATTTCGAATCCCTCTTCACGAAAACGTTTCAACGCATATTTTGTAACATTCCAAAGATGTTCTATGCGTTCCGGCTCCTGTTGCAAAATATGTAAAGCCTCCATAGCGGCAGCCGTTGCTGCCGGGGTATTAGATGCACTGAAGATATAAGTACGACAAGTGTGGCGCAGATAATTAATCGTATCCTTATCGCCGGCAATGAAACCGCCGATAGAAGCCAAACTTTTAGAAAATGTACCCATAATTAAGTCTACATCATCCGTAACACCAAAGTGGTCGCAAACTCCTCTACCATCTTTACCGAACACACCTAATCCATGGGCCTCGTCTACCATGAGCGAACAGTTATACTTATGTTTCAGCGCAACCATTTCCGGTAATTTGGCTAAATCGCCTTCCATGGAAAATACACCATCTACAATAATGAGTTTAATAGCCTCATGAGGAAGTTTCTGAAGCACACGCTTCAAATCTTCCATATCATTATGTTTGTAATGTAACTGCGTTGCGAACGATAAACGACGCCCGTCAACGATACTTGCATGGTCGCGATCGTCGCAAATCACATAATCGTTTCTTCCGACAACCTGTGCTATCACACCCTGATTTACAGAGAATCCGGTAGAGAAACACAATGCATCATCTTTATGTTCGAATTCTGCAAGTTCTTTTTCCAGTTGCACATGAATATCCAAAGTTCCATTGAGGAAGCGACTTCCGGCGCACCCCGAGCCGTATTTTTCAAGCGCATCTTGAGCCGCTTTAATTACTCGTTCATCACCGGTTAAGCCGGTGTAAGCATTGGAACCGAACATCAGAACCTTATGCCCTGCCATATCTACTTCTGTTCCTTGCTTGCTCGTAATGGCACGGAAGTAGGGATATACTCCGGCATCCATATACTTTTGAGGCTCACGATAATTCTTGTATCTTTCTTGTAATTGTCCCATTTTATTTAATAGGTGTAAAAACACTTTGTTTATTTTAGTGCGCAAAGTTACAAAAAAAAAAACATTATACATCATTTTTTCATAAAGAAATCATGGTTTTAGTGTTTTTTATTTATTTATAAATAGATATTCGAACTAAAATAATTACTTTTGCTAAATGAAGAATATATGGATTTAGAAGCTAATTATGAAAAGGAAAATTGTCTTCATTTTAAACCCCATATCTGGTACGAACAGTAAGGCAGGCATACCGAAACTGATTGAAAAAACAATCAACAAAGATCTATTTGATTACGAGATAAAACCTACAGAATATGCAGGACATGCGTCGAAGATCGCTACCGAAGCCAAAGAACGGGGCGTCGATGTGGTGGTAGCGGTGGGAGGAGACGGTACCGTCAATGAAGTAGCGCGTGCCATCGTACATTCCAACACAGCACTTGGTATAATACCTTGCGGCTCCGGCAACGGTTTGGCCCGCCACCTGCTCCTTCCAATGAATATCAGAAAGGCCATTGAAGTTATCAATAAATGTGAAATACACGATCTTGATTACGGTATCATCAACGGTTATCCATTTTTCTGCACGTGTGGTATGGGCTTTGACGCGTTCGTTAGCATGAAGTTTGCCGAATCAGGAAAGCGCGGACCGATATCATATGTGGAAAATGTATTGCACGAGGGGCTGAAATATAAGCCCGAAACCTATGAAATACAAGATGAGAACGGCACCACGCGATATAAGGCTTTCCTTATATCGTGTGCCAATGCATCGCAATATGGCAATAATGCTTACATCGCTCCACAGGCATCCATGAGCGACGGGCTAATGGATGTTATCATCATGGAGCCGTTCGATATGCTCGACGCACCGCAGATCAGCATCGATATGTTCAATAAAACGCTCAACAAAAACTCTAAAATCAAGACTTTCAAATGTAAGAAACTTCATATTCACAGAAGTAAGTCCGGCGTGATACATTACGATGGCGATCCCGTTATGAGCGGTGAAGACATTGACGTGGAATTACAAGAAAAAGGAATAAAGATTATTGTCAATCCCGATGCAAATAAGAATTTACGTAAACCCAACGCCTTGCAAAGCGCAGCATCTGAGCTTCTTAACGAGATAAACATCGTACGCGAAGACATTACCAAGCAAGGGCGACACATTCAGGCGCTCAGCAAAATCTTACAACGTAAACTCAATATCTGACAAACATGTATGCACTATAGCAAGCAATGCATTACATTGCTTAGCATAGGGTGTATTCGTATCAATGCCAGACAGCATTTTCCGACAATTTTATTCTACAAAATAGGATTTACATTTTTTATGACAATCTACATCACATTATTCTCGTATTTCCAATCTATATCTCGCCCACTAAAAAAGAACAAGATTTCTATAAACTACAAATCGCCATTTTATAAATATTAGGTGCTCCATCTAATTATCATACATCCCTATCCTACCCTTGTTACACGGTATATATATTCGCTCTATCCCACGACATTCCCATGCAGAAAATATAAGAAAACAAAGATATCTTTGCCATCTATCTCCTCAATACAGTAACTTCTGTTGAAATAACAATGTACTTAGCAGAACAAAAGAACTATTTTTATCTTTATTATCAGATTTTAGAAATACGATTAAAATATCATCTTTTATAACATTCCGAGGCGTTCTGCATTATGGAGAACGGTATCTGGCAAGTCATAAATCAGAAATATATTCTACTTGTCCAAATAAAATTGCTTAGTCAGCTGCCCATACCACTCCGACGGCATGCCGTCATTGCAATACAGACATACACTTTCCGTCTCTAATATATCCTTAGGTTGTTTACCGAAAGCAAGTAAAAAACGTTTTACAGGCTTACTTGCCACTGTTTTTACCGCAATTTTACGATAGAGATACAAACCGGCAATATATCCCTCGGATATAAATTCGCCACTGTTATCAAACGGTATTATGGCAGAGAAGACACCGGTTTCGGCAAGTAAAATCTTCACACTACGAAATAAATCTGCATAAGGTAACGTGCTTGTATGGCGTGCCACACTGCGCTGCTTATCGGGATTTCTTAAACTGTTCACAAAGAAAGGCGGATTACTCACGATACTGTCGAACCTTATACCGGGCAGATAATCCTGTAAACAGGCATTTATGATTTCCACACGAGATACAAACGGACTCTCTGTCACATTCTGCTGTGCCTGTAAACAAGCATCTACATCAATTTCAACCCCTACAACTCGGCTCTCTGCAAAGCGCTGAGCCATCATCAAGGCGATAAGTCCGGTACCCGTGCCAACATCGAGTATCCGCATTCCTCCTTCAGCCCACGCACCGAGAAGCACTCCATCGGTACCCACTTTCATGGCACATCGGTCTTGATGCACCGTAAACTGTTTGAATGTAAATATATCTTTACCCATATCGATATATGCATATAACGAAAGATATTACCGTTTATTTTAATCATTTTACAGTTTTACGCGTACATCATATATAATTTTCATTTCCGTATTTTCGGGTTTCAATTAAAAGTAGTACCTTTGCACTCCATAATCAACAACGAAATATGAACGATAAACCAAATACATCCATCCAGATGATAGCCGATTACGACGGCGACATCTCAAGTCTCCTGAATGTGACTGTTGAGGGCGATACGCCTATTCTTGCTACAAGAAACATGGTGTTGTTTCCGGGAGTACTTACCCCGATCCTTATAGGCAGAAGTGCAAGTATGAAGCTCATTGAAAAGGCCAAAGACGATCCGAACTTCGTATTCGCCCTGTTTTGCCAGAAAAATGCTGAGGTAGACGATCCGCAGCAGAAAGATCTGTACGAGTTTGGGGTTTACGGGAAGGTGGTAAGAGTGCTCGAAATGCCGGGGCACGGCCATAACCTTACAGCCATTGTGCAAGGGTTGGGCAGGTGTCGCCTTGAGGAACTGACCAAGAAAAAGCCCTATCTCATGGGCAAAACATCATTGGCTCCCGAAGATATTCCTTCTGTCAAGGACAAAGAGTTTAGAACTGCAATCGACGATTTACGCCAAACTACGATAGAATATATCAAGAAGAACGACGAAATACCCGACGATTCGCAATTCGCATTAAATAATATTCAGAATGATATCGTAGCCATCGGGTACATTTGTACTAACATTCCGTTCTCGATTGCAGACAAAATAAAGATGCTCGAGGCCCGCTCTATGACTGACAGAGTGTTCACTGCACTAAAATGTCTGCATAAGGAATTGCAATTGCAAGACCTGAAACAGACCATCAGATCGAAAACTCGCGAGGATATAGACGAGCAGCAGCGCGAATACTTCTTGCAACAACAGATCAAAAACATTAAAGAAGAGCTGGGCAACGGTGACGGTTCGCCCGAACATCATGACCTCGAAGAACAGGCAAAGATAAAAAAATGGCCTGCCGAAGTGGGCAAAGTGTTCTATAAAGAGCTTGATAAACTCGATATGTACAACCCGCAAAGTCCGGAATATAGCGTACAGTTGAACTATCTGCAAACGATGGTGAACCTGCCGTGGGGCGAATATACGCAGGATAATTTGGACTTGAAGCGTGCTCAACGCATACTCGATCACGATCATTACGGCATGGAAAAGGTAAAAGAGCGCATACTTGAGTACATGGCAGTATTGCAATTGCGGGGCGATCTCAAGTCTCCAATCATCTGTCTTTATGGTCCTCCGGGCGTCGGAAAGACCAGTTTAGGTAAAAGCATTGCCGAAGCAATGAAGCGAAAGTATGTCAGAATGTCGCTCGGAGGGGTACACGACGAGTCGGAAATACGCGGTCATCGCCGTACATATGTCGGTGCCATGCCCGGAAGGATTATTAAAAGTTTGCAGAAAGCAGGCTCTTCCAATCCGGTGTTCATTCTCGACGAGATCGACAAAGTAACACAAAATTCCATCAATGGCGATCCTGCATCGGCATTGCTCGAAGTACTTGATCCGGAACAAAATAATACCTTTCACGACAATTACCTCGATGTAGACTACGATCTTTCCAAAGTACTGTTCATAGCCACGGCAAATGATTTAAATACGATACCTCGTCCGTTGCTCGACCGAATGGAGATTATCGAGGTAAGCGGATATATCACAGAAGAAAAGATAGAGATTGCCAAGCGACATCTTGTTCCCCGAGAGTTGAAAAACGCTGGGCTCGACAATATTGAACCTAAAATCAAGTTCAGCAAGCCTTCGCTTGAAAAGATTATAGAGCAATATACTCGAGAAAGTGGTGTGCGGCAGTTGGAAAAACAGATAAATAAGGCATTGCGAAAAATGGCATATAACAAGGCACTCGAAGGTACGCTTTCCGACACAAATATTACCCCTGACAAGTTGCAAAGTCTGTTGGGTAAGCCGCCTTTTTATCGCGACATTTATCAGGGAAACGACTATGCAGGAGTGGTAACCGGACTGGCTTGGACAAGCGTGGGGGGCGAAATTCTGTTCATCGAAACCTCTCTGAGCAAGGGAAAAGCAGGGAAACTTACCCTTACTGGCAATCTCGGCGACGTGATGAAAGAGTCGGCAATCATTGCACTCGAGTATGTGAAGGCACATGTTGACAAACTCCATATCGATTACCGCATATTCGATCAGTGGAACATCCATATACATGTACCCGAAGGAGCTACCCCAAAAGATGGCCCCTCTGCCGGTATAACCATTGCAACCAGCATTGCTTCGGCGCTCACCCAACGTAAAGTGCGCAAAAATACTGCCATGACGGGCGAGATAACTCTTCGCGGCAAGGTGCTTCCGGTTGGTGGTATCAAAGAGAAGATACTCGCTGCAAAGCGTGCAGGCATTACAGATATCGTTATGTGCAAGGAGAATAAGAAAGATATAGAGGAGATCCCGGAAAAATACCGCAAGGGTGTAACGTTCCATTATGTGGAAAATGTGCAAGACGTATGGGATTTTGCGCTAACCAATGAGCGTGTCCAGAATCCGGTAGACCTAACGGTTTCCGACGATAAACCGATAGAGAAATCGGCTTAAAGATTATAAATGACATTCGAATTACAACATACAGACAGCGCAAGTGATGCCCGTACCGGTATTATAACCACAGCCCACGGACAGATCAAAACACCGATATTCATGCCGGTAGGTACTGCCGGTACCGTTAAAGGTGTTCACTTCAGCGAATTGCGCGAACAGGTAAAAGCGCAAATCATACTTGGCAACACCTATCATCTATATCTCCGCCCGGGATTGGACATCCTGAAAGCTGCGGGGGGCCTACACGGTTTCAACGGTTGGGAACGCCCTATCCTTACCGATAGCGGCGGTTTTCAGGTGTTCTCCCTTACAGGCATCAGGAAACTTCGTGAAGAAGGTTGTGAATTTCGATCGCATATAGACGGTTCAAAACACATTTTCACGCCGGAAAACGTTATGGATACCGAGCGTATCATCGGGGCGGACATCATGATGGCATTAGATGAATGCCCACCCGGTCAAAGCGATTATGCCTATGCAAAGCGAAGTCTCGGTCTTACTCAACGTTGGTTGGATCGTTGCATCAAACGTTTCAACGAGACGGAACCGCTTTACGGCTACAATCAAAGTCTCTTCCCTATCGTTCAGGGCTGCACCTATAAGGACTTGAGGCGCGAAGCAGCGAAGTTCGTAGCCGACAAAGATGCCGATGGAAATGCCATCGGGGGGCTCGCCGTAGGCGAACCGACAGAGGTAATGTATGAGATGATCGAGGTTGTAAACGATATTTTGCCCAAACAGAAGCCCCGCTACCTGATGGGAGTGGGCACTCCACAAAACATACTTGAGGCAATCGAGCGCGGCGTAGATATGTTCGACTGCGTTATGCCCACCAGAAACGGGCGCAATGCCATGCTCTTTACCTATAACGGCACAATGAACATGAAGAACAAGAAGTGGGAATACGATTTTTCGCCCATCGATGAAACGGGCTGCGATGTAGATCGCGTCTATACCAAGGCCTATCTGCACCACCTTTTCAAAGCACAGGAACTCTTGGCGATGCAGATAGCCAGTATCCACAACCTCGCATTCTATCTCCGATTGGTTAGCGATGCACGGCAGCATATCGAACAAGGTGATTTTGTAAGATGGAAAGCCGATGTTATCGAACAGCTGGGGAAAAGGATTTAATAACGACTATTTACAACGGATGATCAGCTTTCATAACATACGAAAATATCACAGTTTTCTTCATTTGCTCTCATTCAAACGATTGCAGAAACGCCTGCCATGGCTTCAAGCAATAACTGTTTTTTTCGATAAGCACTTGGGATTTCTGCATTCTCTCAACCTCAATAAATACATAAAACGGCTGGATAGGTACATTATAAAGAAATTTATCGGTACTTATATCTTCTCCATCCTGCTGATCATTGCCATTGCCATCGTATTCGATTTTAACGAAAATCTGTCGAAGTTTACGCAATACCATGCCCCGCTCCATGCGATTATCTTCGATTATTACGCCAATTTCATTCCTTATTACTCCAATCTGTTCAGTCCGTTATTTGTATTTATCGCCGTTATCTTCTTCACCTCGAAACTCGCAGGCAACTCAGAAATCATCTCGATGCTTGCTGCCGGCGTGTCTTTCCGTCGCCTGATGCGCCCTTACATGATATCCTGCGTCCTCATATCGGCATTGTCTTTTTACCTCAGTGCCTATGTTATCCCACACGGAACCGTTATTCGACAGAATTTCGAGTCTTTATACAGGAACAATAGGAAGCTGACCTCGGCCGACAATGTACAACTTCAAGTAGGCACCGGTATCATTGCCTACATCCAACATTACGACGACAGATCGAAACGAGGCTATGGATTTTCGCTCGACAAATTTCAAGAGAAGAAGCTCATCAGTCACATGACAGCGACGGAAATCAGCTACGATACCATCTCCGAATCGAAGTATCACTGGACTGTGCGTAACTGGAAAATCAGACAACTGAAAGGTCTGCGCGAGCATATCACATCGGGTGGCGAGAAAGATACGCTCATCCAAATGGAACCGACCGACCTTGTATACTCCAAAGGCCAGCAGGAAACCTTCACCAGCCCACAGTTGAAAGACTATATATCTAAACAAATCGACCGCGGATCGAGTAATGTAGTGCAGTATCAGGTAGAATACCACAAGCGAATAGCTGCCTCATTCGCCTCATTCATTCTAACGATTATCGGAGTATCTCTATCTTCCCGCAAACGTAAGGGCGGCATGGGACTTTATTTGGGAATAGGAATGGGACTGAGCTTCGGCTATATTTTACTGCAAACAGTATCGTCCACATTCGCCATCAACGCCGGTGCACCGCCGATGCTTGCTGCTTGGGTACCCAACATTCTATTTGCCTTTGTCGCCTATTTCTGTTACAGACAAGCACCGAATTAGGCAACAGACACTATTATCAACAAGTATTCATATAATTATACATCTATAACATCGTGTATTTCGACGAATTAAATTTAAACAATAACGTGCTTGATGCACTGTATGACATGCATTTCGACACGTGTACACCGATACAGGAACGCTGTATTCCGGAAATATTAAACAAGAGAGACGTGCTCGGTGTGGCGCAAACAGGTACGGGAAAAACCGCCGCATATCTGCTTCCGATACTGAGTATGCTAGATGATGGCGGCTATCCGAAAGATGCCATCAATTGTATTATTATGAGCCCGACGCGCGAGTTGGCACAGCAAATCGATCAAGCCATGCAGGGCTTCGGCTACTATCTAAACGGGGTAAGCAGCGTGGCTGTGTACGGCGGCAACGACGGTAACCGATACGACCAAGAACTGAAGAGCCTTCGATTGGGGGCAGACGTTGTTATTGCCACCCCCGGACGGTTCATTAGTCACATTAGTTTGGGCAATGTAGATCTGAGCAAAGTGTCGTTCTTCATCCTCGACGAAGCCGATCGCATGCTCGATATGGGCTTCTCGGAAGACATTATGACCATTGCAAAGCAATTACCCCCTACATGTCAGACCATCATGTTTTCGGCCACCATGCCCGATAAGATAGAAAAGCTGGCCAATACACTGCTCAAAAATCCGGTAACCATTAAACTTGCCGTAAGCAAGCCCGCCGAAAAGATCAGGCAGAGCGCCTACGTGTGCTACGAAACACAGAAGATGGATATCATCAAAAATATCTTTAATGCAGGCGATCTGAAACGCGTAATCATCTTCTCCGGCTCAAAACAGAAAGTTAAGCAAATTACCAAAGCGCTGCAGCAGAAGAACGTAAACTGCGGAGAAATGCACTCCGACCTTGAACAAGCGCAGAGAGACGACATGATGTTCAAGTTCAAGAGCGGGCAACTCGACGTGATTGTTGCTACCGACATCATATCGCGAGGCATCGACATCGATGACATAGCCATAGTTATCAACTACGATGTGCCCCACGATGCCGAAGACTATGTGCATCGCATCGGTCGCACAGCACGGGCCGACCGCGACGGCGTAGCCATTACCTTGATCAACGAAGACGATATCTATTATTTCCAGCAAATTGAAAAGTTTCTCGGGAAACCGGTAGAGAAAAACGCCTTACCCGAAGGACTGGGCAAAGGACCGGAATATAAGTCGCACGGAAAACCGCAACGCAGCGGGCGTTCGGCCAAAGCCATACGCAGAAAGAGTCGCGACACCAATGCCCATCGCCATAAGCCCAAGGTAAACGGCGATGACAGGCAACCCCACAGGCCCGGCAGCAGCAACGACACAAAAACGGAGAGGTTCCGACAGACCGGCGATAAAGAGCGAAACAACAGAAACAAGAGCTGCCAGCAACAGAGCATTAAACCGCGACACAACCGCCAACAGCAGTCCGAAAGCCCCCAACAGCAGCAGGCAGAAGACCGGCAGCAACGAAACGGCAAGCAAAACAGACAGCAGGATAATCGGCAACAGCAGCGTGGAAATCAGCAACGCAAGTCTAATTCCAACAAGAATAGAAATTACAGACAGAACAGAAATAAGTCTGCTGCGCAGCCGGCAAAGACTGCTCCGAAACAAGAAAGCCGTATCAAACAGCTGATCAAGAAACCGCTGAAGTGGTTGAAATCTTTTGGAAGATAAAAGATTGAAAACCGTCTAAAATCTAAATAAGGCTGGCGCTTTTGCAACGCCAGCCTTATTTAGATTTTATATTCGCTAACTTTTTGAATATCATGAACGGCACACATATCAAACATGGGCAACATTCCTATCCACCATAACCGGCACCCCTGTCAAGCATAGTCCTAATCTCAATCAGGCACAGCAGATACAGCCATCTCTACCCCTCGTTCCACCCAAAAAACGAAGCGCCTTGCAGAAATTGGCATTCTCCTTACCCGTTCATTTTTTCGGACATCGCCTTTTTGCTTTTCCCTCACGGTTCCTTTCCAGTTGAAAGAACCGGAGAAGATGAGAAACTCAATGATGTTCGGGTACTACGGCGAAGTATTTCACATTGCGGCCGGTCAGATTTTCCATGTAATGGCTGTGCCCCATCGGACAATAATGCACCTCTCCGGCGTGCACCTCCTCTACTCTACCGTCGTAATGAAAAGTCAGCGTGCCCTCGAGCACATAAATAATTTCGCAGTTCCGCTCGTGCACATGGCTACCGCTCGATGCCCCCGGTGCGAGCGTAGAGAGCATAATCTTGCACTTTTCATCAGCGTAATTGCGCGAATAGAGTCTGCCCCGCCCGCCTTTGAAACCGTCAACGGCAATTTCCTCGATATCGTCAAAATCGATTACCATAAAGTTTCTATATTGATAATATATAATAATGTGAAGCAAAGGTAAGAAAAAATACAGACAGGCAGTCACATTAAGGTCGCATTTTTTATGAAGAAAGCGCTTCTAAGGCATCGCCCGACCAATGCTATCACACGCACCGCACGATAGAAATATGACGAAAGCCGGCTTCACTTCGGGAACCGGCCTCCGCAATAAGAGTTCCGTGTTTCAAGAATACGCTTGCCGTGCAAATTCCACGAGAACAGCTTTACACGGCAACGCGTTCAGAACGTATACTTCAAGCCGATCTGTCCACGCCAGCGAGAATAGTAATCGTCTGGGTTTTTCAGCACGTAATCGGGCGTCTGAAGGAACTGGAACTTGCCGTTGCCGCTATAGGTGAGCGGACTCATGAACTCGCTCGAATAGCCCGAACCATAGCTGCGCCCCCAGTTCTTGTTGAGCAGATTGGCCACGTTCATAATATCCATGCTCAGCTCAAGGCCGTGCACGTACTTTCCAACCCTGATATTGACCTTCTGGGCCACGTGCAAATCGAAATGGTTTTCAAACTGCAGATTGTCCGCATAGCGCTTGTAATACTCTCCCCTGTGGTCTCTAAGGTAAGGCGTATTGGCAAGCCACTGCTTGAAGTTAGCCCGCTGCTGATTGGCGGTGAGGTCTTTAGTCGGCACGAACTGCATTTGATCGATCTGCTCGTCGGTTGGTATGAACATCAGGTCGTTGCCCCGTCCGTTATCGCCATTGATATCATTTCTATACAAGATGGAATATGGCGAACCGCTGCGCCCCTCGTAAATGATGCCGACAGTAGTCGTGAGGAGTTTGTTTCGGCCCCAATCGAGATGATAAAAGGCAGAGGCCTTGATAATGTGGGGAATATTGAAGGCGCTGTTGCCCAGTTCAGGGCTGTTGGAGAAGCGATACGTATGCGTATTGTTCCAGTTGCTGGCCGCTACGGACGAAGTAACGCTGCTGATGCTCTTCGATTTGGTGAAGGTATAGCTTGCCGTGAGGTCGAGACCGAAGTCGAAGCGCTTTTCACCCTTTATGGAAAGACTGTAAGTATATCCCTTGCTCGTGTTCTTCAGCAGATAGATGTCGCTATACGGCGTGCCCTTGGTTTTACGCTCGTACATGGGCCGGTTGTCCCACGCATAGCCGTAAGGCATCTGGCTGAATGTTTTTCCGGTTTCCTCGTATGCAATATTCTGGTAGTACACATCGTTCAATGTTTTCGAATAAATGGCTTCGGCCGTCCAGTCGATGCCCAGCAGATTGAAGTCGAAGCCGAGGTTGAAGCGGAGGCTCTGCGCGAACTTGAAGTTCTTGTCGAACAGATTGATCGTCTGGCTTCCGCTCGCCTTCAGGAGCGCAGCGTTGTCTTCTTGCTTATTGGGATCGAGGATAAGGCGCAAGTCTTTCGTGCCGCTGGTGCGGTAATTAGAGAACTGCACGCCCGTGTTGGAGAAACTGTTGCTCAGCCAAACGAACGGGATGCGGCCGGTAAAAATGCCTACGCCTCCACGGAGGATAAACTTGCGGTTGTTCTCGATGTCCCAGCGGAAACCGGCCCGCGGACTCCACATCGGCGTAGAGCTGAGCCGCTGGTTGGTCTTGTAGTCCCATCCCTGTGCGGCAGCATACTCGTTTAGGCCCTTGTTCTCGGTGGGCGTGTCGAAGAAGAGCGGCATATCCATACGCAGGCCGTAGGTGAGCTGGAAGCTGTTCGTTACGTCCCATTTATCCTGCACGTAGAACCCCAGTTGGCCGGCGCCGAATTCGGGTTTCCAGTGCGCGTCGCCCGTCACGTCTACGTTGGCCCGCTGAAAGCGGTAGTCCTTGATGCTCGTTCCGTCGGGATTGCCGGCTTTCCAGTTATCGTAATAGTTTTTGAACTCGTCGTAGCTGTCGAAGGTGTAGCCGCCGTAAAGATTCGGAATATATAGGTTGGCAAACTGATAGAACTCGTTGTGAGTTCCGAACGTAAAGGTGTGGTTGCCCTTATACCACGTAAGGTTGTCTTCCAAGGTAAACACGTCTTGGTCGAGGCTGTTGGCCATAGAATTATAGTCGTTGCCGATATATACGGCCCCGCCTCCGGTGCCAACGTTTGAAACCGTCACCGAGGGGAAAGGCGCCCCCGAGGTACGCGCATCGCGCACGTTTACGTAAGTGGCGCGGGCTTCGTTGCTCAGTACTGCCGACAAGCGGCTCTGTAGTTCCGCAATAAACGTATGCGTTTTCGAGGCGAACTCGTAGGGGCGGTCGCCGCTCACCAGAATCTTCCGGCCTCCGTTCGCCTTTGTTTGGTTACCCTTCACGTAGCTCCAGCGCACGGAAAGTTTATTGAAGTCGTTGATATTCCAGTCGAGCTTCAGTCCCATTTTTTCGCTTTTGGTATAGATCGACGGCGTAACGTAGTCTTGCCCGTAGTTGTAGCCCTGTGCCGATGCCATTTCTTTGATATTCTCGAGAATTTCTTTGGCGCGGTCTACGGGTACGTCAGAGCCTTCGGCTCCTAAGCCATACTGGTTGGGATAATGCTTGTCCGACTTCTCGTAATTGGCGAAGAAGAACAGCTTATTCTTCACGATCGGGCCGCCGAGCGTAAAGCCGAAGAGGTATTCCCGCTCGTCTTGGTAAGGCTGGGCATAGGTGCCGTCGGGATTTTTATAGTGGCGCCCGACGAGGTTTTCATTATTCCCATAGGCATATGCGCTGCCGTGGAAATCGTTGGTGCCGCTCTTGGTGATAGCATTGATGGCCCCGCCGGTGAAACCGCTCTGGCGCACGTCGAACGGCGCGATGTTGATCTGTATCTGGTCGATGGTTTCCATGGAGACGGGCTGCGTGTTTGCCTGTCCGCCGTTGCTTCCGCTGGCAGTCAGTCCGAACACGTCGTTGTTCATGGCGCCGTCTATCTGGAAAGCGTTGTAGCGGTTGTTGGTTCCTGCGAACGACATGGCGCCCGACTGATTGTTCGTAGTGAGCTGCGGATTCATGCGGGCTATGTCGGAGATGCTGTGCGACACCGACGGCATCCGGCTGATCATGGTTGCATCGATGCTCATGGCCGCCCCCGTCTTGCTGGCATCCAGCCCCGATTTTCCCGTAACCACAAGCTCTTGCAGCTCGTGTGCGTCTTCTTCGAGAGAGCAAGACAGGTTGCGCGTCTCGCCGAGCAGCAAAGTCACGTTGTTGAAACTCTTGGGCTGGTGCCCCACGTAGGTTATCTCCACGGTGTAAGGCCCTCCCACGCGCATTCCCTGTATGGTGTAGCGCCCGTCGGTGTTGGTTATGGCGCGATAAACAGTGCCTGAGGGTTCGTGTTTTGCCGTGACCGTGGCTCCGATCACTTCGCCGCCTGCCGAGGTGATCTTTCCGCTGATGCCCGACGTTGTGACTTGCGCCATGACGGCAGAGGCGAGCAAGAGCATCGCCGCCGTCAGAACTTGCATTTTTCTAAGCATACGTTGGTGTTTTTAATTAATGATTGCGGGGCGTAGCGCCCGCGCCGTGTTAGTATTATGTTGCAAAAATAAGCAAAATAATTCGAAAATCGTTGCTGCGCATGCAAAAACTTCATGCGCGCCCCATAAATAACGGCAGAATGCCCGCCACGTGAACGGGTATCCTGCCGCCATGAGTTTTCGGGCCGGTGGGCGCTGCCCGCCACGAGGCGTAGCGCCCGCGCCGCCGACAGCGCCGTGTTTACTTTTCGTACGCGGTCTTCTTGAGCAATTGTTTCATTTCTACGCCCGGGGTGAACAGCACGCGTGGTTTTATCTTTGTTGTGTCGAACGAGTGGCTGTCTGCCGCGCCGTTGCTCGAGAGCGAAACGCGAAGCGTGCCGAATTCGCCCAGCTGCACGCTGAAGCCGTCCATCAGATATCCGGGCAGGCAGTCGAGAAGATTGAGCAGCACGTTTTCTACATCGCCTCGGGTGAGCGACGAGCGCCCCGCGATTTCCTTAGAAATGTCGTGCAGCGTCTTGCGCCCGGCGTTCACGGCGTTAGCATAGACTTTCGATTTCGTCTTGTCTTGCGGATTTTTCCGTCTTACTAATTTAATTTTCATAATCTGTAAGGTTTAAATGATTAATAAATTGTTACTAAAAATCGCTACGATGGGCAGTGGCACTGTTTCCTCTGCCCGTGCATCCGTTTTCCTTTTATCTATTCTGCTACTCGCTGAAGCCTTTATAGTTCCTCGCTGCAACCCTTCCTGCTCCTCACTGCAATCTTTCCGCCTCCCTGCCGCAGTTTATTCAATTTTTCGCTGACATATTTCCAGCTCCCCACCGCCACTTCTTTATCCCCACCCCGTTACCTTTCCAACTCCTCGCTGCCCGCCCGTTTGCCTCTCCCGACTTTCGTGACGGCGGCGGGCGGAGCCCGTGAAAAGCGCATGCGGTTGCAGGAAAAATTACATACGGCTGCACGCAAATTTCTTCCCGCTTACAAATTTATTTACATACGGTTGCACGTAAATTTCCTCCCGCCTACGAATTTATTTACACACACCGTCGCTTAACTCCTCTATTTTAGATGTTCTCATACGCGCGCGCGAAGCGTTGTGTATCCCCCATAAACAAAGGGCTCACATAAGTTCCCTTTGTTACGTTTTTCATGTACTTTCATCAAACTTTGAAAGACAAAATAAGCACAATTTTATACTAAATATTTAACTATAAAACAAAGAGGACATGAAGAAATTTTTACTATTATCCCAACCATCACATCGCCCACCGACAACGGAGAAGACATCATCTTCGATCCACAAGGGCGGCGCGTAACAAATCCTGCCAAAGGTATCACAGAATAAACGGAAAAAAAGAAAATCATTAAACAAACATACAACACAATGAACAAGAAAAAGACATACATAGCTCCCGACATCAGGGTTATCCACCTCGCGATCGAAAAAGGCATCACACAATTCGTAGTAGCCTTTCACAACACCGGTGAGGACGAAAGTGAGGCTAAACAGGGAGTATCAGACGACGAAGAATGGCAAGTAAACAACATGCAATGGAACAACCGATAATCCATAGCTTATAAGGAGACGGTCTCCTTATCGTAAAGAGGCCGTCTTTTTATCGTAAAAAGGCCATCTCCTTAGCATAAAAAGACCGTCTCCTTACAACAAGAAGCTGAACTCTTTATAAATAACATATTTAACCCTTTAAAACCAAACGATTATGGCAGTAAAATACAAGTTGTATCAAGACAACCGCAAGAACAGTGCCTACAAAGGCAAATGGTATGCCCGAGCAGTGATAGACGATGTGGTAAACCTCGAAGAAATCAGTCAGGAAATACAAGACAACACCACGGCTAAACAGGCCGATGTATACGTAGTGCTGAAAGAAATGATCAATGTGTTCCGCCGTCATCTGCAGAACGGCGACCGCGTGGTGCTCGAAGGCTTCGGTGCATTCAAGGTAGGGCTGAAAAGCAAACCTGCTAATTCGCCCAAAGACTTTAATTCTACAGACCACATCGTGGGCGCACGCATCAACTTCCAGCCCGAAACGCATTGGACGGCTACAGATCCTACGCGTCGTAAGCAGTTTCTGCAAGGTCTCGAAGTAAAGTTAGAAGGCGAAAAACCAACCCAAACACCGCCTCAACCGGGGGCATAATACAAAATGAAATAAAGAACGAAGGAGCGCAAAAGAAAATTCTACACTAATCGATTGCACAACACGCAGCAATCGGCTTAATACCGAACTTCGCTTCAGAATTCAACATTTGGCATTTGAAATTATTTTATAACTCTCTATGATATCCCGATCCGCCATTTTTGATCGTCGCGACGACGAGAACAGGATCGGGATTTTTTCATGCCCTTACCTTAACCGCGAACTGTAAACGCTATCGATGTCCGGCCAAACTCGCGATGTTTAAAAAAAACTCGTGCACACGGGTATCGTTTGTAAGCTCCGGATGAAAAGCCGTTACCAATTGATTTCCTTCGCAGGCGGCAACAATTCTCCCTTCGACCGTGGCCAGCGTTTGGCATTCGGCACTCAAAAGAGTTTGAATGTAAGGCGCGCGAATAAACGGCATGGGAACTTTCTCCCCCACTCCCTCCATCATGCTTTCCGCATAGAAACTCCCTAGCTGGCGCCCGTAAGCATTCCTGCACGTTTGTATATTCATGGTAGAAATTCCACCGTAAGCCTGTCCGTCTACTTTCTTCGAAAGCAGTATCAGTCCGGCACATGTTCCGAAAACCGGCATACCGTCTGTAATCATCCGGCGTATCGGCATTAACAAATCAAGATCGTTCAACAACTTAAGCTGTACGGTGCTTTCACCTCCCGGAATAACCAAACCGTCTACGGGTTGGTTTAAATCGTCGTTCTGGCGGATTTCAAACGTATCGGCTCCTAAAGTTCGGAGCATTTGCGCGTGTTCGGCAAATGCTCCTTGTAAGGCTAATATTCCGATTTTCATTACTTACCCCGTTCGGCCATTAACAACTGTATTTCCTGTTCGTTGATGCCGACCATCGCCTCCCCGAGATTTTCAGACAGTTCGGCAATCATCTTGGCATCGTTATAATTCGTTACGGCCTTTACGATTGCGGCGGCACGCTTTTCAGGATTACCGCTCTTGAAGATGCCGCTGCCAACAAACACGCCTTCTGCCCCAAGCTGCATCATCAGTGCGGCATCGGCAGGCGTGGCAACGCCTCCGGCAGCAAAGTTCACAACGGGCAGCTTTCCGTTATCGTGTACGAACTTCACCAGCTCATAGGGCGATTGCAATTGTTTAGCTGCTTCGAAGAGTTCATCTTCGGCCATCGATACGAGTCTGCGTATTTCGCTTTGCATCAAACGCATGTGGGTAACGGCCTGAATAATGTCGCCTGTTCCGGGTTCGCCCTTCGTACGGATCATCGTTGCACCCTCGGCAATTCGACGCAACGCTTCGCCTAAATCTTTGGCACCACAAACAAAAGGCACGGCAAACTGTGTTTTGTCGATATGGTAAATGGGATCGGCAGGCGACAGCACTTCGCTTTCATCGATATAATCTATCTCGATGGCCTGCAATATCTGCGCTTCTGCAAAATGGCCGATACGGCATTTCGCCATCACGGGAATAGAGACAGCCTCTTGTATTCCTTTTATCATCTTAGGATCGCTCATGCGCGAAACGCCTCCGGCAGCACGGATATCGGCCGGAATCCTTTCCAATGCCATTACGGCACATGCCCCTGCCTGCTCGGCAATACGCGCTTGTTCGGGCGTTGTTACATCCATAATTACTCCGCCCTTCAACATTTGAGCCAGATTACGATTTAATGTTTGTCTTTCGTTTGTCATATTATTTTTCTTTTAATTTACAGTTATTTTATTGATGGAGATCGCATACTAACACCGAAATTATAGGTGCCATGCATACTTTTCGTTCGATCGGTGCAGAAATCGCCGATTTCGCAACTACTGCACCACTTTGAACCGAATGCGATAAGCGTGTTTCTCCTCATCCCAGTTTGTACCGAGGATTTCAAATCTACCTATCTGACTCGTCGACCGCACATGTTTGCCAATACAAAGGCAAACGTCGTAATCGCCAATCCGTACAAGCCGGAGCATATCTGAGGCGTCGGCAGGCAGGCGATCGGTTTTTACATCGACAGGCAAATGGTCTCTGTCTACGACTTCATAGGTTATGGGGAGGTCTGCCCGTATCAGCTCGTTCATCTTATCTTCTATGGCCTTTTCCTCCTTACGGTCTGGCTTATGGTCCAAGATATAGGTAATTTTGCTCTTCTTCCGCTCTATATGTGCATTATTCGAACGCTCGCAACCGAACATTCTCATCATAGTTTGATTGAGCAGATGCTCCGCAGTGTGTGCAGGAGGGAAATCTTCCTTGTTATGGTCGTTGAAATTAATGTCTATATTCGTCATCGATAAATTGAATTTAAAAATACATCCACTGTATGGAGATACCATTGTTGCTATCACACCATCTTTCCTTAATGCAATGGTCTGGCTTTTACCCGTCAGCAGTTCTACACCGTTGGTAACGCACTCCGTCATCCTAAGACAATCGAATGCGTGTTCGGGAATAATCGTAGCTGTCTGCACCGTCTTATCAGAGAAGTTAACGATGATAAACAGCAATGTGCTTCGGTACTTTCGCAGAAAAGCATACTGATAACGGGGATCGAAACTATCCGACATAGGATTTACATATATCAAATCGAAGAAGTCGCCTTTCGCAACAACCTGCTCTCGTTTAGCGATATTCAAAATCTGTTTATATCGTGCCGCCAGTTTTCGTTCTTCCGGTTTCAACTGCAGCTTGGCAAAATATCCTCTGCGTATTGCATCAACCGACCAGTAGTCGAAGATGCTCGTACGACCATCAATTCCGCTGAAGCCTTCCTTGTCCATCCCGCGTTCACCGTATTCTTGTCCGGCATAAAGCATAAACGGGTTTTTACGCATCAGCGCACTTACCATCACTCCCGGAATGGCCTTACGAGCATCGCCGCAGAAAAAGTCGCTCGCAATACGCTGTTCGTCATGGTTCTCCAAGAAGTAGAGCATACGCTCATTGATGTCATCGACATGTTGCCATTGATATGTAATGGCGCCAGCCGGACGATTTCCGCAGATAACATCCCGTAGGCAGTCGTACATCCCCACCTTATCGTAAAGATAATCGAAACCGCTTTCGATATATGCTCGATACTGATCAGAAACATACACTTCACCGATAAAGACTGTCTTAGGAAAACGCTTTTTTACAATACTGATAGCATATGCCCAAAAAGCAGTGGGAACCATTTCCACCATATCGCAACGAAAGCCGTCTATCCCCTTAGCCATCCAATACAAAAGTATATCCGTCATCTTTAGCCATGTATTGGGTATGGGATCGAAATGGTAAGAACGTCCACTCGCATCGCAATAATCAACACCGTAATTCAGCTTCACGGTTTCGTACCAATCGTTCAGTCCCGGGCAATTGTCGAAATGATCATTACCGGTAGCTTTGGCAGGCATCTCATAATAAGTATTGTGCTTCTTATTGATAAAACCAAGAGACAGCTCTTGATTAGGACAGTAATAAAAGTTATTCTGTTGGTCGAATTGCCTGTCAGTTCGGTCGTTCTCTCCCAAATCTTTTACTCCATTTGGCTTGCATATCGACCGATATTCCCTCGCTACATGGTTGGGAACGAAGTCCATAATAACTTTCATGCCCGCATGATGGGTACGCGCAATCAGGCTCTCCCACTCCTGTATACGTTTTTCCACATCTATGGCAAGGTCAGGATCCACATCGTAATAATCGGCGATAGCATACGGAGAGCCCGCTTTTCCTTTCACCACCTCCGCATGTTGGCGTGGTATGCCGTAACGTTGCGAATAGTCCGTTGTGGTTGCATGACGAATAACGCCCGTAAACCATACATGCGTAACTCCCAAATCACGAATTTGTTTCAAGACTTTCGGCGTAAAGTCTTCCATCTTTCCTACACCATTTTCGGCAACCGAACCATTCTCTTTACGAGTTTGGTTACGATTGCCGAAAAGACGTGTGAGAACTTGATAGATAATAATTTTCTTACTATCCTCCATTGATTATGCTTCTTCAATACCGTGAGCCGTCACGCTATTATCAATACGGCTGATCATTCCCTGCAATGCCTTGCCCGGCCCGCACTCCGTAAAATCATTTGCACCGTCGGCAATCATATTCTGTACCGAAGAAGTCCAGCGTACGGGACTTGTCAGCTGGGCAATTAAATTGCTTTTAATTTCGGCAGCATCCGTATGCGGTTTACCATCCACATTCTGATAAACAGGACATTTAGGGGCATTGACAGTAGTCTGTTCAATAGCTACCTGCAATTCCTCTTTAGCCGGTTGCATCAATGGAGAGTGAAATGCACCGCTGACTTTCAAAGGTAGAGCACGCTTTGCTCCCGCGGCTTTCAGCTTTTCGCATGCCGCATTTACAGCATTTACGTTCCCCGAAATTACCAACTGCCCGAGGCAATTATAGTTAGCAGGAATTACCACATTATCTTCCGTGCTGACTTCTGCACAGATTTCCTCCACTTTCTCGTCCGGTAATCCGATAATTGCAGCCATAGTTCCCTCGCTTATCTCACATGCTTTCTGCATGGCAAGAGCACGAGCGTGCACGAGACGAAGGCCATCTTCAAAGCTCAACGCTCCAGCTGCAACCAACGCAGAGAACTCGCCCAACGAGTGTCCGGCCACCATTGCAGGAGCAAATTCATTGCCCATGCAAAGTGCAAAAATCACACTGTGCAGGAATACGGCCGGTTGAGTAACCTTAGTTTGCTTTAGTTCATCATCGGTTCCGGCAAACATAATATCTGTAATCTTAAAGCCAAGGATTTCATCAGCTTTGTCGAATAATTCTTTTGCAAGAGAGTTGTTTTCGTACAGGTCTTTACCCATACCTACAAATTGAGAACCCTGTCCGGGAAAAACAAATGCTTTCATTTCCTAATTCAAATTAATTAATCTGTTTAAAATATTTGCCCTGCAAAGTTAAACTAAATCAAACAGATTACAAAATATTGAGTTATATATTTTTATTGGAGGTATATTATTAATGCGAAATGCCCAAATTGAATAAAAATCGAAACAAAAATCCCAATTACCTTATACGGTAATCGGGATTTTTATATTGGTTTGCTTTACAGTGCAAATTATTATTCTGCAGGAGTTTCTTCAATCTTGGCAACCTCCTCTACTACTGTTTCAACAGGCGCTGCCACAACAGGAGCATTTTCGGCAACCACTTTTACCGGTATTTTTATCTCAACTTCCTTGTGGAAGTGAACAGTTGCTTCGTAATCACCGACTTTCTTGGCATCATGCATAGTAATAATCTTACGATCTACTTCTATGCCCAATTTCTTCAACTCTTCTGCAACATTGGCAGCACCAACAGAACCATATGTAACGCCCGTTGCGCTTACCTTTGCCGAAATAGTTAAAGCAACATCTTTCAAGGCCTCTGCTCTCTTCTCAGCCTCTGCTTTCAAAGCAGCAATCTTGTGTGCCTGTTGCTTTAAATCCTCTGCAAGTTGTTTCTTTGCCGAAGGAGAAGCTATAACACCCTTTCCTTGTGGTATAAGATAGTTACGGCCGTAACCGTTCTTTACATTCACAATATCGTTCTTGTAACCAAGTCCGATGATATCTTCTTTCAGTATTATTTCCATTCTGTTTCCTCCTCTTTAATTATTTCATCAAGTCGGTTACGTAAGGAAGCAGTGCTATCTGGCGTGCACGCTTTACAGCCTGAGCAACGCGACGCTGATACTTCAAGGATGTTCCGGTAATGCGACGCGGAAGAATTTTACCTTGTTCATTCAAGAATTTCTTAAGGAACTCGGGATCTTTATAGTCAATATATTTGATACCGCTTTTTTTGAAACGGCAATACTTCTTTTTCTTGACGTCGATAGAAGGAGCGGTCAAATAACGAATTTCTGAATTATTCTGTTCTGCCATGATTATGCCTCCTGTTTTTTAGCGTACTTTTGTTTCCTCTTCTCTGCATACTGAACAGCATATTTGTCGAGACTTACGGTAATATAGCGAATTACCTTTTCGTCGCGGCGATAGCCTGTTTCGAGCTTATTCACAATTGTTGGCTCACCTTTAAACTCAAACAAACAGTAGAAGCCCGAGGTCTTCTTCTGAATTTGGTAAGCCATTTTCTTTAGTCCCCAAGCCTCTTCATTCACGATCTCCGCACCATTATCGGTGAGCAGTTTCTTGAATTTAGCGACCGTTTCCTTCATCTGTTCATCAGACAAAACGGGAGTCAAAATGAAAACGGTTTCGTATTGATTCATACTACTTTAAATTTATAAAATAATTAATAATAAAATGCACCTTATACAAATGCGGTGCAAAAGTACGTTTTTTTTTTGATGCAGACAAATATTATTAGTATTTTTGTCCGAAAATCTGCTATAAAATGAAAAGATACATCAAATACATAGGGCTTCCATTCGTATATCTTGGTGTGGCATGCCTATGCATCGAATACGTTACGAACATAAAATCCAATATTCTTTTGGGTATCGGGCTACTGTTCATCATATGCGGAATAATAGGCTATATGGCTTATCAGAAAAAAATCGAGAAATACTGAATAGATGGTTGAATGCGCCTTACAATATAAAAGATCGGATAGTGGTTTTTCTATCCGATCTTTTATATTACAGTTTCACACGTTTTTTACGTCCTTTGCTTTCATTGCTCATTTTATCGAGAGATGTAACAACATATATGCATTTCTTTGTTCCATTTACGTAAGGGAGCTTATAATAAGTTTTGTTCGTTATTGCCAATATCTTCGATGGTTTTTCAAGATCGACTTCTTCCCCATCCTCAAAACGATACACAACATATTTCTCTACCACATCATCCCATTTGCTCCCTTTAGGCTGTTGCCAAAACAGAATATACCCGTCGTTAGTCCATACGGGTTTCACCTTTTTGGGTTTCTTGGGGGCTTTGCTGTCAATGAACGGCATGAGCGGCTGCAGTGCAGGCCGTTTCCAATAATAATTGCGAAGTGCTGTACCATAACTGCCTACATTGTCTACCACCGCCTTAGCATACCACAGCACGGTACCGTTCACATAGGGCAAACGGTCATGCAGGTTGAACTTTGCGTTCATTTGATTATTCTTCGGATTATTTTTGTCGGGATACTCCGTTGTTCGTATCACGTTCTCCCCAATAAAGAGCGGACGGTTCTTGGCATATTTGTTCCACCAAGTAATTAGAGTTTCGTAATCTGCCGCAGGATGCCCTATTTGCCAATACAACTGTGGCACACAGTAATCCACCCAACCATTGTTGATCCATAGCAATACATCGGCATACAGATCATCATAATTCTGCAAACCATTGGTATTACTTCCTATAAGTGGGGCGTTTTTCTTGTTCCGATAAATACCGAAAGGTGATATGCCAAACTTCACCCATGGCTTAAGACTGTGAATATTCTCCGAAAGCTGTTTTATCAACACGTTTACATTGTCGCGCCGCCAATCGTTCTTATTAGCTATACCATTATTATATAGCCTAAACTCGCGGTCATCGGGAATTTTTTCGCCAGCTGCAGGATACGGATAAAAATAATCATCCATGTGAATGCCGTCTACATCATATCGCCGAACAATATCTTCTACCACCTTATATATATGTTCTCTGTTAGCCGGATTTCCGGGATTTAATATAAATTGATTAGCATAAGCAAATACCCGTTCGGGATGTTTGATAGCCACATGCGTACCGGCAAGCGTCGCCGTAGACTTAGTTTTGGCACGATATGGGTTTATCCATGCATGCAATTCCATACCTCGTTTATGACATTCGGTAATCATCCATTGCAACGGATCCCAATAGGGCGACGGAGCAACGCCCTGCTTTCCCGTAAGAAAGCGGCTCCAAGGCTCCAAAGAGCTATTATATAATGCATCGCATTCTGCCCTAACCTGAAATATGATGGCATTAACACCATCCTTTTGCAACTCATTCAATTGGTAAGTCAGCATACGTTTCATATTCTCTGTACCAATTCCTTCGAATTGACCGTTGACACATTGTATCCATGCACCTCTGAACTCTCGCTTCTTTCCTTGCGCCATGCACTCTGGGTGGAACAGTAAAGAGGCAACCATGAACGCAACAAATAAAACAGAGAAAAAACTTTTCTTCATGATAGGTTATGTATATTTTTGGTCGCAAAGGTAATAAAATAAGGTGCAATCGCTTGAAAGGTTCATGCCATTTTTATTCTTTTTTAAGAGTTTATTTCCTCGAAATCATCCGCATTTCATTTATTATATCGCTCTCCGCATCTCATATCCGACTAATATTTCGGGTAATCTTCGGTGGTTAAACAAAAAAGCACCTACCGGCAATCGGTAAGTGCTTAATTATTCGGGTAGTTTTAACCGTACAAAAATAATTGTTTTATCTTACTTTTATGAATGTTATTCGGTGCGGATACCGCGGATCATTATCCAAATTATGCTCCACAATTGCACTATTTCCATTAATGGAGAGGACTGTATAAGCACTCTCAAGTACCCCTATAAGCGTATGAAAATAAATTTTATTTTCATTAATATCATACTTGTAAGTTTCCTTATCACTCCAGTCTTTGGTTATTTCCGAATAGGCTGATAAATATTGACATGTCCCGTCGTCTTTGAAAATAAAGCGTTCGGAATCTTCGCCCATAATATCTTTATCAACTTCGACAACTTTCTCATTTTTATCAAAAATATAACCAGACACATGAGTTGCTTGCCACGTTCCCACAATATTGGCCTTGATGGTGTCGGAAGATACCTTGTCATCATCTGAAGAGCAGGATAACAGTGCAAACGCACACATAAACAAACTGATAAAGCTAAATAAATGTAGTCGTTTCATTTATATATCTATTAAGAACATATTTGCCTATAGCTCCCTTAAATTAGGCAAGATTAATAATTTTATTCTTAGAAGCGAGGGAGCCAAAAGATACGCTTAAGTACGGTGCAAAGATAAACAAAATTTTTTATTATAGCCAAAGTTCAGTATAAAAATTACACAACAGACTCACTTTTACTGTTGTTATCAAGAATTACGTTACACAATTAATGCGAATAAACATAGCATATAAACTCAATAAAATTAGCTTCCATGCAAGATAGGCCGGCAATTTATTTCACGCAATAATGAGTAATAACATAAGAAAAGCCTGAAAGTATTATAGGAATACTTTCAGGCTAAAATATTTAACTTATCGATTATTAGAACCTGTAACCAAGCGTCAATAACAATTGATGACGCTTATTATTCACACTCACCGCATTTGTATAGTTGTTGATTTCTTCTTTTTCAATTTTATTAGTATTCGTATTCAGCGACCAGAAATCTCCATATGAATTCATGAATGGATAAAAATCACCCTCTGTTACGCTATACTGATATGCCAAATCTACAGAAAAATTCTTCACAGCATAACCAAGTCCGAGTGTTATACGGTTCGTGGCTTTCCAATTAGTATAATCTGTGGCAGAACTATAGTTTGTACTATAACTATCTATCAAACCGTTCTTAAACCCGTTTTTATTAAACATCGGCGATAAATAATTATAACCCATGCGGATAGCAAACTCCGGCGAAACCTTTACTTCGGCACCTATTTTGAAAGTAGAAACCCCTTTCAACGTTTCTTTCGTATGATCATTCATCGCCCGATCACTATGGCTCGCCTCATAATATCCACCATAAAAATAGCTATAATGCGTACCATCATTGACTCTATTATCCATACTTCCATAATCTGCATATTCATAACTTGCGCCTAAAGCAAGATATTTACCTACCGTATGCCCTAAACTTACACCGAATTTCCACGGAGTATATAGTTTGAAATCGTAAGAGGCACCCGTCGTATAGTTGGGATTATAACCCTGATATTGCGTACCATTTACTAAATAAGTATAGTTCTGCGTAGTGAGATTGTACCATGTAGGCGTCGCAATAGATAGACCTATACGGAAAGGCGACGATTCTATAGGGCGAAAAATCGCACCTATTTTTACGTCGAAGCCTGTTCCTGTAATCCGTCGTTCGTCGTTTATGGCAACTGTCCCCACATTTTCATTTTTATAATCGAGCAGATTTTCCGTATATTCACTTACCCCCTTGTAGTGTACATCATGAAGACCGAACGTAATACCGAGATATATACGGTTGTTGATATTACCGCTTACATTGAAATCATACTCTCCGATATAACCGGTGTTTGCACGGTTCATGACATAAGCATTGGCAGTGTTGCGTGCAAGTTGTCCGTTACTGTTCGCTAAAAAAGCGTTGTAATAGAGATTATCCAATTGACTTATTCGCGGATCTACACCTTTCAAATTACCATGATCATTCGCAATATTGAACTTAGATTGTGTGTCTTTATCTCCTCCTGCAATACCCTTAAGGAACGACTGCGTATTCTGAGAAGCATCTTTCAGACCGCCTGCCGCAGAAAGAATATAATCGAAGTTACGACTCTTATGATAGTTAAATCCTATATTAAGGAAAGAGTTACGACTTTCGCGCATGGTGTAAACAAAACCGACCTGATCAAAACTGGCGTTAGTTTTGTTTCCGTTGCGGAAGTTTTTACCGTCTTGCTGCGAAACCATGCCAAAAGAGATGGCCGCCATAGAACGTCTGAAGAGTCCGAGTCCTGCAGGGTTCGAACTAATCGTCGACAAATCTGCTCCCAAGGCATCCATTGCCCCTCCCATACCTACATAACGTGCAGTTCCATTTAGGTCGTTTTCTACGAGTTTGGTATCCTCATACGTCTCTTGGGCTGCCATAGGTAAAGCTGTCAGAGAAATCCCTATCAAGAAAAGATATTTCATTTTCATTGTTTATTCATTTTATGTACGAAAACTATTTTACTAATTACTCTCGTTAGTCGTATGCACTTTACCTACGACTACCACCGGCATATCCACCACCTGCAGGACGCATACCTCCACTGGGAGCTCCGCCTCCGCTGCCTCCGGAGAACCCTCCTCCACGCGAACCACCAAAGTTAGATGGCGGAGTAGTACGAATATTACCAAACGAATTGTTATTCTGATAAGCGGAACGGGAGTTATTGTATTCTGTTGAAGCTGGTCTTCTGCCGGCTCTTACACCACTACGTTGATAGGTTGTCCACTGTTCATTCCCGTTTGCATCATAACTCCTACGCTTGAATGTAGTGCCTGTAGGGTGTCCGGAAGTAGCAGAATTATTATACCTATAGTTAGAGCGATCGTAATATCCCAATGTGCCGGTATGTCCACTGTAGACTCTGTGAACGCCTCCCCAAGCATATCCGGGGTATCCGCCCCATCCCCAATAATAGTCATAAGGATATCCCCATCCATAATATCCGCCATACCACGGCGAATACCATGAACCGTGCCATCCTCTGTAACCATAATACCAAGGATCGTACCATCCGTAATACGATGTATACCAAGGATCATACCATCCCCATCGAGTACTCCAATAAGGTCCGTACCCCCAACGATAACTGTAGAACCAAGGATCATAAAAATTATCCCAACGGCTCATACGGCGAGTATAGGTATAGTCGTCATCGGCATTGTACACCCTGTCGTAATACTTTCCTACAAATGTCGTATCGATATAGGTAGAATCTGGATACACTCCCGTCCCCTTTTGAAACTGTATAATATCATTGCCCAATGAATCGGAACCCAATACTTGGTAATGGCTCCAATACTTCCCGTGACGATTATATTCATCAACATTACGATTGCTTCCGCTATAGTAAACCGGAGCATCTTCTACCTGATGAACATTACTGCGGGCAGATTTAGTGGCACTTTTCGGTACGAAATAAAGGTCATCGTCTTGGGCAAACATAGACAATGATGGCATCATACCGATAAATAGCGATAAAAATATAAACCTTTTCATATTGACTCCTTTTAATGTATTTACTGTCTTATAATGCAAAAATAAACTATCTTATAGTGCAAAAGTAAGGAAATTCCCTATTCGATGATAGGTTTTTCCCTATTTTTTATACTTTTGCAAATATTTATTTAACGCAAATAATGAAATACTACGTTGTTGATTTTATAATTTCCTGCAAAAAAGAAATCAAGAATATGGCTAAAGAACTTTTAGCCGATGCTGCCGGTGAAGCCGGCTTTGAGTCATTTGAAGATACCAAAAGGGGTATGAAAGGGTATGTACAAACCGACATGTTAGACCATAACATGCTTGAAGAACTGATTCAAAACTTTATTTTACCGGATGTAAATATCAGCTATACACTATCTCCAATGGAAGACAGGAATTGGAATGAAGAATGGGAAAAGCAAGGCTTCGATCCAATTGTTATTGGTAATGACATTGTTATATACGACGCAAAACACGACAGATTAACCGATGATGATAAGATAACGATAGGTATAGATACCAAACAAGCATTCGGAACCGGCACACATGAGACTACTCGAATGATTATCTCGGTCTTGTTAACAATAGATATTAAAGAGAAACGCATACTGGATTGTGGCTGTGGAACCGGCATATTGGGCATTGCTGCACTAAAATTAGGAGCGGCACAGGCCGTGGGATATGATATTGATGAGTGGAGTGTAAACAACAGTAAACACAATGCACAGATAAATAGAATTGACAACATGCAGATATTACATGGGAATGTGCATGTGTTGACACATGTTAACGGTATTTTCGATATCGTATTGGCAAACATCAATCGCAACATACTTCTTGCCGATTTGCCTGCTTTTAAAGAAGTATTATCCAAACAAGGCACAATTATCTTGAGCGGATTTTATACGGAAGACGTACCTGCTTTGACAACAAAAGCAGAAGAATTGGGATTATCAAAGGTAAAAGAAGTGACCAATAATAATTGGGCGTGCATTGTTTTAACTGCTAAATAACATGCACATGAGAACTTTTACCATTCTCTTCCCTTGCTACCAATGGTAAGTTTCTTAAGGTCGTAATACGAGCCGTTGTATATGTTAAAATCTACATATCCCTTAATACCGGGTAATTTACCAGCATCTGTATGCTGCCAAAACTTCCATGCACCCTTGTATTCCACCTTGTCTACATAATAATGAGCTATCCAATACGGATAGTCGTCGAATACAGGAGCACTGAGATATTTTTCCTTAAATTTATAATAGGTATAGATAATTGGCTTCACATGATATTTATCTTCAACAATATGTAGCCATGTCAGCACATCACGTTGGAAATCTTCATCCGAAACATCTTTAGGTTTATGCTCTACATCCAATACGGGGGGAAGATCACCTTCCTCAAGATGTACTTGTTTTAAGAAATAATATGCTTGATCACGAGCTGTAGATTTATTGCTCCAAAAATGATAAGCTCCCCTTATAAAACCGTACTCACGAGCTTGATAAAAATTATCGTTGAAGTTTTCATCCAAACTACCTGAGCCTTCGGTAGCTTTTATCATTATAAAACGCAGAGGACATCCTTCGATCATGGAGTTACGAAGTTCGTTCCATTCTATTTCTCCTTGATAATGGGATATATCAATTCCATGGATTTCATACCCTTCGGGATAGTCGGCATCTCCATATAATGCACGCCACCGGAAACCTGTAGGACCGACAAAAAAATAGTAAAATACCCATACATAAAGCACAACAATACCAATCCCACCAGCCCATATCGCCCACTTGGGATACTTTCCCAAAAAAGACGTATGCATCTTCTTTCGTCTACGAGAATTCGTTCGCCGTTTATTCATATATAGGTTCCTGCCTGATATAAAATAAGAATTACGCCAAAATCCATAATCCTAAACGATTGCAGAATATTGGCGTAACACTTTATCAACATTTATTTGATCCGGTTTTCTTATTACCCTTGCTCTAAAGCAAGTGTACGGGTTGTTTGATCGCAGACCTCACTCGGCCCCCAATATTGGATAGGTCCCGGGTATAGATAGCAAGTATTCTTAGCCCATTCATCGCGATAAGCGGCAAAAGTCTTAAACGGCTTGCCGTTAAGTTCAACGAGTGCTTTACGGATTACGGGCTTCATTTCGCCATTACGACGTTCCATATTCATCATCATAGTAATGGGTACGCCGCCTGCTTTCCATTCATTCGTACTTGCCGTAGTATTCTTTACGATGGCCATATAACCGGTCTTTCCGTTTGCAATGAGTTGCGCAGCACTTGTACCGAGCGCATAGCAATAATCTGCATCGAAATTAGAAGGAGCAGCACAACGTCCTTCATAACCAAAAAAGTGGTGCTGAGCTGCGAAAACACCATTAAATTTGCCTTCGGACTTCCACTGTGCCAACTTCGAAGCAACCATATCCGACAAAAGTTTTTCAGTCTCAATTAAAGAAACCTGTACATTTCCATGAGGATCGCGGTCTAAACTCAACTGACGAGCCACATCTTCAGGCAGGGTTTCGAAAGTAGCTTTATTTTCCGCAGACAAATGATTAAGAATATATTCACGCTGTGCATCTTTGTCAAGGTCTTTATAATCGTTACCATGAGCCGCAAGAAGATCGTTCAATTCCTGAATTAAACGACCGATGGCAGGAATAAATTCGATGAGTCCTTCAGGAATGAGAACCACACCAAAATTATTGCCTTGCTCCGCACGATGTGCCACAACAGAAGCTATGTTTTCAACAATATCGTTCAATGTTTGATCTTTAGCTTCAATCTCCTCAGAAATCAAACAGATGTTCGGTTGCGTCTGTAATGCACATTCGAGTGCGATATGAGAGGCAGAACGCCCCATCAGTTTGATGAAATGCCAATACTTACGTGCCGAATTACAATCGCGCTCAATATTTCCGATAAGTTCAGCGTACGTTTTAGTTGCGGTATCGAAGCCGAATGATGTTTCTATCTGTTCGTTCTTCAAATCACCATCGATAGTTTTCGGGCACCCGATCACCTGTACACCGTACTGCTTTGCAGCATAATACTCGGCGAGCACACAGGCATTTGTATTTGAATCATCGCCACCGATAATAACTATTGCTTTGATATCGAGTTGGCGGATTACTTCGAGCCCTTTCTCAAATTGGTCTTCTTTTTCGAGTTTAGTTCTGCCCGAACCAATCATATCAAAGCCTCCGGTGTTACGATAATCCTCCAAAAAATCGGCCGTAATTTCAATATAGTTATGGTCTACCAATCCTCCAGGTCCCATCAGAAAGCCATAGAGCTTATTTTCGGGATTGAGTTTCTTAATACCATCGAACAATCCACTAATAACATTATGCCCACCGGGAGCCTGCCCACCGCTCAGAATTACGCCGACATTCATTCTCGTAGTATTCTTTTCAGTACCGGGAACGAACTCTACTAACGGCATACCATAGGTATTGGGGAATAATTTCTTGATTTCTTCTTGATTGTCAACACTTCTTGTAGGTTCACCTTTTTTAATTTTCACAGCACCCTGAAGGGCTACCGGCAGCTTCGGCTGATAGGCTGCTCTTGCTTTCTGCAATGCACTTTTTCCCATTTTCGAATTAAAATAAATATAACATTTAAAGATTATTCTGCATAAAACACCTGCAAAAATACCTTTTTTTCATGAGATATAAAAAGAAATATAAAAGAAAACAATTTATTTAACGAGAATTCAATAAATCAACATTCTAAAATAGTATGTTTTTAAAACGTTGTATATCATTAAAATGCAAAGACTTTTCACATGAAGATATGACAGTAATATCATAGAATTGTTCTTACATCTTCTTTTCTCTCCATTTCGGACAAAACAGAAAACCACACCGCTAATATCTCCCCAAATAATTATTATATATCGTCACACAATAATCTACACTTTATTTAACACGATGTTGTATCATCAATATCACAATACTGTATCAACGATACAAGGTAGAGGTATGGTCGATATTCGGTAGTTGTAAAGCACAAAATAAATTACTTCCATACAGTATTCCCCGTCATTCTTTCGGCATAAATACAAACACTAAATTTCTTGCATTCAGCACTCTTTTTCTTTCATGATAACATGACAAGAAAATAAACAAACATAATATGTATATTAAAATCTTTTGTTGCTCATTAAATACATTTCATATCGTTGTTAAGACCATGAGATTCATTAAAAGAGATAACACAGTTTCTCCCCATCTCACTTGCCTATAAAATACGACATCAGTACATGTAAAAACCGTTTTATTCTAAAATTACATTGATTTCACATTAATTTAAAAGTTTTTATGCGATGGTGCTTGCCCTTTCCCTTTTTTTTCCTATCTTTGGCAGAAAATAATTTCACTGTTTTATCTATATTAAACTATATGATATGAGCAATAAAAGAGATTTAAAGCGCACTATCAATTATGTATGCAGCGATTTGTTTTCAGAATGTGTAGCTGCATCATTGTACAGCGGAAAACCAAACGAAGAGGATGTAGAAGCAATCCTGTCATCAATCATTATTATTCATAACGACTACATTCGTAGAATTTCTCACCAAGAACCGGGGATTGATGCACGGAAATATTATCATAGTTTGATCGGCGATTTCAATAAACAGGTGTCGGAAATCATTGACCAAATATCGAATATGAATTAAAGACCGTCATGCTACAGAAATTGTGTTCTTGGATTTTATATAAGCGAATGGGATGGAAAAAACATATCACTATAGACCATCCCGAAAAATATATTATTTGTTTAGCTCCCCATACCAGTAACTGGGATTTTGCCATCGGACAACTTTATATGCGTGCCGAAAGCATGTCGAGCAACTTTCTCATGAAAAAAGAATGGTTTTTCTGGCCATTGGGAAAGTTACTGAAAGCTATCGGTGGAATACCTATATGGCGAGATAAACATTCAAATATGACAGATATATTGGCAGCAGAAGCAGAAAAGGCCATAACATTTCATCTATGTATCACTCCGGAAGGTACCCGAACATTGAATCCTGAATGGAGAAAAGGATTCTATTATATTGCCTTAAAGGCACAAATTCCTATATTACTTTATGGTGTAGATTATCAGAAAAAACTTATACAATGCACCAAAAGTCTTATTCCTACAGGAGATATAGAGAAAGACATGAAAGAAATAAAGCTGTATTTTAAAGATTTCAAAGGTAAAAAACCTGAAAATTTCACGATTGGGGAAATTTCATAATAATGAGAATAAAGACTTTCATTTGTACTCTTGCTTTCTTTTCATCATTACACGTATTTGCACAAGACGATAGAGAAATAACGAATGCATGGGGAAGTATCGATTATAATGGCAAACCTTGGGTTGAGAATATATCAAAGCCCAACACCATTAAAGCGGGGCTGAAAAATCGGCATATCGCCTTATGGACAAGTCATGGAAAATATTACGATAAGACTAAAGGAAAATGGATGTGGCAACGGCCGAATTTATTTGGAACAACTGAAGACTTATTTACACAAACCATCGTTATTCCCTATCTCATTCCAATGCTCGAGAATGCAGGAGCTGTTGTATTCACTCCACGCGAACGCGATTGGCAAACAAATGAAGTCATTGTCGACTGCGACGGCAACACACATAAGAATGTTTATTCAGAAACAAATAAAGGAGAAGTATGGAAAGATGCCGGTGTTAAAGGTTTTGCTTTGCACCAAGGAATATACGTCGATGGAGAAAATCCTTTCGAACAAGGGCACGTCCGTATGGCCAAAGCTACCCGTAAAAAAAATGCAAGTGAAATATCTTATCAACCCGATATACCTAAGGCCGGTAGATATGCAGTTTACGTTTCTTATAAGACTGTAGAACATAGCGTAGATGATGCGGAATATATTGTGTACCACAAAGGGGGAAAAACTGTATATCGCGTAAATCAACAGATGGGAAGTGGTACATGGGTGTATCTCGGCTCCTTTGAATTTGACGAAGGGAGTAGTCCTTACAACCGTGTCATATTAACTAATAATTCACATATCCGGCGAGGTGTCGTTACAGGCGATGCCGTCAGATTTGGCGGAGGAATGGGGAACATTCAGCGTGGCGGCATTTTAAGCGGGCTCCCCCGCAGCCTTGAAGGTGCAAGATATTATGCTCAGTGGGCAGGAGCACCATATAGTGTTTACAGTAGCAAAGGGGGCGAAGACGATTATGGCGACGATATCAATACAAGATCGCTCATGTCGAATTGGCTTGCAGGTGGCAGTGTTTATGCACCAAGTATAGAAGGACTGCAAGTACCGATTGAATTGGCTCTTGCTATACATAGCGATGCGGGATATTCTACCGATTTCAAATCGTTGGTAGGTTCTCTCGCCGTCTGTACTACAGACTTCAACGACGGGAAACTGAATGCAGGTATTTCGCGAATGACTTCGAAAGATTTCGCCAGTACTCTCCTCAATAATGTAGTCAAAGACCTTTTATATAAGTACAAGAATTGGCCCAAAAGATATTTATGGGATAGGAACTATTCCGAAACACGCTTGCCGGCAATGCCTTCTGCCATCCTCGAAACAATGTCACATCAGAATTTTCCCGATATGATTATGGGGCAAGATCCCAACTTCAAATTTACTCTTGCCCGTTCTATCTATAAGACAATACTGAAATATATTGCTAAACAGCACAATAAGTCATACACTGTAACACCTTTGGCTCCTACGAATTTTAGTATAGAATTTCTTACCAAGAACAAAATCAGACTCTCGTGGAAAGCTCAAAACGACAGTCAAGAACCATCAGCTGTTCCAGAAACATTCAATATATATACCTCAATCGGTAATAGTTCGTTCGATAACGGGGTGAATACCGGTAATAACTCTTTTATCATGAAATTGGAACCGGGCGTACAATACAATTTTAAAATTACGGCATGTAACAAAGGTGGAGAAAGTTTTCCTACAGAAATACTCTCTGCATATTATAATCCCAATGCAACGAAGACGATACTCGTCGTCAACGGCTTTTATCGATTATCTGCCCCGGCTATCGTAGAAACAGACTCTACACAAGGTTTCGATTTAAATAAAGATATCGGACTTACCTATGGATTAACAGCTGGATGGAACGGTAGGCAGTTATACTTCGATAAGAGCCGATTAGGAATAGAAGGTGAAGGAGGCTTAGGGGATAGCGATGACGAACTTGCAGGTCACTTCATTGCAGGTAATGATTTTAACTATACCGTAACACACGTAGGAGCTATTGCCCATACACAAAAATATAATGTAGCAAGCTGTTCGAGCACATCTGTAATATCGGGAGAAGTAAAGATGCCAGATTATCATTGTGTAGACTTAATATTAGGAGGTGAGAAATATAACCGTTACGCTCTCGCTTATTACAAAACCTTCACACCACGCATGCAACAACTGTTACAAGAATATACTGCCCACGGAGGTTCGTTGCTCGTAAGCGGTGCTTACATCGGTTCGGACATGGTACAAGAATCCGAAAAATTATTCCTTAAAAACATATTAAAAGTTGCCTACACACCATCAGATTCGCTAATAACAGACGGGAATATCGAGGGATTAGGACTTTCTTTTGATTATTACAACACCCCGAATTCTGATCATTATGCCGTGAATATTCCGGAAATACTTCGGCCCGCAGGCGACGGGGCCTTCTGTGCAATGCAGTACGGTAGTGGCCCGTCGGCTGCCGTAGCCTACAATGGTAATACATACAGGAGTTTTACGATGGGAATACCTTTCGAATGCATTTCTTCGAAAGATATTCAGAATAAGATAATGCAGGGCATCTTAGACTTCTTATTGAAATAAGAATTGCACTTGACAACAATAAAAAACAATTCATAAAAAATAAAATCATTATGTACAAAATTCAAGCAAACCAATCGGGAACTCGTAATATAGAAGTGAGCGACGAGCATCTTATTACGATAGAGAAATATGCTTTGTTCCGCAATCTTGTCGACAGTAATGGCATTATAGACGAAAATGTACTCGACAAACTCAAATTCAACATTCGCTCACTGCTCGAAACAGAAGCGGGTGATAAGGCATTATTAGATCTATGCCTTGATGTGATATACAATAATAATATGAAGGCATTCGGATTACATCAACTCGTACTGTTATATATTGAATGGAAACAGAAGAGAGAAATAAACAGTACTGATGATGAGAATAATATAACAGACTAAATGACATCCTTATATCATAACAAAAATCTTCCTTCAATTTGAAACGATACCAGCTTACAGACTTCCTTCCCACCACTAAAAAGGAATGCGAACTTAGAGGTTGGAACGAACTTGATGTAATCCTTTTCTCGGGTGATGCTTACGTGGATCATCCTTCATTTGGTGCTGCTGTTATTGGTCGTTCGTTGGAGGCTGCCGGTTATAGAGTGGCAATTGTTCCACAACCGGATTGGCACGGAGATTTTCGAGACTTTAAAAAGCTGGGGCGTCCAAGACTATTTTTCGGCATTTCGCCGGGATGCATGGATTCTATGGTAAACAAGTATACAGCCAATAGAAGGCTACGCTCTGAAGATGCATATAGTCCCGATGGACGCCACGACTGCCGTCCGGAATATCCCACTATCGTATATACACGAATATTGAAGCAGCTTTTTCCAGATGTTCCGGTCATTCTTGGTGGCATAGAGGCATCTATGCGGCGACTCACTCATTACGATTATTGGCAGGACAAGATAAGGAAATGTATCTTATGCGACTCGGGTGCCGACATGATTTTATACGGTATGGGAGCAAAAGCGTTACTACAACTTTGCGAAAAACTATCCGACGGCCAAGATATCAAACACATTCATAGCATCCCGCAAACGGTGTATCTTTCGCATAAAGAGAACATTCCGGGAGGAATTACCAATGATGACATCGTATTGAACAGTCATGAAAAATGTCTTACCGATAAGAAAGCAGAGGCGGAAAACTTTAGGCATATCGAAGAAGAATCGAATAAAATCCATGCCCAACGGCTCCTGCAAGCTGTAGATGATGTTTACGCTGTTGTCAATCCACCCTATCCCACACTTACGATGGCAGAGCTAGATGCCTATTTCGATCTGCCTTACACACGCCTACCCCACCCCAAATATAAGGACAAACGCATACCGGCTTACGAGATGATCAAGTTCTCGGTTAACATTCATCAAGGGTGCTTCGGCGGCTGTGCATTCTGTACGATCTCTGCACATCAGGGAAAGTTCGTTACATGTCGCTCCAAGCAAAGCATTCTCAACGAAGTAAAGCAGGTTACACACATGCCGGATTTCAAAGGCTACCTATCTGACCTCGGCGGTCCGTCGGCCAATATGTATGCGATGGCAGGTAAGAATCAAAAATTATGTGAACATTGTAAACGGCCGTCGTGTATCGATCCACAGATATGTCCTAATCTGAATACCGACCACACACAACTGCTTGAAATATACCGAGCCGTGGATGCATTGCCCGGTATCAAGAAGAGTTTCATAGGTAGTGGTGTACGCTACGACTTACTTCTACATAAAAGCAAAGATGAAAAAAGTAATATCGCCGCCGAAGAATATACCCGCGAGCTGATATGTAAGCATGTGAGCGGACGATTAAAAGTAGCACCTGAACATACTTCAGATGCCGTATTGAAACTGATGCGCAAACCTTCGTTTCGATTGTTCGAAGAATTTAAGAAAGTTTTTGACCGAATCAATCGTGAAGAAAATATGCACGAACAGCTCATCCCCTATTTTATCAGCAGTCATCCCGGATGCAAAGAAGAAGATATGGCTGAACTTGCAGTAATTACCAAGAATTTAGATTTTCACCTTGAGCAGGTGCAGGATTTTACTCCAACACCCATGACAGTAAGTACAGAAGCGTGGTACACTGGCTACAATCCGTACACTCTCGAACCGATATTCAGTGCCAAGACGCAGCGTGAGAAACTCTCACAACGGCAATTTTTCTTTTGGTATAAGCCCGAGGAGAGGCAAAAAATAGAACAAGAGCTAAAAAGAATAGGACGTGCCGATCTGATCGGTAAACTTTACTCGAATACCCCATCTCGCGTCCATGGAAGAAAAACTAACAATTCCAACTTCAGAAATGAAGATTATAGAACAACAACTTATAGGAAAGCACAGCCAAGAAACTTGCGAAGACGGAATAATAGAGACTGATAATTTTATTGCCGTTATAGATGGAAGTACCAGCAAGACGTCCAATTGCATTAATGATAATACGACAAATGGGCGCTATTGTATGCAACTCCTTTCGACATGTATCAAAAATTTAGAGCCAACTATCGGAATTAAATCCTTTTGTGAATACGTAACATCCTATATCCATCAGGTATATATTTGCCACAACATAGATTTACATATGCTCTCGGAGCACCCGGAAGAACGGCTCACTGCGAGTTTAGCTATATTCAGTAAATTTCATAATCAGGTTTGGATGATAGGAGACTGCCAATGTATTGTAGACGGAAAATTTTATGAAAACCCTAAGCCGACCGAAAGTCTGATTGCAGAAAAAAGAGCTACATACATAGCCAAGAAGCTTGCTATCAATCCTCAACAGTCTCCAGAATCTCTGATGATTGATGGGCGTAATCACATTCTTCCCGACCTATTAGACAGCATGCAGGCCCAAAATCTTAAATATGCTGTTATCGATGGCTTCCCTATTTACCGAAACGGAATAAAAATTATACCGGTAATATCGCATGTAATTCTTGCTACAGACGGGTATCCATTTTTAAAACAAACACTTGCAGATAGTGAAAACGCTCTCCGTAAACAACTCGAACACGATCCCATGAATATCAGCTCATTTAAGGCAACCAAGGGATTAATGAGCGGAAACGTATCTTTTGACGACCGCGCTTATATCAGTTTTAGAACCATTGTTCCATAAACAAGCCTTCCTAAACATATGGAAAATTATTTATATTAGTATTTAATAACGATTGATTTAAACCAATCTTTTAGAATTCCACCATACTGATTCTGTGAATCCGAAAGCAATAACAGTACTTGGGAACCATCGTCTAATTTAGGTCCAAGGCACATTCCTTCATAATTGGCAATATCTCTTTTTGTAAGATTCAACTGAGTTTTCCATTCACAAACAAAGTGTTTATCCAAGTACTTCGTATCATCTTGAAGAGTATCAACACCTTCTATCGAAATTCCGACCGCACTAACTTGGTAAATCTTATTAATAACGAAGGCACCTATTTTAGAAGGAGGAGTATAAAACTCACGCTCCAAAACCAACAGATCACCGTTATCTAAAGCTGTTATCTCACTAATCCCCATCCCATACAGATATGCTTCTTTTGCAGATTTAGGCTTATCCATGAGATAAGCATATTGCTTAGCAGGCAATAAATCTTCAGTGAACGATTGTATACGTATTCTATTTCTTACACCGTTAGTTGAATTTGCCTCCATACCGTCACCTTTCAATGTGCTTTCACTACAAGTCCAAAATAAATGGGATGCAACAGAATAAGTCAAAGACTCAAGACCATAATTCTTACTTGCTCGTAAAAAACAGTCGGGAACCTGTAATCTCCGCCCTGTATATTTACCACTCATATCATATTCTATAATCTGATTATCAGCCTCCCCCGATATAAAGATCGTATTAGCCATGGAAAAATATGCCACACCTTCCATATCTCTGTTTGGCTTACCTGATGATCGATAACCTAAATTTACCACTTGTTTGATATCTCCCGTTACAGAATCTATGTCGATCTCAAATACGAAGAAGCCATCTTCAGGAGCCTTGTCACTGACCACAACATACCGATTACCATCGATATGGCAGAGTCCGCTATAATTGCCTGCAGGTACAGTCTTCGGAAATGCATGCTGCTTATGTATCTTTACCACCTGCACCCCATTTTCTCCTTTCATTCCCAAAAAGGAGAAAAGAGAAAGTAACATTAAACAAAATCTATTCATGTTTGCAAAAATAATATAATTCATAATAATCAATATTTCTCTTAATAACATTTAACGGTATCATTCATCACCATTTTTAGGTATTTTGAATGTCGGCCATACATTTGCAACACCGTTGCAAAGGAAAATACGTAACTTTGCAAATATTTTAAGAGGTACATTTATGAGACTAAGCGAACTTAAGACCGGAGAGAATGGGGTTATCGTAAAAGTATATGGACATGGCGGCTTTAGAAAGCGAATTATAGAGATGGGCTTCATTAGAGGAAAAGTGGTAGAAGTACTTCTCAATGCCCCATTACAAGATCCAGTAAAATACAAGATCATGGGATACGAGGTCTCACTCCGCCATAGCGAAGCCGAGCAAATCGAGATTATATCAATGCAAGAGGCCGAGCAACTCAAAAAAGGGTATATACATACCGAAACTTCATCGACTTTTCCTGTACAAGAGAATGATGATACCATTGCTTTAACCGATAAGCAATTACATGATGCCGCCATGAAAAAGCGTCGCACTATCAATGTTGCTCTTGTGGGTAATCCTAACTGTGGCAAGACTTCATTATTCAACTTCGCTTCCGGAGCCCACGAAAGAGTAGGAAATTATTCCGGTGTAACGGTAGATGCAAAAGAAGGATTTACAGAATACGAAGGCTATAAATTTAACCTTATCGACCTCCCCGGCACCTATTCTTTATCGGCCTACTCACCTGAAGAACTTTATGTAAGGAAACAGATTATAGAAAATACGCCCGATGTTATCATCAATGTAATAGATACATCGAACCTTGAGCGCAATCTATACCTTACGACACAGCTCATCGACATGCATCAGCGCATGGTATGCGCACTGAATATGTTCGACGAAACGGAAAAACGGGGTGATAATGTGGACTATGCTAAATTGGGACAGCTTTTCGGCGTACCGATGATACCTACCGTTTTTACATCCGGCAAGGGTGTAAAAACGCTTTTCCACACTATCATCAGCGTATACGAAAACGAAGACTATGTAAACGATAATGAACAATTAAATAAAAAAGAGGTTGAAAAAAATCGACAGTTACATAAGGAAAATAAAAGGAATAGTGATAAAATCACACACTCTGAAGATTATGCAAGTGGCAAACAACCACAAAATGAAGTGTTCCGTCATATCCATATTAATCATGGACATGAAATAGAACAAGGTATTGCCGATATACAAAAATATCTAAAGACTGATGAAAATATACGCCTACACTATTCCACCCGTTACCTTGCCATCAAGATTCTCGAAAGAGATAAAGATACAGAAAATCTTTTAAACTCTTTGCCTTATAAAAAGAATATTGTCAACATACGCAATCAAACTGCCGAAAGAGTAAGAGAAGAAACCGGAGACGATTTGGAGACGGCCATTATGGATGCCAAGTACGGTTTCATTCACGGTGCCTTGCAAGAGGCACACTACCACACCGGCAATAAAAAAGATACTTACAAAATAACCCATCTGATCGACGGGATCATCACAAATAAATATTTCGGATTTCCTATTTTCTTCGTTTTCTTGTTTATCATATTTACAACGACTTTCGTTGTCGGGCAGTTTCCTATGGACTGGATTGATGCCGGTGTAGCATGGTTAGGCAATTTTATCAGTACAAATATGCCTGCCGGACCGGTGAAAGACATGCTCGTAGATGGTGTTATCGGTGGTGTCGGAGCCGTCATCGTATTCTTGCCACAAATACTCATACTTTATTTCTTTATATCCTATATGGAAGATTCTGGCTATATGGCACGCGCTGCTTTCATCATGGATAAACTCATGCATAAGATGGGATTACACGGCAAATCGTTCATTCCGCTCATTATGGGCTTTGGTTGTAATGTGCCTGCTGTTATGGCCACTCGCACTATAGAGAGCCGTCGTTCACGTCTTGTTACCATGCTGATATTACCTTTGATGAGCTGTTCCGCACGCTTACCAATTTATATTATGATAACAGGCACATTCTTTGCCATGAAATATCGTTCACTGATTATGATGTCGCTGTATCTTATCGGCGTACTCATGGCCATACTTATGAGCCGTCTGTTCACCAAAACGGTTGCTAAGGGGGAGGATACTCCATTTGTAATGGAACTGCCTCCTTACCGTTTCCCTACTTGGAAAGCCATAGGCAGGCACACTTGGGAAAAAGGAAAACAATACTTGAAGAAGATGGGAGGCATCATCCTCGTGGCAAGTATCATTGTATGGGCTTTGGGATATTTCCCACACAACGACAGTTTGGATCGTCAAGAACAACAGAAGCAAAGTTACATTGGACACATAGGTAGAGCCATCGAACCAATATTTCGTGCACAAGGTTTTGACTGGAAATTAGATGTAGGGCTTGTGGCCGGTGTGGGCGCTAAAGAAATTGTGGCCTCTACAATGGGCGTACTATATAGTAATGACGAGACACTTGCCGAAGATAATGGAGATAATACGAATAATCGAAAATACCAAATACTCAACAAAGAGATGAGTGCAAACGGTATCACGCCGCTGACGGCTTACTGTTTCTTACTTTTCGTATTGCTTTATTTTCCTTGTATTGCTACTATTGCTGCAATAAAGGGAGAAACCGGTTCTTGGAAATGGGCACTCTTTACCGCATGCTATACCACTCTATTGGCATGGTGCGTGTCTGCCGCCGTGTATCAAGTAGGAATGTTGTTTGTGTAATAATATAAAACGGCAATAATAAATATAGCCTCTAATAAAGATAAACCATACCCATATCATCGTTAGGTGCAAGGTTTATCTCTATTAGAGGTTTTGTCTGAATATTATTGGTGTTGTTCTCTTAGTAAATCGTTCACAGTCTTTACAGGATTGAACGTCGTCAACGGAACTTCTACGAATACTGTATTCCAATCACTCATAGCACCGTTCCACAGTCCGGGAAGCTCCAGTGCTTTCAATTCTTTACCATCTTTGCTCTTCGAACTAATGAAACCGGTGTTCTTATCTACAAAGTCCGGCAGATGGAAACACTCTCCTTTATAGTTCTTGATGGCACAAACCAAATCGACAGGATTAAAGTGTGTACCCTCTGTAAACATCTTTACATAGGCTGGATTTGCCTTATCGATTTGGTTCGACTCAAGTATTTGAGGACTAACCGTACCGTCTTGGTTATATGCAAGGAACGGACCGCCCCCCGGTTCCCCCTCATTCCTTACTACACCGCAAACTCTTATCGGTCTATTAAGTTTCTTCCGTAAATAGTTCACCAATTCCGCATCTTCGAGTTCCTTTATGTCTGCCTTCCTACAGCATAAATTTCGTTGCACGAAACGTATAATTTCTTCCAACTTTCCATGCGTATAACAGCCCGCTTCAAGCTGTCCCAAATATTCGAAAACCTGCTTTTGAACCGCTACGAGCACTCCTGCTATCAGTTGCTTATAAGTAACTGTATCACCTTTCAGCCTGTCAGGCACCACATTATCTATATTCTTTATGAACACAACGTCTGCATCTATCTCGTTTAGGTTCTCTATCAATGCTCCGTGTCCGCCCGGGCGGAAGAGCAATGTGCCATCTTCATTGCGGAAAGGTGTATTGTCCGTATTCGCTGCAATGGTATCCGTGCTCGGTTTCTGCTCCGAGAACGACACGTTGTAATGCACATCAAACTTCTTGGAATAATAATCTACTTTCTCTTCAACTTTTTTCTTGAACAATTCAAGATGGTCATGAGAAACCGTAAAATGCACATTAGCTTCTCCATTTGAGCCGGCATACAGCGCTGCTTCTACAAGATGCTCCTCCATTGGCGTACGTGCACCGTCGTCATAATTATGGAATAGGAGTAATCCCTTAGGTAGTTGGCCGTAATTCAAGCCTTTCGACTCCAATAAATTAGCCACAATAGCCTTATAATTCCCATCGGATAAGAGTGTACAAACGTTCTTGCCTTCGTTTTTCTTGCACTGATCACAAAGTTCTTCTCTAAAGGCGAACTCTCTGATATGGTCGAAAAACATCTTCTCGAAATCGGTCGTAGGAATATTATAATCGGCATTCAAAAAAGCAAATAAATCTTTAAACATGCGACTTGCAGCACCGCTTGCCGGTACAAACTTCACAATTTTATGTCCTTCTCGCTTATATTCGTTCCATAAGTCGATATATTTATCCCGTTCATCCACTGTAGGAGCAGTTATTCCATTGCCCACAGAAGCGGCCGAATCAATACGCAAGAATGGAAAGCCCGTCCTTATTTCTTCCAACTGACGGTTTACCTGATCTACTGAGATACCTCTGGCTGAAATTTGATCAATGTCTTGTTGTGTCATAATTATATAGTTACATTTGAGAATTTCCATATTAAAAAATAGTGAAAGTACACGTACTTTTTAACCTTAGCATAACATATTTCGACACAAATATAGTTACTTTTTCTGAAAACAGGAAATGTTTACATGGAAAATGTTACCTTTGCAATAGCGATAAATAGAATACCCTTCAGGTATATGCAGCATCGTCTGCACCCATCACTCAATAGGAAACAATGCATGGAAGCAAAATTTGTATTTACAGAACAGGAACACGAAGCTTCGAAAAAGATTATTGCCGGTCTGCGTAATGCCATAGGCGACTCGTTAAAAGATAACGACTTTGAAAACATTCATAAACATTTGGAAGCGGCTATCGGTAATAATCACATTCATAGAGATGTATTCGGACTAAACCCTATACTGAACGCATTGCAGACAGCAGAAATTGCTGTTAACGAAATCGGGCTGAAACGCGATAGCGTAATTGCGATATTGCTCTACACCAGTGTACTCGATAAGAATACAGACCTTGATACTATTCGTAATACTTTCGGCGAAAGTACGGCTCATATTATTCACGGATTGGTACGCATCCACGATTTGTACAGTAAAAATCCGGTGATAGAAAGCGAAAATTTCCGCAATCTGTTATTGTCGTTTGCAGAAGATATGCGAGTGATACTCATCATGATTGCGGACCGAGTAAACCTGATGAGGCAGATACGCGACACTTCTAACATGCAGGCTCAACGAGAAGTGTCGGAAGAAGCAAGCTATCTATACGCCCCTTTGGCACACAAACTCGGGCTTTATAAACTGAAAAGCGAACTTGAAGACCTAAGTCTGAAATACCTTGAACATGATGCCTATTACATGATTAAGGATAAGCTGAACACCACGAAGAAATCGAGAGATGCTTATATTGAGCGTTTCATCAAACCGATAGAAGAAAAGTTAGATGCTGCAGGGCTGCAGTATCACATGAAAGGACGTACGAAGAGTATCCACTCCATTTGGCAGAAAATGAAAAAACAGCGGTGTGGCTTCGAAGGTATCTACGATCTCTTTGCCATTCGTATCATACTAAATTCTCCGATCGAAAAAGAAAAAATGCAATGCTGGCAAGCCTATTCGATCATCACGGACATGTATCAACCTAATCCCAAACGGCTGCGCGACTGGCTCTCAGTACCTAAATCAAATGGCTACGAAAGTCTCCATATCACGGTCTTAGGCCCCGAAAACAAATGGGTAGAAGTACAGATACGCACTGAACGTATGGATGATATAGCAGAAAGGGGACTGGCTGCCCATTGGCGCTATAAGGGAATTAAGAGTGAAGGGGCGCTGGACGAATGGCTCACAAGCATCCGAACAGCTTTAGAGGCCGGCGATAACATGCAGGTGATGGATCAATTCAAGCTCGATTTGTACGAAGACGAGGTGTACGCCTTTACCCCGAAAGGCGACCTGTACAAATTCCCCAAGGGGGCAACTGTGCTCGATTTTGCCTACCACATTCATTCGGGTGTGGGCAATACATGCGTGGGCGGACGCATCAACGGAAAAGTTGTTCCCATGCGAGAAATGCTGCATTCGGGCGATCAAGTAGAGATTATCACCCAAAACAATCAGAAACCAAAACGGGATTGGGTAAATATCGTCAAGACCTCACGTGCTAAGTCGAAAATACGCCTCGCCTTGAAAGAGACACAAGCCAAGGATGCCTTATACGCCAAGGAATTGCTCGAAAGAAGATTTAAAAACAAGAAAATCGAAATAGAAGAGGCTGTCATGTCGCATCTCATAAAGAAGATGGGCTTCAAAGAGGTCTCAGATTTTTACAAGCAGATAGCCGATGATAAACTCGATCCCAACGAAATCATAGAACGCTACGTAGAAATAAGAGACCACGATTTCAATATCAATTCCAACAAGACGGCACAGTCGGCAGATCAATACAGCTACGAAAACCCCGACGAAGAAATCGTAAAACAGAACGAAGATGTGCTGGTAATCGACCGCAACCTGAAAGGTATAGATTATTCTTTAGCTAAATGTTGCCACCCCATTTATGGTGATCCGATCTTCGGTTTCGTTACTGTCAACGGAGGCATAAAAATCCATCGTTCCGACTGCCCTAACGCTCCTGAACTAAGGAAACGTTTCGGCTACAGAATTGTGAAAGCCCGTTGGAGCGGAAAAGGCAGTAATCTGTATAGCATCACGCTACACATTATCGGTAACGATGATATTGGCATCGTGAATAACATCACAAGTATTATCTCAAAAGAAGAAAAAATCGTGATGAGAAGCATCAATATCGACAGCCACGACGGCCTTTTCAGCGGCAATCTTATCGTTCAATTGAACGACACTTCCCACCTCGATGCCCTTATTAAGAAAATCAGAACGGTAAAAGGCGTAAAACAAGTAACCAGAATTTAACGCAATTTGAGCAAAATAATTCGTTGTTTATCTTTGAAATACAATTGTTCTCTGTATAATGGCATGACGCCAACACAGCGAAAAGTCCATGTATCGAGTATCTTGAAAATAATATTTACTCTTCATATTGCAATGGTATATGCATCTTACAAATAAGCTGTATCGTCAGTATAAGAGTGGTACACGTTTGTTGGCAAATAGGTATGATATCTGTCTAAATCAAGTTCATACGATATTTTACTTTTATATCATTAGCTTTCATTATAGCACAATTCGTTTGTTATCAATATCGTTGATTTATTATAACAGTATGACAGCATAATAATGAAGAAGTAACAGTATATATGTATAGAAAAGCATTTAACATTGATATCATTGTTTTGAACTGATGTATATCATCAATAAAAAAGAACTTTCTATATTTCAAAATCTTTGTAACTTCGATTATAGAAATCAACTTGTATGGTCGGCTGTAAATTTTTCATGCAATTTTTAGTTGTGAAACGACAGAGAAAGATAGAAAGTATTAAGAATTTAGTGTTAAAAACATAGGCACAATCCAAAATGATGATAATATTTGGCATACTTAGATATTTTTCTTATTTTTGCGACATGAAGAAATTGGCAAAACTAATACTGCCGATAATTTGTTTACTAATATTGGCAATACCCTCGTTTGCACAAACGAAGAAAAAAGGAACAAAGAATAAAAGCAACCGGAAGGAGATAAGAATAGAGTTATCACCTTCCGAAAAACTCTACGAAAGCATGCTTGCCGCAACAGCAAAAGTAATGTTCGTAGATAGTATAGTCGTTGATAAAGCCTTATTTATCAATTCTATTCCGCTTACTAAAGAGTGTGGAATGATTACTTCCGAGAACAATGGAGAACGTATCGTATACACAAATGAATTTAATAACCATAAAATATATTCGCAAGGCGACTCTGTACAACGATATCTTTATATAACCGATCGACTGGTCGATACATGGAGCGCTCCCAAATTAATAAATGAATTGGCAGACGGACTTACAGATTTTAATTACCCATTCTTAATGCCTGATGGTGTTACGCTATATTTCTCGGCAAAGGGAGAAAAGAGTCTGGGGGGGCTTGATATATTCGTAACTCGCTTCGATTCACGAAGCGGAAAATTCTATAAAGCTGAGAATTATGGCTTACCATTCAATTCCAAAGCTAATGACTATTTCATTGCGTTCGACGATATCGACTCTGTAGGATGGCTTGTTTCAGACCGCTACCAACCAGAAGGGAAAGTCTGTATATACACTTTTGCGACAACGGCTTCAAGACAGAATTATGATAATGATGGGCTCACTCACGCTCAATTAAAAAAATATGCCGATCTAAACAGCATCCGAGATACATGGGCATTCGGAAACAGACAAAAAATACTTAAACGTTTGGCCCTTTTGAAAGGTAATACACAAAGATCGGAAAGTACAATCAACTTTGCTATCAACAATAAATTGATATACCATCGTCTAAGCGACTTTAAGACAATTAAAGGCAGGCAAGCATTCGAAAGCCTTATGCAAGAAAGAAATCAGTTGCAGGAAAAGGAAAATGCCCTGCAATCTTTGAGAGAGCGTTATGCAACGTCTTCCAAACAAGAAAAGCAGAAACTAAAACAAATAATCATTCAAGAAGAACAAACAATACTAAAGCAAAGAATAGAATTAAGCGAATTGGAAAAGAGAATTCGCAATTATGAAAATAATTTATCAATAACAAATTAAATTATCGGATCATGGCAAAATATTTTGCGGAATCAGAACTAATCATCAACCAAGATGGAAGTATATTCCATCTACACCTAAAACCGGAACAACTTGCTGACAAAGTAATTCTTGTAGGCGATCCCGGACGTGTGGCTTTGGTAGCATCCCACTTCGAAACAAAGGAATGCGAAGTTAGTAATCGAGAATTTAATACAATAACAGGTACATATAAAGGAAAGCGTATCACCGTGCAAAGTACAGGCATAGGTTGCGATAATATCGATATTGTAGTGAATGAACTTGATGCGCTTGCCAATATAGACTTCGATACTCGTACCGAGAAAGAACAAAAACGGAAACTCACTCTTGTAAGAATAGGTACTTGCGGGGGCTTGCAACCTTTCACACCGACAGGAACATACATTGCCAGTGAGAAGAGTATCGGTTTCGATGGTTTGCTGAACTTCTATGCAGGACGCAACGAAGTTTGCGATTTAGATCTTGAAGAGAATTTTAAACAGCACATGAAGTGGAACCCTTTGCTCTGTGCACCATATATAATTGACAATGATAAAGAATTGATAGACCGTATCGCCAAAGACGATATGGTACGTGGTGTAACTATTGCATGCGGAGGTTTTTTCGGTCCACAGGGTAGGGAACTTAGAATACCTCTTGCTGATCCGCAACAAAATGAGAAAGTGGAGAGTTTTGAATATAAAGGACTCAAGATAACAAACTTCGAGATGGAGAGTTCGGCTTTGGCAGGTTTAGCCAAATTGATGGAACATCAAGCGCTTACATGCTGTATGGTAATTGCTAACAGAGTTGCCAAGCAGGCAAACTCAAATTATAAGAATTCTATTGACGGACTAATCCTTGAAGTACTCGACCGTATCTAATTTTTCATTAGTAATGGGTAGCAAGTATCCATGAGCTTGCTACTCAAACATTTTTTACAGGATGATAACAGAAACTATCTGTGCATTGGCAACACCATCAGGAGGTGCCATAGGAGTAATAAGAATATCGGGGCCACAAGCTATATCCATTACAGCTAATGCCTTTCATTCGGCAAACGGCAGGTCTCTTACTGAAGCTAATCCTAATACCATACATTATGGAGAGATTATTAACAGAAAAGGAGACGTTATTGACGATGTGTTAGTATCCATTTTCCGTGCCCCCCACAGCTATACAGGTGAAGACAGTACGGAAATATCATGCCATGGAAGTCATTATATTATAAATCAGATACTCCATACCTTAATAGATGCTGGCTGTCGACAGGCCAAAGCGGGCGAATATACTCAACGTGCGTACTTGAATGGAAAGATGGATTTAAGTCAGGCAGAAGCTGTGGCAGACCTTATTGCAACTACCAACCGTGCTACTCATAAAATAGCCCTAAGTCAATTAAAAGGCAATTTCAGTAACGAATTGTCTATCCTACGCGACCAATTGCTAAAGATAACTTCACTCATAGAACTGGAATTGGATTTTAGCGACCAAGATGTGAATTTCGCAGACAGACAAGAACTGTTGGAGTTAGTACAAAAAGCCGAACAACGCATTGGTACCCTCGCAACCTCTTTTGAAACCGGTAGTGCCTTGAAAAACGGAGTACCTGTAGCTATTGTGGGCAAAACGAATGTTGGAAAGAGCACTCTGCTCAATCGTCTGTTACACGAAGATAAGGCTATCGTAAGCGATATCCATGGTACTACACGCGACGTTATTGAAGATACAACTGAAATCCATGGCATAACTTTCCGTTTCATTGATACTGCCGGTATCCGTCATACCAACGATAAAATCGAACTGTTAGGAATCGAGCGTACCTATCAAAAAATAAATGAGGCAACTATTATTTTATGGCTTATCGACAAGCAACCGACCAATGAAGAAATTTCCGAAATCAAAAAGAACATACGTGGCAAAAAACTCATTACCGTATGGAATAAAATTGATTTAGAGAACACTTCACCTATTCCTATATCTCTCCAATCACCGATTATATACATTTCTGCAAAACAAGGAACCAACATTCCTCAATTGGAAGATGCCTTATTCCAAGCTGCAGATATTCCAGAAATAAAAGAAAATGATATCATAATAACGAGTGTACGTCACTATGAAGCCCTCACGCATGCTCATGAAAGCATATATAGAGTAATCGAAGGATTACAAAAAAATCTAAGTGGCGACCTATTGAGCGAAGATCTTCGTATCTGCATCGATCACTTAGCAGAAATCACAGGAGGTCGAATCACAACCAACGAAGTTTTAGAAAATATTTTTTCACACTTTTGCATCGGGAAATAAATATTCTGCGTGGGAAAATAGAAAATTGAAAAGAAAACCATACAATGAGCGAATATACCTCTGTAAAACAACAATTATCAGCGTTTTATAATCGGATGAGTATTTGCTCTTTTTCTTCATGTTTTCTATATTGTTTCGTTCTTTTTGCATAATTTTATCCCTGTATTATCCCTCGAAGTAGAAACGGGGGATAAAAAACTGTCCCTCGGGGGACAAAGTTTCGTCCCCGACTATTAACCGGTAAAGCAGAATGAATTATGGCAAAGAAGACAATTACACAGAAAGAACTGGTAAAGCTCCGTGAGAAAAAGTTAGCTAATGGAAGCATAAGCCTTTATCTCGACATCTATCGAAACGGCAAACGAAACAAAGAGTATCTGAAGCTATATTTGATTGATGCGAAAACCCAAACAGAACGTGAGCAAAACCGTCAGACATTAGCCACCGCCCAAGCTATTAAAGCCAAACGGACAATTTAAATATAGAATGGCAAGTATTCATTCACAAGACAATTCAAAGAGGACACCCCTTTCTTGGAGTATTATCGTAAAAGACACTCATAAGCGTACCGGACCACGTAGGGAACACCTGACATTGGAAGAAGTCAAGCAGTTGGCTGCCACTTCCTGTCGCTTCCCTATTCTGAAAAGAGCGTTTCTCTTTTCGTGTCTTACCATTCTTCGTAAAAGCGACATCCAAAAACTGATTTGGAGTGAAGTACAAAAATTTGGAGACTTTACCCGAATTATCTTCAACAGAAGAAAGCAAGTGGACAAGAATATCTGGACATAACCTCACTGGCAGAAAAATACCTCGGAGAAAGAGGAAAGCCGGAAGACAACGTTTTCTCAGGTTTCACATACGGCTCATGGACTTCGATTGAGTTGAAGCGTTGGAGCTGGCAAGCAGGGATTAAAAAGGACTTGACATTCCACCGCGCTCGCCATATAAATGCGGTACAAAAACTTATTTATTTGATTATTTATTAAAATAAACTCATTAGTGTCCCATTAAAATTGGGACGAGTTAAAATATTAATCAATCAATCCCGGAAAGAGGGGATAATCGAGTTCTTTGACATCGTTGAATTTTGTCTTATCGAAGAGATCAGTTAAGCGAGTTTTGTCCGTTAGTGATATGCTTAGGATTTGCAAGACTTCATAGGTAGAGCGTTCCAAATTCATATCATGATGGATGATAGCCACAAGACAATAGGTTATAATGGCGACAGCAATCTGGATGCGGACGGCATTCTCCGTAGTGCCCCAAAACTTCTTGACCTTGAGATACTATTTTAGCCATTTGAAGAAGAGTTCGACCTACCATCTTTTCTTGTAAAGTTCTGCAACTTCAAGAGCTGTAAGCTGCTTGGCATTGGTGGGAAAAGTGAACTCACGCTCTTCCTCCTCATCATAGTATCTTACAAGTCTAAATGACTCTGGATACTTCTTATCAGACAGACAGCCTGTAAGTTTCACCTCGGCATCGGTCAGCACGTTCTTTGGCGTGCGTCTCTTACATTTGACTATCTTGTATTTCAAGTTAGTCTTGGCTCTGACTACACAGAAAGAACCTGTTAGATGTATCCCGTAGAGTTCCTTGAAAGAGTCATAAGCCCTGTCGAATATGTAGTAAGCATTTGGCTCATAAGGAATTGAAGACATTGCCGTAGAATCGTGCTTTGATGCAGTGGTTACCGTGTAGAAGGCTGGCACCTGAGCCTCAATGTCATATAAGACATGAGCTTTGACACCGCCTTTCTTCTTTCTGAATCTTGCCCACAGAAACGTAGAGAGACATAGAGGAATGGTCGTTGAATCAAATGCATATTTCTTTCTATTGCTGTCCAGTAAAAAATATGATTTCGGGCTAAGTGCTTAAAGCACAATGCTCTGCGATTAAATGCAGGCCGTATAGGTAATGATTTAGAAATAAGCGGAGTGCTTGGAAGTTCATAGTTTTGTATAACCGAAGAACGCTCACTATTTCAATTGCAAAGGTAATACTTTGCGTGGAAAAGTGAGCGTTCTTTCGTGTTTTTCTTCTTTACCGATGAAAGAAAAGCGATTACAGTCGTTGTGAAAAATGTGAAATTATGCAAATTCGTATTCTTTACCGTCAGTTCTCAAATCTAATTGCACATACTCATCAAGCCGATGATACGTCAGGTATATACAGAATCTCATTTTATAAGTATTGTAACCTGCGCCGTATTGAACACCTCTTCTACGACCTTGAAAACATCTGCGTCTCGTCCCATTCTCTTTAAATGATTGACCAAACACAAAACTGTATCACACAGGACATAAGCGTTACCCTCCTGCTGGAATAAGTGTAACATTCCCTCTATGCGTTCGTCTATACTCGACAAGTTAGAGATCTTGTGTATCATCATCAACCTCAGACGCGTATCCATGTGATACCATTTCCTAAACATTATAGAAGCCAACTCAGACCCATGATACTTTGCTAAAATCTATCCTGCAAACCTATAGTCGTTAGAATAATATTTCTGAAAGTACTCTCGTACATCCTGACGCTCTGAATAGTTCCCAATGATGGCTTTCTGTATGCCCCATTTTGAACCGAAAATATGGTCGTTCATCGAGATTTCGCCATTGAGTATCCGTGGTATGTATCTTTCTGCAAATTCGTCTTTGTAATGTTCTATATACACAGAAGCGGCCCAGTCCTTCTTTATACTTTCGTTTGCATAATTGATGCATTTGTCTAGATACGTCTTGATTCGTTCGTCATCGCCTTGGTATATTTGCATATCCTGCTATCCACGAAGATTGGTCTAATGGCATCTCTTCTAGACATCTTTGTAGTTTTTCGATGACATCAGCATCTTGCCCCCAGTTTTTGACGAGAGGATAGACAACAATATGCTGATAACTTGTCATTCCCTCTAATGCTTCAAGAAGTTTGGTTTTGATTCGAGAATCATTCACGATCGTATTTACAATGAAGGATTCAGCACCCCACATAATATGCTTTTTGTCCCTATTTACAGCCCAATCGGTTATCACTTGATATAAATCGGGTGATATTTCTTGTCTTTGAATAATCTCCCACAATTCATAACTAGTACCGAGATTAAAAGGATACTCCTTATTGAGCTCTTCTTTAATAGCTTTTATAACATGTGGATGATTCAACCAGCAAGACAGCAGATATCTCCAAGCCATGTTCCTGTCTATATTTCCACGTTCTCTGAATTTGGCGTTCACTGACTTTAGAGCTTTCTGCCTAACCGTCTCATCTTGCGCAAAATATTTCTGCATCACCCTTGTTGCTTCCTCTTGTATTGAAAACGTAAGTTCTGAAGCTAATTCAAGAAAATCATCAACAGAAACAGACTCACCTTTAAATAATGAGAATTCTAACTTATATAATTGTGTATAGATATCCCCCGATACAACTTTCTTAATTAATTTGTCTTCATTGTCTATATCAATTCCATTTACAATGACACTCCTGATGAAGAATGCCACCACCTCAGGTGTCGTTGATGGTTTTATATATGAATTAACTCGCTCAAGTAGCTTTTCATCGTTGATGATATGATTCTGTATCACCTTTGATGCTAGTATTTTATTATTCACATCACCATTTATAACAGTCTGAACAACAAACAGTCTTTCCTCTTCTGTTAAGCCAGCCACTTGTGTTTGGGTTTACTTTTCTTATGCACAACAAGAGGAGTAGTAGGACGCTTTGTGACACCTATTTCTGTTCCCCAACTTCCTTTATTCTCAAAGGAAATATTAAGATTTAAGTCATGTATAATGGTTGCCAATACTTTCATAAAATCTGTACGGGCATCAAGTCCCAAAATCGTGGCCGCAAACCAAAAACAATCGCCAGAGTATGCATCATTTCCAAAGTCCTTCATACGGTAGCATTGTGCCTTAGTGTCAAAGAAAATATTGCATGAGGCCCGTTTGCCCTCATATAGTGGATTTCGGAAATTCCATTTTGGAACAAAATCAATCGGCATGTAGAAACAGAAGACTTCCACCCCCCTATTTGTGCGTTCCAATATTTCTTCCTTAATGTTCATAGTTCCTCGAATAAGGTTTGCGAGTCTCCCATGTAACCTTTCAGGATACCATCCTTGTAGGCATTGAGCCTTTGCAAGGCTTCCACTCTCCGAAAACCTTTGAAGGAAGCGCGTCCCGTTTTGATTGCAATGTATACCCCTTTGAAGGGATAGACCACGTGATTGCAGGAGATATAACGGTAGGGGATGACCTTGCTGTCTCTCCATCGTGCCAATGAAGCCCTGGATATGCCGAGAAGCCGCAGAACATCGGAAGAATTCAATTCGATTTTTTCTTCCAAAACTGCATAGTCCCGTTTAAGTTCAAGCATGAAGCCTGTAATCCGATCCATACTTTCTTTCAGGGAATGTATCTCTTCCAAAAGGGAGGTGGGGAGCATTTTACTATCTGTCATCACGTGTAAGTCTTTTGATAAGTTTCTCAATAGCCTCCATCAAGTCACGGAACTCGGACAGATTGTCTTGCTTTTTTACTATGCGGTGGGCAAGAAGTATGATGTGTTGAATCATTCTTTTGTGCTCCACATGACAGAGCCTGTTCAACAAAAAGATGAGATCTTCTTTTTCAATTGTAAAGAAACGCTGGTCTTTATCTTCAGTGGTATGCACCAAAGAACCTATCATCCCTTTGGGAAGATGCAAAAGAAGCACATCCATGTCGAATGCGGATGCACATTTGGTATAGGTGTCAATTCTCAAATCTGTCTCTGCATCTTGCAATGCTTCCTAAAATTGGAATATTCCATACCGGCAACTTGGGCTCTCATCTTGCTGTTATCGCAAGAAGACAGCATGATTTCAAGAGTGGAAAGCACGATAAACAAACGCCCCTCTTCCCTTTGAGGTATCATCTTCTTATCCATTTTGTGTGTTAATTTGATTTCTAAGTGCAAAGTTCCAAAGAAATAAACCTTTTTTAAGAATATTGGATTGCCAATGTTGGCAAAATGATACCATTTGTACTTTTTTTGTCTCTCCAATGCATAGGCCGTCAGTGCACGGTGCAAGTCCCTTTTATATATTAAGGACTTGCACCGTACACTGAAATTGTAGCCGGAATCTTTCTAAAAGATCTTTAATCAAATATTTGGCGGTGGTCCATGTTCTTTGTATCTTTGTACCAGAAATGACATAGGCGATGTCTATTAGAGTGGATTATTTATGTACTCTCAAAATACTCTATTTGGGCTACAAGTTGGCTACATAGATAAATGAGACCGATAAAAGTAGTTATGATACAAGGTGTTACAGAATCAAGTTCGAGTCTCGTACGCACCGCAAAGAGCCGTTAAGATTGTCTTAACGGCTCTTTTGTTTATATTCCGCATAACCGATTGTACGGACAGGCATTGCATCTCTTGGTATCAGGCGTTGGACTAAAGTCTGTTTTTGGATCGAATATCTCCCTCAACACATTCTTCAAACGCTCCTTAAACTCTTCATAGTACTCCTCCACATCATTGATCTTCTCCTTACCCAGCTTCAAGACAGGATCATAATTCTCGCCCATCGAATGCTGTATAAATAGCAATGCCGGACTTACAGGCAGTCTTCTATCGTTCCACTGTTCACTATGCCGCACGATAATTGAGTAAAGAATAGACTGTAGAAAATAATCCGTATGCCTCAAAGAAATATCATCCGTTGAAAATACATCTTCAATAGTATTGGTTGTTTTCGATGGCATATTGCCCGTTTTATAATCTATCACCCGTATGTACCGCCCCGTTTCATCACGCTTCACCTCATCCAATCGGTCGATATACCCGCCGATCTTAAGTACTCTACTTTCTCCCAAGACGGGGAACTCTATGGTTGCATAGACGTCTTGTTCCAATGCTTTAATCGTAAACGGCACCAATCGTTTGTCTATCTCTAACAATTGTCTCAAATATCCAATAATAACTTCCCGATTAATTATCTGAAGGCCGTTATATTCTATCGATGCATGCTTTTCTTTCAACTTAAATAATTCTTCGGCAAAAGCTCTGTCTACAATCTCTGCAATCACAGCTTTATTGTTCAACAAGGCATCCAAATCTTCCTTACGTATTTGCAACGGACGGATTAGTTTTAATTTGCCATCTGCTTCTTCTATTTCTTCTTTCGATGCAAAATGCAAATATGCCAGTTCTGCACTGCGATGGAAGATATTACCGAATATACGATTATCGATCTCACCTCCTTCGTCCTCGTCTGGTTCCTTTATCCCCAATACCATATTATAGTAGAATTGAAGCTGACAACGCAGGTATCTATTGATCGCCGTGGGCGATATCTTTGTAAACGAATCCAGTATCGTTATTATCTCATCCGTCTTTTCTATCGGTGTTCGGTGTGGCATTACGACCTTTTGCCCAGCCCTTAACATTACGTATTTGATATTGAATTCGCTCTCTATCATCAGCTGCAACATGAAACGGCTCATCTCTCCGGTCTTTCCATCTTCGGCAGCCGTATTGTATGCAAGCGTTATATCGGAACTTCGTTGCAGCAGACTATAGAAATAGTAAGCGTATATCGCCACCTTATTATCTATGGTTGTCAAGCCGAATGCCTTACGAATAGAATAAGGAATAAATGAGGCATCATTCACTCCCTTGGGCATGTTTCCTTCGTTGCATGACAATACAAGAATGTGATCGAAGTCGAGATTTCGCGTTTCGAGTACCCCCATAATCTGCAAGCCAATGGCTGGTTCTCCGTGAAAAGGTATACTCGTAGACTGTATCAACTGCGAAATCAGCCGCTGAAAAGTAACGCCATCTACCGTAAGATCACCATTTTCAATGAGCCCCGCCAGCCTGTTAAGCAGCGTGTACATACGGAATAAGGACTCCTTAAACAGCGGATCGTAATCTTCTTTTGCCCGAATGCCGATACGTCTTAGCAATTCAATCATCCAATTTGCCAACTGTAAGTTGCGATCACCGTCAAGACGACTGATATCTTTGAAAAGAAAGGCTAAGTTATCATCCGTTGCAAGCTCTCGTATCGAAGGATAATAACGTCTATTCTCCTGTAAATTCTTTAGCAAGTCTACACAGTTTTCCGATACAAATACCGCATACGGATGCCTTAACACCGCACTCACATTACGCAAACGAAACTTATCCGTATTCGAAACATGCCCCACGGTCTGCAATTGAATCAATGTATTTATGAAAGAAGAAACCGGTGATAACGTTAATGGATATCCCGTGGTTATGTTCACATTCTTAACAGTATCCGGCAAACAATGGATAACTGTTTGAAGCAAACCTTCATCTGCAAGCACTATAGCGGTCTTTCGTCCTGCCTGCACGCGCTTCTCGTCTTGCAGCCATCGGCTTATATATCGGGCTTGAGCATCTTCTGTCGTTGCTGACAGGTAGGTTATCTCCTGTTTTCGGTTCAAATTATCATAAATAGCTCCATCCGTCACATCGAGTTCATTAGGATAACGAGACAGGTACTGTGATACGAAATGACCGGCCTCATGGGTATTATGTGCCGGTGACTTAGGCATAAAATAGCGGTCGAAATCCCAATAAAACCGGGCTTTCCCCTCCTTCATTAGCCGATCACAGATGGTTAATTCCGCTTTCTGCATCATGTTGAAGCCGACAAATATATAGGTATCATACTCAAAGACGATATCTTTATCTAAAGCAACCTTACGATACAAGGCTCCTTCATAGGCCAATCCCTGACGTTCCAAACAAAGATTATAGTCATGATAGATCGTTTCAAAATTGCTCCAAAGCGACAAGAAACGCTGCTTTAACTCCGAATTATGATCTTCATTGAAATTGTTGAAGAATTTTTGTAAGGCTTTTTTCTGATTATCCGTAAGGTAAGAAACATCATCAAACTCATGAATATTCTTCAGATTAGCGAACACCTGATGAGCATCTGCCATGTTCTTATCCAAATCATCAAAATCGGCCAACAGCAATTGTCCCCATCCATAAAAATGATCCAATGTCTCGTCGATTTTAGTACAAGCAGTGAATGTTTTATGCAAATCGCATATCAACTTGATTTGATCGCCTTCCATTAACTTGGAATGCCGTCTGAATAATTCGCTTACAGTGATGTATGTCGGGGCCCAAATGGGCTTTCCGGCCACACGAACCAAATATTCATTCATGAAAAGCGAGGCACGTTTGTTCGGAAAAACGACAACTATCTTCGATAGGTTTGTGCCGTATTTACAAATGATGTCCTCTGCCACATATTCTAAAAATGCTTTCATCTCACTTCGCTTATTATATTACTATACACATACCATAGATATCCCGACACATTCCGGTACCCCATATCGCGAAGCAATGCCATGTATTGTCTTACTTGAGCATGGTGCTCTTCTCGCTGTGCAGCAAACTTAAAGTCGATGACTATCATCTCTTTACCATCAGTCAGCACCCTGTCGGGACGGTGTTCCACCACCCTATCATTGCTTCCATCAAGATGTACGATCGAACATTCATTAAATATCGTCCATCGGTCTGAGAACCAATCTTCCACACGCTTATCTTTAAGTCGCTCTCTCAGCATAGTAATCAATTTCTCCTGCGTAAGGTTATGATCGTAAAGCACACCCTCTTTTTCTAATTCGGTCAATGCCGAATTAATGTCCGCCGCCGTCCTGATATTGGAAAGCACGTTATGCAGAATACTTCCAATCTTGACATAATCGGGCAAAGTCTCCTCTTCTTCTTCCACATTCTCTATAAAACTGCGGCTTTTATTGCTCTGCCGGAACTCTACATTCATATCAAAAGATACGATATCAATATTCTCCGTATCTATTGGTTGCTTAAACACATTACGCGAGATATTCGTTTTTTTATTATTCTGCGAATAATCTTCCAATGATCCGTACTCCAAACTTACGATTTCTTCAGCATTTTCGATATCGCCGACTAATACACATTTCTCCAACGTATCGGCCACTATAGGCAGACAAGTCTCTATCAACTCTGTTCTGATACCGCTCTTTCCCCGCTTTCCGAACACCTGCAAAGAACATTTGGCACGCGTAAAAGCAACATAAAGCAGGTTCAGATTGTCGACCACATTCTGCAAATGTTCGTGCAGGTAATCTTGTTCATAAATGGTACTTCGCATCTGCTTCGCAACGAAGTCTATCGGAACGAGCGGTAATTCATCGAAAGGAGCCTCGGTGGGCTTGCACCATATCGTAGATACTTTTTCCAATTGCCAATCACAGAACGGCATGATAACATGCTCAAATTCCAAGCCTTTACTCTTATGAATGGTGATTAGCCTAATTCCATCTATCTCGTCTCCTGCGATGGTCTTACTGTGAATAGTCTCATTCCAATACTCTACGAACGAATCTATATCCGAAACATTGTCGCTGATGTATGAATTCAACTGATCATAGAACGAACATAAGTACGCATCTTCATGCTGCAACGAACCGAGATTGAATATGATATAGAGTTTTTCTACCAAATCTCTGAGCGGTAGACGCACCAAACTATCGGTATAATTCGAGAAATCTTTGGGCAACAATGCTGTCATATCTTCCCTATCCCCAATCATCGTACTCTCCGAATACACGGAACCGGAAGTAACTTTACAATAGGCTTTAGCAAGATTTGCAATTGCTAACCGATCATTAGGATGCATCAACACATGCAAGGCATCGATAATTATGTTTACAGCAAGCGACGCATCCAAGCGAAAAGCCTCATCGGAAACGAGACGTACATCGGGCATCTCGCGCATAAAATAATCGGCTACCTCTTGTATAATGCCATTGGAGCGTATGATAATGGCTATCCTATTCAATGGAACATGATGTTCTATCAGTTCTTCCACGGCCTCTTTCAGGCGTACCATCATTTTATCGTGATAGTCCTTTTGCGGTAAAAGTTCGATATGCACATAACCTTTCGTCGGTTTACCGGCCGGAAGTTTCTGCTCCACATCGGCATAAGCCCTGTTCAACTGTCCGGCTTCTGCAGCATTATCTTCTTCCACCTTTCGATACTCCCAATTTGCAGCGGCCTTAAAAAAGGCATTATTAAAATTAACCACATTGGCTTCCGAACGATAATTCACATCCAATCTCTCGATCATCGTACTTGTATCTGCCGTAGGAAACTCTTTTTCAATATCATTCAGCAGACGCCAGTCACCCGATCTCCATCGATAAATGCTCTGCTTCACATCTCCGACAATCAAATTCTCGGTATCTTCATGACTCATACACTCATCCAACAACACCTTGAAGTTGCGCCACTGTATGGTACTTGTATCCTGAAACTCGTCTATCATTACATGGTGCAGCTGCGTACCGATCTTTTCAAAGATGAAAGGAGAATCGCTTTCATCTATCAAAGACGATAGCAACGCCTGCGTATCGCTTAACAAAAAACGGTTGGCATCGGCATTCATCTCTCTTACCTTTGCCTCAATACTGCTCAACAAACGCAACTGATTTAAATGTTTCAATGTAATATCTGCCGATTTATAAAGCGTAAGCTGCTTCGGACGTATGCGTTCAGCATCCAAAAGCAGTGGCAACAGTTCCGACTGAACCAAATTAAGCAACGGCGATCCCTGAATTCTATCTCCCTTTTTTACCCAATTCATCGGCTCTTCAAGAGCGTCTGTTACACGAGTTTTCAACAATTCGTTATCCTCGAATACGCCATTTCGTAACTTTATAAAATACCCGCATACCCCCGACTTACCATAATTAAAATCGGCAATATCGATACCATTGGCAGACAAGATATCGAAAAATGTCTCGGCAATTGTCAACAGATTATCTTTAGCCTTGTCTCTTACCGCACGTAATTTATCCGTATATTCCTTGAAAAAACCTTTCTGTTTAAGTTTTTCGGTCAGTTCGCCCTCGTTTTGTCTATAGAAATCCCTGAAAATATTCTCACCGAACCGCTTTAAAAGACCGATTATATTCCAACTCTTATCATCGGATATATTCTCGCGAATATAACTCATGATCCATCCAAGCTCTTTACTTGCCGGCACAAGTTCCTCTATCAACGTATCTACAGCCTGCTGCTCTATCTGACGATCGTTCAGTTCAATGCGTAAATTTGCTGTAAGATCGAGCTCTCGAGCAAGGTTTCGTAAGATGCTCTGAAAGAAAGTATCGATAGTTTCTACCCTAAAATAGCTATAATTATGTACCAGATTAGATAGAGCCACCTTGGCTTGAGAGGCAATATATTCCTCGGTTGCCCCCGTCATTTCAATCACCTTATTCAAATATTCCTCTGAATCCGGAAGATGGTGGGCTATTCCGTACAACTGACTCAATATGCGCATCTTCATCTCTTCCGTAGCCTTATTCGTAAAAGTAACGGCTAAAATATTGCGAAAGCTGTCAGGATTGTTGATAAGCAGTTTTATGTATCGCGTTGCTAAAGTAAAAGTTTTTCCGGTACCTGCACTCGCTTTATACACTGTTATCGGACGGTATCTGTTCTGCACGACACCGCTGCATGTCTGCGTTTCAAGACCTTTATGAAACAAATCCAAGCCAGAATTATTTTCCATATCAGATAATATCGTTGTATCTGCAAATTTAAGAAAAAAAATGAAATAAACAGAACGTAATAACCAAAAGAGAGAAAGCCCTTTATAAAAAATAAATGCCAACAGCAGAACTGTTGGCAAAACATCTTAGTTTTAGTAGTCGGTACGAGAATCGAACTCGTATGCCAAGATTGAGAATCTTGTATCCTAACCGTTAGATGAACCGACCATCACGGAAAACATTATTTGTATCCCTTGCGGAAGCTGGGGGATTCGAACCCCCGGTACGCTAACGCGCACGGCAGTTTAGCAAACTGCTGGTTTCAGCCACTCACCCAAACTTCCTTGTTTGTATTTATTGCTGATAGCATTTTTTCCAAACGTGGTGCAAAGGTAACGGTTTATTTTTATTTATCCAAATCTTTTGACTTGTTTTTTAAATTCATCTATCTATGTCGAACACTTGTTTTTAGCGTTGAAAACATTCTAATTCTAACAAGTCTTTATATACAAAAAATATTATTTTAATATTTAACACTTAAACTAAACATAACTTCTCTTCCCCTTAATGGAAACTCAAAATATTGGTAATTAGCACCACTATATAAAGATTCAGTATAGTATTTACGATTTAAAAGATTTGTCGCACTAAATTTTATGGCAAGAAACTTTAAAACATCATATCGTAATCCTGCATTAAGAAAATAGTTAGTAGAATAATGTTTTTGTGTGATTTCAATTATTGTTTGCGAGAAATCCGTATATAAACGTAACCTCTTTATCGGGAAAAAATCTAATCGTATTGCATAATAAGCATTTCTTAAAATACTATGGTCATACGAAAAACGATCTTTACCTTTCCAACTTATATTACCAACACCTGAAACATTGGCATGTAGCCAACTCAATTTATTCCAATTAAAAGATAGATTACTGCTAAATACATTATATCTGATATAATCTTCGACCGTATTCTGTGAAAGAAACGACTTATTATATGAATAACGATTTCCATAATTAAATGTTATACCCAAAGAGCGAAATATCTTTTTTAACGACATGGCTACACTCCACGATGATCGGTCATTATCTCTCCAGACAGGCCGAATAAAGGTTGCATCATCTGTATAAGAATAATTCAGGAAATAATCATTCTTAGCATGCATCCACCCTATATAGATATTCCATGACAGCATATCGAAAGTATTAATATAGGCCAAACGAAGATTTGCTATCGACATTCGTTCTACAGACAAACTGTCTATCATCTTAGAATAAGTACGATAATTATGATTAAGAATACCATTAAAGAACATCTTTTCAGTATCTCCATTCCGGTTATATCCCAAAGATATATCAGCAGTCAGCATATTATTTAATTTATATTCTAAATCTACAGATGGAGAAAATAACACTTTATTGCTATTTTTATACCTCCAGCCATAGTTATAAGAAAGATATTCCACCGGTAAAGAAATATCCATATATCCTTTATCAAAACTGATTTCATAAGTTGGCTCTATAGTATTGAGCCAATACCTACTCGCTTGATGCGAGACTTTATCCGTTGCCAAAGTATTATACTTATATTCAAGTATATAGCCGAAAGTAAGACTATTACCAAATACATCAAAGGCCGTACTCACACGATTGCGCATAAAAAAGTTATACATATCTATCGGTTGAAAGCTTCTATCCCACCCCTTAAATAAAGATGTTAGTTTTTCTTTAGCTTTATATGCTCTGATAACGGAAGAAAAAGTATAAAGATGATTGGGAGTATTCAAATCTGCATTAAACGTATTTTGCAGAAAATAAGGGTTACTCCACACCCTTTCACCCACACTGCCAATATTTGATTTTATCTCATTATGCGCATCTTTCAGACCAAGACTGCCAAGCACTTCATCATAAAGATACAGTTTTTTCGTGTTTAGTTCATAACGTATTTGTGCTTTTACAATATCATTTCTGTCCTTTATGCCATTTCGTTCGAAGATATTTACGGTATCATTCGATACATAACGTACGAAAGTACTGTCGTCTTTAAACGTTGTATTGTGATGATACAGCAAATTAGTCCGCAAATTGGCATATTTTGAAAACGCATGAAGATAATTCCCACCTATATAATAAGACTTATTATTCAAATAATAAAGTTGCGATACCGGAGGCGTTTTTACCGTGGGGGAATATAAAAAAGAAGTCGGCAACGGCTCTGCAAGGTATTTATCACTCATTACAGTCATATCTTTCGTCAACGGACTTAAATCTATTCCACTATTATTCATCATAGCCGAAACAAAAAATTGATTTTTGGTTGCTATCCCTATAGATGTCAGTCTGTTATCCCATATCGTTGCCGGAAATCCGATGCCTCCCTCAATCTCTCCAAACGAACGCATCTTATAGTCCTTTTTCAGCTTGATGTTAAGTGTAGCACGATTACTGTTCACCTTATCCTCTAAGGCTCTGATCGGCTGATTATTCTCCATTATTTGTATCTGTGCCACTGCCTCTGCAGGCATATTCTGCGTAGCTTGATTATATCGGTTGCCCATAAGATCGAGCCCCTCGATATTAAACTTATTAATACTCTTGCCTTGATAGATTATTTCTCCGTTACTACCAACTTCGATACCCGGCAGCCGTTTCAGCACATCTTCAAGGTAACGATCTTCTTTCTGGCGGAATGCATCCGCATTATATAGCAAAGTATCCTTATTTCGCTTAATCGGTTCAACCGTAACCGTTACTTCTTTCAGTTTAATGGCAGAGGATATTAGAGTCGCATCATATCCGTATCTATCAGCTTTTATCAATACATTTTGCTTTTTATAACCGATAGCAGAAAACTCCAAACGATGTGCCGCAGGTTGCCAAGCTATAGTATACGTTCCGTCTTGCTTCGTAAATGTATAGGCAAGCAGCGAGTCTTTAGCGTCGAAAAGCTTACATGTTACATTAAAAATAGCTTTGTTATCTGCACTCTTAACCTTTCCCGTAAGCATTTGTGCAAATACGGAAACAGGTAATAGTAGCAGAAAGAACAAATACGAAACAGCTTTCATTACCATTTCAACTCAAGCATATTACTGGGGCGTTTAGGATATGTAGGCTGTTCTTTCCTACCTATCATGGTCCATCCTATAATTTCTTTCGCAAGGTTCATATGATCTTCAATCTCATTCCGATATGCCGTAAGCGCCTTTTCCTTGGTTGTCTTGATAATCTCTTTTCCGCCATATAAATACATTTCCCGAAGTTCTTTCGCTTCACCTACACCGTTGTTGATAAATATCCAATTTCGTTTGGTATCGTAGAGATTGATAACCAGCCCGGGCAATCCATAAAACAAATAAGGCCCATAAGGCAGATTTATGCTCTCCGCATACCATGCAATATAATCACGCCCCGCATAAGAACAGGTTGCTTTCTTGCAAACAATATTATTGATAACACTGTCTTCCTGCACTAAAGTCCAATTAATCGCCGGCGTAGGTATCGTATATTCATACTTCCGCAGATTTCGGCATTGCACAGTGGTTTGCTTTGTCAGCAAATTCGTTAAAGTTACCCAATAGTATCTCCGTTTAAATGCAGCAGCATTGAAACTCTTATTTGCCTCCGGGTTATGCGCATTCTTTCGGCTTTGGGTACAAAAATCATTGATAGAGTCGGTTAATATACAATAATAATCGGCAAATCGCACATATTTATCCGATATCTGCAAGATGGTTTGCGCCTCAGTATATTTGCTTTTAGTAGAATCTCTTAAAAACAAAAGTTTATAATAAGCAGAAAACCGTGCAGAGTCGCAACGCACCTTTTTAGTCTTTTGGTATGCATACATTCCCCCATCAGGGCTTTGCAGTTGGGGTACCTGTGCTCTTATCTGTACAGAAGATATAAATAACAATAAAAAAATCGACAAACTCTTCATTCTTTTTAAGAATAAAGGCCGTATAGCCGATACCGCAGCTTTATAATTATAATAGAATTATTTAACAGCAAGAATTCCGCCATTAGGTCGTGATGTCAAAACCGCAGGCTCTTCTAAATTTTCACTTTCGAACATTGCAATAGCCTCCTCTTTATTTTTTGCATGGAACATATGTTTTGTTCCGTCAGCATACGTCACATAATACTTATAAGCAGATGCCGTTTCCGGAACGAGTGCACCAATAGCCATAAAAGCTACTATTCTTTATTTTCATCGCATATTCTTGTCTATAAACGATAACGGGAGCAAGTCTTTCACGCTATCGATGCAATATACGCCCTCGGTACCATAGAGTAATATGCGTATCGGACTTTTATACCTGTCTTCTATCTCCAGTATAACTTGCCGGCATGCACCGCATGGCGTTACCGGTTGCTTAAGCAGGCCATCGCTGTTCTTTGCGGCAACAGCCAACGTTCGTATAGGCTGGTCGGGGTAATTGGCCTGTGCTGCAAAGATGGCAGTACGTTCTGCACAGAGCCCTGAAGGGAACGCCGCATTCTCTTGGTTGGCACCTATCATAATCTTACCGTTGTTTAACCGCAAGGCCGCCCCCACATAAAACTTGCTATAGTTGGCATACGAGTTATCGGTAGCTCGGATGGCTTCGGTCAGTAGCTCTTGCTCTTCCTTGGGAAGTTCGGTAAAATCGCACAGCTTTATGCCGATTTCTATCTTAATATTTTTCATGCTTTTATTTATTGTTTAACGTATTCGAATGCTCCGATATCCGGCTTATCATCGCGTGCAGTCCCGCTCCTGTCGGTAGGTAAAGACGTGGCGAGAGAAGCTTTACCGATGGCCGAAGACACACTGTCTAACCGGAAATCGTAACTAAGTTTATCGGTATCTATCTTTACAAAGTGCTTTCTTCCGTACTTCGTCGTATCTCTTACATTCTCGTAATCTACCCCAACGAATTTCAAACTGTCGGCCGTAGTTGGTTTGGGAGTTCTGATAACACAGTGATCGAACAGATAATCAACCGCCAGATCATCTTTCTTTCGGGTAACCATCAACTCATCGTCGGCATAACCGGTTATCAATGTATTGGCACAATTCATAGCCAGCAGCGGTTTCAAGGCACTGCAACGAAAGGCAACACCCCGCTTAGAATCGAACGGATAGAACTGCGCCATGGTACATCCGTTCACAATAGCATCGCCACCATCTATAAATACGCAGTCTTTCAGTGTATTCGTGAACTGCGAATTGCGCAATACAACCTTGCTTTCGATACTCATCAACCCGTATCCCTGACAATTGTGAATGGTACAGGCATCGAGTGTAAGGGTGGTACGAGCCACATCCGACGAGTCTGCCAGCACACCATTGAACGTGCTGTGTATATCGGTATAAGCAAGAACATTATCATACGAGGAACCACGAAACCTTATTCCTTGCCATTGTCCGCTTACTCTATCATACGGCAGGTAGGAAAACAAACGGTCGAGCCTGTCGCCTCTTAAAACAACATTCTCCGAGGGTGTACCTTCTGTAACCAGCTTACCATACACGTTGATGCCCGCATCATGATGGAAATACAGCACAGTTCCCGCCCCTATCTTCAACGTTGCAGCACTGTCTACCGTAATACCGCCATAAACAATAATCGGTTTCGTACTCGAAATAACGGTATCGTTCTTTACTTTCAGCGACCTTATCACATCGGCATCCCACGAATATGCATTCAGATTAACCTTCTGTATCCGCCCGCTTTCGAGCGTTATAATAAGATTATCTTCTATTTTCTGCGGAGCTTCTTTGCGGGTGTACGCCGACGTGAGTTCTACAAAAACGCGCACGCTGTCTTTGTTTCTTACCTCAATACCGCCTGTCTGATAGCCTGCCTCCTTACCTAAATACACGCCATCTATATTAACACGGAAGCCTGACTGGTTGCCCCGTTCCAAACGAATGTTGCTGCATCTGATGCCATCTCCCGAATAATTGTATATCCAAAAGGACTTTGCCGCCGTTGGAACGTTCGAAAACGTGGTGTCCAACTTCAATGTATCGGTAGAAAACGATAGCTGATGGGCCGGCGACGTAGTAAAAGAATCGTCGTCGGTGCATGCAAACAGCATCATTGCCAATGCTATCGAGGCCAATATTTTATAATATAATTTCATCAATAGTAATAACGTTCATTCTTCCAATTTATTTTCAAAAGCCTATTATTCTATGTGAAAAAATATCGATATCCAGCGTTTTTTTGCCCTATCTTAAACGCTAATCGAACTTACAGTCTACCGCATATTCGGATAAATACGCCGCCTATATTCTACAAACATATCCTCTAAAGCTATCAGGAACACTATATAAGCATGATAGGAACATGGTATATCTCCGGCGGAAAGACAAAGTATGCCTTTTGCCCCTTTATCGCGCCGATGTATGCAGAAGTTTATATCCAATCAATCCGCCGAGAATAGAAGCGGCAAAGATACCCACCTTGGCCTGTACCATATGCGTTGCATCGGCAAAGGCGAGGGTGGTGACGAACATAGACATGGTAAATCCGATCGATGCAAGAAAGCCGAGTCCCAGCAATCTGCGCCGTGTCATAGAGCGCGACAGTTCGCCTAAGCGCAATCGGGTGAGCAACCACACAGAGAAGATGATGCCTATCGGCTTGCCGAGCAACAAGCCCAACATAACCCCCATGGCCACATGATTGGAAAAAACATCGGAAAGATGCATATCGACAAACGACACACCGGCATTAGACAGTGCAAACACCGGCATAATAACGAACGACACCAACGGATGCAAACTGTGTTCAAGGCGCTGCAACGGCGGTATGGCGTTCGCAGTCTCGTCTTTTACTTTAGATATGATTTTCACCTGTTCCTCTTCCAGCGTAATCACATCGTTGGCAGCCGCTTTCTCAAACCTGTTCATCTGCTTTTTTATGCGAGCGATAAAGGCCGCTTCGGGGATCGAAGAATCGGCAGGTATCATAAACGCAGTAAGCACGGCAGAGATTGTAGCATGTACTCCGGACAACAAGAATGCCATCCATACGCCGCCGATACCTACGATGCCGTAGAACCATACATTTTTTACACCGAATTTATTTGCCAAGAACATGACGAAAAGAAAGGCCATCCCGATGCCGATATTGGAAAGAGAAATTTCGGAAGTATAGAAGAATGCTATGATTAAAACGGATCCTAAGTCGTCTACAATGGCCAAAGTGGTGAGGAATACCTTAGCCGAAAGCGGCACACGATCGCCTAACATATAAAGTATGGCGAGGGCGAAGGCGATATCTGTGGCCATCGGGATACCCCAACCATGTGCAACTATGGGATTGTTAAAGTTAAACAACAGATAAATGAATGCCGGAACAATCATACCGAACACGGCAGCACCTACGGGAAGAGTTACTTTACGGATGCGGCGGAGCTCTCCTCCGATAAATTCACGCTTCAGCTCTAACCCTACTACAAAGAAAAATAGAGACATCAGACCATCGTTAATCCAATGTTCCAAACTAAAGTTAAGCAGTGGCCTACCATTGAATAAGAAGCCGAAATGTTGCTCGAAGAACGAGAAATATTGCTCTCTGATAGGAGAATTAGCCAAAACAAGGGCTATAATAACGGAAAATAGGAGGACTATACCACCGGATTTCTCCTGACGCATAAAGTGTTGGGTGGGAATTATTACCCGATGGTTGATTTTTTGTTGATACTTTTCTATCATGATGTAATTGTATTTACGGAAACTGCTTTGCCCATAAATACAAGATGGGAAAAGCCTTTTGCAGTTTTATTTCGAGCTATCCTGAGTTAATTATCGGTTTCCTGTTCTAAAATGCAGACCGTTCCATTTATCATATTTCGGCTACAAAGTTACGAAAAAAAATGAAAATACCAAATCTACATGCTTGTGTAACAGGAGCATAACAGGTAGAATATTCAGATATAAAGAAATGCGTGTCCGGAATATTTACCGAACACGCATTTTAAATCTATACCGTGTTTATCCCTCCAAAAGAGTAAACCGTTATTATTTTCCTACAACCTTAACTGTTTGACCGTTGGCTTTCTTCACAATGTAAACACCATCTTTCTGCATTGCATCGACTTTTACACCCTGCAGATTGTATATTGAATTGACCTGATCGCCGGATGTTCCGTCAACGGTACCGATACCGCTCGGCGTATCTTTAGTGAAGTGAAGCGTGTAGACGGTTTGCGATTTCAAATCGTTCGACAGCGATGTAAGCGTAACATCCCAACCTTCCGCAGTTGTTGCTATGGTTTTCTTGATTAAGGCACCATTTGTTGTGGCCACAATTTTATCAGCCGTCGGCTCTTTATCTGTCTTGAGTTGGTAAGAAAGCGTATTCGGATCAAAATTAGCCACCTGTGTACCATCGACAGAGATACCGCGTAACTGTGAATTATAGACAAGTTCGATATCGTCTACATACAACTTATCACCCTTGCTGCCCTGCCCGGGATCGGCATTAGTAGAAAGAGTAACGAGGATGGCCTTGCCCTCGACCGACTTATTAACGTAATCGAAAGGCACCACAATGCGCTGCCATGCGCCGCCCTTGCTCTCTATCTTGTTATTCTTCGCTTTGGCCAACACATTACTGTATGCTTTATCCTCGGGATCTTGGTAATAGGTACCGTCGGTAATGGCCGCGCTCATCGTTGCATAGGGGTGCGCTGCAACGGCTTCGCCCTGCGTGAACTTCACCCATACGGCAAGCGAATCGGGCCGTCCGTTCATCAGTGTATAGAAAGGATCGCCGTTACTATCCTTTTCTGTAGAACTCATATCGAGCTCCGCATGGTTCTTTTTATCTGACGCAATCGTCGATCCAGCTATCATACAGCCTGTGGTCATGGTCCCATTTGCAACTATAAACAAGAATGAAGCCGATTGAAGTAATACGCTTTTATTCCCATTTGAGCCCGGCCGCATTATTCCTTCAGCGATGAATGTGTAAGGGCCTAAACTCTTCGCTGTACCGGCATACACTCCTTTAGCACTTGCAAAAGAATGCCATGCATTGGGTTCGTCTACGGTTCCTTCCTTATGGAAGTTTTCAAAACCCGCATTGGGTAGCTGATAACCACGCCCAAATACGACTTCAATGACCTGCCCTAACGTCGCTTTCATATCGATGTGAATAACAGTATAGAGCTTTCCACCCTGTATCTTCGCCTTTAACTCGATAGGAATATCTTGCAAATTGGGGCCGAGCCATGAGCCTATAGATGGATCGTCACCCTCGGTGATTTTTACCGTTTGCGACGTTTCCAGCAGCGTAGCGCCATCAACGGTCTCACCTGTAATATCGGGTAATACGATATTACCAACACCTATCTTCTGACCTCCCTGAGACATTACGAAATTCTTCAGACTCAACGTGTACTTATCTCCTCCTGTCGGTTCTACGGAGATTGTAGCTTCTTGCTCACTTGACACTCCATTTACAGAAACTGTCAGCAAGTCTTTATAATCTGTTGCCATGCCTATAATCGAAACAGTCAACAGAACAATACTCATAAAAAACTTTTTCATCTTCTACCTATTTTAATTTGTGTGTTATACCCACTGTAGCAAAAATGGGATAAAGCGTTTGCTCTATGGTTTTGAAACTGCTATGATGAATACCGGTAAGCCCCCAGTTCAATTCCGCATAAACACCGAAGTGCTTGTATATGCGCCAATCTGCACCGACACCGATCCCGTACTGCATTCTGCGCATATGTTCCGAAAAATCGTAGTTACCCCGCGTTCCTTCATCGCTTCCGAGTTCTATTTTCGCTCCCGTAGGGTTCCCCAAACGCAGATAACCGTCGTGAGCATAGCCCGTAAATCCGCGTGAAACCACATACGAAACATAGGGGCCTACGCGTAAAGTAACTCTCTCATTTACAGAGAATACAGCCTGTACGGGTATAGTAAACATCCATTCTTTTACTTTGGTGGTTTCGTCGCCTGTGAACATACCACTGATAGATTCTCCTCCACGTACCATATCCATGTGATAATTCTTCACCCTTGCATCTTCTTCCATATCTTTGGTTTCGAGCCGAAGGCCCACAAAAATACCCAATCTGTCGGTTAAAGGCTTCTTGGCATCTGCCCCTAACACAATATTCGGTTGCAGTGTGTAACTATTCAGCTTTCTGATACTTGCGGGAAGTCCAACAGGTGCGGTCCCTCCAATGTTATAACCAACGCGGGCATTCACCGTTACATCATCGATCCATGATTGCGCTGACGCCACATGGCATAAGCCAAACACCATGAGCAATACCACAAAAAGCCTTATATTTATCTTGCAATCCATTTTCTTTTCTATTTCTCGCATATTACCTGAATATCGTCTATCAGCAGCTTACTGCCTATCGCACCCTCGAAATGGTCGCCATTTTTGCTCGAAGAGAACACGATGGCTAGACTGTATCCTTTGTTCTCGAGAAGTTGTTTGTCGATCTGCGCCGAATATTCGAAGTTTACATCGAAGAGTGTCCATGTTTCCACCGTCTTTATGTCATGCAGTTCGGCAATGGCAACGATAAGGGGACTTGTCTTGATATTACTTCCGTCAAGCGTAACCGCAGCTCCCGTATCATCATGGTTCCTATAAAACACGGCATAAATGGCAGCGCTATCAACCTTGGTTGCGACAGGATTGCCGTTTACATCTTGAAACTTAGGCCCCGGCACATACTGATAATATCCCTTGAACGAAAGGGGATGTTGGTCGAAAGGTACACCGAAATGAGTTGACTTCAACGGATTTCTCAACGCTTCTCTTAGATCGAAAGAGCCAAGGAAGAAATTTCCTGCCGCCAATCTCTTATTCGCCAATACACCGAATGGGCCGGTATCACGGGTTATCAATTGGAGGCCTGCGCCCGTTCTCCCTTTTTCAAGCGGGACAGATGGATATTCATCGGGCTTTGCAGAGCCCATACTCAAAGCAAATCCGGCATTGCCATTCGCCCAAGAATCGCCGTTCGAAAGGGCATTATGCCAAATATAATATTTCTTTCCTTGGGGTTCGAGTTCGTAGTTTTCGAAACCGAAATCTATCGAACTCACAAAAGGTACGAACGAAACTTTATATGTACGATGCCACATGCCATCTTCCGAAGTAACCGTATAGTCTACAGATGACAACGAAAAATCGTGCACACTACCGCTCTGCGGAACAATCGTTGCCCCATTCGTGGTTCTGAACATCGGGGCGAGGGCTGTCAGATCGGCACCGTGCCGCACACTGAAAACAATTGTGCTGTCTGTAGATGGCACATTCTTCAACGTATCTGTAGCATTGAAGAATACGCTTTCAGGCCGGTCAACATGCACAAAAACCTGTTCTATATCGCATTCGGCATTCGGAGCTTCCTCTTTAAAACATGATGAAAGCAATAAGCAAGAACTGATAAAAAGGTATGTTGAAATCTTTGTCATCCGATTGAATCAATTTTATTTACGCGGCAAAGTTAGGTATTTTTTCTGAAACCCACCAAATAATATAAATAAAAATCGTTTTACACCGGCGACTGACTTATCGAGAGCATAAATCATTTCGCATCATAGAAAGTGACTTACCGAGACCAAAAATTATTCCGAGATGCAGGAAAGTAACTTATCAAAGCAAAAATCCTTTCGTTCCTAATAAGAAACAAAAGGATTTTTATACCGATAAAAGTTCGCTCTACTGCCCTATGGCAACAATGTCTATCCAATCGTAAACCAGAGAACAGACGCCGAAAAGTACAATGCCCGCAGTACACAGGGCAAGGGCAACTTTTGTATTTACATGGGATTTGAAAGCGGGCAGTGGCGTATCGGACTGCTTGATGTACATGGCTTTCACAATCAACAGATAGTAATACAACGAAATAACGGTGTTCAGCAAAGCTATGAATACGACTGTATAGGCAAGAGCACCAATCGTGGTATCGACAGATGCGCCCTTAACGGCGGCCATGAATACGAAGAACTTACTGAACATACCGGCAAAAGGCGGAATGCCCCCTAGCGAAAACAATGCAAGCGTCATTAAAAAAGCCAGCTTGGGGTTGGTGTGGTAGAGCCCGTCATAACTATCCATATCTGTCGTGCCGCCGTTATGTTCTTCTACCGCACTGATAATTGTGAATACGGCCATATTGGCAACAACGTAAACCAGCACGTAATAGGTCAGTGCCGAAACGCTCATAGCCGAGTTGCCAATCACGGCAAGCATGATGTAACCGGCCTGTGATATGGAACTGAACGCCATGAAGCGTTTGAGCTCGCTTTGGCGGATAGCAAACAGATTGGCTATGGTAATGCTCAAAACAATAACGATATAGAGCAAATATTGCCAATACTCTACCATCGGGGCGAACACTTTCATGAGAATTACGCAAAGGGTAAATGCCGCAGCACCCTTGGAAACGACACTCAGATAGCCTGTAACCGTGGTGGGCGCACCTTGATAAGAGTCGGCAGTCCAAAAGTGGAACGGTACAAGAGATATCTTGAAGCCAAGACCGCTGAAGAAAAATACCATGCCCATGATGCTGAGTGGCGACACTGTAAGGCGGGTGGCCATGTCATCAAAATACAGCGTACCCACGGCACCGTAAAGAAATGAAATACCGTAAAGCATGACTCCGCTTGAGAAGGTGGCGGTAAGAATGAACTTGGCACCGGCTTCGGCAGAATGATGACGGTATTTGTCGAATGCTACCAAGCACGCCATAGGCACACTGGCCATTTCGAGTCCGAGGAAAAACAGTATAAAGTGGTTGGCACTGATCATCATGTTCATACCCAACAGAGTTGAAACTATCAGCATGTAGAACTCTCCCTCTTTGAAAGAAGTATCGGTGCGCGACAGCCATTCTTTAGCCTGTACTACTACGATCAGTGTGCCCAATGCGAGAATGGTTTTGATAACACCGATAGAAGCATCGGTATGATACATCCCGCCAAAAGCCGTCATCGGTACTGTAGGGCAGACATTCAGCAGGATGTGGACTGCTAACAGAATGCAGACCAATGTGTTGAACCACGGACGAGAATGAGAAACTTTCCCCACTCCTTCGGCAAATGCCGGTCTCCTTACCGTACAGAAATCTACGATGAAAGTTATCAGCAAGATAGCCATCAAAGTGACTTCCGGCATCATATTTAGAAATTGACTATAATTCATCTTCTTATGATTTTAGTTTACAAGATATTCTGAAGGATCGGCCCCACTGCATCGGAAATAACATTACCTGCCCACAGAGGGAACAAACCCAAGCCTGCGACACAGGCAATCAGACAGATAACGGCAACGCGCTCATCCCATGTGGCATCGGTAAGCGTCTCGTAATGTGGATCGGCCACTTTCTGATAAAGAATCTTTCCGACAACGCGCAAGATATAGACCGCCGTGATAACGATGGACGTGCACGCAATAATCGTAGCCGCACGGTGGAAAGTATCGTTATTAGCAAACGATCCTACGAATATAGTCATCTCTGCGATGAAACCTGAAAGGCCCGGAAGGCCAAGATTAGCCAGACCGGCAATAACATATCCTACACTCAAAAACGGCATGATTTTCATCAGACCACCGAGCTTACGTACATCGCGGGTGTGGGTACGCCCATAGATCATTCCGATAAGGGCAAAGAAAAGAGCCGTCATCAAACCGTGAGAAAGCATCTGGAGCACAGCCCCTGTACACGAAGTCTGTGTCATCATCAACAAGGCGAACAATACGAGTCCACAATGAGATACGGACGAGTAAGCATTGATATACTTTAAATCTGTTTGTACACAAGCAGAGAATGCACCATAGACAACAGAGATAGTCGTAAGAATAAGGAATATCCATGAGAGTTGCTGTGCCGCTTCAGGAAGGAGATACATAGCGATGCGAAAACATCCGTATCCCCCTAATTTCATCAACACACCTGCATGAAGCATCGATACGGCTGTAGGCGCCGAGGCATGACCGTCGGGCGACCATGTGTGGAATGGAAATAGGGCGCCGAGCACACCGAAACCAATAAAGATAAACGGGAAAAATATCTTCTGGATATGAACGGGAATATTATGCATAGCCGCAATAGCCTGTACATCCATTGTGGTTGCTCCGCTGAAGAAGTAGATGCCAAGAATACCGAGAATAAGAAGCGCAGAACCTCCCATCAACATCAGAGTTAGCTTCATGGCCGCATATTCTTTAGGGCCACTTCCCCACACACCTATTAACAGATACATAGGAATGAGTGCAACTTCATAAAACATGAACATGGTAAACATGTCCGTAGATATAAAAAATCCGAATACCCCTATACTTAATAAGGTAAACCAAAGGAAATACTCTTTCTTCATGGGCTGCAACTGCCAAGAGGCAAAAGTTCCGGTAAAGACGATAATTGCCGAAAGCAACAGCATGACGACAGAAATACCGTCTACACCAACACTGTAAGCAATGTTAAGCGGTTTGAACCACGGAATACTGTATGTAAACAACATTGCCTCATGGTTGCCAGCATTGCGCAATTGAATGAATGTAATAGTAAGCCACACAGCCAAAGCAAGCAAGCAAGCAGAACCGGCAACCATTACACCACGTACTTGGTTATCGTTGCGTGCTATCCAAAGACCGAGCAACATCAGTACGGGTATTACTACGAATAAAGTTAATATACTCATTTTTATTTCAATTCATTATTCTTAATCCATAAATCCATGTTGATGCATCACCCGAGAATAGCTAAAAGAATTAATGTCAAGGTGACGGAACCGGTAAGAAACCATATTACGTATTGACGCACATCTCCACTCTGCCACGGTCGAATGGTTTCGCCGGCCTCGTTTGCTCCCCATGCAACAAAGTTGAATGTGCCGTCAACAACATGGCGATCGAACCATGCAATAGGCCTACTTACACATCGGAAAATGATTTTATGCGTTACGAACTGCCAAATTTCATCCATATAGAAACGCTTATAGGCTGCACGATAAAGCGTGGGAAACATCTTGGCAAGCTTGTCCGCAACGGGAGTTGCCTGTCCTGCATACATGAAGAATGCTGTTCCGATACCGATAAGAGCAAGCAGAATAGAAATTCCGGCAACAGTCCAGTTGATATGAGTATCGAAACTCAATCCATTCGCCGAAATAAAGTGTCCGAAAGGAATGAAACCGCAAGTAAGGGTAATAAGAGAAAGAAATATCAAAGGGAAAGTCATCGTAAGAGGTGCTTCATGAGGTTTCTTAGCTCCGTTATCCTTATTTGTCTCATAATAACTTTTTCCCAAGAAAATGACACAGAAGAGGCGTGTCATATAGAATGCTGTCATCAAAGCAATACCGCTCATAATCATTCCCATAGGTTGAGAATAATTGTAGCATGCCACAAGAATTTCATCTTTCGAGAAGAAACCAGAAAATGGCGGTATACCCGAGATTGCCAAGCATGAAATGGCAAAAGTAATGCAAGTAATAGGCATATACTTCCATAGTCCTCCCATATAAGCTTTCTCATTAGAATGTACGGCATGAATAATACAACCGGCCCCAAGGAATAAACATGCTTTAAACATGGCATGAGTAAACAAATGGAACATTCCCGCCATATAGCCCAAGCCATTCACATCTGCATATTCTTCTGTCATTGCAACCCCTCCGGATACAGCGTCTGGTAGACAGACTCCTAAAGCTACAAGCATAAAACCAATTTGAGAAATGGTTGAAAATGCAAGTACACGCTTGATATCGCTCTGGACACATGCAACGGAAGCAGCATAAAAAGCGGTAAATGCTGCGATATATGCAATCCAATGTAATTGTTGCGGTGCAAATTCTACAAATAAAGGGAATAGACTTGCCACGAGATACACACCGGCTACCACCATCGTTGCTGCATGGATTAAAGCACTGACAGGCGTAGGACCTTCCATCGCATCGGGCAGCCAAATATGCAGTGGGAACATTGCACTTTTACCAGCACCACCAATGAACATAAGGAACAGAGCTAAAGGCAACACCCAAGCTGCACCGGCAACTCGCTGTGCAAGATCGGGCATTGCGGTAAGATCATAATTGAATGTTCCTACATAGAAACTATAAAACAAAATACCGATTAAGAAAAACAAATCGGCGAAACGTGTTACAATAAAAGCTTTCTTAGATGCTGCAACGGCAGTATGCATCGGATAATAAAAGCCAATAAGTAGATAAGAACTAACTCCAACAAGTTCCCAAAAGAGATACATCTGGAATATATTCGTAGCAACCACCAAGCCAAGCATGGACATCGTAAAGAGCGAAAGAAACGCATAATATCGCTGAAAGCCCTTCTCCCCATGCATATATCCGAAAGAATAGATATGTACCATAAAACTGACGGTACTTATCACAATAAGCATCATCACCGAAATGGGCGTAAGTCTAAATCCGATATTGAAAGTCAGTAATTCGGAAAACCTTAACCATGTAAAATCGAACACGGTAACGGTGGGATACATTGACGTAGCAGCATCACGCCCAACTACAAAGAAGTACTCATAAGCCGTATAGCATGCCAATGTAAAGACGATACCAAGTACACTTGTTCCGATTAGACCGGCAACCTTATGGCTCATCTTCATACCCGCAAGTCCCAACACAAGAAAAGACAGTGCCGGCAAAAGGAGTATCAAAAATACAAAACTGTAATTCATATTATTAAAATGTTGAGATCAAATGATCAATTTCCCCAATAACTAAATTAAGTAATCATTTAATCTTTGAATTTTCTTTTAATTTTTCATTTCTTCAATAGCATTCACTTGGTCACTCTTGAAATTACGATAAACATTAATTATTATTGCAAGCGCAACCGCTGTTTCTGCCGCACTCACACCTATCGAGAACAACGTAAAGAAAAATCCCTCAAGCTGTCCCGGATATAAAAGACGGTTAAATACCGCAAAATTTATATCCACAGAATTAAGTACAAGTTCTATCGAAATGAGCATTGCCACAAGATTACGACGGGTAACAAAACCGAATACGCCTATGAAAAACAACAAGGCACTTAACACGAAAAAATATTCTACCGGTATCATTTTTTATCCTCCTTTCTCGCAATCATAAGTCCACCTATAATACATGCCAACAAGAACACCGATATGAACTCGAAAGGCAGAACATACTGATACTTCTCAGAACCGACCAAAGCCGTACCTATCGTGTTCATCGGAACTTCCGTATCGCTCACAGAAGCAGACATATCTAAAAATTTATTCTTCAACAAAACTATTACAACTGTTGCCAATCCAAAAAGTGAAACCAGCAATCCGGCAATCAAACGGGAGCCTTTAATGCGTTCAACGAGTCCTTGCAGGGTTCTTTTAGACACAAGTTGAATTGCAAATATATACAACACGGTAATTCCACCTGCATAAATCGAAATTTGCGCCGCGCCTAAATACGTATAGTCCAGCAAGAAATAAAGGCCTGCCACACCAAAAAGAACAAATATCAGAAAAGTAGCGGCACGCATAATCCTTTTCGTCATTACACACATAATTGCCGAGCCAAGAATGACAACAGACAAAATGCAAAACATTATCAAATTAGCCATAATTGCAACCTCTCCTATTTGGTTTTAGTATTAAACTTCCCGATGGTCATCGGTGCTCCTCCCTCAATGAGTTCGGGAAGGCTTCCACCCTGATAAACTTCTTTATCAAGGTGCAACACAAGAGTATTTCGATCGAAAACACTGTTCTCAAAATCGTTGGTAAATTCTATTGAATCGAAATTGCAAGCATTCACGCAGAGTTGACAAAACATGCAATCACCCAAATCATATTGGTAATCTACCAACTGTCGCTTTTTCCTTCCGGTTTCCTCATTGGTCACCATTTCAGACATAATCTTTATGGTTCCGTTCGGACATGCCTTCTCACACATTAAGCAGGCCACACATTTATGGTTTCCATCATCATCACGCTTAAAAACAAGGCGCCCACGATGACGCTTGGCTACATGAAGCGTAGTCTTGCGGTTCTCCGGATATTGTTCTGTACTCTTGGGTGTGAGATACTCTTTAAAAGTAACTCCCAGTCCGGTAGCAAGAGACTTGACGCCATCCAAAATGCCACTGAAATATGATTGTTTATTTTCCATCTAATTGAAATTATAAAATCATGATGCTAAAACATCACTTCTTTCATTGTCATCTTACTATATTTTACCAAAGGTTGAAGTTGAATGCCACCCAGATTGTCGCCAATACAAGATTAAATAAAGCGAATGGCATAAGATACTTCCATTCAAGTGTAAGAATTTGATCGATACGCAAACGTGGAAATGTCCATCGTACCCACATCAACAACCATACCACAACAAATGTCTTACCCAAGAACCATATAATACCGGGAATATAATTCATAACAGTATCAAAGCCATCAATTCCGATATTAAGAGGTGCCCAGCCACCTAAGAATACGGCAGCAGCAATACCGGAAATCACAAAGAGATTAAGGTACTCAGCTAAGTAATAAAACCCGAAGCCCATACCAGAATATTCCGTGTGATAGCCTGCTGTAAGTTCACTTTCAGCCTCAGCCAAGTCGAACGGTCCCCTGTTAGCCTCGGCATTTCCTGCTATCAGAAACAGAATAAAGGCAATGATTGCCGGAATATTCCACTTGCAAATCAGCCAGTTACCCGGTCCGGTCTGACTCTCAACAATACCTCCCATTTGCATGGTACCTGTCATTGCCACTGCAGCAATAAGGCAAAGCCCAAGAGTCATTTCATACGATATCATCTGTACGGCACCGCGCATAGCCGAAAGAACCGAATATTTGTTATTGGACGCCCAACCGGCAAGAAATATTCCCAAGACACCAATGCTTGAGATGGCAGTAATCATAAAGACTCCCACATTAAAATCAAGTATATGGGCGCCTTTATTCCACGGTAAAAAAGAGAATGTTCCAATAGAAGCAATAATCACAAGAAATGGTGCAATGTAATACAAAAGCTTATCTGCTTTATCTACAGCAAAGATTTCTTTGATAAGCATTTTCAATACATCTGCAAACACTTGAAAGATCCCCCACGGACCTACACGCATAGGACCGAGGCGGCATTGGAAATATGCACAGACTTTACGTTCCATGAAAATCAAGATAATGGCAAGTACGGCATAACCGATAAGTATCAGCAAGCCAACAACCACGCACTCAATCAGAACTGTCCAAAAGTCTCCCAAGCCAAGTGTTTGGCGCAGAAGAGAGTCGAACCATGTCGTTACTATACTAAAATCAAACATAATTATCTATCAATATCAGGTATTACAAAATCTAAAGCGGCACCCGTTGTTACGAGATCGGCAATCTTCTCTCCACGGAGCATCTCGTCCATAGCTGCCACATGGTTCAATCCCATCGGCCGAAATTTCAATCTATACGGACTCTTATCACCCTTCGAATCGAGATATACACCAATTTCACCTCTCGAACCTTCACAAGAAAAATACCACTGACCTTCGGGAACCTTGATGATTGGCTTCTGTTTTACATAATAATCGCCTTCGGGAATATTGTCAATAAGCTGCTCGATAATATGGATACTCTGGCGTATTTCATCTATACGCACAAGATACCTTCCGTACGAATCGCAGAAATCGTTAGTTATCTCATCCCATTCCACCTTATCATACATGCCATAAGGATGGTTCTTACGCACATCGTTCTTCCATCCGGAAGCACGACCAGATGCACCGGTAACCCCATAACTGATAATGTTTTCTTTGCTCATGGAACCTATTCCGACAAAACGGTTCTTCGTAATTACATTATTACCGAAAACATCCATATATTCTTTCAACATGGGTTTCAGATACGAACAAAGAGTTTTACAATTGTTTACGAAATTAGGATCGATATCTTCTTGGCATCCGCCGATACGATAGTAATTCTGAATAAGGCGCCCACCTGTAGTTTCTTCCATCACGTTAAGTACGTGTTCTCTATCGCGCATGCTATAAAGAAATGCGGTAAGGGCGCCAAGGTCTTGTGCACAACAGCCCAAGTAAAGCAAATGAGAGTCTATACGTTGCAATTCATCCATAATTGTACGAATATAACGTATACGATCTGTGAGTTCTACTTCCATCGCCTCTTCGATCACCCCTACAAGCGCATGCCTGTTCATCATTGCGCTCAAGTAATCCATACGGTCTGTAAGTGCCAATGTCTGAGGATAAGTATATTCCTCACACATCTTTTCCATCCCCCTGTGAATATATCCCAAATGGGGATAAATACGTTTAATGGTCTCACCATCGAGAATAGTTTGAAGACGCAGCACGCCGTGTGTACTCGGATGTTGCGGACCGATGTTTATCACAAAATCATCGTCGGTAAACAACGGAACATGCCTTTCTACCAAGCATCCATCACCATCAAGCGAGTATTGGCAAGTATAATTTAATTCTATGTCATCCTCTAAAGTGTAGCCATTCTTCTCCGGAGCCGTATCATAATTCTTACGAAGCGGATACCCAATAAAGTCGTTCCGCAGATAGAGGCGCCGCATATCGGGATGCCCCAAGAACTTAATTCCCAAAAAGTCGTAAACCTCTCGTTCAAGAAAATCGGCTGCTTTCCACGAATTCGTTACGGAATCGAGTACATAATCCTCGCCGATCTGCTTTGCAATAGCCTTTACAGATATACGCTCATGACTTTCCGTATTCTCGAGAATATAGATACATCCTAATCCTTCTTCACCGAAATCTTCGCCAACAATCGTAACAAGATAATCGAAATGCTTTTCATTCTTCAGCTTCTTCATCTCCGAAACAAAGTCGGATGCTTGAAATTCAATATTATTCAGTTTCATTTCCGTCTACCTTATTTATATTGTCAGCATATTCAAGTTCTTCAGAAGCATTGAAATCTTCAGGAACATCCGTTACTACGATAGGCTTCCGCCCCAGCTTCTTTTCAAAGACGAGTTCCTCGTTGCTTTTTCCTGCCTCCTCGGCAGTCTGCTTATGATTTGCTCCGCCAAAGAACTTTTCTATCTTTACTTTACGTTGTAACTGCATCATACCGTACATGATAGCCTCCGGACGAGGAGGACATCCGGGGATAAACACATCTACCGGCACTATTTCATCGATACCCCGTACTACGTGATAGCTACTTTTAAACGGTCCTCCCGATATGGCACATCCTCCTACAGCTATCACATACTTAGGTTCTGCCATCTCATCGTAAAGGCGTTTAAATGCCGGTGCCATCTTGTTAGTTATCGTACCGGCACACATAATCAGGTCTGCCTGACGGGGAGAGTTACGCGTAACTTCGAAACCAAACCGTGCGAAATCATAACGCGCACAACCCACTGCCATAAATTCAATACCGCAACAACTCGTTGCAAAGGTAAGACTCCACAGCGAGTTCGAACGCCCCCAGTTAATCATCTGATCCAAAGAGCCGGTAACAACATTTACCCCACCCTCGTGCAATTCGTCGACAATCTGCTCCAAAGAGCTGTTGTCCTTGAATTCTTCATAGGGAATACTCTTGATATGCGGCTTTCTTACTTCCATTCCAATGCCCCTTTCCGCCAAGCATAAGCCAAGCCAAATACAAGTACCAACAGAAAGAACCCGATACTGACAAGCGCCATAGGACCGAACTGCTTTACCACGACGGCCCACGGATAAAGCAACACCGTTTCGATGTCGAACATCAGAAACAGAATAGCAAAGAGGTAATAACCAATATGAACCGGAAGCCACGAAGAGCCTCTTGTCGGAATACCGCTTTCATAAGGTTCGCCTTTTACCTGATTATACGAACGGGGACCTATCAACTTGGCTATAGCATATGCAGCTATCACCAAGAAAACAGCCGTCAGCAAAACGGTAACAAATAAAGTAAAATACATAAAAAATATAACGTTATTAATATAATGCTTTTTATATAAATGCTTCTAAGTTGCGTGCAAAGTTAATAATATTTTTGGGAATACTATATTTATTTCGATAAAAATACAAATTAAATCAATACTGCATAGAATGTAAAATTCCAAGAAAATGCTTTATATCCACAATTCCAAACCGACGAGAAGCAGACGAAACGCATGTCAGCCTGCTTTGACCATAGCATTGCTTTAAACCTCTAACTACTCTTATCAAGTTTATAACATTGCCTATTATCCCGCAGCCATACCTTTTTCTTTATACGTACGGATATTCTGACCGTCCTGATACGCCCTATGGTTTGCTGCCATAATCATCTGATTTTTAAAGGTTATACACGTTATTTACAAAAAGCATAGCTCTTCGTTGTAAGGAGATGGCCTTTTTACGATAAGTAATCAGTAGTTAAGAATTAAGGGAACCAAAGGGAAACGTAAGGAATGTAACTATTTGAAATATCATTAGTTGGCATTTTATTGCTATTATGAGGGTAAGCAAAAACGAGCATCAAACGGCAGGAGTTCCGTTACCAAATCGTAACCCATCGGGGAAAAGGCAAAAAGGGGTTACGAATTGAATGTAAACGATTGTGTCATAGGTTTTTATTCCTCATCTTTCATTTTTCTGCATCGCTCAGGAATACTTGTTCATCTGTACCTTTGCAAGCAAAGGTAATTTAGAAAAGACGACAGAAAAATGAAGGAAAACAAACTGAAAGTGTCGTTCTTCGTTCAGGCGAAACGAACAGACAAGAAAGGACTTGTGCCTGTCATCGGGCGCATCTCCGTAGGCAGAACTCATTCAGGCTTCTCCACCAAGTGCAAGACTCCACTATCCCTGTGGGACAGCCGAAAGCAACGACTCGTCGGCAAGAGTGCAATGGCGGTGTCCGTCAATCAGAAACTCGGTGAATGCACCGCACTCATCCACGCACACTTTCACGAACTCAGTGAAAGGGAAGAACACTTTACTGCCACAGATGCGAGGGATGCCTATCAGGGGCAAATCCACTGCCAAACCCTGCTCTTGGAGTGTTTCGGGGAGTATCTCGCACAGACAAAGGAGCGCATAGGTATCGACCGAGCCTTGAAGACGTTCAAGCTCCGCACCTATCAGCTCTCCCTGCTCCGTGAGTATGTACAGAAAAAAACAGGGTAAGCGACATTCCCCTTTCACAGTTGGACAAAGCCTTTATCGAGGGTTTCGAGTATTTTCTCACCATCGACCGCAGACTGAAACGCAGCAGCATATCGAGTGCCTTGTCCACCTTGCAGACCATCGTCCGCATGGCGGTGAAGAAAGGCGTGCAGGACTTATATCCTTTCTTGGGCTACAGCTACGAGCGACCAAAGGGCGAGCCTCGAAGCATTACGCAGGAAAAACTTCAACGCATCATCGACTTGGAGATTGAATGGGAGAACTACCGTATTGTCCGTGATTTGTTCGTGTTCTCCTGCTTTTCGGGGCTTGCAATCTCCGATGTCCGTAATCTTCGGGAGGAAAACATCGTCTTGGAAGAAGGCGAACTCTGCATCAAAAACAGGCATTGGTTGTTGAAAGACAGACAAAAACAAAAGCAACGCATTGCATTTCAAGAAATAAGTTGTATATTTGCATCCGATAAACAAAAAGCATTGTGCCTATGAACGGATAAAACAGATAAAAGACATAATAGATAAAAGCGTTAGCTTGCATTCTTGTTCTTGAAATTCGCCAAAATTCAAAAAGAACACACAAGAGTAAAAGTTAATGCTCACGCCAAACGGCGTGGGCTCTTACTCGGTTAGGTGTGTTAGGTGTTTGGCGATACCTCAAGAACATAAGCGAAGTTATCAGTCCACGCTTTTTGTTTGTCTTCTCCTCACCTTTTCAGGACTGAACCAAAACACTAATCATAAACACATAAAATAAGAAATAATGAAAAAAATCCTAACAATGGCGTGCCTTGCCGCAATGGTATTGGGCGCAACGGTGACATTTACATCATGCAACAACGACAACGATGATGAAACCTCTGGTGGAATGGCAAATCCCCAAATAGTATTCACAGGCGGACTTCCCAAGAAAGCAGCTGGTATGACCATTCAGACAAATGAGAAGGGACAGATTGTTGCCATTAAGGATGGAAAAGACGTGGTTACTTTCAAGTACAGAGAAGCAATAACACGCTCTGCTAAATCGGATCCAGATGTTGTCATGACACAAGGAGAAGGTAAAGAAAGACTTGTCTGTAACCTATACCTCAACAAAGACGGCTTTGTCAGACACTGCGAGGAGATAGAGTATGACTTGGATGGGAAACAGGAGGAAACATGGGATTTTACCTACAATGGCGATGGGCAACTGCTGACAATGCTACGTTCTGAAGGCGGAAACGAAAAGACCACAATCAAATATCAAGACGGCAATATCGTGGAAACAGCAACGGTTTCTGCCAAAGAACCAGAGGAAAGCAGCTCCTACAAGGTTTATTATACCTCAAATTCCATAACTTCGCCTATCGAGAACAAAGGATGTATCATGCTCTTTGACACGACTTTCGGTATTGATATGGACGAAATGAAATATGCATATTATGCTGGTTTGCTCGGCAAAGCAACCAAGCACTTGCCTGCAAGACTTGTTGATAACGAAAACTATACTCAGAATTTCTCTTGGACACTAAATTCTGCAGGCTATCCAATCTCATTCAAGGGTAACAACGAAACTTATTCTTTTGCTTGGTAATTAGGAAGTCGCCAAAGAGTATCACTGCAAAAGCAGTTAATCACTACTCGAGAAGCTTATGAGTGTATTTCTCAAAGTTTTTAAGCATTCTCTCAAAAGCTCCTAAGCTTTTCCGGAAAAGCTTAGGAGCTTTTTCTGCCTACTCACTTGCTTTTACGGAAAAAGGGTCCTATTTTTGTGACAGGTTGTTTTGGCAACTGCTTTTGCGGGTTTTATGGTTTTCTGGCCCGTCAAGGCTAACGGAGGAAACCGCCCTTTTGACATTATGGCAAATAAACCATTGCAGTTCATTCTGACAGAGCGCAAGCTCAACGTGGGCAAGCAGGCAGAGAGGACCGTACAGGTAGCCCAGCCTACGGGACGGCACCGTGTAGACTTCCGTAACTTCTGCGACCGTGTGGCGAAATCTACTACTTTCAGTCCGCAGGAGGTGACGGCAGTTCTTAATCTTGCCACAGAAACGGCACGCGACATCGTTGCCAACGGCGACATTGTGGACTTCGGCAACTTGGGCTCGCTCAAACCCTCGTTCAAGAGCAAGGCTGTGGAGAAAGGAAAGCCTTTCCGTGCGCAGGAACACATCGAGAAACCCGTTGTAAGACTCGTACCCTCGCGCAAGTACTTTATGCTGACCGATGCTGCCAACGAGCAGGTGAAGGGAAAAGCAGAGAAGAATACGACTGGAGATACTACGGGTGGTAATGAACATCCATAATTCTACCATGTCTGACACGATGAACGTGTAAGTATTAAACAAAGTCGTCTTGGCATTTAATGGTCAAGGCGACTTTTTTCTGTTATTTGCTGATATGGTGCGAGCCGACACCTCTTCTCATTACCGCAATTCTTGTGTCTTCCCATCATTTTCGTCTTTGACTTCCCTTGTTTCCCTCTATTTCCCTACTTTTCTCCCTCTCTTTTTCAAAGCTTCCCTGCGCTTACCTTTACACACGACAACAGTGGCAACGGACTGTATATTAGTTTGTTTGCCGAGTAACAACAATGTAATCAAAACAAAATGAATGCAATGAAACTTATCATCATCGACCGCAAGGCATAGGAGCGGCACAGCTCCGACTTTGCAGACTTTATCCATCGTATCGAACTGCTTATGGGCAATCCGCCCGAAACGGACGAATGGCTCGACAACGAAGCCGTATGCCGCAGGCTTGGCATCAGCAAGCGCACCCTGCAATCATATCGGGATACAGGTAAAATACCCTTCTCCATCATTGGGCATAAATGTTATTATAAGAAGAACGACATCACGGAGTTACTGAATGCAAAAAATGAATGAACTCAAACACTGAATGGAATTATGACAGAGAACGAAATCATCACACAGCAAGACCCGCAAATGCAGATGTTTTCGCAACTGATGGAGGGCGTATTGAAGAATATGGAGCGTTATTGCGCAACGGCTCGCCCCATGTTGGGCGGAGAGGTTTATCTCACGGGAGAGGAGGTTTGCAGCCTGCTACGGCTGAGCACTCGTACACTTCAGGACTATCGGGACAATGGCACGATTGCCTACTACAAAATCGGTGGCAAGATACTCTACAAGCAGAGCGACATACAAGCCATGCTCGAAAGACATTATTACCCAATACCTAAGAAGCTGGAGTGAGCCACAAGAAGTATAACCTAAGTCAAGAGCATAGTTAAAAATAAGGTAAGTCAAGAAGTTAATTGGTCAGGAAGTTAGTTTTAACTCAACTCAAAATTGACTTACTGCCCAAACTATAGACTTGCCTCAGTCGATAAGTCGACTTATCGACAGGTTAATATGTCGACAAGTCGAAACTTCGGTCAAAAAATATCAGCAGGTAATATCAACTACAAAAGTATCATATCTTGATACTGGCAGCAAGGTGTGTCTTTGTCCGACAAACTGCCATTTGTCCCACAAATACCCTTGCCCCGAAAGGGGATTAAATCACTCCGAATTCGTGATTAGAAAACAAACAAAACAAGTAAGATTATGCCTAAATTAGAACCACTTAATAACAACAGTTACGGTCATCGCAAGATAGAAGAAGTGCCACGCTGGGACAGATGGGACACCCGTATGCCCGATGTGAAAGACCAGTTGCGTGCCATTGGCCTGTACAGCAAGTCGGGTGCAGTGAGCAAATCCGATTTCGTGCGTGCCCGCATTCTCGGAGAGAGTTTCAAAGTGATAACGGTGGATAAGTCCGCCGTGGAGTATTACCGCAAGCTCTCTGAACTCACAGCCCAAGTACATAAGATTGGTACAAACTACAATCAAGTACTACGGCTGATGCACCTTTATACGGCTGAGAAAAGAGTAAAAAGCATTGTTACAAGAACTTATCCTGCTAGAAAAAGAACTCACCGCCTTACAAGAGCAGACAGTGAGTTTAACCATTGATTATCGGGAGAGATAAGAAATATGAGGTGGGATTATATTCTCCCAAGCATTTTTTGCAGCAGGTTGCCCGATGAACGTACTATCTGAAAATCCACCGTCTGGTTTTCTACCGTTTTTATGTCGACTAACTTGAAACGGCATAGGGTTTCCTGACACTCCAATGTGTCACGGATAGCGGAAAGGGTTTGTATTTTTCCAGTAAACGTACCATTGACAACTTGCAGATAAAGCATTTGTCCGTTTACATTATATGGACGTTTGTTCTCAAATCTGAGCAGGATGGTTATATCCGTACTGTCGTTTGGTGTGATTGTTACTTCATGTATGGTAGCCGTTCCCGAATAGACTTGTTTATAAGGCAGGAAATAGGCTACAGCAAAAAGACAAAGCAGTACCACCCCGATAGCGGCAATGCCGTAGCGAACCAATGAGGAGGGAATTTGTCCGACAATGCTACGTACTTTCTCGCTACGTAGCTCAAAACTTTTTTCTTGTTTTTTTCTTCTTCCATATCAGTTGCCAAGTTCTAATTGATTCTTCACTAAGGCAAAGTATTTGCCACGTTTGGCGGTCAGTTCCTCGTGTGTCCCGACTTCTTCTACAATCTTTCCTTCATCCAACACAACTATTTGGTCAGCATTGCGGACAGTGGAAAGACGATGTGCCACTACTACTACGTTTTTTCCCTTGTAGAACTCCGAGAGGTTTTCGGTGATGGCTCGCTCGTTGTTGGTATCCAGAGCATTGGTGGCTTCGTCCAAAAATACGAACATCGGGTTCTTATAGACTACTCTCGCTATGAGGATACGTTGCCGTTGCCCTTGACTAATGCCCTGCCCGTCCTGTCCTATCATTGTGTTGTAAGCCAAAGGTAGGGCTTCGATGTAGTCTGCGATATTTGCCACTCGGGCAGCATGGCGGATACGCTCTATATCGGGATCATCATCCGAAATGGCGATATTTCTTGCAATGGTGTCGGAGAACAGGTAGCCCTCCTGCATCACTGCACCGCATTGGCTTCGCCACCAGCCGAGATTGCATTCATTCAAATTGGCATTGCCTATCTTGATGCTTCCATTCAGTGGCTCATAGAATCCCAAAAGGAGTTTGATTAGCGTGGTTTTTCCACTTCCGCTTGCCCCAACGATTGCCGTTACTTTGCCATTGGGAATGAAAAGGTTGATGTTCGAGAGAATATCTTTCGAGCTGTATATGTCGTATTTGAATGAAAGGTCTTTTATGGCAAGCGAATGCCCATCTGTAGATTCTTCGGTATAGTTGTTCCTTGTCCGTTCCGTATTCTCCTCATTGGTCTCGGTATGAATTTCGTTCATACGGTCAAGGCTGATGCTCACGTCCTGCCAAGAATAGATGAATTGAATAAGTTGCTCCACGGGACTGTTAAGTTGTCCGATGATATACTGCACCGCCAGCATCATACCGAGCGTCATGCTGCCATGTACCACAGCAGTGGCGGCAAGAACTGTAATCAGAATGTTCTTAACCTCGTTGATGGTAATGCTTCCTGCTTGCTGTACTTGTTGCAGGTTCAGGGATTGCAGATTGACCTTGAAAAGGTCGGCTTGCACGCCCTCCCATTCCCAACGCTTGCGCTGCTCACAACCCTGTAGTTTGATTTCCTGCATTCCCCCTATGAGTTGGTATGTAACGTTGCGGTTTCGTCCTGCCTGCTCAAAGTATTTATAATCTAATTGTCTGCGTTTTTTGAGAAAGAGGATAATCCAGCCTGCATAAAGCGATGTTCCCATGAGGAATACAAGGAAGATGCCGAGATTATAGACTGCAAGGACGACGCCGAATACCAAAAATGTGAAGAACGAAAAGAGCAGGCTCAGGCTGCTTGATGTGAGGAACTGCTCCACACGGCGATGGTCTTCGATGCGCTGCAAGAGGTCGCCCATCAGCTTTGTATCAAAGAACTTCATCGGGAGCTTCATTAACTTGATGAAAAAGTCTGAAATGAGCGAGATATTGATACGTGTAGAAATGTGCAGGAGTATCTTCGAGCGGATGAAATCAATAGCAGTACGACTGAAGAGGAGCATCATCTCTGCCAAAAGAACTAACCACACGAAACCGATGTCCTTTCCCCCTATACCTGTATCGACGATGGCTTGGGTGAGGAATGGGAAAATGAGTTGCAGGAGCGAGCCGAGCAACAGACCGAGAATGAGTTGCGTAAAGAAACGCTTGTACTTTTTGAGATAGCTCCAAAGGAACTTCACTCGACTTTGAGTAGGTGCTGTTTCCGTATCGTTTTGAGCGTAGAACTGTTCTGTTGGCTCAAGAAGTAGGGCGACACCTTTCTCCTCACCGTTGGTCTTAGTGCTTACCCAATGCTCGCAGAACTCCTCTTGGGTATGGGTAACAAGTCCTTTCCCCGGATCTGCCACATAGATGGTATATTTTCCTTTCTTATACTTTTTTATCTTATAAACAACGACAAAATGATTTTGATTCCAATGAACTATACATGGCAATGGTTGCTCTGTTGCAAGTATGTCAAAAGATAGCCATCCTCCAACAGTCTTAAAACCTATCTTTTCTGCAGCTTTACTGATACCCAACATAGAAACTCCATCTTTATTCAAAGAACAAAGTTTGCGTAATCTCTCCATATCAGCTTTTATACCATAGTACTTAGTAATCACAGCCAAACAAGTAGGACCACAATCCATTGCATCTTGTTGTTTAATATATATCATAATGATGAATACAATTATAACTTGTTGCTTTTATAATCGATTGATTTCGCTACTTGTTGCTCTTCCTTTATATTTGCTGCGCTGTGGATTAAATGAATAGCGCAACTGTAGCATCACGCCCCGTGTATCAAGTTTTCTGTTTTTTGAGTAATAGACATCATTGATATGGCTGCTCCATCGCTCCTTGTCGGTATTGAATAAATCTGAAACCTTAATCCACACCGTCAACTTGTTTTTTAGTAAAGAGGCATTCAGACCGATGTCGGTACGGAAAGAGGGTTTGAAATCAGACAAATAGAGATTGCCTGCTGCCGTTCCCCACATGTCGAACGAAAGATTGACGTGCTTCGAGAGGCGGAAGAGATTATTAAGTTCATAACTGAAATAAGGTTTATTGTAGTTTCTGCCATGATACGTAAAAGTTTGCTTGAATACACTCATTTCAACTTTAGGACGCCAGAATTTTATCGTTGATGAATAACTCACCGTTGCGCTCCATTCCCGATAATATGGAATGTTTTCTGTCGTAAACAACATCGCTGAAGTACTCTCTAACTTCTGGGTTGTTCGCATGAGACTGTTCTTATACCAAGTATGTGTTATATCAATCATCAGACCTTTCCACGAAAACACGAAATCCAGAATATAGTCATAGGCCGACAGCAGCAGTGGGTTGCCTCGTTGATAGGTATATTTGTCCACATATACGGTGCTGCTGTTTAATTGCCCATAAGAGAGGCGATGAATGGAGTTCGTGTAACTCAATGACATGGAGACAGCATTCTTGTCATAATCAATCTGCAAGTAGGGCAAAATTTTCTTATAGTCTTTACTAACCTCCTTATTGAGCTTCTCATCATGAAAGTATTGATAATTGGCAATTTCTATGCGCCCTCCCGCTTCTATGGAAAAATGCCCGAAAGTCTTCGACAGTGAAGAAAAGAGCCCCCACAATCTTTGGCGGTTTTCATCTTCACTCTCATTTAAAGCTGTATTGCTCGTTTGTTCGGCATAATATGAATAGTTGTTTTTTGTAAAAGAAAATTCCAAGCCATAATGTAGCTCTCCACCCCACAATGGGTTAAGGATTTCTGCCTTGCCTGTATATAGGTGATAATCGGATTTATTTTTAGAATCCACATCTTTTTCTTGTGCCCAGTAGGTTTCGTATTGAGAAAGTGCTTTCCCATGCATATAATCAACATTCATAGTCAATTTATTACCTTTCCCCCATGAGGTGATGTAATAGGCATTCAGTGCATGATTTGTTTTTTCATTTTTTCCCAGCAGCATGACATCTTCCGAATGTTTTGTGGCATTATCCACTGAATATATGCTGGTTCCGCTCATTTCATCTCTGTTGGATGGTGCCCGGGAAAAGTTGTATTTCATGCCAAAGTCATTTTTCCCATTGTTGGAAAAGTTGAACCCCGAGTTTATATTGAATGACTTGTTTTTAATATTATTGTTGAACGATTGGTCTACATTGATGGTGTTACTGTTATGGTCAAAATCAATCAAATTTCCTGTCGAACTTTCTTTGCGATCGTATCTGAAGTCCATACCACCGAAAAAATCCCACTTTCTCAAGCGATAGTTCAACTTTCCAAACTTTAAATGATTGAAATGTTTTACCAGAGTTTCACATGCTGTAAGATTGACGCTCAAGCCTTCACCTTTCCGGATAGTCCTTATGTTAATGACTGCTTTTACGTTGTTTCCATAGTTCGCACCTGGATGAAGATTGATTTCAATATGTTTCACCTCATCACTGGAAAGTTTTTGCAACTCATTTACATCGTTAATCTTGATGTTGTCTATATAAATCAGAGGTGTTCCTCTGCCAAAGACGGAGATACCTTCCGTCGTACGACTGACAAAAGGCATCATGGACAGAACCTGAATAGCATCGCCTGTTCGTGCCAACAAGGTGTGCTGCACATTGACTTGTATTTTCCCTCGATTCATTTGAATGACAGGACGTTTCCCGGACACTACCACTTCATTCAGTTTTTGTGTCTCTTCAATGATCATAATGGTTCCCATATCCACACGAGGAGTCAAATATATGTTTTTGTAGCCAATACTGCTTATCCTGATAAGACAGTCATCCAAAGACAATTTTGTCGGATTCGACAGCAGAAAATGCCCATCATCAGCTGTTACTGCTCCTGAAATAAAAGTACTGTCTGATTTTGTCAGCAGGATAACATTGGCATAAGCAACCATCTCACCACGCTCATTAAATACTTGTCCTCGTATCTCCTGCGCATTGAGAGGCAAATTCAATAACAAATTTAAGATTATCAGGATACATTCTTTCTTCATAACTTCATCTGAGATAAAATCTTGTCAATATATGTTTTATAAAAAGAGCAGGCTACACTGTTTACCCCTTGGTCTATTTCTCTATCAAGAGGGCAGCCTCCTCCACAAACTGGCAAGACGGGACAGTCAATACATTCAGAATTTTCAAGATGATTAGCCTTGAAAAAACAAGAAGACAGTCTTTCCAGTGATATACTTTCTTTTAAAATATTTCCTATGGATTTATTTTTATTCCCAACGTGTTCTATACATTTGAAAATTTCTCCATCTGGCGTTATTGCATATGTCCCTACAGAGTTATACATACAGGGGGAAGCGATATCAGGGAGAAATAAGTTTCTTTTATTATTAATTTTTAGTTTATCAATCCGCATTAAGTAATCAAAATAGTCTTGATGATTCATACAAGAACCTTGTGTGTCAAAATTAGTGCAATCTTTCACTATATTGTAGTTTAATTGTATTCTTTTTCTCTTCATTTGAGAAGGGAACTCTTGATTAAAGAAACCTAATAAATTCTCATATTCTTGGAAATTTGTTTTATCAATCGCTACCTGTATGGTTATGGGAATTGAAGTCTCTGATAACAATCGTTTGATACCTGAAATTATAATATCAAATGAGCCTTTCCCTGAATGAAAATATCTCCTGCTATCATGTATTGTTTTTGTTCCATCCATTGAAATCTGAATGAACTCTATAGATTTTTTTGAGAATATCAATAGCATAGCTGTTCAATAAACTACTATTGGTAATCATTGATGATGAATAGTCAATATGCTCCATTTCTAATTTTTTGGTAATACTTTCTATAGTCCTTATATTCAATAATGGCTCTCCTCCAAACCAAATTATAGAAATCTTTTTCTCTTTGTTTTTCACTAAAAAACGGACAACTGCATCTTCCACATCTTCTGTCATGTTAATTTTTCTTTTATTCCCAGCTTCAAAGCAATAAGAACATGAGAAGTTGCAGTTCATTGTTGGACAGATATAAAGCAATATTCGATTATTACGGAACATTTTGGAATACTGAATGTATTTATATTTCTGTATTTCTTCTTTTCTGTCATTTATAATAATTCCCATATCAATTAATTGCTTAATAATATCTGAATTATTTTCTATTGTGAATAAACCATTAAAGATGTTATTATCAAGTTGTACTAATGCGCTTGTGAAAGTGTTGAAAATGGAAACTTTTCCATCTCTCTTTGCGTAAATATTATATTTAGAAAGTTCCATTGATAATATCTAAATTATAATGGAAAGGTGTAGTTGACTAAATCTCACACCTTTCCATAGTTAATAAATTATGTGGCTTGAGTTGCTGGTTTTTCCAAATTATCAGTCCTTTCTGTTAAAAAAGCAGGACCTTGATAACCACATTTACATTCCATGGAAGTATAGCCCTTTTTGCAAGAAACTTCTACCTGAGAATCAACACCTCCAGTAAGGAAGTTCATTTCTTCATCATTCATGGGGTTTAATAAATCTGTTCGCCCATGGTTTAAGATCTTTAAATCGTTCATAATTTCTTTTTAATTGCGTTTTCTACTCGTGTCGCCTTTCGAATCCGCGTCCTTTATTTCATACAGTTTTTCGAATTAATCGGTAAGGATATTGCTGCACTGTAATCAACTTTACAGCTTCCAAACAACTAAGTTTGTGTTTTAATTCTCTGATTGCTTCTTAAAATTTAATTACTAATACATCTCATACAAAACCTTATTGCGTCCTTGCAAAAGAGCAATAAGCTGGTTTCCTACTTATTCAGCAGTAAATAATACCGTTCCATATGAGAATCTACCACTCTCCGGTACAAGAAGAAGTATCATTTCCCCTCGTTTTATTTCTTTTGTTCGTATCAATTCGTCCAATGCCACATAAATGGCAGCGGAACCGATGTTGCCAACAGAAGTCAGATTTGTAAACCATTTATCCTTTGTCAGAGCAATGTTACGAGTTGCTATTTCATCATTTAACTTCTCATAGAAAAACATTGAGGAAACATGAGGTATGACATAATCTATCTCTTCCGCTTTTACATGATACTTGGCAAGTACGGTTTCGATGTGGTTAACCCAATACTTGATAATGTATTTTTTTAGCTGCCGAATGTCCTGTTTGCCCACGAGTACGGCACGTTCCTTAATCTCATCAGGAGAGAACTCCTTCCAGCTTTTAAGCCGTCCGTTTTCTTGCAACTCTGACGCCATAAACATACAGGTAGGTAGTTCGTTGGCATAGGAAGTCATATCGACCCATTCGATTTTGAGAGGACACGCCCTTTCGGGATGATCTTGCACCAATATCGCTCCTGCACCATCAGAAAGCATGAACCGCATAAAATCCTTCTCAAAAGCCATATATGGATCTTTGTCAGGATTGTCGTGTGTAGCTTCATACTCTGGGTCATAAATTTGGATACCAATGCAGGTGAAGTCAATTCTGATGCCACGCATACGGCTTTTTGATGCAGTCCTGCAAGAATATTGCTATAGCATATTTTCAATGCCTGCAATGAAGTCAGACATACATCTTCCGACGAGAATATTTCCATTGGAAAATTAGTCAACTCTCCGTGAACCATAGATGCATGGGAAGGAAGCAGTTGGTCGGGCGTACTTGTTCCACAAGCCAAAAGGGTTAGGTCGTTAGGGATACTTCCATTTTCAAACAGCCTACATACGGCTTCTTTTGCCGGTCGCGCGTTGGAGTGGGTTATGTTTTGATTTTTGTCCAACCCATAATACCTCGTTTTGATGCCATTTTGTCTAATGACAATAGAACGAACCCTTGAAGGATTTCCACCAATTTCCCCAATATAATCTTCCATTTCCTCGTTGACAATGGGAGAATTAGGGAGATATGCCGACACACTATTGATGTATACTGCTTTTTCCAGAAGAACATTATTTGGTTATTAAATTATATATTGTGTATATCTGATCTTTCAACTCTGAGATGGAAAGCTGGCTACTCAAGGCATTTCTGTACGATAATCCAAGATAAATGTTCCTAATGGAAGAGATAATCTTTTTGGTCTCCACAGTCTGAACAATTTCCCCCTTTTGCTTGGCTAGTTCTATTACCTCATACTATTCACTGTTCTTTCTTTCCTCATATTCTTGAAACTTCTCTTTCCAGTTTGGATAGTTGTCTTTTAGATACAAAATGAACGACATGAAATTGGCAGGAGTGACTGTGCCTTTTGTAATCATAAAAAATGATTTCATACGACGACCGATGTTTTCCATACGATTGTCGATGAAGTCCTTTAATGGCGTTGAGCTTGTAAGTTCAAGAAGGTCTGAAATATCATTGGTCAAGAATTCAAACACAAACCTGTCAACAGTATGGTTGAATATATCCTCCTTATTCTTAAAGTGATGAAACATATTTCCACGAGAAACGCTGGTTGCTTCGACCAAATCCGAGAACGATACAGCTGCATAGCCTTTTTTCAGAAATAGTCTGAATGATTCGTTTAGGGATAATATCCCTTTTACTTATTTTTTCTTTACCTGTTTGATTTTCCATAATCTTATAATGTTAAACTCAAAACAGGACGTTTGTTCTTTGATTATAAGCCCAATATTATGCAAATTATTTCAATCTACCAAATTTTTCGGAAGATTTTTTCGAAAAGTTTCATTTTTCTCATTTTGCAATGCAAAAGAGTTGATTCTGAGTATTATTTCAGGCTTAATATAATTAGGCTGAAAATCCCGTCAAATTACCCCATTAGACTTTGTATGTGATTATTTTTAGGTGTGCCTTCTATTTATTTCCGTAAAAACACGCTGTTTTTGCGGTGAAAATATTATCTTTGTATTATCAATTTACGTGTTCTTTTAAGCATTGCAGAATAAAGAAAGGGAAAGAAACTCGCTCGTTTCCAAGTCGTAACCCTTTAATCCTTTAATCAATCTTAGTTTATTGATTATCTGAAAGATACGTATTTATTGAATCTTTTTCTAGCAAAGACGGTCTCTTTATAACAAAGAGACCGTCTCCTTACACAAAATACTAAATTATTTGTCTACATAAACAGCACGGATAGGCAAGAAATCGGCCGGCAAATACTTTATCCTCAAAGTATGGGCATCGCATTGTTTGCCGGTTTTCCAATCGCTCTCATATCCTCCTTCGTTCACACTATGTCCGAAACACCAAGCATCTACACAGCTGTTATAGAGCGTAGAGGTCATATACTTCGTTATGCATTTGGCTGCATCCCTGCTCCAGCAACCGTCTGAAGTTCTGTAAGCAGCAAAAGGCAAAAAGACTCCATTCTCAATATCTTCCCAAGAGAAGCATTTCGGGCATTGGCGATCGTAGCTGGTTGTACGTACACCATTCTCAGGACATGTAAACAAAAGACCGTAAGCCAATTTACAATCGGGCCACTCATGATGCCCTCCGGGACGCCCCCAATGGCCTCCTCCGCGACGACCACAGTAAGTCACCTCTTCAGCGTTTTGGTAGCGATTACGACCATACATGCCATACGCCCACGAACGAACTGTAAACAGCTTTGTCATTTCCTCTGCAGTCGGCAAACGGAACTTTCCGCACGTAGCCCAGTAGACAATATCGCCATAACGGGCCTTACGGAAGTCTTTTGTCTCGCAACGCATCTGTGGATCGGTGTACATCTTTCCGCTGATTTCTTTTGTTCCTGACGGTGGGCAATAGTAGCCGCGCGGATTCCAAGCATCGTTGCCGATAACTCCCCAACGGAAAGTATCGTAAACGCATCGTTTGGTAACATTGCTGCTCCACGGCTCTTTATAGAAACCGTAAGAACTCTGGCACCACGGACGGCACGGATCTAATACAACAAAGTTAGACTTTGCCCACTTCACGCCATCGCATTCATATAAGGTGGCTCCTCTGCTGTTTCTAACTCGATATTAAAGTTATAATACTTTCCAGCTTCGAGTGTCATATCTCGTTTCGTCGTATAAGTTTTTCCGTCTGTACCTTCCACAGTAATCGCATATGTTTCTTTCTGTTTATTCATTGGGAAAAGAGTAGTATATAGCAATCCAGCTGGTGTATCGGGCTTCACGTTGATAACATCTGTCTGTTCAGAATGAGACTTAAGATCGCCGTTAGATTTATCTGTAACCAGATTGATAGAAGCTCTTGATGGAGCGCCTGTTATTTTCATTTCCTTTACAGAAAGCGTTTGTCCGTTTATCTTGAAAACAAATTTGCAATTACACAAGGAAGTCTGTTCGTAAAGAACCGCACTCACATATGCAGTATTTCCAGTAACAGAACTCACGCTTCCATGGCCGAACTTAAATAAAAAATTATTGGCCAAATAGTCGAGCATACCTTTCTGTTCGCTAATGTTCAAATCAAGATGCCCGAAAACAGGGCTTTCCTTCATCGGGAAATAGTATGTAATTATTTTAATTTTATAACTTCAATATTGGTCGCCAAACCTTTGTATTTGCTGCGCTGCAGGTTAAACGAATAGCGTAGCTGCAATATGACATCTCTCGTGTGTCAAGGCATCTGTCTTTGGAATAGTGGATGGCATTGATGGCTGTCTGTTTTATTTATCAGCATTACGTTAGAAAACAGCAATGCTTGCCCAAGATGTTTACGATTTTTCTCCAAATATCTTACTCCATAAGCAGCAGACTACCTAACGGAATTAAAAGAAAAAATAAGAGATACTTTTTTCTTAAGCAATGAAATGCCGTTTTAAGTATTCGAGTCTAACGCAAAAAATCTATATTAAGTGGTGTATATCACAATTACAGAAACGTTATCCTCCGAATTCTAGAATTTCATTTATATTCTCTTCTTTCAAAAAATCTAAAAATAGGCGGAGGACTTTATTCGTTGCAATCGCAAGATTGATATCACGTCCGAAATCTTCTTCCAATTTATAGGTATGAACCTTGTCTTTCGTTCCACAAGCAATCCAAATCGTTCCTACCGGAATACTAACAGTTCCTCCTCCCGGTCCGGCAATACCTGTCGCAGAAATAGCATAATCACAATGGAGCATCTTGCAAGCACCCTTTACCATTTGAACTGCAACGTCCTCACTCACAGCAGTCTTCTCTTCTAATGTCTGATGGTCTACATGTAGCAGATCTTCTTTGATTTCGTTCGTATAAGCAATGATTCCTCCTTTAAAATAATTAGAAGCGCCAGGAGCGGCAATAATAGCCTCAGCAATTCTTCCACCAGTACAACTCTCCGCAGTACCTAACGTTTTCTTATTATCATAAAGAAACTGTTGCAACTCCTTACTCAAAACTTTACTTTCTAATTCCATCTCTTTATAAATTTATTTATTAACGTAAAGCAGCATAAACTATTTGAATGTTACTTTGCTGAAAGCAGGTTTATCTATGCTACAGAAATCATGATCCATATATTTATAAAATCCAGTTATCCCAATCATTGCTGCATTATCCGTAGTATAGCTAAACTTTGGTATATAAATAGTCCAGCCATATCTCTCTGCATGTTCACGAAAAGCATTTCGCAAACCATTATTAGCAGAAACACCGCCTGCAACAGCCACATGCGTAATTTTTGTTTTCTCAACAGCCATACGCAATTTTCTCATTAATATATCTACAATCGTAAATTCGAGACTTGCTGCTATGTCCGTCTTATGTTTCTCGATGAAATCGGTCTCTTCTTCAATCCATTTTCTCAAGTTATACAAAAAAGACGTCTTTAAACCGGAAAAACTATAATCCATTCCGGAGATATTAGGTTCAGAAAACTGATAAGCATGCGGATTACCTTGACGCGCTAGCTTATCGATAATTGGTCCCCCGGGATAACCGAGCCCCATTACTTTCGAACATTTATCAATAGCTTCCCCTGCAGCATCATCAATAGTCTGTCCGAGCACCTCCATATCATTATAAGCATTCACCTTTACAATCTGCGAATTACCTCCACTTACCAAAAGACAAAGAAAAGGAAAGGGTGGCTGATGATAATCATTATCACTTTCCTTGATAAAATGAGCCATAACATGTCCTTGTAAATGGTTGATATCTATCAAAGGAATTTCCAATGAGCGAGCCAAACCTTTGGCAAAACTAACTCCCACAAGCAGTGAACCCATTAATCCGGGACCACGTGTAAAAGCGATAGCCGATAGTTGTTCTTTAGTGATACAGGCTTTCTTTATTGCCTGATCAACTACAGGAACTACATTCTGTTGATGTGCCCTCGAAGCAAGTTCCGGAACAACTCCTCCATATGCCTTATGTACTTCTTGTGAAGCCGTTACATTACTCAGTAGAACATCGTTTCTAAGCACTGCCGCAGAAGTATCATCACAACTACTTTCTATACCTAATATATAAATATTATTCGTTTCCATTTAATATGTCAAGATTTCAACTCCATGCTCTGTCATCACAAAGGTGTGCTCCCATTGTGCCGAAGGTAGTTCATCCCCCGTAATAACTTCCCATCCGTATCTATCATCTGCGTCTATAAATACTTTCCATGTACCCATATTGATCATCGGTTCTATCGTGAACACCATGCCGGGAACAAGCAACATGCCCGTTCCACAATGTCCGTAATGTACCACATCCGGTTGTTCATGAAAATCAAGACCGACTCCATGACCACACAAATCACGTACAACTCCATAATGATACTTTTCTGCATGTTTCTGAATAGCATGCCCGATATCACCAACAAACCCAAATGGCTTAGCTGCCTCAGCACCTACTTCCAGACATTCTTTGGCAACCCTTACAAGCTGTTCTTTTTCTGGAGTAGTTTTCCCTATAATGAACATACGGGATGCATCTGCATAATATCCATCCAATATTGTAGTGAAATCTACATTTACAATATCTCCTTCCTGCAAAACATCTTCTTCTTTCGGTATCCCATGACATACGACCTCATTGATACTTGTACATACACTTTTGGGAAAACCTTCATAATTCAAGCATGCAGGAATGGCATCGTGCCCAGTGCAATAATCATAACAGATTTTATCTATTTCGAGTGTATTCATTCCAGCATGTATCTGTTTTGCAACTTCGTCAAGCACTCCCGTATTAACGATACCACTCTTTCGTATACCTTCTATCTGTTCGGGCGTTTTTATCAATTCACGCGTAGGCACTTCCTTGCCTTTATTCTCCCAATACATCACTTGCTTATCGAGTTCCGTTATCGGTTGACCAGGTAAGCAATGCCACCGTTTTCTATTCTTAAATTTCATTCCAAAATTACTAAAACCCTACAAAAGTAGTGTAAATTATATATTTCACAAAATATTATTTCACATTTTATTCACCATCTCTTAGTAAGAAAAATCCACAAATAAAATCAAGATTCAAACAAATTTAATTTATTTTTCCGTGCCTCATCTATCGAAACAAGTTGTTGCTGCTCCTGTCGATAACCTTCGCGCAATTTGGCATACTTCTCATTCAGAGAATTAGTATACGCCGGTTCTTCCGCCTTATTCAGCAGCTTTGCCGCCGCTAAAGCATTCTGCGATGCATCTTTCATCCACACCACAGGGCCACCATATACAGGGGCGATTTTCAATGCCACATGCAATTGTGAGGTTGTGGCTCCACCTATCATGATGGGAATATCAAGCCCTGCCCGCCGCATTTCCACTGCCACGTTCACCATTTCCTCAAGCGAAGGTGTAATAAGTCCGCTTAATCCTATCAGATCAGCTTTCTCCTCTATGGCCTTCTTTACAATATGTTCAGCCGGAACCATCACTCCCATATCAATCACTTCGTAATTATTGCACGACATCACCACCGCAACTATATTCTTGCCGATATCATGTACATCGCCTTTTACTGTGGCAAGTATTACTTTTCCTGCCTTCGAAGAACTATCTTTCTTCTCGAATTCTATATAAGGTTGGAGAATAGAAACAGCCTGCTTCATCGTTCTTGCCGTCTTTACTACTTGCGGCAAAAACATCTTTCCCGCACCGAACAGCTCCCCTACTTCGTTCATGCCCGCCATCAATGGGCCTTCTATAATATCGACCGCACGAGGATATACCTTCAATGCCTCATGAATATCTTCATTAAGATGATCCCCTATCCCCTTCTTCAGAGCATATCCCAAGCGTTTGTCTACTGGTTCGCTGCGCCATCCTTCCCGATTTTCCGCCTGCAAGTCACCGACAGTTTGTCTCGCGGATGCCTCCTCTGCTTCTTTTTTCAAACGGTCGGCCAATTCTATCAAATCTTCCGACGCATTCTTCCGACGGTTCAACACCACATCTTCGAGTATCTGCAAATGCTCCTCGGGTATGTCTGTGTACATTACCTTAGTCGCCGGATTTACGATACCGAAATCCATCCCCGCCTTAATGGCATGATAAAGGAACACAGCATGCATGGCTTCGCGCACGTAGTTGTTTCCTCTGAAAGAAAACGACAAATTGCTTACTCCTCCACTCACATGAGCTCCGGGCAGGTTGTTCTTTATCCATTCTACCGATTTAATGAAGTCTACGGCATAATTGTCGTGCTCCTCCATCCCCGTGGCAATAGCCAGTATGTTCGGATCGAAGATGATATCGAACGGATTCATGCCCACCTTCTCCGTTAGAATGCGATAAGCCCGCCCTGCTATCTCTATCCTGCGTTCGAAAGAGGTAGCCTGTCCCCGTTCATCAAAGCACATCACTACCACGGCTGCACCATAGCGCTGCACATCTTTGGCATGCTCGATAAACTTCCCTTCTCCCTCTTTCAACGAAATGGAATTAACTACACACTTACCCTGACAGCACTTCAATCCGGCAACAATCACATCCCATTTCGAAGAATCTATCATTACCGGAACCTTTGCTATATCGGGCTCGGCGGCAATCATATTCAAGAAAGTCACCATTTCCGCCTTGGCATCGAGCAGTCCGTCATCCATATTAACATCAATAACAAGCGCCCCGTCTTCTACCTGTTTACGGGCTATCGACATCGCCTCCTCGTAGTTCTTCTCTTTTATCAAGCGAAGAAACTTACGACTTCCCGCTACATTGCAACGTTCTCCTACGTTTACAAACTGTACTTCACGAGTTACGTCGAGCAATTCGAGCCCCGAAAGCCACATCGTCTTTGGTTTCGCAACCACTCGGCGGGGCTTTTTTCCCTGTGCCCATCGGGCATATCGGGCGATAAACTCATCGGTTGTGCCGCAACACCCACCGACTATGTTCACCAATCCTTCGTCTATGAACTCTCCTATCTGTGGAGTCATCGACTCGGCCGTCTCATCATAAAGCCCCATGGAGTTAGGCAAGCCGGCATTTGGATAGGCAGAAATATAATAAGGTGCTTTCCGTGCCAGCTCTTTCAGATAGGGCTTCATCTGCCGAGCGCCGAAAGAACAGTTCAAACCCACGGAAAAAATATCGTATGTACTGATACTTGCCAAGAAAGCCTCCAATGTCTGTCCGCTCAAGGTTCTGCCGGCAAGATCGCTGACAGTTATGCTCAGCATGATCGGGAGACTTATTTGATGCGATGCCATAACGCTCTGCGCTGCATCAATAGCTACTTTCGCATTCAACGTATCGAAAATTGTTTCTATCAAAAGAGCATTCACTCCACCCTCGATCAATGCTTCTATCTGCTCCGTATAGGCTTGATACAAGTCATCATAAGTCAGTTCTCTTACAGCAGGATTGCTTACATCGGGCGACATAGAGCAGGTTTTATTGGTCGGCCCTACGCTTCCCGCAACAAATCGCGGCTTCTCGGGAGTAGAAAACTCATCGGCTGCCTGCCTTGCCAAGCGTGCACCTTCCAGCGAAAGCCGAGCAGCATAACCTTCCAAACGGTAGTCGGCCTGCGAAATGCGTTGCGAAGAAAAGGTGTTGGTTTCTATAATATCGGCTCCGGCCTGCAAGTATCGCCGATGAATATCCATGATTACATCCGGACGTGTAAGGTTCAGCACATCATTATTACCCTTCATTTGCTCCGGAATGTTCGCCAGCTGTTCATTGCGGAAGTCGTTTTCCGTAAGCCCGTAGTCTTGTATCATGGTGCCCATAGCACCGTCGAGTATCAATATCCGCTGTGCCGCGGCGTCTCGTAAAGTCATGATAGCTCAAAAATGTTTGATTGCCCGATCCATCTCGCGCCGGTCTTCTTTCTCTTTCAGCGTCTGCCGTTTGTCGTATTCTTTCTTTCCGCGAGCCAAGGCGATATCTACTTTAGCGCGCCCCCTGCCATCTATGAACACGAGTATGGGCACGATAGTAAAGCCCACCGCCTTTGTTGCCTCCTGCAACTTATAGATTTCGCGCTTAGTCAACAGCAACTTACGGTCGCGCTTCGCCTCGTGATTGGCGTAAGAACCGTAGAAATAAGGCGAAATATTCATACCTTTCACCCAGATTCCACCATTGTTGACATAGCAAAAGCTGTCAACCAACGAAGCTTTTCCCTGCCGGATCGACTTGATTTCCGTGCCGGTGAGCACGATACCCGCCGTATAAGTATCTACAAAGTAGTATTCGAACGAGGCCTTTTTGTTTTTTATCTGCACAGGACTCTTCCTGCGGAGTTCCAATTCTTCTTTATTCATCTTTCTCTATCTTCGCAAAGTTTTCGATATGCCCGTCGATATAATGGGCTACGGCCGCCGTAAACGTTTCTTCTTTTTCCACGAACTCATCGTCGAACACATCGAACTCTGAGAAACGTTCGAACAGTGCCATGAACTCATCGTCGCTACAATCTTTCTCTATCTCTTTGCCATATTTGGCATAAAGCCTATGGCACTTGCTGATAATCCGGTAAAGGTCTTGCATCCCCCATGCCCTCACGGCCTTGTTGAACGGGTTCATAAATATGAAACCGCCGTAGCCGTTATGTATCAGTTGCACAAAACCGCCGTCCATCACCTCGTCCCGCATATACCTGTATGCCAACAACGTAATCTGGTCGGCATTGAGCTGTTGCAGATGTTCCACTGCAAGTTCTCCGCCGATCGCACCGTTTATCACATCGAAAAACACATCCACAAAGGCATCCATTCCCTTTTCAGCGGCCTCGACCAGCCTGCTTTCCTTAATGATTATATCGTTCATAATTGCCACGTTCCCTTCTCGCATTTGTATTTTGCAAAGGTAGCAATTATTCTTTTAACAGCAAATACGCCTGTCCGATTTTTCATTTACAGGCAACATACAGCTAAAATAATTACAGAAAGACGGCCCAACGGCATACTTTTTGCTATCCTACAAGTAACAAATTAATTCAGTAAACATGGCATTTATAGACTATTACAAAATATTAGGTGTAGACCGCAACATACCGCAGAAGGATGTGCGGGCGGCATACCGCAAGCGTGCCAAGCAGTTTCATCCCGACCTGCACCCTAACGATCCGAAAGCAAAGGCCAAATTTCAGGCTCTCAACGAGGCTTACGACGTGTTGAGCGATCCCGAGAAACGGCAGAAATACGACCAATACGGCGAGAAGTGGCGCGAAGCAGACGGATTCAATGCAGCAAGCGGACAGAATGTGGGAGGGTTCCAGTGGTCGTCTTCGGGCGGCGACTCACCTTTCGAAGGCTTCGACTTCAGCAGTTTCGGCAGCGGTGGCTTCTCGAGTTTCTTCCAAGACTTGTTCGGAAGCGGTGCCAAAACGCGCACAACCCGCCGCACACAGCGGAGAACCACAGGCGAGATGGATGCCAACGTCTCCATCGATATGTTCACGGCAATACTCGGAGGCGACATCATCATACAGACCACAAGCGGCAGCCGCCTGAAACTTAAAGTAAAACCCGGAACGCAGAACGGCACGAAAGTCAGGCTGAAAGGCAAGGGCTACGACCGCGGAGACGGCACCACGGGCGATCTGATCATTACCTACAACGTAACACTGCCTACCAACCTGACGGAACATCAAAAGATGCTCTTAAGACAGATACAGTCGGAACAAACCGCATAAAAGAACAGATGGCTCCGAAAGGTATATCGCCTTTTCCGAAAACGAAAAGCCGCGGAACGAATCAAGAATGACCGTTCCGCGGCTTTTTGTTCAGAATAAGCATCACGGCTTAGGCGCCCCGCCGCCCGTTATTATTTTCGTTACGGGAAGCGGTACGCGCTCGTAGGTTACGCCCGTGAGCGTGAAGTATTTGCGCGAGGGCGAGAGCCGCACCACGGGTTTGGTGATGTGCAGATTGGCGTCGAAAGTGTCTTTGCCTTTCTCCACGAGCTTGCTCTGGAACGAGGGACTGAGCGTGCCGAGGTCGCCGAAATCAACGATGTCGCCATTCTCCACATGCCGTTTGGCGATTTCTGCGGCGAGGCGGAGAACGGCCTCTACCTCTGCGCCGGTGAACGTGGTAGCCCGCGCCACTTCGTCGCAGAAGTTGCGGTGATCAACCCGTTTGCGCCCCGTAGGACGTGCCTGAATGACGGTTTTGCCTGCCATCTTTCCGAGATTTGCCTTGCGCTCTACGAGCACATAGGCCAAAGGTCTGTTTGCCATAGCTGTTGAAAGTTGCTCCCGCCATTGTTTTCGCGCCGCGTCGGAGGTCGGGAGCCTTACCCTCCGCCGGCCATTTATCCTTGGCGATACGGCAAATATACGAAATCATTCGCCAGCATGCAAGCAATCGGCCGTCTATTTTCTCGAAATATAGCATCAGTTTAGATTTAATATAACGATTTTTCAGATAAATTGTAATGTCAGTTCGGATGTAGAATAACGAAATCCCAATATGATACGATGACATCTCCGACGGGCTGTGATGCTTATTCCGATGTATTCAGTCGTCATTTTCCGGGGGAACTGTCGTCACTTTTCGAGAAATCTGTCGACAGATTTTCAGAATTAGTCGACTATTTTTTAAAATCAGTCGACAGATTTCTCGCATGCAGAAGGAAAAAGCGAACACGCAGCAATGTGCCTCCGACCAATAAGAGCGCAGGCGCGGGGAGAAAGTAGGCAAGGACGGCCTAAATTATTAGTACGAATTTAAGGGAATAGAACAGTTGCGCGGCTAAGATGTAGACGATGAGCAGGGGCGCCAGCGCGGGAATTTGCGACGTGAACGATTCGAAAACATCGTGCAGTGAATGGAAGCTGCCGCTGATGACGCCGTAGCTTATCGAGAATACTACGCAGGCGAAAGACAGACAGGGGATGAGGCTCTGAGAGAAGCTGCTGGGAAAGAGGTTGCCCGTAACGCTCAACAGGATGGCATGAGGCACAGAGGTGAGCAGCAGAAGCACGCAGAGAAAGAGGATTACTTCGATGATTACGATGCGAAGGGCGAACTTTTGACGGAAGTCTACTTTGCCCATCATTCTGACGGCGTGCAGGAGCCCGCTTTTGCGCATGGCGCCGTAGGCGATGACTATGAATAGCATCCATGCGAGCAGGGGGGTGAGCTGGTTTTCTGTGAGGTGGCCGAAGAACCATCTGATGCCTTCGCTGCTCAGTAGTGAGCGCAGGGGGGCGTCGGGCATGGCGGCTGTTATGAGCCACGACACGAGTATGACGAGCATTTGCACGATGCAGAGGGTTAGGGCTGATAGTGTGAGGATTTTATTCTTCATCGGGTTGCAGGTTGTCGATGTCTAGTATTCGCAGCTGCAGTGCCTTTACGACGAGCCGCGTGGCATTGATTCCGATGCCGCTGTTGCCCTCGGGGAAGAGTTTTTGTATGAGTTCGTTCTGGCGTTTCTCCAGACTTTTTACGCCGAAGGGCATGCCGCGCAGGTTGGTGATCTGCTCTTTGGTGTAGCCTAATGCTAAGTGGCGCAGGAATCGCTCGTCGTATTCATCGATCTCGTAGCTTACGAATGCTTCTTGCTGGAGTAGCTGGCTGCTCACGCTGTGCTTGAATCTGTCTACGATTTTCTCTAATATGGGCTGGTTGAATACCATTCGCTTGCCGCTCATCACGCTGGCTACGTCGCCTCGGGTGAGCAGTTCGCCGCTTTTGAGTATGATGCCGTCGCAGCCTGCATCGAGCACGTCTACCCATAATTTCTCGTTGAGTATTTCGCCGGTGAATATCAATACTTTTACGTGGGGGTAGGTTTCTTTGGTGTGGCGGCATATTTCTACCCCGACGGTGGTGGAGCCGCCCAAGCCGAGATCGAGCAAAACGAGTTCGGGCAGTTCTTGCTTGATGAGTTTCCAATATGCCTGTTCGTTTTCTGCGGTTCCTATAATCCGCGCTTCGGGGATGTCGTTACGGAAGATGCCTACTGTTCCTTTCAGTTCTAAAGGCACGTCTTCTACGATTATAACTTTAAAGTTTTCCATATTCGTTTGGTTAAAAATATTTCTATGATTATTCTTCCTTGGCGGTCGATGGCTTGAATGCCGCAGCCGCGTGCGTTGGTGGCTTCGCCTATTTCTCTGACAATTTGTCGGCATAGCAGGTAGTTCATGTCGACGGTATTGGGTGTGAAGAGGTCGGCCAATTGTTCTTCCGACAGTGCGAGGCCGGTCATATTGACATTCAGGCATATGTAAACATCGCCTTTGTCTAGGGCTTCGCAGGTTATTTTTTGCTCGCCGTTCAGTCGCTGCAGTATTTCGAAGAGATATTTCACCATGTCGTTATCTACTGTTTTTCCGATGTCGATCTGTCGCATGGCCTGTGCGCTCAGTATGGCATATAGTTCTTTGTAATATTCGGCCAGCTCGCCGATGCTTTGCAAGTTGGCATCGCCCCCGTCTACGAGCAGGCGGATGCGCGATGGATAGTACATGGTTTCGTGCTTCAGGGTGGAGAGGCAATTGTCGAGCACACTGTTGCTGATATGCAGTTTGTCGTTTTCGTAGTTCAGGCGGTGCAGTTCGTCTTCGGCAAGTTCTATGTTTGCATGATAAATATTATCGGCACGAATGCTCTGGGCCAGTGCTTGCTTGATCTGTCCTACAACGGAGTATAAGGGTGCCGAGTGGGTATTGAATACCGACATGCGCGCATCCCACAGCTGATTGATACGCTCGAGTTTCTTTTCGGCAGGAAGAGCGGTCAGCAACACTGCGTTTATATCGTTGATGCGGTCTACACAGAAACGGTAGTTCACCCTGTATCTGTAGTACAACAGATAGTAGGCGGGGAATATAAACAGCAGCAGGAGTATCAGCAGGATGATGGCCACGTTTTTATTGCTTTCTGACTTCTGCATGACGCGTACGTACTCGCCGAGGTTGGTGTCGGCACTGCACTCACGGAAGAGCCGCGTGTAGACCTTGTTGTTAAAGCGGTAGGTATCCCAATCATGCAATGCAAGAGCAGCCACCGCGCTTTCGTTTCGAATGTCGAGGATAATGTTGTAATTGGTTTTTAGTCCGCGATGCAGCCATTTCAGCTCCGCCGGATCTTCTGTACCCGATGATACAGCTGTCATGGTATCGGTACCGTTCGGATACTGTGCCTTATAAAATTCGTTTAAACAGCGACGGCAGCTGTCGGCAAAAGCAAGAGTTCGGCTATACGTTCCGTTGATGTTGCTGAAATAGGCGCTGTCGGCAAAGGTGTTGGCACGCCCCAAAAGATCGCTCTCCAATGTCTGATAAACGATTTTATGAAGACGTTCTTTCTTGCCTTGAGCATTCAAGCCGGACAGGAAAAAGAGACTTATCGCGAAAACAAGAGCAACGGTTCTGGCAATTCCTTTAGGCAATCTGAAATAAAATCGGCTTCCGCTTCCTTTTTTACTCTCCACATCTATACGGCATACGGAGAATATTTTGCTCATTTTCCGATATTTATCAATAATGCCCTTGCAATTCATCAGGCCGAACCCGTGGCTTCGTTGCTGATTGTCGGCAGACTTATTTTGGCCATTATTCAGTTCTTCGTCGATAATCGGCTTATGATCAAATATATGTTTACTCTGCTCCTCGTCCATCCCGATACCAGTGTCTTGTATGGAAATCTCTACATAGTCTGCGGATGCACAGGCACTGATAACCACTTTTCCCCCTGCGGGTGTGAACTTTCGTGCATTGTCTGCCAAAGTGTTAATCATGAAGAGAGTGAGTGTGCGGTCGGCTTTCACGGTTTCTGTAGCCGGTCGCACCTCCAGTTCTACTCCTTTCAGCTGAAATCCCATCCGGCCTCTCTGCACGATATCGAACAATGGCTGCAACGGAAAGCTCTCTATATGCAGGTTGAATTCGCCTTGCCGCATTTGAATCCACTTGGTAAGCACCTCGTTGTATTCATTGATTTTATCGGTTAGTTCGGCAACGTACTGATAACGCTCAGTGCGCACTGTGTCATCTTCACCGGACGCCAACAGTCGGTGTATCTCGTTGAGCATTCGATCAATGAACGGGGTTATGCTCATTACCAACGATATTTTTGCCCGTTGTTCAAGATTTCGCTTCTTGTTATTCAGAATATGCGACTTTACAATCTCGCGCTGCTCGTTTATTTCTTCAAACTGTTCCTTTTCCTTCTCAACATGCTGCTCATTCTGCTGTTTCCATTTATTCAAAGGTTCCAACAAAGACTGCATAGAGAAGCGACGGTTACTTTTCTTACGCATGCTATCGAAAACGAACAGCAAAGCGCTCACTATAACTATCATAAGCACAACACCGATGATCATTATATTGAGTTGCCGAGAAGACTTATCGAGCTGGAGAGCGCGAGCCTCTAACTGGCGATCCTGACGCGTAATTTCCTGCATATCGAGATAAGCATTGCGGTTATAGTCGCTTTTCGCTTTGTCATCAATGGCAGAATAAGCCAATGAGAGTTGTTCGCGGATGGAAGCCACCAAATCGGGAGCACGATTGATGGCAGTATTCTTCTGTAATGCACTCTTTAAACAGAAAATGGCCGACTGATAATCTTTTAATTCCCAATAACATTCAGCAAGTGTTCTGTAAGCTCCCGCCGTTTGATAAACGTCTCCATAGCGGGTAAATATTTCCAACGAACGCTGCGCAAGGTTACCGGCCAGCAACGAATCGGGCATATTATCCACGTTGAGAAACTTCATTGCCGGCAGATTTGCTTTAATCAGCCGCTTTCTCGCCGTCGGCGATTGCAGATGCTCGCTTATCGCCTGCATGGAATTGGCCTCCCAATACGGATATCCATATTGTCGAGACAGCAGATAACACCGCATCAGATAGTCGAACTCCGTCTGTTCTTCCTCTTCTTGAGTCCTTGCAGTTATAATGCCTCCCGCGCCTATATTGTAGTAATAATTCAGCACTTGGGCCGTATCGGTCACGATCTCTCCGTTGGGATCGATGGAAAGCATGGCCTCTGCCGACGCCTTGTCCAGTCCCACGTAGTAGTAATAAGTAGAAGTTACAATATTCAGTTCGGTCTGCGCATATACCAACCGTTTTCTCTGATGCGCGTCCAGATATTCTCTTTCCTCATCGATACGCTTCATTCGGCGTACAGCCTGTTCGCGATAATCGTAAAAGTCACGATTGCGAGACTCGCGTTGGCACAATCGCATAAACTGTACATCTGCCACCAACAGTTCCACTTGGTTATTGGTAATATTATCAACCCTTTCTAATTGCTGCTTTGCACGCTCGTAATCCATCTTAACGATACTGACAAAAGCCAAATTGTTCAGCGCTTCTGCCATACCTTCGCCATACCTTCCGGAAAGCGCATAAGCCCTCTCGGCATAGACGCGTGTACTATCGAGATTACGATAATGGTAGAAATACGACTTCTCGTTCAGCCCGTCGACCTCCCGACGATTAGGAAGCGAACATGACATTAATAGGCAAGACATAGTTAGAATAACTTGCCACCTGATAATATAAATACTGCCGAAATAATCTTTTCGCATTTCTAAAAGCGCAGGATTTAGCGATATAAACATGACAAAGATAGGATATTTTTCCCTTTAAGACGAATTATTCACGCACATTTTGTCAATTTTATAAAAATAAGACCTATGTGTATATGTGCAATTAATAATTTATCATTAATTTTGCATATAATAATATGTAATGTATGACAGATAAAATCAGAATTAAAGATATCGCTCTAAGAGCCGGTGTTTCTGTTGGAACCGTAGACAGGGTGCTACACAACCGGCCGAATGTATCCAAACCTGCAAAAGAAAAGGTTGAACTGGCGCTAAAAGAAATGAACTATCAGCCCAATGTTTATGCCAGTGCGCTTGCTTACAATAAATCGTATACTTTTTACATCATTATGCCCGAACACGACTCTGAAGCATATTGGGAAGAGATAGAAGAAGGCACTCTCAAAGCAATGGAGACTATGCGGGATTTTAATATCGATGTGAAAATACTATATTACGAACGCTTTAACGACAACTCTTTTATAACCGTATCGCAATCGTGCATAGATTCAAATCCCGACGGTGTGGTCATCGTTCCCTCTACTTTGGAGATTACGCGGCAGTTCACCGACATTATGCACGAACGACAGATACCTTTTGTGATGCTCGACTCTTACATGCCAGACTTGAAACCATTATCATTTTACGGGCAAGACTCCTTTGTCAGCGGATATTTTGCTGCGAGAATGCTGATGTTGATTGCCTCTAATGAGAAAGAAATCGTACTGATGAAGCGCATTATGAACGGCAACGTTACAAGCAAACAGCAGGCAAACCGCGAAGTAGGTTTCCGACATTACATGCACGACCACTTTCCTGAAGTAAATATTATCGACTTGGATATGCCCATAGATGGCTCGCGCAAGAAATACGATCATATCCTCGAAGAATTCTTCAACAGCCATCCGCACATACACCACTGCATCACTCTCAGCTCTAAAGCCCATATCGTAGGAGAATTCCTGCTGCGAACAAACAGAAGAGATATTCAGATTATGGGATACGATGTGGTTGCCAAGAATGCAGAATGCCTGCGTCAAGGCAGCATATCTTTTCTGATCGCCCAACATGCATACCAACAAGGTTTCTGCTGTATCGACACTTTATTTAAGGCAATAGTGCTGAAAAAAGTTGTCAATCCAGTAAACTACATGCCTATCGAGCTGCTTTCAAAAGAGAATATAGACTTCTATCGTCGCACACAGCTTTAAGAAACACGTATGCATATTTAACAACCCATTTGATGATCAGCAACAGAAAAGGGCTTGCAGCCCTAAGCCCACTCATCTTTTTCATTGCACTTTATCTTGTAACTTCTATCATTGCGAGAGATTTTTACAAGGTACCCATTTCTGTTGCATTCCTTTTCGCGAGCATTTTTGCCGTCGCTATATCAGGAAAGTATCCATTGTCACGAAGAATTGAAACATTTAGCAAAGGCGCCAGCACACAGAATATGATGTTGATGCTTTGGATATTCGTATTGGCCGGAGCCTTTGCCAACTCTGCAAAAGTTATGGGTAGCATTGATGCTACCGTAAACCTTACGCTCTGTATACTACCGGGCAACATGCTTCTTGCAGGCTTGTTTGTTGCAGCATGCTTTATTTCTTTATCCGTCGGAACAAGTGTCGGTACTATCGTTGCCATCGTTCCGATTGCCACAGGCATATCATATTCCACAGGAATAGGCCTGCCTTTGATTACGGCAACCGTAGTCGGAGGGGCCTTCTTCGGCGATAATCTTTCGTTCATATCTGATACTACTGTTGCCGCCACAAGCTCGCAAGGCTGTAAGATGCGCGATAAATTTCGGGTAAACTCATTTATCGTTATACCTGCAGCCCTTATTATTTTGCTAATATATATATACTTAGGATACGGAATGCAACTGCCTGCAACCTTTCCAAGCATAGACTATATAAAGGTACTCCCATATTTTATCGTTCTTATTTCTGCCATCTGTGGCATGAATGTTATGGGTGTATTGACCTTAGGCATATTGTCTACTGGTATTGTCGGCATCGCCGGTCACGAATACGACTTTTACGGATGGCTAAAAGCTATGGGAGACGGTATTCTCAGCATGGGCGAACTTATCATCATTACGATGCTGGCAGGCGGACTGTTAGAGATTATTCGTGAAAATGGAGGTATCGATTATATCATCCAGAAGATGACTTCGCACGTAAAAAGCAAAAGAGGAGCCGAATTATCCATAGGCATTTTAGTAACGTTGGTCGATATTTGTACGGCCAACAATACCGTAGCAATCATTACCGTAGGAGGCATTTCGAAACAGATATGCGATCGCTTCGGCGTGGATAACCGAAAGGCGGCAAGCATCCTCGATACATGTTCATGCTGCATGCAAGGCATCATTCCTTACGGTGCACAAATGCTGATAGCCGCCGGTTTATCCAAGGTTAATCCTATAGAGATATTGCCCTATCTATACTACCCCTTTGCAATAGGCATTGCTATCGTTATGTCTATCGTCTTCCGATACCCCAAAAGATATAGTTGAAATCAACAAATAGTGAAAGTGATTGCATATGATGGATATTGTAAGACGTAATTTTTTCAGGCTTTTACGCTCGGGTGCTTTCAATGAATACGAAACTTTAGAACCGATGTCTGCCTACAAATGGAGGAGCTTGTTCAACAGCATAAAAATCCAAGACATCGTGCCCGTCTTTATCAAAGGGATAAGAAACTATCAATACGACAGCAATACGCTATTGCCGACCGACATTACTGAAGAATTACGTTCTTATGAGTATACCGATAAAACAGAAAAGAAAAACAGCAATGAGAATATTGCTCATTTAAATAATCGTTTCCTCAACCGACGATTAAAAAGAATACATTACAACGAACGTCATGCTATCGACACCTCTATAGAAACGCTGAAACTTCTCGATCTAATTGTTGTAAACGTTAACTGTATACTGAACAAAGGAATATCACTCAAAGAAATCATCAATTTGGGGATATATTTGAGGATAAAAGGCGACAAGGTTGACTTTGTTAAATTAGAAACATGGATTAAACAACTCCATATCCAGCGCATGGCACAATTGGAAGGAAGTGTCCTTATAGTATCTTTCGGTTTCTCCGAAGACGAAATTCCATTCGTACATAATATAGAGAGAGAAGCAAGAAAACTAACGCTGCGAACCCTGAAACCAAATAGCCATATAGCACCTGCAGAATGGCATTTCCGCCAGAGTAAAAGCGGTTTTGTACACAACAACTCATCTGCTTTCAGGCGTACACTAAAGCACAGTTTTCGCTTTTTCACGTATGCTCCCATAGAAACCGCAAGCAGTTTTTTATATAACTTCAGGAAGAGCTTGTCTGAAATCGAAGAATAAGCAATGAAAAACAAACCTATAAACAGTTATAATATTTGTAAAAATATAATATCCTCATAACTGCTTGTTCTTTCTTTTTACTAACTTTGCAAATATGAATAGAATATTTATTTTACTTACAAGTATATTTATCGCCTTATCCTTACAAGCACAAAACGAGTACATCCAGTGTGAAGACACCTGTACTCATATTCATGGAATAGACTTAAGCCATTATCAAGGAAGTGTTTTTTGGGAAACTGTAGGTGATAATAGCAAGATGGCATACGTTTATCTGAAAGCTACAGAGGGAGGCGACAATATAGACAGCAGATACGAAGAAAATATCTATTTGGCCCACAAATACGGCTTAAAAGTGGGCTCGTACCATTTTTTCAGGCCAAAAGCAGACTTGAATAAGCAATTGCAAAACTTCATGACACAGTGCCGCCCGGGAGATCAAGACCTCATACCCATGATCGATATAGAAACCAAAAGCGGCCTTAGTACGGAAGAGTTCTGCGATTCTCTTTTCAAGTTTATCAATCTTGTAGAAAAGGCTTACAAACAAAAGCCTTTACTCTACACATTCACAAATTTCTACAACCGCTATCTATCAGGGAAGATCGATCAATATCAAATTATGATTGCACAATATTCGGCACAAGAGCCGATACTGAACGACGGGCGGGATATAACCATGTGGCAATATACCGGTAAGGGTAGTCTTAATGGTATAAACGGATATGTGGACAAAAGCAGAATGATGGGGCAACATGGATTACGCGAATTGCGCTTCAGACACCATTAGATAACCAAGAAAAAGAAGCAACCATATTATAATGGGTACGTAAGTAAGAAAAATCTTTCTATATCTTTAAACTTTTAATCATTAAACATTAAGATACCAATGGCTATTATAAAATGTCCCGAATGTGGGCACCAAGTTAGCGACAAAGCACCTGTATGCCCGAACTGCGGAGTTGAAATTGCAGGAAAAACAATTCAATGTCCGCAGTGTGGAGAAATTTATTTTAAGGAACAGCCGGCATGTCCCAACTGCCATCATACGACTATTGTCGAACAGAATATACCTGTACACACAGTTGCGCCCTCTGCTCCCACCCCTTCGCAAGAGCCTTTACAGCCTCTCACAAAAGAGGAAATATCCCCAAAAAGAGAAACTACAAGCTCTAACCGTCGCACAATCTTCATCGTATCGTTTATCATAGCTCTGATCATCTGTGCTACATGCATCTATTTCTATAGCAATGCCAAAGGCAATAAAGAACAAGAAGCATACGAATATGCTATGAAGAGTCAAGATCCTTTGGTGCTTCAAAGTTTTCTCGACACCTATACGGATGCATCAGAAGCACATCGCGACTCCATACAAGCACATCTTACAGCACTCAACCAGATAGATAAAGATTGGACGAATGCAGTGGTAAGCAATTCCAAAATGGCAATAGAAGATTATTTAAATAAGCATCCAGATTCACCACATAAAGAGGAAGCACTGCATAAATTAGACTCTATTGATTGGGCAAACGCACAACAAGCCAATACAAAAGACGCTTTTATATCGTATCTCGAGGACCATCCAAATGGCGAACATGTAGATGATGCTAAAGATGGTATCAAGAACGTTAATGCAAAGACCGTACAGCCAGAAGAGAAACTGATGATTAGCGGTATCTTCAGACAATTCTTCCAGAGCATTAATTCTAAAGACGAAGATGGTCTTGCAAATACCGTAAACTCTATTCTTACATCATTCTTAGGCAAGAACGATGCTACAAAAAACGATGTCGTCACATTCATGCACAAGATATATAAAGACGATATTGCCAATATGACATGGAGACTTCCGGGGGATTACAAAATAGATAAAAAAGAAATCGGAGATAACGAATACGAATACACAGTATCGTTCTCTGCCGTACAGGAAGTAGAAAAGACAGACAATTCCACATCAAATACGAAATTCCGCATTAAGGCAAAAGTCGATCCCGACGGCAAAATTACCGAATTCAACATGCTGAAAATCTTAGAATAACATCCGAATGGCAGGCTCAAACGTCTGCCATTTTTCGTATAGAATAAAAGTATTCCGCCTTTCCCAAAACACATAAGAAAATACACACAAGGTTTATATGCGCATAAAAGACCATCTCCTTACCGTAAAAAGGCCGTCTCCTTACCGTAAAGAGGCCGTCTCCTTACAACAAAGAGACCGTCTCCTTACGACAAAGAGGCCGTCTCCTCACATTATATAATAACATATTTTACAGCTTGCAGCTTTATGCTTTCAAATTTTATTACTATCTTTGCAGGCAGTTTTTAACAGAATAAAACAAAAAATCAAATAGATAAATTATGAGCAAACAAGTTGAAAAAATCAAAGAATTGATAGCAAAACGCGAGCAAGCTCGTCTCGGTGGCGGCGAAAAAGCCATTGAAAAACAGCACGGGCGTGGCAAATATACTGCCCGCGAGCGTATAGATATGCTTGTAGATAATGGCTCTTTCGAGGAGTACGACATGTTCAAACTACATCGTTGTCATAACTTCGGAATGGAGAAAAAACAATATTTAGGCGATGGTGTTGTAGCCGGAAGTGCCACTATCGATGGCCGTCTCGTCTATGTATATGCACAAGATTTTACCGTAAACGGTGGTTCTCTTTCCGAAACCATGAGCCAGAAGATATGTAAAGTTATGGATATGGCCATGCAAAACGGTGCACCTGTGATATGCATGAACGATTCCGGTGGCGCACGTATCCAAGAAGGAATTTGCGCACTTGCCGGTTACGGCGAGATTTTCGAACGCAATATCCTTGCGAGTGGCGTCATTCCACAAATCTCGGCTATTATGGGACCGTGCGCCGGAGGTGCGGTCTACTCTCCTGCCCTTACCGACTTTATCTTGATGACCGAAGGAACTTCTTACATGTTCCTTACCGGTCCGAAAGTGGTAAAGACCGTGACCGGCGAAGATATAGACTCGGAACATCTCGGCGGCGCATCCGTTCATTCGACTAAGAGCGGCGTTACACATTTCACAGCCAAGAACGATGAAGAAGCTTTAGAACTTATCAAAACATTGCTCAGTTATCTTCCGTCGAACAACACAGAGGAAGCTCCGCGTATAGAATGTACCGATCCGGTTAGTCGTGCCGAAGACCTGTTGAACGAAATCCTGCCGGACGATCCCAATAAAGCCTATGACATGTACAAAATTATTGGCGCCATCACCGATAATGGCGAATTCTTTGAGGTTCAACCTAAGTTTGCCAAGAACATTATCACGGGGTTTGCCCGCTTCAACGGCCAGAGTGTTGGTATCGTAGCCAACCAACCTATGGCTTACGCCGGCGTACTTGATACCAACGCATCACGTAAAGGTGCACGCTTCGTTCGTTTCTGCGATGCCTTCAACATCCCAATTGTTTCTTTGGTTGACGTACCGGGCTTCCTTCCCGGAACAGGACAGGAATACAACGCAGTTATCTTGCATGGTGCACAATTGTTATATGCTTACGGAGAGGCCACAGTGCCTAAAATTACGATCAACATACGCAAGAGTTATGGCGGAAGTCACATTGTTATGGGATGTAAGCAACTGCGATCAGATCTAAACTTTGCATGGCCTACGGCAGAAATTGCAGTAATGGGAGCTTCCGGCGCCGTTGCAGTGTTGTGTGCAAAAGAAGCTAAGACGCGAAAAGAGGCCGGTGAGGATGTCAGAGCTTTCCTTGCAGAAAAAGAAGATGAATATACGGAAATGTTTGCAAATCCCTATCAGGCTGCACAATATGGTTACATAGACGACGTAATAGAACCACGCAACACCCGTTTCCGTATCTGCAGAGGGTTGGCACAATTAGCTCATAAGCGTCAGTCATTGCCTGCCAAAAAACATGGCTGTATTCCTATGTAATATTAAACATCAGATTACATTATTAAAAGTTTGTAATATGGCAAAAGATAAAAACATATTTGCGGCGATTGTACTTGCACTCCACGAATTTAAGGGAAACAATGTACACGATAAAGAGTCTGGCATAATAACGATTAAAGAACACAACACTTTGTGGAACGCTAAGTTCTTGTCGTTTACAAACAAACCGTAAAAATAGATAACAATACAATGAAAGAATATAAATATACTATCGACGGAAAGGAATATAAAGTCGAAATTGGAGATATCGAAGAGAATGTAGCGAATGTAACTGTAAACGGTGAAGCATTCAAAGTAGAAATGGAAGCAGAACCCGAGCCCGAAAAGAAAGTGGTTTTAGGTAAACCTGCAGCCTCAACAGACCATGAAGAAAAAATTACATCTTCGGAAAATGTAAATGCAGACAAAGCCGTTAAAGCTCCTTTACCCGGCGTTATTACCGAAATCAAAGTCGGTATTGGAGACGAAGTAAAGAAAGGTGATACCGTTATTGTGCTGGAAGCCATGAAGATGGCCAATAACCTCGAGGCCGAAAGTGACGGCAAAGTAACTGCAATTTGTGTAAAACAGGGTGAAAGTGTTATGGAGGACACACCACTCATCGTTATCGAATAATGCTCAAGAATATTAAAATAGGCCTTGCCATTACATGAAGTTCATGTAATGGCAAGGCTTTTTTCATGCTTTATACAAAATAAATATTTTTGCTTATTTGCCTCTCGATAACGTTCTCTCTGTTATTATATCACATATAGAGGCACAACCTGTCCATATTAATATGATGATATAAACTAAATATATCTATAGCCTATCCTACACAGTACGGCAAGATAATGTACCCGTTCATTTTCTTTCACACATTTTTTACATCTATAAGTCGACTTACTTATACTTTCTATCAACCATATAGCAGTTTACATATTTCACTAAAAAGCGAGAACTATTTTTAAAAATTCCCAAAACACCCCTCTATAACTTATGTTTTAAAACCAAAAAGAAGCACATGTAAAATATTTTTAGTAACTTTGCAAGCAAACCTATAGTGTGTAAATGTGACGGAACAAAAGCAAAGAAACTGCAATCCATACATTCTCACTAAAGAAAAAATATATTAAACATGGCCAAGAAAATATTATTCATTAACCAGGAAATGACTCCTTATGTACCGGAGACAGAACTATCTAAGATAGGACGTGATCTTCCTCAAAAAATGCAAGAAAGCGGTTACGAAATCCGTACATTCATGCCTAAATGGGGAAACATTAACGAACGTAGAGGACAACTGCATGAGGTAATTCGCCTTTCGGGAATGAATCTTATTATCGACGACACCGACCATCCGCTGCTCATAAAGGTAGCATCAATTCCTTTGGTACGTCTTCAAGTATACTTCATCGACAATGAAGACTACTTTACCAAGCGCCAGATGACGGAAGATGAAGGAGGGCATGAATATCCAGACAACGGGGAACGAGCTATTTTCTTCGCTCGCGGTGTACTCGAAACGGTAAAAAAACTGCGCTGGTCACCCGATATTATTCATTGTCAGGGCTGGATGGGAGCTGTAGTCCCCCTATATGTCAAAACAGCCTACCATGACGAACCGGCCTTTGCCAATACAAAAGTAATAACATCTTTATTTCAAAAGCAAATAAAAACAAATCTCGGAAAAAACTTCAAGCATTGTCTTGAATACCGTGAGGCCAAGGCTGAATTGCTAAAACACTATAGTGAAAAGTTTGATTTCCTTGAACTCGGCAAGCTCGCCATAGACTATAGTGATGGTATTATTGAGGCAGGAAACAATGTAAATGCCGATCTTCTGCATTATGCAAAAGGAAAGAATTTACCAATATTAAAATATTCGGGAGAAAATTATGCAGAAGCATACCCAAATTTTTACAACGATATCTGTCCCGAATAGAGACATAATTTAGTGAGAACGACATAAAATTAAGATTTAAACATATCTTCTATTTATGAAAATAAGAAACTTCGTAGGCATGGTACTTATTGCCTCGCTTACCTTGACAGCATGTGACGACACGACAAATGAGTTGGGTACATCTCTGACAGATAAAATGGATCGCTTGAATATATCGACAGACACTTTTGAAGTGTCTACACGTTCAATCATAGCCGACTCCGTTTTGTCGCGTAACACTATAGGATATTTAGGGCGTGTTCGCGATCCGGAAACCGGCGCCTATATCACAAGCGATTACATGACGCAGTTTCACATATTGGATAATTACCAATTTCCACCTGTAGACAGCATGCTCAGCAAAGAAGGAGGCGAGATTATCGCCGATTCTTGTGAGATAAGACTCTATTATACGAACTTTTACGGCGACTCGCTCACAGCAATGAAATTAACAGCCTATGAAATGAATAAGCCTATGGAAGAAGGGCGTTTATATTATTCGAACTTCGATCCGATGAAAGAGGGTTATGCTTCTTCTGGTAATTTTAATACAGACAAAACCTATACATTGGCTGATTTAAATGTTAGTCCCCAAACCAAGAAAACTTCAGGCTATGTGAATAATATCCGTGTTAGGCTTGATAAACCTTATACAGATAGTAACGGTACGACCTATAACAACTATGGAACATATATTATTCGGAAATATTATCAACATCCGGAATATTTTAAAAACTCGTACCAATTTATTCATAATGTTGTCCCGGGATTTTACATTAAGTCTACAAATGGTTTGGGAGCTATGGCGTATGTTTATCTTACCCAACTTAATCTTTATTTCAGATACCTCAATAAAGATACGACAACAGTGGGTACCACATCGTTTGCAGGCACAGAAGAAGTTCTGCAAACATCAAATATAGTAAACGATGGGAACACCATCAAACGTTTAGCCGCAGATAATACATGCACATATTTAAAGACTCCGGCCGGTATATTTACAGAAATGACACTTCCTATCGACAGTATTATGAAAGGACATACCCGCGATACGATCAATACTGCCAAAGTTACTTTAGAGCGTATCAATAACAGTTCTACAAGCGACTATGCATTGGGCATTCCCCAAACTTTGCTCATGATCCCGAAAGAGAGGATGAACACATTTTTTGAAAAAAACGAGATTGCCGATTTTAAGACCTCATTTATTGCAACTTTCGACAAGAAAACAAATACATATGTATTCAATAATATAGGTTCGCTTATTAAAGATATGGCTACAAATAAAAACTCTTATAAAGAAGAACATTGGGGAAAGGTGGTAATTATCCCTATAACAACTACTTATAACACTTCATCCGATAATCAGACAAGGACTCTAACAAAAATTGTCCACGATATGTCTATGGCAAGTACAAAACTTGTAGGAGGAAGTGAAAATAAGAATAACAAAATAAAACTAAGCGTTATCTATAGTAAGTTTAAATGATTAGAAGCTGTATGGCAGACAATTATCTTGGACGTAAACGCAGAGACTATGAGAAAAGAAAGGCTGAATGGTTACAAAAGAAAGGATATCATTCACGCCTTTCTTCAAATATAGAAAAGCCGGAAGACGAGGCTTTATAAGAAAAACACACCGCTCTACTCTATCTGTAAAGTAAGTATTCATATGGGCATGGACAGTAAAAGTATTCTCAAAAAATCTTTATTCGAACATTTTATATCTAAGCTTAAATATATGTTAATTACTTTGTTCCAAGACGCTTTTTGAGTACCTTTGCAATAATTAATAAGGAATATGTTTATGCAGCCAATTTTTATTGCGGGGCCTTGTGTCATTGAATCACAAGAATTATTAAATACGGTAGCAGAAGAATTAAATAGGTTAAACCGCCTGTTAGGCATTGATATTATCTTTAAATCATCATTTGACAAAGCTAATCGTACCTCCATACACTCTTTTCGAGGCCCGGGATTGGACAAAGGACTGCAAATGCTTTCCGATATCAAGCAAAAATACGGCCTGAAAATTCTCACAGATATTCATGAGAGTTATCAAGCTGAACCTGTAGGCAAGGTATGCGATGTAATTCAAATACCGGCTTTCTTATGTCGGCAAACAGACTTACTCGTTGCTGCAGCAAAAACAGGAAAGACAATAAATATTAAAAAGGCGCAATTTTTAAGCGGAAAAGATATGAAATTTCCTGTAGAGAAAGTGCACGATGCCGGTGCCCAAAATGTTTGGTTAACAGAACGAGGCAATACTTTCGGTTATAACAATTTAGTTGTAGATTTTAGGAATATCACTGATATGAGAGAAATTACCAATACAGTGATAATGGATTGTACACACAGTGTGCAAAGACCGGGAGGGGAAAACGGAACGACCGGAGGAGATCGCCGTTTCGTACCGGCTATGGCATTGGCGGCCAAAGCATTTGGTGCCAGCGGATATTTCTTCGAGGTACATCCTGACCCCGATAAAGGTTTAAGTGATGCATCCAACATGCTGGAACTAAATAAGTTGGAGAAACTTATAAAACAGTTACTTGCATAAAGTAATAATCTGACAATTAATTCAAAATCAATGAACGACATCAATAAAGAACGAATGAAGAATGTCACGGCCTATGCAACACAATGCTTGAAAGACGAGGCAAATGCAATACTTGACTTAATCCCCCAGTTAGACGAGAATTTTTCTAAAGCTGTAGAGATGATTTTCTATTGTAAAGGGAAAATTATCGTTACAGGCGTAGGGAAAAGCGGTAATATAGGAGCCAAGATAGCAGCTACATTATCTTCAACAGGAACACCCGCATTCTTCATTAATCCTCTTGATGTATATCATGGTGATTTAGGTGTAATGACACCCGACGATGTTGTGCTTGCTCTGAGCAATAGCGGACAGACCGATGAATTGCTCCGTTTTATTCCGATGGTTCTTCACATGAATGTACCAATTATTGCAATGAGTGGTAATCCAGACTCTCTGCTTGCTAAATATTCAAATATTCATATTAAGGTATGGGTAAGCAAAGAGGCGTGTCCGCTTAACTTAGCACCGACAAGCAGTACTACTGCTGCGCTTGCTATGGGCGATGCTTTAGCCATAGCACTTATGCAAGTAAGGAACTTTAAGCCACAAGATTTTGCTCAATTCCATCCGGGAGGAGAACTTGGAAAACGACTTTTAACAACCGCCGAAGACGTCATGCGTTCAGATGATCTTCCTATTATTCCTCAAGAAATGCACCTTGGCGAGGCAATTATTCATGTGAGTAAAGGTAAACTAGGCTTAGGTGTATCTTTAATGGATAATAAAGTTTCGGGACTTATTACGGATGGCGACATTAGACGTGCCATGGAGAAATGGCAAGCACAGTTCTTTGATCATACCGTAGGTGACATTATGACAAAACAACCAAAGACCGTGCTGCCAAATACAAAATTGTCTGAAATCCTACGAATTATGCACAAATATAAAATTCACACCGTATTGGTAACCGACGAAGAAAATCATCTATTAGGTGTTGTCGATCATTATTCATGCATGGTATAAATTTACCATGAAATGGCCATTTATGAATAGAGAAAGTTTTATACCTTTCAAAGACTCTTCTATAAAAGGAATATTATTGTATATATTCCTTCTTTTTTGCATGTCTTCCAATGCGCAGACTTCAGACTCGCTCATTGTACAAATATTGCGCAACGAAGGTATCAAGTTTTCGCATAATAATTCTGTTACACTGTTGATGAATGGTCAAGAGAAATTCGACGATATGTTTACAGCCATACGACAAGCCAAAAGTAGCATCCATCTCGAATACTTTAACTTTAGAAACGACTCTATTGCCAACAGACTCTTCGATCTTTTGGAAGAAAAAGTAAAAGAAGGTGTAGAAGTCAGGGCATTATTCGATGCCTTTGGTAATATGTCAAACAATCGTCCGCTGAAAAAAACTCACTTAAAAAAGATACGAGACAAAGGTATTGAAATTTATAAATTTGATCCGATCACATTTCCGTGGATCAATCATGTATTTTCCCGCGATCACAGAAAAATCGTGGTGATAGACGGAAAGATTGCTTATACTGGAGGCATGAATGTTGCCGACTATTACATTAAAGGAACAAAAGCTGTTGGTTCGTGGAACGATATGCACTGTCGTATCGATGGGGATGAAGTAAACACATTGCAGGGAATCTTTCTGAAAATGTGGAATAAAGTAACCGGACAAAATATCCATGGTGCTAAATACTATCGCGGATACAAACCTGCCGACTATTTCATTGCTTTGAAACAGGATACAACCGTTACTGCATATCACAAGATGGTTGGTATCATTAATAGAGAACCACACACAACAAATACTATTATTAGGAAATTTTATACAGAGGCAATTAATGTTGCAAAAGACAGTATTAAGATCATCAATCCCTATTTCACACTAAATTATGGTATCAAAAAAGCGTTGAAGAAAGCCATCAAGCGGGGAGTAAATGTCCAAATCATGCTTTCCACAAAGAGCGATATTCCGCTGACACCCGACTGTGGTTTCTATAATGCTCATCAACTAATGAAACGCGGTGCTACGGTGTGGATGTATACTGCAGGCTTTCATCATACAAAAATTATTATGGTGGATGGAAAGTTTTGTACCGTGGGAAGTGCAAATCTGAATGCAAGAAGCTTGAGTTGGGATTACGAAAATAATGCCATAATCATAGATCAAGCTACAACGAAAGAATTAAATAATCTTTTTGACAAAGACAAGACTGATAGCTTCAAACTCACGCCAAAGACTTGGAATGCCTTCCGTACACCGTGGCAAAAGTTCCGCGGATGGTTTGCACATCTACTATCTCCTTTCCTCTAAATCTTATTAATATCCACGTATCCATGCATAACAGCATAAATAGTCAATGCTGAAACGCTCTTCATCCCCAACTTCTCCATGATATTTTTCCTATGGGTAATCACTGTTGTTATACTAATATTCAACCGCCCTGCAATCTCTTTATTGATAAATCCTTGTACAATCAAAGATAACACTTCTATCTCGCGTCCTGTCAAGATCTTAGTCCGCAGCATTTTCTCCTGCATCCTTTTCGGTTCAGCCGGTAGCCTTTTCCCTCCGACATGTGCGTATTGAACTAACATTAATACGGAACGAACCAGTTGCTCCTCTGGCACATTAATATACAAACAATGGAAATCGGCCAATTGGTTATCAATCGCAGCAGATACTGTTAACACAATTGTCTTCATTCTGCGCTCCATAAAAAAGCCGTAATTTTGCGATACGACTTCCTCATCGACAAAAAAATGAAAATATCTCTCAAGATCAACGACCATTATTTCCTTAAAAGAGAGGAATGTATCTATCGCCATAATTGGCATAACATTTTGCAATAATTGCCTCATTCCCAATACAGAAAGGGTGTTGAGACCTATGATTGCAATGCGTGGTCGGCTATCTATCATAATTCTTTCTTCTTTTTTATTTGATAAAGTTATCCCAAGTCACATGGACTTCCAACACAAATCGTATTATTTTCCTTCACACCAAATACTCTACTTTACAGATGAAGAATAAAAATATCCGCATTTTAACACCTTTACCATAAAGGAATAAAAGATATCGGTTAATACTCTGCCCAACTTTTGATATCTATATCATCAAGTTTCAAAGCACAGAACGACTGAATAAACGCACTCGCTAAACGACTGTTTGTTATCAATGGAATATTAAGATCAATAGCAGCTCTACGAATTTTATAGCCATTCGTCAGTTCGCGGGGAGTAAGATCCTTAGGAATATTAACCACCATATCGATTTTCTTTTCATGAAGCAATGTTAGTGCTTGCGGTTCCTTTCCCTCGTCCGAAGGCCAAAATACTCGTATGTTGTCTATACCATTATCGGATAAATACTTAGACGTTCCCCCCGTGGCATACAATTTGTATCCATATCTTATAAGCGTCTTTGCAGAATCAAGCATCTCGGCCTTTTGCTTAGCCCCTCCCGTTGAAAGTAATACGGTATGTTTCGGAATGCGGTAACCCACACTCAACATACTCTTCAACAATGCCTGATTGGTATCATCTCCCAAACAGCCGACTTCGCCGGTAGAAGCCATATCAACACCAAGAACCGGATCAGCTTTCTGTAAACGATTAAACGAGAACTGGCTCGCTTTAATACCTACATAATCCAAATCAAACAAATTCTTATTCGGCTTTTTTACTTGTATACCGAGTATTATCTTCGTAGCCAAATCGATCAAATTTAATTTCAACACCTTACTTACAAAAGGAAAAGAACGAGAGGCTCGCAGATTACATTCAATAACAAGGATATCGTTCTCACGTGCCATAAACTGTATATTGAACGGCCCATTGATATGTAACGCCATCGCTATCTGACGGCTTACACGCTTAATGCGACGTACCGTTTCTACATAAAGTTTTTGTGGTGGGAACTGTATCGTAGCATCTCCAGAATGTACACCGGCAAATTCGATATGTTCACTAATGGCATAAGCCATGATTTCGCCATTACGCGCCACGGCATCCATCTCTATTTCTTTTGCATTTTCGATGAACTTACTTACTACCACGGGATGATCTTCTGACACATTGGCAGCCAATTGCAGAAAACGCTCCAACTCTTCTTTGTTTGAACAAATGTTCATTGCCGCCCCTGAAAGTACATACGAGGGACGCACCAATACAGGGAAGCCCACTCTATCTACAAACAGTTTTATATCGTCCATCGAAGTAAGTGTGCTCCATTCGGGTTGATTGATACCGTTACGTGTAAGCAGCTCAGAGAATTTAGCCCTATCCTCTGCGTTATCTATATCTTTAGCGGCAGTACCAAGAAGTGGAACATTCTCTGCATCTAACCACATGGCCAGATTATTGGGTATCTGTCCACCCGTTGACACGATAACACCATAAGGCATTTCGAATTCTATAATATCTAACACACGCTCGAAAGTAAGTTCATCAAAATACAGACGATCGCACATATCATAATCTGTCGATACCGTTTCAGGATTATAATTGATCATAATTGATCGGTATCCTTCCTTACGTATCGTATTCAGTGCTTGAACACCACACCAATCGAACTCCACGGAACTGCCTATGCGATAGGCACCGGAACCGAGCACAATAATAGAACGTCTGTCAGTATCAAACCGCACATCACTCTTCACACCTGCATAAGTAACATAGAGATAGTTGGTCTGTGCAGGATATTCAGCAGCAAGTGTATCAATCTGCTTGACAACCGGCAAGATACCAAAACTTTTACGCAACCTCCGGACAGTAAGTGCAGCTTTGTGCATATTGCTGATTTCCTTATCTAATCGAAGAGCACGTGCAATCTGGAAATCTGTAAATCCATATATCTTTGCAATACGCAACAAGTCTTTATCCATTGAATTAATACTCGTGCACCGTTTCAAATTCTCATCAATATCAATGATATGTTTCAGTTTTTGCAGAAACCATCTGTCAATCTTTGTCAACTCATGAATTTGGTCTATGGTATACCCCTTATGCATTGCTTTCGAAATAACAAAGATACGTTTGTCGGTAGGTTCTTTCAAAGCAGCGTCGATATCAGATATAACAAGTTCTTTATTTTCAACAAATCCATGCATTCCCTGCCCGATCATGCGCAGTCCCTTCTGGATAGCTTCCTCGAAATTACGTCCGATAGCCATTACTTCTCCCACAGACTTCATCGATGATCCTAATTCCTTATCTACTCCATGAAATTTAGATAAATCCCAACGCGGTATCTTGCAGACGACATAGTCTAAAGCTGGTTCAAAGAATGCGCTCGTTGTTTTAGTAACGGAATTCTTCAATTCAAATAGCCCATACCCCATACCAAGCTTTGCTGCTACGAAAGCAAGAGGGTACCCCGTGGCTTTAGAAGCCAGAGCAGAAGAACGGCTCAAGCGGGCATTCACTTCTATAACGCGGTAATCTTCGCTTTGTGGATCGAAAGCATATTGCACATTACATTCTCCAACAATGCCGATATGACGTACAATCTTTATAGAAAGAGCTCTTAACTTATGATATTCGCTATTTGTTAATGTTTGAGATGGAGCTATGACAATAGATTCCCCCGTATGAATACCAAGTGGATCGAAATTCTCCATATTGCAAACAGTGATACAATTATCATATCTATCGCGAACCACTTCATATTCTATCTCTTTCCATCCTTTTAGACTTTTCTCTACAAGAACCTGTGGAGAAAAGGAGAAAGCTTTCTCTGCCAATACATTCAATTCGTCTTCATTATCACAGAAACCACTACCAAGTCCCCCAAGTGCATAGGCTACACGGATGATAACGGGATAACCAAGATCGGCTGCAGCTTTCCTCACCTGTACTATGTTCTCACATGCCTCACTTTTGATTGTCTTAATATTGATCTCATTCAATTTCTCCACAAAGAGTTCACGATCCTCGGTATCCATAATTGCCTGTACAGGGGTACCGAGTACTTTCACATTGTATTTATCGAGCATACCGCTTTTAAAGAGCTCTACTCCACAGTTCAATGCGGTCTGTCCGCCAAAAGATAGAAGAATACCATCAGGCCGCTCTTTCTGAATAACACGTTCAACGAAATAAGGTTGCACGGGTAAAAAATAAATTTGGTCCGCAACACCTTCGGAAGTCTGTACAGTCGCAATATTGGGATTTATCAACACCGTAGACACTCCCTCTTCCCGCAATGCTTTGAGTGCTTGCGAACCGGAATAATCAAATTCCCCCGCTTCGCCAATCTTCAAAGCCCCAGATCCCAAAAGCAGAACCTTTTTTATGTTTTCATCTTTCATGATGTATTTTACTTTAATGTTTCAACAAATTTATCAAATATGAATTCAGTATCGACCGGACCAGAACATGCCTCAGGATGAAATTGCGACGTGAACCATGGATTGATCTTATGTTTGATACCTTCATTACTCCCGTCATTCATATTGATAAACAATTCTTCCCATTCTTCTCCGAGTGTCTTGGTATCAACGGCATATCCATGATTTTGACTTGTAACGTAACATTTATTAGTCCCAACCATACGAACAGGCTGATTATGCGAACGATGACCATATTTAAGTTTATAAATGCTTGCTCCTCCGGCTTTAGCCAGAAGTTGATTTCCCATACAAATTCCACATATAGGTTTCCTACTCATGCTGATTTGTTTACGGATAATATTGACAGCCTCTTCGCATATATCGGGATTGCCCGGCCCATTGGCAAGAAACAGGCCATCAAATTCTAAGTTTGTATAATCATAATTCCATGGAACGCGTATTACTTCTACCCCACGATTAATTAGGCTTCTTATGATATTTGCCTTAACACCACAATCTACCAAAATAACTTTTTTACCGGCTCCCTCATTATATTTAATAATTTCTTTGCAGCTAACTTTATCGACAAAGTTTACTCCTTCGTAACTTGCATCTGGAATATTGGCCGGTTCATCATCGAAGATGATTTTCCCCATCATTACTCCATGTTCACGCAACACCTTGGTAAGTTCCCGTGTATCTATACCAGTAATACCGGGAACCTTTTCCCTTTTCAGCCATTCCGCAAGACTTTCATGGGCATTCCAATGGCTGTATTGTTCACTATAATCAGCAACAATAATAGCAGACGCATAAATTCTATCGCTCTCCATAAAAGTAGGTATACCATTTGCTTCGAAAGTAAATGGCGGCACACCATAATTTCCAACCAAAGGATATGCAAGCGTCATTAGTTGTCCTGCATACGACGGATCCGTCAGACATTCCGGATAACCCATCATTGCCGTATTGAACACAACTTCTCCAGCCACCGGAGCTTCATATCCAAAGCTCTTTCCATGAAACTTTGTTCCATCCGATAATAATAGTGTTACACTTCTCATTATATGCTTAAAATTTCTGTTCGTACTGATAAACCTTTTCTATATAATTGATATACGACTGATTGCAAAGCTTAGCCCCTCCCTGCGTTGGGAAATTCCCCGTAAAATACCAATCCCCATGATTATCGGGGATTGCCGTATGCAGGCCTTCTATCGACTGATAAACAATCTCTACAGGAGTAGCCATCCCATTGGGACGTAACATCTCTACAATCTTTTCATTGATTTCCTCGACAGTAAACGGTTCGTAAATATCCCTCACCCAATTCCTTATCTCTGATTTCTGCGTCTTTATTTCTTCAAGACAATTTCTGTAAGTATCTTCTATCAGTTGATGCATTCCTCTATCTTTTATCAATTCTATAGCCGCACGAAATGCACAGAACTCTTCAAGACGGGCCATATCAATACCATAATAGTCTGGATAACGTATCTGTGGAGCACTACTAACAACAACTAATCTTTTAGGATGCAGCCGATCCAATATTCTGAAAATACTCTCTTTCAACGTCGTTCCACGCACAATACTATCGTCAATAATTACAAGATTGTCTTCATAAGGATGGAGACTCTCGTAAGTAATATCATAGACATGCGAAGCAAGGTCTTTACGTGAATTGCCTTCAGTAATAAAAGTACGCAACTTGATATCTTTCCACGCAACCTTCTCCACACGGACAGACTTTGAAAGAATGCTCTCCAATTCCTCTCGGCTTGGCTTATGGTTCAAATGATCAATTGCTTGTATCTTTTTTTTATGTACGTACTCTTTAAAACCTTGAATAAGTCCATAAAAGGCAACTTCCGCAGTATTAGGAATAAATGAGAATATAGTGTGGTCCACATCGTTATCTATGGCTTTGAGCACAGGCATGGTCAGTTGTTCTCCAAGTTTCTTGCGCTCTTTATATATATCACGGTCGCTTCCACGACTAAAATATATTCGTTCAAACGAGCATGCACTATCTCCTCTTTGGCTGAGTATGCGCTCAATGGTACACTTGCCGCTCCGGTTTACAATTAAAGCTGTTCCCGGAAGCAACTCCTGCACATCATCGCACTCGATATCAAATGTCGTCTGCAATACAGGCCTCTCACTTGCAAGCACCACAATATCTTCGTTCATATAATAATATGCCGGACGTATTCCCCAAGGATCACGCATAGAAAACATTTCTCCACTCCCTGTAATGCCACATACTACATAACCGCCATCAAAATCGGCCATTGTGGTTTTCAAGACATTGCCCATTTTAACGTGATCTTCTATATACGAAGTGATATTTTGATCCTTTAATCCTTTTGCCTTTGCATCTACAAAGTTCCGCTCTACTTCCCTATCCAACCTATGCCCCATCAACTCAAGCATGATATAGCTGTCGCTATAAATACGCGGGCACTGTCCTTGCTTTGTCAGTTTTTCGAATATTTCATTAATATTCGTCATATTAAAGTTTCCGCAAAGACTAAGATTCTTGGCACGCCAATTATTCCTACGCAAGAAAGGATGTACATAAGAAATTCCCTGCCTCCCAGTTGTAGAATATCTCAAATGCCCCATATACAGTTCTCCGGCAAACGGTAGACTCTGTTTAGCGAAATCCACATCGGCAAGTTGTTCTTTAGATAAATTGGTAAAATTATTCTGGACAGCACTAAAAATCTTAGTAATTGCATCCTTTCCTTCTGCCCTTTCCCTAAACATGTATTCCTGTCCGGGCTCCGTATCCAACTTTACACAAGACAATCCGGCGCCTTCCTGCCCGCGGTTATGTTCTTTCTCCATCATCAAATAGAGTTTATTCAGACCATACATCCACGTTCCATATTTATGCTGATAATATTCCAATGGCTTTAATAGCCTTATAAGCGCAACGCCACATTCATGTTTTAAGATTTCCATCAATTCTTTACTAAAACTTCTCTAAAAATATTTTATCGTCTATACACCTATACTCCAAGCCAAGTTTATAATCTGTTTAAACCTGCTACTCCTACATTCTATTATCAATAAAAAGATGATGTAGCTCTAATAAACTTTAAGAGCCAAGAGATTGCTAATCTCTTGGCTCTTAAATATTTATTTGCGAAGAATATTCACTAATAAGGAAGCAACCGAAGTAACTATTCCAACAAACGAGAACCAAAGCGTTGTGGAAGAACCGATAGATGAATTTTTAGCTCTAACGCCATTTGGTTCTACATATAATATATCATTTTGCTGTAAATAATAGTAAGGTGAGTTAAGTAAATTCGCATCATTAAGATTCAGCCGATGTGCGCTCTTCTGTCCTGTCTCATCTTCACGTATTAATAACACATTGTCTCGTTTACCGTAGATAGTTAAGTCGCCTGCTTGTGCCAAAGCTTCGATCACACTCATCTTTTCTGTCGTTACAGGAATAACCCCCGGACTATTAACTTCTCCATCTACCGTCACTCGATAGCTTGACATGCGTACTGTAACAATCGGATTTTCCGTCTTTGCCATATAAGGCAATATCTTATCTCTAATCGTATTCTGGCATTCATTCTTGGTCAGTCCTGCAACATGCAAGGTTCCTACGACAGGGAAATTAATATTACCATCATTATCTACAAGATATGTCTGTAAACTCCCCGTACTGCTTCCTGACGCATTTACAGTATTTAATGCAGATAAATTAAAAGGTCGGGAAGCCTCCGGATCTGTGGTACTGACAGTTATCGACAGCATATCTTTCGGCATGATCTTTGCATCATAAAGCCCACGTGACGGTGCTAAACTGATTGAATCGATATTCTGAAAATAAGCAACTTTCTTACTTCCCGAACATCCTGCCATCGCTATCAACAACGACAGTGTGAACATCGGTATAAAAAATCTCTTCATACAATGGATGGGTTATTTTTATAATCTTTGGCAAAATTAGTCTTATTTTTTCAAAGAGGCAAATATTTATTAGTTTAATTGACCATAGACTTAATAAAAACAACAGTCTTAAATGGTAAAATCATGTTGGAGAAATATACCTTTTTACATTATTATAACTAATATCTTCGACCAATCGTGCCAGCAACGGCTCATTATAGGGCAACAATCCCCTCTCAACGAAGTTTCCGACTACGTTACACAATATTCTTCTAAAGAACTCGTGCCGTGAGAAAGATAGTAAAGAATGACAATCGGTCATGAAACCTATAAAATGCGAAAAGTTCCCATCAACCGAAATTGCATTAAGATGACGCAATATGGCATCATACTGATTATTTAACCACCATCCTAACCCGAATTGTATCTTTCCCTGACAAGAACCGTCTTGAAAGTTTCCTAACATAGCTGCAATCATATCATTCGACGATGGATTTATCGAATATAAAATTGTACGAGTCAACTTATTCTCCGAACTCAAATAATCCATAAAATGCCCCATTGCTTTCGCTGTATTAAAGACACCTATCGAATCAAAACCATACTTTCGGCCAACAGACCTACTAATTAAATTACTTTTGTCGTGGATTGCTCCGCAGTGGAATTGCTGTGTCCATCCCGTAGCATAGTCCATCTCTGCCATTTTTCTTAAAAAGCAATGTTTGTATTGATGAATTTCAAGAGTTGAAAGTCTCATCCCACGCATCGCTTTCCTAAATATTGTGTCTATTTGAGAGTCCGTAAATTCTTCATCATAAAATTCTTCTATGTCATGATCTGACAGACAACATTCATGATCAACAAAATATTGATGGCGCATACTTAATGCATCCAGCATATCCGAAAAGCAACAAATGTCAAGATCGGCTGTATTCCTAAGCCTATCAACATAGTCGGCAAAACCTTCTCGTTCTATGTTCATAGCCTGATCCGGGCGCCACGATGGATACATTTTTGTATTTTTATCTTTCTGATTATGCTGCCGATGACTGGTTAAATCATCAGTAGGATCATCGGTAGTCCATAATACTTCGACATGAAACTTTCGCAACAATTCCAATGAGGAATACTCTTTTGACTGCAATTTCTCATTACATTCGTCATAAATTTCACGAGCTGTTTCGGGAGATAACACCTTAGTAATCCCAAATATTGTTTTCAATTCCAAACACGATAATAGATACAATGGCTCACATACTGTATATGGAAACACTTCGGCCCATTTCTCAAATTTCTCCCAATCGCTGCATTCCTCTCCTATGCAATACTTTTCTTCGACTCCATGAGTACGCATTGCACGCCATTTATAGACATCGTCTTTTATCCATAACTCTGTGATAGACCTGAAATGACGGTCCTCCGCTACCAATTCAGGTTTCAAATGGCAGTGATAATCATATATGGGCATCGCCTTTGCGTAATTATGATATAAATCACAGGCAATCGTTGTGTCTAATAAAAAGTCTTGGTCTAAAAAATTTTTCATAACCTGTTAATATATGATGTTTGCAAATATACATATTTAAATTGTAAACTGTTTACATTTTAGTTTTAATTTTCTCATCAAATTTCCAGCAGCTTGAAAAAATATATTACTTTTGCAGAGTAAACTTTAAAATACAAAATAAGAAATCATGAAAAAAAGATTAGCTGTTGTACTATATTGCTTTATTGCAATAATGGCAAACGCACAAATCAAACTTCCCTCTTGGCTGAACAACGTAAAAGTATCGGGATATGGAATTACACAATTTCAGTACAGCTCACAAGAAAATGCCAAATCGAACACATTTAATCTTCGCATGGCAAGAGTTTCCCTTGACGGCCGTATTCTCAACGACTTTTATTGGAAAACACAGGTTCAATTTAACGGAAATACTTCTACATTGGGAAGCAGTCCTCGCATTGTAGATTTGTTTGCAGAATGGCAGAAATATGATTATTTTCGGATAAAATTAGGACAATTCAAACGTCCTTTCAGTTTCGAAAATCCTATGCATCCCATTGATCAAGGTTTCATGAGTTACGGGCAGGTCGTTACTAAATTAGTCGGATTTAACGACCGTAATGGCAGTCATGCATCGAATGGAAGAGATTTAGGTATTCAGCTACAAGGCGATCTTCTTAAAAATAAGCACGATAGAACTCTGATACATTACCAAATAGGTGTATTCAATGGGCAGGGTATCAATGTAAAAGACGTTGATCATCAAAAAGATATTATCGGCGGAATTTGGGTTATGCCGGTTTTAGGCATGCGAATTGGGGCATTCGGATGGACCGGTTCTTACTCCAGAAAAGGAACTTGGCAAGACGATATGGGCAATACATTATCCGGTATTCGTAAACTTAAACAACGTAGATATGCCTTTTCTGCAGAATATAAAGTAGATGATTGGACATTTAGAAGCGAATATATTCATTCTACCGGTAATGCATTTAAAACAACATACCAGACAACAGAAACAAAAGACTGTACGCTCAGTGCAGACGGCGATAAGGCCGATGGCATATATATGCTCGCTATTGCACCCATCACAAAGAATAAATTGCATGCTAAAGCTCGTTACGATATGTATCGCCCGACTGCAGAATGGAATAAAGCCAGAACACAATACGAAATTGGTTTAGATTACCAATTCGCCCAAAACCTTAAAATCAGTGGAGAATACGCTTTCATCAATGATCGCAGTTTAAGTACAGATCATAATTATAATATGGTAGACATACAACTATCCTTCAGATTTTAGCACTTTTCTTCTTACTCCAAAAATAACAAAAAGAATACTTCATGCCATGTTGAAGTATTCTTTTTATTTATTAAAGAAACAGAAAAATATCTGTTTTTTATACACTTTCCTTATTTTTTCCTATATTTGTCCCAATTATCATCTAAAACATTAAATTATTAAAACTATGAACATTCCTATTGTATTTTGGCTTGTACCAATAGCTTCCGTTATTGCATTAAGCATGGCATGGTTCTTCTTTAGCACGATGATGAAAGAAGATGAAGAACTTCCACGCATGCGAGAAATCGCCTTATATGTACGTAAAGGCGCCATGGCATACCTTAAACAACAATACAAAGTTGTATTGTATGTATTCATTGTCATTGCAATTATCTTCGCATTCATGGCATACGTGTTGAAAGTACAAAATCCGTGGGTGCCTTTTGCTTTCCTTACAGGCGGCTTTTTTAGCGGACTGGCCGGTTTCTTTGGCATGAAAACTGCCACATACGCATCGGGAAGAACTGCGAATGCTGCACGAAGCGGGCTCGATAGAGGACTGAAGATTGCATTCAGAAGCGGAGCCGTAATGGGACTTGTTGTAGTTGGATTAGGACTTCTTGATATTGCAATATGGTTTCTTATTCTCAATGCGTTCTATTCAGGAGAACAAACATCTCTCATTACTATCACAACCACCATGCTTACTTTCGGCATGGGAGCATCTACCCAAGCCCTGTTTGCTCGTGTCGGTGGCGGTATTTATACAAAAGCTGCCGATGTTGGAGCCGATTTGGTTGGCAAAGTAGAGGCCGATATACCAGAAGATGATCCACGAAATCCGGCGACAATAGCCGACAATGTTGGGGATAATGTCGGTGATGTAGCAGGAATGGGTGCCGATTTGTATGAAAGTTATTGCGGGAGTATTCTATCGACTGCCGCCCTCGGTGCCACAGCATTTGCTATGAATGGCGAAATGCAACTACGTGCAGTTATAGCCCCTATGATCATTGCAGCAGTTGGCATCTTCTTAAGCCTTATCGGTATTTTCCTCGTCCGCACGAAAGAAGGTGCCGGAATGAAAGAACTACTCCATTCTCTTGGGTTCGGAACAAACGTATCAGCCATATTGATTGCAATTGCCACTTTTATCATATTATACTTACTGAACATGGAGAATTGGATGGGATTATCGTTCTCTGTTATCAGTGGGTTGCTCGCCGGTGTCATTATCGGGCAATCTACAGAATACTATACCTCACAAACTTATAAGCCTACCCAGAAGATTGCCGAGGCTTCACAAACCGGTTCCGCGACCGTAATTATAAAAGGTATCGGTACCGGTATGATTTCTACTTGTATACCGGTTGTAGTTATTTCCGTTGCAATCATGATGAGTTATCTCTGTGCAAACGGTTTCGATATGAGTATGAGCGCCCAAAGCATCAGTCGTGGTCTTTATGGTATCGGTATCGCTGCAGTAGGTATGCTTTCTACTTTAGGAATAACTCTTGCCACAGACGCATACGGTCCTATCGCCGATAATGCCGGTGGGAATGCCGAGATGAGCGGATTAGGTGAAGATATCAGAAAGCGTACCGATGCTTTAGATGCCTTAGGAAATACTACTGCAGCAACTGGAAAAGGGTTTGCCATCGGTTCTGCCGCACTTACAGCCCTCGCTCTTCTGGCTTCATACATTGAAGAAATCAAGATTGCAATGATTCGTGCCGTAGAACAAGGCGAACAATTCATCAGTGCAGCCGGTACGGTGTTCGATCCGAAATCGGCAACAATGACAGATTTCATGCAATTCTTCCAAGTAAACTTAATAAATCCGAAAGTGCTTGTAGGCGCATTCATCGGTGCAATGGCAGCCTATCTTTTCTGTGGTCTCACCATGGGAGCGGTAGGAAGAGCTGCAGGTGCTATGGTTTCAGAAGTACGCCGTCAGTTCAAGGATATCAAAGGAATTCTTGAAGGCAAGGCAACTCCTGATTATAGCCGTTGTGTGGAAATATCTACTCAGAGTGCACAACGCGAGATGGTTCTGCCTTCTCTTTTGGCAATCATTATTCCCATCATCGTAGGTATAGTGCTTGGAGTAGCGGGAGTATTAGGACTTCTTACAGGAGGATTGGCAGCCGGTTTCACATTGGCCATATTTATGGCTAACTCCGGTGGTGCATGGGATAATGCCAAGAAGATGGTAGAAGAAGGCAACTTCGGCGGAAAAGGCTCTGCATGCCATAAGGCGACTATCGTTGGCGACACTGTCGGAGATCCGTTCAAAGACACTTCAGGGCCATCGCTCAATATTCTTATCAAGCTCATGTCGATGGTAAGTATCGTAATGGCAGGCCTAACCGTAGCATTTATTTAATAATATTGTGGCGTTCTCAATATTTTTTATTACTTTTGCGGCATATTATAATGAAAAATATGTTAACAACACAAAATTCACATAGGGGAAAGAATCATCGCCAACGTCTAATAAACTTAGACAATATGCAGATGGAACAAAAGCGGAGATTGCGGAAAAGACGTACCAAAAATCTTATCAACATTCTCTTCGTTACCATGTGCATTCTTGCCTTACTTATTATTGTTGCTATTATATTTTCATATACAATAGATAAATAAACGATAAGATAAAAACAGGAAATAGAAACAAGAAGAAGAACAAGAATATTCCCTCTTGTTTCTATTTTTATATTGCCAGCTACATTAATCCTACATCTAAGGTTCTTACCCCTTATTGGTAATTTCGTTGGATATATCATTAATCATTGTTACATATACACTTTAATATTGAAAAATATCGTATCTTTGTATCCTATAACGTATATCATAATTCAATAATAGGATAATATAATATGAGCAAACATAAGGCGCTTTTTTTCGATATAGACGGTACTTTGGTGAGTTTCCAAACACATTCCATTCCCGAATCGACTATTCATGCTTTGGAATTAGTAAAGAAAAACGGCCTCAACATATTCATTTCTACGGGTAGACCAATACAAATAATCACGAATCTAAAGGCTATAGAGCATCTTATCGACGGCTATATTACTACAAACGGGGCTTACTGTTTTGCCGGAAAAAGAGAAATTTGTTGCACACCTATTCTCTCCAGCGATGTAGAAACTTTACTTAAAGACGCTACAGAGAAAGATTATGCGGTGATTGTGGTGGGCGAAAAAGACATTGCCGTATATAATTACAAAGATATCGTAGACAGGTTGTTTCGTGTAGGTTTTAATGTTACGAATATCGATTATAACCTACCGGTTGAAAAAGTGTTACACCAAAGGATATTACAACTTACACCTTTCATCCCCCAGCCCATAGAAGATTTGCTCATGCCACAGTTGTGTAACTGTGAATCAGAACGGTGGCATCCCGAGTTTACCGACATTACTGTAAAGTGTACCGATAAGGGTAGCGCATTAAAAGCTATGGCTTCGGCATTGAATATCGATATTAAAGATACGATGGCGTTCGGTGATGGCGGAAATGATATTAGCATTCTCCAAAGTGCAGGAATAGGTGTTGCCATGGGAAATGCAGACGATCATGTAAAAAGCTATGCCGATTACGTAACTACCGATGTAGACCACGATGGCATCTTGAATGCTTTCAAGCATTTTAATCTAATTTAATTCAACCGAAAGTAAGAAAGGACAGAAAGAATACTCCCCATAATAGAATTTTGTACGAGTTATAAATAAGACGCTAATCAATGACATTAGTACCCGAAACAAAAGAAATTTTACTGAAACATGCTGCCATGTATGAAACGGAAGACTTTCTGACTACTGATCCGAGTTACTTTATGCATCAAGTAAAGCAACCGCATAATCAGGAGACGATGGCACTTATCGCATCAGTTCTCAGCTACGGTTCGCGCAAACAATTCTTCCCTAAAATACAATACATACTCAACTCTTCCGAAGGAAATGTTTACGATTGGATTAAGTCGGGCAAATATATAACCAACATACCCGATAACAATCAATGCTATTACCGTCTACACACCAACCATTCCATATTCGTATTTCTGCAAGTTCTGCAAAGACTTATTACTGATTACGGTAGCCTGAAGCACTATATTACTGCCGAAGCTCATGACGGATATACGGCCATCAAGGCTATTTGTAAGTACTTTTCCATGCAATCGGCCCATCATATCATCCCGAAAGATACAACTTCTGCATGCAAAAGAATTTGCATGTTCCTCAGATGGATGGTTAGAGATGACTCTCCTGTAGACTTGGGATTATGGGCCGACATCATAGATAAACGTACACTTATCATACCTTTAGACACGCATGTATTGCACGAAGCAAACAAATTGGCGCTTATCCAAAGCTCTACAACCACGATGTCTACAGCCCGAAAATTAACAACAATCCTGAAAGAGGTGTTCCCCGATGATCCTTTAAAAGGAGACTTCGCCCTTTTTGGATATGGTATCAATCATTAATATTTATTGAAGTATAATGGAAATAAAGAAATCTGAATTTGTAATATCCGCGCCGACGATTGGCAAATGTCCTAATGATAATAAGCCGGAATATGCTTTTATCGGTCGGTCGAATGTAGGCAAATCGAGTCTTATCAATATGCTCTGCAACCATAAAGGTTTGGCTAAAACTTCGGCTACACCGGGCAAGACCTTGCTTATCAACCACTTCATCATCAACAATGAATGGTATTTGGTTGACCTTCCGGGCTATGGTTTTGCCAAACGTTCCAAGAGTGTGCAGAAACAGTTGCAGCAGATGATTTCATCGTATATACTGCAACGCGAGCAATTAGCCAATGTGTTCGTGCTGATAGATATCCGACATGATCCCATGACAATAGACCGTGAGTTCATCGACTGGCTGGGAGAAAGTAGCATTCCCTTTGCTATCGCCTTCACGAAAGCCGACAAATTGGGTTTCGTAAAGGCAAGACAGAATGCGGAAAAATGGATGAAAACACTACAAGACCGATGGGAAACGCTTCCTCCCTACTTCATTACAAGTGCCGAAAAGAAACAAGGACGCGACGAAATACTCGAATATATCGAAGGTATCAACAAAACATTGAAGTAAATGGCAAATCCTATTCCATACTTAGACGTACAGAACCTCACGAAATCTTTCGGTGCCCAAGTTCTTTTCAGCGACATTTCGTTTTCAATAGCCGAGGGACAACGCGTTGGACTTATTGCACAAAACGGTACAGGCAAGTCCACCCTGCTCTCGATTCTTATGGGTAAAGAGGGCCACGATTCGGGTTCCATCATATATAAACGTAATCTGAAAGTGAGCTGTTTGGAGCAATCGCCCCAATTTGATCCCGCAGAATCGGTATTGGATGCGTGCTTTAATCACCACGGAGATCCCGACAAGGTACTTAAAGCGAAGCAGATACTCACTCAACTTAAAATTTCAGACCTGCTTCAACCTATGGGACAGCTCAGCGGTGGGCAGCAGAAACGCGTAGCATTGGCCAATGTACTGACCACAGAACCTGATTTTCTTATCCTCGATGAGCCTACCAATCACCTCGATTTAGAAATGATAGAATGGCTAGAAGGCTTTCTATCGAGGGGAAACAGAACTCTGTTGATGGTTACACATGATCGTTTCTTCCTCGACCGCGTATGCAATCTTATCCTCGAACTCGATAACAGAACCTTATACACTTATAGAGGCAATTATAGTTATTATCTCGAAAAGCGACAGGAACGCATAGACAACACACGGGCAGAGATTGCAAGGGCAAATAACTTGTACAGAACCGAACTCGAATGGATGAGAAGAATGCCACAGGCACGCGGGCACAAGGCCAAATACCGTGAAGATGCGTTCTACGATCTTGAGAGAAAGGCTAAACAAAGGATTGAAGAACGGCAGATACGTCTCAAGGCAAACAACGTATACATAGGCTCAAAAATCTTCGAATGCCAATATGTATCGAAAGCATGGGACAAGAATAACGTTATTCTGAAAGATTTCTATTACAATTTTTCGCGTTTCGAAAAGATGGGAATTGTAGGAAGCAACGGTACAGGAAAGTCTACTTTCATTAAGATGCTGCTTGGGCTGGTACCGGTAGATTCCGGTAAGTTCGATATTGGAGATACCGTGAAGTTCGGCTATTTCTCGCAAGACGGGCTCAAATTCGATGAACAACAAAAGGTAATCGATGTTATTACCGATATTGCCGACTATATAGATTTGGGTAAGGGAAGACACATGACTGCCTCGCAATTCTTGCAATACTTCATGTTTTCGCCCGATCAGCAACATAACTACGTGTACAAACTTAGCGGGGGCGAGCGGCGCAAGCTGTATCTTTGTACGGTGTTGATGAGAAACCCGAACTTTTTAGTGCTCGATGAGCCGACAAACGATCTTGATATTCAGACATTACAAGTGCTCGAGGAGTATTTGCAAGACTTTCCGGGCTGTGTGATTATCGTCAGTCATGACCGTTATTTCATGGATAAAGTGGTAGACCATCTGTTGGTATTCAAAGGAGCAGGCGTGATAAAAGACTTTCCCGGGAACTACACCCAATATCGCGAATGGTCATCGTTGCAAAGCAAAGAAGACGAAAAACCTCGTAATGAAAAACCTGAAAAGGATAAGAAAGACCATTATCAAAGCAATAAACGCAAGATGTCTTTCAAAGAGAAACGCGAATTTGAACAACTTGAGAAAGACATAGCCATACTTGAAGCCGAGCAGAAACAATTAGAAGAATTGCTTTGCAGTGGAAACCTCTCCGTCGAAGAGCTCACTGAAAAGAGCAAACAACTACCTGCAATTAAGGAAGAACTCGATGAAAAAGGCATGAGATGGCTGGAATTATCGGAACTGGCATAAAACCATTTTCTAACAAGAATATTCCCTTAACCTGACAAACAATAACAATCTGAAACACAACATATTATTTTACATTAATTTATATCGTAGTGCGTTCAAAGAATGTAAGACAAAATGGTTTGACTTTTATAATCCTTATATATGCTTATATGCTTCTATTATTTTCTTTCCATGGTGTTATAATGGTATTAGATTATGTATATAACAAGCATACATGCACAATCTAACACCATCAAGCGTTATCCGTACCGCATCGCTTTACGGCAAACGTCGCTACAATGTTTCGCATTCTTCTATCCAAAGTTTACTTACTGCATCGCTCGGCATGCGCCAATCGCCCCGTGGACTTAGGCTTACACTACCGACTTTCGGCCCATCCGGTAGACACGAACGCTTGAACTGTTGCGAGAAAAATCTGCGAAAGAATGTTCGGAGCCAGTGTTTTATCACCTCATCCGTATATTCACTATGTGCATCCTTCCCCATTTCATCAGCATACCCCTGCCGTGTAGCAAAAGCCTTCTGTGCAAGTATAAAGATTTTACGTGGGCGGAAACCGAAACGCAGGAAATAATAAAGAAAGAAATCATGCAATTCGTACGGACCTACAAGGTCCTCGGTTTTCTGTTTGATCTGACCGTCGGCATCGGCAGGTATCAGTTCAGGCGAAATCGGAGTATCCATAATATCCGCCAGAATGTCCGAGACATCACCCATCAGCGTTGCTACATAATGCACAAGATGGCGGATCAGCGTCTTTGGAATACCTGCATTCACACCATACATCGACATGTGGTCGCCATTATAGGTAGCCCATCCCAGCGCCAGTTCAGACAAATCGCCGGTACCGACAACCAGTCCGCCGACTTGATTGCTCAAATCCATTAGTATTTGAGTGCGCTCACGAGCCTGCGAATTCTCGTAAGTGACGTCATGAACGGCAGCATCATGCCCGATATCTTCGAAATGTTGGGCTACACTCTTGGCGATATTGATTTCACGAATGGTGATACCAAGCCGTTGCATAAGACTTATTGCATTGCGATAAGTACGGTCTGTGGTTCCAAAACCCGGCATAGTAACGCCGATAATTCCTTTGCGATCGAGTTTAAGCGTATCGAACGTGTTCACACATACAAGCAAAGCCAGCGTAGAGTCGAGCCCTCCACTCACACCGATAACCACCTTTGTACAACCCGTATGCACAAGCCGTTTGGCAAGCCCCATCGACTGAATGGTGAAAGCCTCGTCGCAACTTCGTTTCATATCGGCACTCTTAGGGATAAACGGATGAGGATCTACGTACCTTTCCAAGATAAAATCGCGTTCAACTTTCATTGGGTAAAGCGTGTGCAACACGGCGGTAGAACGGTGTTTCACATCGCCTCCCGACAGTTCGGCAGCTATTCCGTAACCATCGCGTTGCTGTAACAGCGAAATATTCCGCACGGCATTCACGTATGTTGAATTAGTACGTCGCTCCGAGCGCAGACGGTCGATATCTATTTGCTGTACCTGTATCTGATTTTCGAGAGCAAAACGTTTTCCCTGCGCCAACAGATGTCCGTTCTCATAAATCAGCGCATTACCTCCATAAACCACGTCTTGTGTACTTTCTCCGAACCCGCTGCTGCTGTATATATATCCGGTTATTGTACGTGCACTTTGCTGTGCCAATACACTCATCAGGTAGTTATGCTTGCCTATCAGTTCATCGCTTGCGGAAAGATTGAAGATCAATTCGGCACCGGCAAGCGCCAGATGATTGCTCGGAGGTACCGGCGCCCATACATCTTCGCATATCTCTACACCGAAATTAACGCCATCATCGGTAACAAAAAGTTGAGGCTCCGGAGTAATTTCTATCTTCTGCCCTGCAAAACGAACCACAGTAGGCTTCAAATCTTGCGATGATGCAAACCACCGCTTTTCGTAAAACTCGCTGTAATTGGGCAGATAAGTCTTGGGAACAATGCCGACAATCTGCCCTTGTTGGATGACTACAGCGCAGTTAAGCAATAAGTCGCCGGCCACGATAGGCAAGCCTACGATGCTGACAATGTCGAGCTGACGCGTGAAATCGAGCAAATGGAACACGGCATCTTCGGCAGCATCGAGCAACACCTGCTGACGAAAAAGGTCTTGACAACTATATCCGGTAATGCTCAACTCGGGAAAGACAATTACTTCTACTCCCTTTCCTTCTGCCTGAACAATCAATGTTTCTACCTGTTCCAGATTATATTTACAGTCTGCTACCCTAATCGCAGGTACGGCAGATGCTACTTTTATAAATCCCTGTTTCATTTTATTTCGGCATTAAGATATCAGCGTATAGTTACTTGAGTGGCGCCATATCCGTATTCTTGGAAACTGGCGTCTTGATACAGATACCGCTTATAACGGTAGTTGAGTTCGTGTATGATTGCGCTTCGAAGTACTCCTTCACCCTTTCCATGAATAAAAACGATCTTTTGTCCTTTCTTGCTACTGTAATCGGCAAGGGTATCACGGAACTTTTTCAATTGATAATTCAGAATATCCGCATTATTCATACCGGCAGTAGTTTCAAGCAATGCTTCGGCATGGAGGTCTATCACGACCGTGTCTTCATCGTCCCGATGCTTTATCCGAAACGGGTTCGCTTGTTTTCTTCTATCATCATATCTCCTTACATAGCTGTTGTTATGACCAGCAGAAGCATTAGAGGACACTGTACTTGCAAGCTGATTATCGGAAGACTTGGCATACATTTGCTCTTTCAAACTTTTAGCATCCGTTACAAGAGGACGGGCCGGCTTATCGTTTTCGATAATGGTATAAAGCAAAGCCGGCTGCTCAAAGAAGTCGTTTTCTTGGAAAGTATGCAATTTATAGAACTTGACATTATCGATACGGAACTGGACATCTACCGATGGTTTCAAGATAAACGATTTGTCGCGCTTATAAGCAACGAGCTGAACGGACACATGTTCTAAGGAATTCAGGTCTTCACGTCCGAATTCCTCGATAAACTCTTTGGTATTAGGCTCTATTTCTCCCTGCGATTTCAGCGACCAGTTCTGCCCTTCGGCGGTCATATAAGCGTATTGCATATAGTAATTACTATCGTTTACAAAATAACATTCGAAACGAGTATTTGTAATTTCCTTGATATCGACAGGCACAAACGCGAGATATGCACTTAGCAAATTTCCGCCTTTACGCTCCTCCAAAGGCTTCTGAAACGATATCTCTCTATCGGCAGGATCATAGCTTTCTACGTTCATATCTATCGCCTCATCCATTCCTTCCTTTATTTTAGCTTTCACAGACTGCCCGTCTACGGCTGCACCGCCCATTTGCTTCGCAGATAGAGCCGATACTGTTTTGTCGATAACCTTGGCAATACTGTAATCTTCATTCTCTATCACCACCACATCGCGAATAGATGTAGGTATCTGAAAACCGTCTTCATCTTCTACCAATACGATATTCTTGCCTTGGAAACCGGCTATCTTTCCGCCACCGGTTTCACTGAGAAACCGAACTTTATCTCCTATTTTCATAATCTGTACTGTATTATAAGTTAAGGAATAAGCAAACTGCTGTCGCCATAACTTAAAAACCTAAAGTCGTGCGACAGAGCATTATCGTAGATTGTACGCCAATCTCCATGCACAAAAGCACTGACCAAAAGCAACAAGGTGCTCTGTGGTTGATGGAAATTGGTTACCAACATCTTTACTATTTTATATTCATACCCGGGTGCAATAATAATTTGAGTAGACGAATGCAACGCACTAAGCCCGTTTCTATCCAAGTAATTGAGCACATTTTTGATAGCTTCCATAGGCGTAAGCGCTGCCTTTGTTTCATAAGGAGTCCACTGCCCGACATGAAGTTCCTCCTCTGTAGCGTCGGGATGTGCAGCAAGGTACACACCCATGTAGTAAAGGCTCTCCAGCGTGCGCACACTTGTAGTACCCACAGCAATGGCCTGACAATCGTGTTTCAATAGCTTTTCAAGTGTTTGCCTATGCACACAAATGTACTCAGTATGCATCTTATGGCCTTCTATTTCATCGCTCTTCACCGGTTTAAAGGTTCCTGCTCCTACATGTAACGTAAGTTCTTCGCGGTCTATACCGTGGGTATCGAGGTCCTTCAATACACTGTCAGTAAAATGAAGACCGGCAGTAGGCGCCGCCACAGAACCTTTAATCTTGGAGTAAACAGTTTGGTAAGTCGTCTTATCACTCTCTTGCGTATCCCTATTCAGGTAGGGAGGTATAGGTAGTTCGCCCGCAGTTTCAAGGATTTCGGCAAACGATACTTTGTTATTATTCCAGCTAAAATCCACCCAATGGCCAGTACCATATTCTTCTTTTCTGGCAGCTATAAGCGTAAGACGATGCCCATTTATTTCGAAATCGCGCTTTAGTGTTCCCTCTTTCCACTTCTTTAAATTACCAATCATACAAAGCCACGAACAATGTTCGGAAGTTTGGAACATCAATTCATAATCTGTAGGATCGACAGGCTCAAGTAAAAATACTTCGATCAGTGCCCCCGTTTCTTTACGAAAATGTATTCTTGCCTGAATAACCTTCGTATTATTGAAAACCATCAGAGCACCTTTCGGCAAATATTCGGGGAGATTATAAAATAAATCATCACTCACTTTGCCATGTTTATAGACAAGCAATTTACTATGATCGCGTTGCGAAATGGGAAATTTAGCAATACGTTCATCGGGAAGTTGGTAATTGTAATCGCTGATATGTATATGTTTTGTATCCATCAATTTAGGAAAGACATTAAATATAAAATACGAACAATGCGCGGAGAACTGCATATATAAGTATCAGACAGATAACCGTGATCACGATATTGATATCGGTAAGTACGTAACCTGTAACAGTATATTGTGATGACACATAAATGTTTTGGGGTGATATGCGATTATAAACGTACCTAAAAAGAATATAAGAGAGCGTTCCGCAAATGGTTCCCCACAACAAACCTACCAAGATATCTAAAGGATAATGCACTCCTAAATATAAACGGGTATAGCAATTCAAGACAGACCATCCGATCATAAAAACGGTAAAAATCCTATCCTTCACAAGCAAGCTGAAGAACAAGGCCAAAGAAAAGGTATTAGCAGCATGAGCAGAGAAGAAGCTATAGCCTGTTTCACGCATATTGCCGACGATATCAATAGTATATTTAATGATAGGATCATTACTCGGACGGCTCCGTGCCACAAGGGGTTTCATTATTCCATCGGCCATTCCGTCTGCAAGAACCACACATAACAATGCACAACCGATAATCAGACATATTTGTCCCATCGTCTCATTATTCTTGACAACAAGGTAAAACAAAGATAAATATAAAGGCACCCATGTCAGACCGGATGTAAATATTGCCATCAAACCATCCAAGAATAGGGAGTCGGAACCGTTGAAGAAACCTAACAACATCCTATCTGCCTCTATCAATCCTTGTATATCCATCAATCGATATTATTTTATACGCGTTCTTTCTTAGATTTCTTCAATCTGCGAAGTCAATATCCATCCTTCCCTACCATCGGCAAGACGTATTCCACGCCACCCCTTCATACTATCATCAGTGACGTCTACACGCGTGCCTTCGTGTATCACAAACTCATCATTACCACTATGTACAGGCGTATTTTTTATACCGGCCGAGGGGACTATAACGACAGCTCCCGTTCGTTTTTCAAACTGCAATTTCTGTTGATAAGCCAATACATTGCTTAAAAGAAAAAGTAATACGAAAGCTACTCCGCCATAAAAACCAATCTTGCGCAGCACAAGACGAGGCCCGAACAAATAGAGCAACATTAAAATTAGCGCAATAATCAATGAACTGACAGCTGTTACAGCCCACTCATCGACACTCATCAAATTAACAAGCGAATGATACCAAGTAATAAAAAACATTTCACTTTCCGGCGTAATCTTATCTATCGTACGACTACGTGCGAACTGCAAATTGAAACGAATATCCTTATCTCCGGGCGATAACACATAAGCACGTTCATAAGCCAATACAGCTTGTGTGATATTATTAGTACGGAAATAGGCATTACCCAGATTATAATATAAATCTGCAGATACCCCCTGCTTTAGCAATTCTTCGTAATCTTTAATTGCTTGTTGGTAATTACCTTTACGATATTCCGTATCGGCATTTTCTTTTGTTATTGCCAATGAAGACAATGGCACGAAAATAATCAGTAACAACAACAGCACGGTACGATTCGTAAAGATACGACCTTTCGATCCATGTCCCTTCTTCATTACTCTTTCAATATCCATAATTGCAGTCATTGCCGACTCGAAAGTCTTGTTCATATTGCCGGCTGTATCTCCGGGAGCATAACGTTCAAATTCACATTCATCAAGCGCAGAAATGAACTTGCCGACCGTTTCATCGTTTACCCGATACCGATGCAAATTATCTGCAATATTCTCTCGCGACAGTTGTTCTGCCGGCATATTCAATTTATCGCTTACATATCCCCAAAGAGCATGTAGCACCTCATCGTAGAATTCGTTCTGCCTACCAGCCAACATCAGGCTATTGGCTTTCTTCAATCGTTTGGTTGCAACTTTATTAGCCTTTTTACCACGCATCTTTACAATATCTGCATTATCAAGAGCTCTTTTACGGAAAATAACAAGGAGCGTTATAAAAACCATCAATAAAAAGAGAAGACAAATCCAATAGGTATTACTTCCATAGAAAAATTCCCCATCCTTATGTAAAACGGTTGCGCCTAACTTAAGTGCGTGGATATCCTTGTCTTCTTCCGAAGAATAATCGGTTATGGCACCTCCTTTCCCATCCCCTTTCTCTACCGTTACACGAAAAGCCTGCGTTTTGATAGTCTTATAAGCATTAATAGATGTGTCATAATAAGTAAAAGCGATTGCCGGAATAGTATAATTTCCTTGGTTACGAGGAACTACAAGGAAATCATATATCATATTTCCCTCTACTCCATTCTCCGTAAGTTTAGTTTTATCGATTATTTTGGGATCATATTTATCAAAATCTTTCGGTAAGTGTAATTCGGGTTGCTTTATCAACTTCAGATTACCAATACCGCCAACAACTACACGTAACGAAACAGGATCGCCGGCTTTCACTGTATTATGATTTATCTGGGCAGTAATATTAAATTTACCGACTCCACCGGAGAAGTCCGCCGGGCGTTGTGGCAACGGATCTACTTGTATGGCAACACTCGGAGCCACAATATTACGTTTGACTTCCACATAACCGGAACCTCCGTTAAAGAACGCCTCGAAAGGATCGACAGAACGGTTTTCCTGAACCACTATACCCTTAAACGTGATGCTCGGAATTTCAAGTTTACCCGTCATTTGAGGATACATTACATACTGACTCCATGTTACACAGCGGTAATTCCTTCCGTTTACTTTCTCTATATGAAAACTCTTCTGTTGCGGGAGCTTTACTTCTTGAGTATGGAAACCATTAAGGTCGGGCATCTTACCTTCAAGTTGTGTCAACTCAACCAAAGTATAAACTTTATAAGTAAGCAAAATAGGTTCCTGCTCATGCACTCTCCTTTTATTAGCACTAACCTTAATAAAAAGATCGTTACCCGAAATGGCAGAACCGGCAGAACGCACCTGTGAGCCGTCATAGTCGTTATGCATATTCGGAGCTCCGCCATTGTTACGAGCTTTCCCCGAGACACTTATTCTGACAGCTTTCGATGCAATTGTTCTCCCTCCAACAACAGCATGAGCAGCCGGTATCGTAAAAGTACCATTTTTAGAAGCATAAAGCGTATAAGTAAAAGTTATGGACGAAGAGCTGCTTGTATGCCCATTAACCATTTGATAACTTGATTGTCGGGAGGTGTATGGCCCTGCAATAACTTCCAAGGCTGCAGGAATATTACCGGCTCTAAAATCTTCCACTTCATCAGTGCTAACCGTATATGCAAGTCGGAAATTTTCTCCGGCAGCAACTTGTGACGGAACAGAAACAGAAATAGCTTGTGCGTAGACTGTTCCTCGACCGTATACAACGGACATTATAAGAATGAATATATATCTGAAATAGTTATTCATAATGGCCTTTATTAACATATATCTACCAACACAACGATGCCTTATAATCACCAATTTTTCTGTAAACGCTTGGAACGCTGCTGTTGCATAGATTGTCTGAGCCGTTGTTGAGTGGCCTTTTCTTCCTGCATAGCTGCATTCAAAAGCTGTTCTGCATTGTCTTTACTCATTTGGTCTTTAGGTTGTTGTTGCTGTTTATCCTTGTCTTTATCTTGTTTATCTTTGTCTTTATCCTTATTTTGCTTTTGCTTATCGTTATTCTTATTATTTTTTTTATCTTTATCTTTGTTCTGATTTTGTTTCTGGTTCTTAGAGAGCTTTTTGCAAAGAGCAAGATTATAGCGAGTTTCATTATCATTAGGATTGTTCCTCAAACTTTCTTTATAAGCCTCAATAGCTTCATTGTACATCTGATGTTTTTGGCATACAACCCCAATATTGTGATAGATCATGGCCTTTCTTGCCTTTCCGCTCTCTGCTTTACCGGCATTCTGAAACTGAATGACTGCGGCCGAATCTTTCTGTTGCTGCATCAAGGCGCAACCCAAATTATACATAGCCTGTACATTATTGGGATTTTTCCCTAATGCTTTACGGTACTCTACTTCAGCTTTCGTGTAATTTTGCTGCCGATACAATCTGTTTCCACTGCGAATGGACTGTCGATCGGTCTGCGAGTAAGCATTATTACATAACACCAAAACAAGCATAACAAATATGTAGCGTAGAAAATTATTCATCATTCCAATCATTTCTTTTTAAACAACCGTACATTTTTCAACAGCGGATTTTTACTTTCAAGAATACATACTTCTGCAATCAGAAGCAACAATGCAAGAATACCGAAAGCAATAAATTGCTCATCATACGCACTGTAGATCACGCTATCGCTCTCCCCCTTTTGGAGCTTGGTCAACTCATCGTTTAACTTCTCCTGTGCATCGCTCGTATTATCTACATGGATATAAGTTCCGTTGCCGGCCTGTGCAATCTCTTTACACATCTGTTCGTTAAGTTTGGTCATTACAGTTTGGCCGGATGCATCCTGCAAATAACCGCCATTGCTCATAGGTATAGGAGCCCCATTCGTACTGCCTATGCCTAATATAAATATGTTATACCCCTTGGCCCTTGCTGCCTTAGCTGCCTCAATGGCACCGCCTTCGTGGTCTTCACCGTCGGTAATTACTATGATAGCTTTACCCACTTTATCTTGTTGGGTAAAACTCTTCGATGCCAAATTAATAGCCCCGGCAATGTCGGTTCCCTGTGTTGCTATCAAAGAGGGATCGATATTTTGCAAGAACATCTTGGCACTTACATAATCACTTGTTATCGGCAACTGTACGAAAGCATCGCCTGCAAATACTATCAAGCCTATTTTATCATTAGTAAAGTTATCTACTAAATTCTCTACAAGCAATTTGCTTTTGGCAAGACGCGAGGGAGTAACATCCTCGGCCATCATAGAATTCGAGATATCTAAAGCTATAATGGCTTCTATACCGTTACGCTTTTCATGTGATACTTTTGTCCCCATTTGCGGGCGGGCAAGCATAACAATCAATAAAGCCAAGGCGGAAAGAAGTAATGAGAACTTCACTGTAGGTCTATATTTAGATACGTCAGGAGTTAATCTCCTAATTAATTCAATATCTCCGAATGCTCTCAATTTCTTTTTCCGACGCTCCCATACGAAAAATCTGATAACAACCAATACGGGTATTATCAATAAAAGCCAAAGATATATGGAATCTTCAAATCTAAACATACTTACTTAATCATTAATTATCAACAACTTAATAAGAACGTAATCAAGGTATTCTCCTAAATACTATCGTCCTTAATAGTATCTCGAGCAACAGACATAAGATTGCTGCTATGGCAAAAGGTTGGTAACCTTCATAGCGTTTTGAGTATTTCTTAACGTCCATCTTCGTCTTTTCCAGTTTATCTATGTCATTATAGATTTGCTTAAGTTCACGATTATTAGTTGCTCTGTAAAAGTTTCCATCAGTAGTTGCAGCAATATCACTCAATGTTTTAGTATCTATTTCTACTGGGATATTGACATATTGTATGCCACCGGCAACAGGCATCGGATATCTTGCCACCTTATTCGTACCCACACCTATAGTATAGACTCTTATACCAAGACTTTTCGCTATCTGTGCCGAAGTCATCGGAGATAAATCACCCATATTGTTACTTCCATCGGTTAATAAGATAACTACCTTGCTCTTTGCCTTAGAATCTTTCAGCCGCGAAACTGCATTGGCAAGCCCCATTCCCACGGCCGTACCATCTTGTATCAATCCACGGGCAGCAATATCGGTACGAACATTTTGCAATAGATTGAGCAAAGAAGCATGGTCTGTCGTCATCGGGCATTGCGTAAACGCCTCGCCGGCAAATATTGTAAGGCCTATGTTGTCATTAGGACGCCCAGCTATAAACTCTGCGGCAACAGCCTTTGCAGCCTCTATTCGATTAGGATGCAAATCTTCTGCCAGCATCGAAGTAGAAACATCCATTGCCAGCATAATATCTATACCTTCTACAGACTTTTTATCCCACGCATTATGTGTTTGGGGACGAGCGAGTATGATGATAATAAGCGTAAAGGTGATACACCGAAGTAATATTGGCAAGTGGATCAACCGAATGCGCCAACTCTTCGGTGCAAACTGATAGGCATGCGTATCACTCAGCTGCATCGTTGGCTCGCTCTTCTTACGATACATAAAATACCATAAAATATATGGTATCAGCAACAGCAGTAGAAGGAAATATTCTTTGTTTACAAATTCCACTTTTCTTTCATTTAAACGTTTGAAGCTGCAAGAAGAAAGTCAAAAAGACTGTTACAACAACAACTCATAACAATTATATACCACGTAAATAAGCAGACCGGCAACTATAGCAGCAATTGCATACAGCAATATCTTGGTAGTCAATCTGTCGTGTCTCGACCTAATATCATCGGCACTAAGTTCCGGAACAATGCGTTCTTCTGTGGGCTGTCCTTCTATCTTAGTCTGATCGATAAAGTTTATCGCATTGACCAAATTCAAATCGTTTTCGTTGATCTGTGTAGAATATTTGGCAAACTTTACAAGGTCTGCCGTCTGAAAAAGTTCCCGAAGTTCATCGATCATCTTCCGATCACCCGCCTCTTGCAGCTTGAATATGATTTCGGAACTTGTCATCTCCATGGCATTGAACCCGAACCGCTCTTGTATATACTGCCTTAATGTATCGGTCAGAAGCGTATAATACTCCTTTTGATTTTCAGATATATTCATGCGATCAGACTTGATTTTGTCTATTTCGTTCATAGCACGTTGATGCGCAGGAATATGTTTTACGATCCTAATATGCGTGATAATCGGCTTGTTCTGCTTTAGCCTTATAAAAAGATACCCTCCTATTGCACATAATATTACTACAAGCAAAGATAACCAAAACATCGGGCTCCATTCTTTCCAAAGGAAAGGATTATTTTGTACATCTTTCGGAGGAAAAAACTGATTGGGATGCAATGTATCCACATCCATTGTAACAACCTTTAATGCTACGGTATTTCCTTCTACGTTTTTGCCATCTATTTTTACTTTAATTCCCTGTATCGCATAAAGTTTTTCATCAAACGAAGTAATGGTATACGTCTTGGAAACCTTTATCATGCCATTGTCCAACGATGTCGTATCACCGGTGGAAATATCAAGTAATTCTACTCCGGGAACGAGATAATGCAAAGGTTTCAATGCCGGGAAGATAATACGAGCACCCTTGTGAGCGGTTACGTCCACGGTTAAATGAGCCTGTTGTCCGATCATAATTCCAACTGAGTCGACTTTCTGTACAACAGATACCTGCGACATGACCGTTAATGCATGAATTGCACATACAAGCATCAATACTATATGTTTAAAATATCTCGATCTCACCAACATTTATATATTAATATCTCACTTCAAAAAAACTCAAATTACCGATTTGCTCACACCCCGTCAGTTTCCTCTTTGTGCAAAAAGAAGCATCATTGCTTTTACATAATCCTCATTTGTTGCAATACTTATCCAGTCTACATTGCTTTTGGCAAACGTCTCCTTCAGTTCATGCTCACGCTCTAACCAATAGCGGGCATGCACCTTGCGAAGTTTATTCGAACCGGTATCTATAAACATCTCGTATCCGGTCTCAGCATCCTTTACTTTCATCAAACCGATATTAGGTAAAGATTTAGCAGCCGGATCGTACACCTGAATAGCCACGACATCGTGCTTTCTATTAGCGATTTGCAATTGATTCTGGAAACTGTTCTGTGAATAAAAATCGCTTAACACAAATGCTGTACAGCGTCGTTTCATCACTCTTGTAAGACATTCTATAGCTGCACCGATATCGGTTCTCTTGCTTTGTGGATGAAAATCGAGCATTTCTCTTATAATATAAAGTATATGTTTACGCCCCTTCTTAGGAGGAATATACTTTTCTATTCTGTCGGAGAAAAATATCACGCCGATCTTATCATTATTTTGAATGGCGCTGAAAGCAATCGTCGCTGCAATTTCTGTTGCCATATCCCGCTTAAATTGCCGCCTTGTTCCGAAATCCAATGAACCGGAAACATCAATAAGGAGCATTACCGTAAGTTCGCGTTCTTCTTCGAACACTTTAACAAACGGGCGATGGAAACGAGCCGTAACGTTCCAATCGATATCACGTACATCATCGCCGAACTGATATTCCCTTACTTCAGAGAAAGCCATGCCTCTTCCTTTAAATGCCGAATGGTATTGTCCTGCGAAGATATTTTGACTCAATCCTCGAGTCTTAATCTCTATTTTGCGTACTTTCTTTAATATCTCTTGCGTTTCCAAACTCTTGCTTTTTATAAATTTGCAATGTAATTAACTTCTTATGGTACTTCCACCTTATTGATAATCTTACTTACAATATCCTCACTGGTCACATTGCTTGCTTCTGCTTCGTAACTTAATCCTATACGATGCCGCATCACATCATGCGCTACAGCCCTAATATCCTCTGGAACAACATAACCGCGATGCTTGATAAAAGCATACGCACGGGCTGCCTTGGCCAAATTAATACTTGCACGAGGAGAACCGCCGAATGTTATCATATCTTTTAGTTCGGGCAATCCGTAGCGCTCCGGATAACGACTTGCGAATACGATATCGGCGATATATTGTTCTATTTTCTCATCAATATACACTTCATTCACAATCTTACGTGCATTCAATATCTCGGCAGCCGTCGTAACAGGCTTAACCTTCGGGAGCTCTCCCTGCAGATTTTCACGGATAATCAATTTCTCCTCCTCTATCGTCGGATATCCGATAACTACTTTCAACATAAAACGATCAACCTGAGCTTCCGGCAACTGATACGTTCCCTCCTGCTCAATGGGATTCTGGGTGGCCATTACAAGAAATGGATTAGGAAGCGGGAAGGTGGTTTCACCAATCGTTACCTGATGCTCTTGCATAGCTTCGAGCAATGCACTCTGCACCTTTGCCGGGGCTCTATTGATTTCATCAGCCAACACGAAGTTGGCAAACACCGGCCCTCTTTTTACTTGAAACTTTTCGTCTTTCTGCGAATAGATCATTGTTCCCACAACATCCGCAGGAAGCAGGTCGGGGGTAAACTGTATGCGGCTGTAAACTGCGTCTATGAGTTGTGATAGAGTTTTTATTGCCAATGTCTTTGCCAAACCGGGCACTCCCTCAAGTAATATGTGCCCATCACTTAACAATGAAATGAGCAACGAATCTACCAAATGCTTCTGCCCCACTATTACACGGTCCATACCTGCCACTAAATTGGTAACGAAACCGCTTTGCTGTTCTATCCGAATATTCAATTCGCGGATATCAATCGCTTCTGCCATATTTTTTAATATTTATCTTTTTAAAAAACTAAGCGCAAAAGTACAATATAAAAAAGATAAGTGCGAATGAAGCAAACTAAATTATATTAAAAATATATCTGAAACCTTATATTTTAAGAACTTTTGACTTATATACATATCTCTGAAAACCACCGATTTCAGAGATTATAAACGTCTAAGATAGCCCATCTGTTTATAGTTCACAAACCTATATTTCATTATCAATACACATACTGCTCATTAAAGTCTTTTACGTAGACTGCCCACAAAAAACCGAACAATAAAAAAGGTGATCTTTTACGGATCACCTTTTCAGCACACTTCTATAACTATAATCTTTTATCGTTTATTTGGCATAAGCAATTGAACGAGTCTCACGAATAACCGTAATTTTAACCTGTCCCGGATAGGTCATTTCATTCTGTATCTTATCTGCTATCTCCGACGAAAGCTTCTCCGTCTCTTCATCGGTCATTTTGTCTGCCCCGACAATAACACGGAGTTCGCGCCCTGCCTGTATAGCATAAGTCTTTGTTACCCCGGGATAACTCATCGCAATAGCCTCAAGATCATTCAAACGTTTAATGTATGCCTCTACTATTTCCCTCCGTGCGCCCGGACGTGCACCCGAAATAGCATCGCAAACTTGTACGATCGGAGCAAGCAACGTATTCATCTCTATCTCGTCATGATGAGCACCGATTGCATTACAGATATCCGGTTTTTCTTTATATTTCTCTGCAATTTTGGCTCCATAAAGGGCATGTGGCAATTCACTTTCCTCATCCGGCACCTTTCCAATATCATGCAGAAGTCCTGCACGCTTGGCTTTTTTAGGATTTAGGCCCAATTCAGCCGCCATAATTGCACATAGATTTGCAGTTTCACGCGCATGTTGCAAAAGATTTTGCCCGTACGAAGAACGATATTTCATCTTACCCACAATACGAATGAGCTCCGGATGCAACCCGTGAATACCAAGGTCGATCGTTGTGCGTTTTCCTGTTTCTATTATTTCCGTATCAAGTTGTTTTTTTACTTTGGAAACCACTTCTTCTATACGAGCAGGATGTATACGCCCATCAGCCACCAATTGATGGAGTGCAAGACGGCAAACTTCACGGCGAATAGGATCAAATGCAGAGATGACAATAGCCTCCGGAGTATCATCAACAACAATCTCTACGCCCGTTGCAGCTTCCAAAGCTCGGATGTTACGCCCCTCTCTTCCGATAATACGTCCTTTGACTTCGTCATTATCAATATGAAAAACACTTACGGAATTTTCTATGGCTGTCTCTGTAGCTACACGCTGTATGGTTTGTATAACTATCTTCTTAGCCTGTTGATTAGCATTGAGCTTAGCCTCATCAATAATTTCATTGACATAACTTGCAGCATCTGTCTTTGCCTCATCTTTCAAACTTTCTATCAAACGATTCTTTGCTTCTTCGGCACTTAACCCAGATAATTCTTCAAGTTTCTCGCGTTCTTGCGACTGCATCCTTTCTAACTCACTCTGCTTTACAGACAACAATTTTTTCTCATTATCCACACGTTGCTGACTTTGCTCCACTTCTAATTTACGACGCCCAAGCTCTTCCTGCCGCTGATTTAGGCTCAATTCTCTTTGCTTTAGCTTGTTTTCGCTCTGCTGTATCTTCTGATTTCGCACTTGGACTTCTTTCTCGAGCTCTGACTTTTTATTCAGAAACTTTTCTTTTACCTCAAGGAGTTTCTTTTCTTTTATCACTTCAGCCTCTTTTTGAGCTGTAGAAATAATTTCATTATATTTTCCTTTCAGGATATACCTAAATATGAAATAGCCAGCGCAGCCGCCGACTATTACTGCAATTAACCCAGTTATTATTATTCCAACCATTCAATTATATTTTAAGTTTAAGTACTTTTCTATCAACACACGTAATCCGCACATTAACCTAAAATAACAAGAAGCGTATTTTGAATATTAATTTTAAAAGAATAAATCTCTGTTACTCTCTTAATATATCTTCAATTTCAGAAGTCAGTTTCTCAAGTGTATTACTATAAGGTACCGTATCATTACGTTCCAGTTCTTTCTCATAGCGTAATGCAATATCGATCAACGCCATATACAGCAATTCCTTATCACTTTTTTTTCCTTTAAAGAATTGCGCGTAAGTATTTACTGTATCCGTTATAAGTTTCGCGGCATCACGATAAAACTTCTCATCTTCGCGAACTACATTTACGGAGATTTCCGTATCGTATACGTGTAATCTTATATGTAACTTGCTTGAACTGCCTTCTGTCATCACATCCTGTTATTTCTCACTCAGTAGCGTGATACATTTATTTACATCTCTGATAAGCTTAGCTAATCGTTTCTTTGCTCCATTCATATCGGCATCAGAAATTTCGATCATCTTTGCCATCTTCAGGCTATTGTAATCATTTTCTGCTTGAGTTAACCGTGCTTCAAGCTGTTTTATTCTTGAATCACGTTCATCAACCATCTCGTACAAATCATTATTTTCTTTCTTCATCTTAGAATAATGGAGAATCATTTGCCTTACACGAGTGGAAAATGTAGTTAAAGTCTTCTCATTAGAATTCACAATGATTTACAATTTTGTGCAAATTTAAATTAATAAATTGATAAATGCAAATTATTTCCTGTATTTTTTGAAATCAAGAAGAATTCATGCCAAACTTCAGAAAAAAACAAACAACCCAAATAACATTATTTAACGCTTTCATGATATATTATCTTACAACGATTGTTCTTCTTTAATCAGGGTTGTATGCTACAACCTTACTAACAATCGTTAATATCATAAATCCTTTTAGAATTACGACAGAATATCTTTTCTGCACATATATCCTTTATATTGTCTGTTTTTTCTGTCATACTTTCATGACAGCTAAAAGTTATTGAATATAAAAGAATTATATCTGCATCTAAGCTGAAAGCAAGATAGAAAGAAGTCAAATAAACATAATGTATTTCCATCTTACACCTACCTTGTATGAAAGATACAAAGTAGGTGTAAAAGGTCACAAAAGATAAGCTTTGTTTTTAATTGATAGACACATGAACCTTTTCTGCATATTAGTGTCATGATATCATATCAAAATTATCATCTTTTAAATGATTATCAACATTTTACAATAATACCGGCAAATGGCAGGAAACAGTATGTTTTCTTATTTCATTATTATATCACAAATCTGCTCCATCTACATTTTTGGCTTTCGGTAATTACTTGCTTTCATTTTTAACTTTTGATTTCGGTTCTTTCTTAGCAAGCATTACCACTTGATAAACAAAGTCTGTAATCCATTTCTGTGAAAATCCTAAACGCTTATCATACTGTCTGATAGCAATAACTGTTTTCATGACACCGATATCAGAGAAGTCGTTCTTATTGAAAATATCATTGACCGTTTTCTCCGTCATCGTATAAATAGCACTCTTAAAAAAAGAAGGAATACGTAGTTTGAATTTCATCAGATTTCCCATCAGCATAACGATATCTTGAGTAAACCCTTGAAATTGTATCAAATAAGGTTGTACATCTTGTAATTTATGGCAGTTCTTACGGATGCTCTGATCGATTTCCTTAAAGAAATTATCATCAGTCTTATATAACTCCTTTAACATTTTCTTACAATGAATCTTCTCCCCTATTCCCAATTTATTATTCACCGTTGGAACACGAAGTGTTGTTTTAAACATTCTAAGGTCCGGAAGCATTGCCAAATTATTAATGCCGATATTTGAAGCCAATGAGGCTTGGAAGTACACTCTTACAAGCATCATGTAGTTTTCCATTCCTACTGTAGCCTTAGGATTTTTATCTTTTCTAAAAAGATTTGTTAAAATACTCATGTTATTTATTTAACTTATAATTATCGTTTCACAATAGAATTCAACTTATTTCTATTGTGCAAAGTTAATTGAATTATCAGGAAAATCAAAACGAAAAGTAACATTTTTCTTTAATATATAGCCTACTTATACTTTTTATTAGTATCTTTGTACGCTTATTTGTGTAAAATACGATAAGCCTTTTTAAATAAGAGCGCAAGTATGAAAGGAATAGTTTTAGCAGGAGGATCGGGCACACGCCTTTATCCTATTACCAAAGGTATCAGTAAACAATTGATACCGATTTTTGATAAGCCCATGATTTACTATCCCATCTCGGTTCTTATGCTGGCCGGAATTAGAGAAATACTTATCATTTCAACTCCTTTCGATTTGCCGGGATTTAAGCGACTATTAGGCGATGGGCATGAGATTGGCATAAAATTCCAATATGCCGAACAGCCTTCACCGGATGGTCTCGCGCAAGCTTTCATCATTGGAGAACGATTTATCGGTTCCGACAATGTATGTTTGGTCCTTGGAGATAATATATTTTACGGAGCAGGTTTCACCAATATGTTGGAAAATAGCGTTTACAATGCAGAACATAATAAAGCCTCTGTCTTCGGATATTATGTTAATGATCCGGAACGTTATGGAGTTGCCGAATTCGATCATGAAGGGAATTGCCTCAGTATAGAAGAAAAGCCGGCACTCCCTAAGAGCAATTATGCTGTTGTCGGATTGTATTTTTATCCCAATAGCGTGGTAGAGATTGCCAAACATATCAAACCGAGCAAACGTGGAGAATTGGAAATAACAACTATAAATCAAGAATATCTAAAACAGTATCAGCTAAAAGTACAAACACTTCCAAGGGGCTTCGCATGGTTAGATACCGGTACTCACGATAGCCTTTCTGAAGCAAGTACTTTTATTGAAGTCATAGAAAAGCGTCAGGGGTTAAAAGTTGCATGCCTCGAAGAGATTGCTTTTAAAAAAGGGTGGATCGGTAAAGAACAATTAAGAGAGTTAGCCCTTCCCATGAAGAAGAACAGCTATGGAAAATATCTATTAGAGTTAATTGGAACTAAATAATATACATTTATTATAATGGAAGAAAACAAGAACTTACTTTCTGCAGAGTTTTTGGAACGAGAGGAAAAATCAACATTCGATTTCCAAACCATCTACACTGCACTTATTTTAAACTGGAAATGGTTTGTAGTTTCACTAATCATCTGTTTGGGAAGTGCTGTCTTATATCTGCGATATACCACTCCGGTTTATCAAGCATTCGCAAAACTGCTTATCAAAGATGAAAACAACTCAAAAAGTAGAGGTGGAAGTAATGCCCTTCTTAATAGTGCTTATATGGGAATGATTTCCAATTCGGCCGGTATTGATAACGAAATGGAAATACTAAGTTCGCTGACACTTGCGGAACAAACTGTACGCGATCTTAAACTTTATGTCACCTATATGGGAGAAGGCAGAATAAAAGACCAGCTAATTTATGGAAGACAGGCGATTAATGTCGATATAGATCCCGCTCATCTAAACCTACTTAAATATCCTATCAACTTAACAATACAACGTACAGGCAATCAATACTATGTAACGGGAAATTATTCTGTTGAAAATTCGGAGGGAAACACACGAGAAAATTATAGTATCAACAAAACTATTTCAACATTCCCATCCACCATTAGCACACGTGCAGGAATCCTTACCTTAAGTAAAAATTCCTACAATAATTTATCCGATGGACAACATTTAATAGTAGCCATAACTCCTCCCCTTACCATAGCCCATAAGTATGTAGCAATGTTTTCTACTAAGCAGGCCCCAAAGACCACAACGATAGTCCAGCTGATGCTTAATGATGAAATACCGCAACGTGCTATAGACTATCTGAAGCAACTCGTAGTATGCTATAACCGACAGGCCAACGAAGACAAAAATGAGATTGCACGCCGTACAGAGATGTTTATAAATACGCGTCTTCAAAAGATCAATACCGAACTTGGCACTACGGAAGGACAATTGGAAAACTATCAAAAACGGAACAATTTAGTTGATTTAAAGCTAAATGCAGGTCAAGCGGTTACAAATGCAGATACATATAATCAAAAACTCGTAGAGGCTAACACGCAAATATATTTGCTCAATAGCATCAGCGAAGAAATAAACAATCCGGTAAATAAATATCAGCCACTGCCATCGAATGTTGGATTAAACGATCAAAGTGCAACCTCACTTATCAACAAATACAACGATATCGTTATGCAGCGTAACAAACTTTTACGCAGTGCTTCCGAAACGAGTCCTACGGTCATACCATATACATCGCAACTTGACGAGCTCACAGGAAGTATCCAGCGTGCCGTCAGCATAGCACGCCGCAACTTGGAAATACAGCGTAACAGTGTTGCATCGCTATATGGAAAATATCAAAGTCAGATACAGGAGACTCCCGGACAACAGAAAACAATGCAGCAAATAGGACGCCAACAGGAAGTGAAAGCAGGATTATATCTGATGTTATTACAGAAACGCGAAGAAAATTCGATTTCATTAGCTGCCACAGCCGATAAAGGAAGGCTGATAGATACTCCGCAAATGGCCGGTCAGGTGAGTCCCAAAAAATCGATGATTTTGCTCATTGCCCTACTCATTGGCCTCGCTATTCCATCATTGGTAGTGTTTCTTATTCAGTTCTTCCGTTACAAAATCGAAGGACATGATGACGTTGTCCGGCTCACCAAACTTCCGATTTTGGCCGATGTGGCTGTTGCAAGCGATACTGCGAAAACTAAGGCCGACATTGTTGTACACAAAGACCAGAATAATCAGATGGAAGAAATTTTCCGCAGTATACGTACAAACTTGCAATTCATGATGAAAGAAGGCGAAAAAGTTATACTCTTCACTTCCACGACATCGGGCGAAGGCAAAACTTTTATTGCAGCCAACCTCGCTGTAAGTTTCGCTTTACTCGAAAAGAAAGTCGTTTTAGTAGGTCTCGATATTCGTAAACCACGATTAGCCGAACTTTTTGAAATTGACGACCATCATCATGGTATCACCAATTTACTGGTAAAAGATAATCCCAACTGGACTGATATCCAAGCGCAGGTACTGCCGTCGGGCATTAACAACAATTTAGACTTACTTATGGCTGGTCCAATTCCGCCCAACCCCACCGAATTAATCTCAAGAATTTCCTTGGAAGATATCATAAATAACTTAAAACAACATTACGACTACGTGCTTATCGATACAGCGCCGGTCGGCCTTGTTACCGATACTCTGCAGATTGGGCGCATAGCAAATGCATCCGTATATCTGTGCAGAGCCGATTATACGCCAAAAGAGAGTTTCAGGCTCATCAATGATTTGGCATTCGAACAAAAGCTGCCCAACATGTGTATCGTACTGAATGGCGTAGACATGTCTAAGAAAAAGTACGGCTACTATTATGGTTACGGTAAGTACGGCAAATATGCCCGCTACGGCCATTACAGCTATGGCAACAATAAATATGGAAGCTATGGCAACTATGGCAATTACAGCAATAGCCACTATGGAGATAAGAACGACACTTCGGTCAAACTCTGATAAACTCGGCTGAAGCAACCGTAGAGCAGGTAATTCTCCTGCTCTTTAATTTAATTCATTCACGAATAGAATAATGATTATCGCAGTAGATTTCGACGGAACGATCGTAGAACATAAGTATCCAGAAATCGGAGAAGAAATTCCTTTCGCTACCGAAACGCTGAAAATGTTGATCAAAGATCATCATCGTTTAATATTATGGAGCGTACGCGAGGGCAAATTACTCGAGGATGCGGTAAACTGGTGCAAAGAGCGCGGAATAGAATTTTGGGCCGTCAATCGAGATTATCCGGAAGAAAACGGTACAGACAACAACAACCATTACAGTCGCAAACTCAAGGCCGATTGTTTTATCGACGACAGAAACGTCGGAGGCCTGCCAGACTGGGGCCAGATATATCAGATTATTTCATCCGGCAAAAGTTATCGCCGGATTATTAAAGAAGCAATGGGAACCGTGGCCGAAGCTCCGCGAAAAAAGCATTGGTGGCAAAGAAAATAATATCTACGCTAATTCTATAAAATATTATTCAGAAGAAAACAGGCAGGCTTTCGACTATGATCGAAAACTCGCCTGTATTGTAATATAACCATCCGATAATTATAACCTATTTTAAATCCAAGAAACTCGCTCGACGGCATCAAAAAACAATTTTTGGTCCAAGAAACTCGCTCGACAGCATCAAAAAACAATTTTTGGTCCAAGAAACTCGCTCGACGACATCAAAAAACATTTTTTGGCCCAAGAAACTCGCTCGACGGCATCAAAAAACAATTTTTAGCCCAAGAAACTCGCTCGACAGCATCAAAAAACAATTTTTGGCCCAAGAAAGTCACTCGACGGCATCAAAAAACGATTTTTGGCCCGAGAAACTCGCTCGACGGCACCAAAAAACGATTTTCAGCCCAAGAAAGTCGCTTGACGGCATCAAAAAACAATTTCTGGTCCAAGAAACTCGCTCGACGGCAATCCTATCATATTTTAATCTTATCCCAAACATGAATTCGAAAACGCAGAGCATTAAGAGTATCGCAAATAATCGTTGCAACACCGTTTACACTTAAGAACGTACAGAAATTATTTTTGAACCGCGGGCACTTCGAATTTATCGCCCGTACTTTCTACAAGCTTTCGGGCAAACGAACGAGGATAGCCCGGACGGATAACACGTGCTCCCAATCCCGTTTGTGTGCGCCGGAATATGCCGTGATCGTCGGGACGAACGGCCATATCATTATATTTCACGATCAAATAGGTGGCTAACTTCTTCCATCGGTCGAGCATCTGCTGCGCCTGTGCATTACTGTAGTCGTTAAGGAACTGCAAAGCCATAGATTTATTTGAACTGTACAATTTCAAGGCTTCAGCCTCTATACTTGGCTGCTGTTTAAAATAGGCAGCTTCCAAACTGTCTCGCACCTCCCTAAGCGACGGGAAGAGCTGAGCGTATCGGGGATACACCATATTGCTCACCCAATTGCATACCCAAAAAGCATTTTTATCGGAGAAGGTTACGCCGTCGGCACCCGCGGTATTGTAACATTCGGGCTGCACGGTGTTGCCACAGTAGATTGGCGTGTAGGCAATCATGTTACCGTCGTCGTTGCCAAACCATAACACGCCGCCGATCTCGCGCGGCAGCCAGCTGCGCATCTGTGCAACGTACGAGAAAGCGGTCTGCTGCGTGCTCACAGGGCGCTCATTGAAATACTTCTTTCCATCCACCTCGAACATCAGTGGCGTAGGGCGATACGGCATCTGCCAGAGTCCTCCGCCGATATCCGTACTGTCGAGCGCAAGTGGCGTGCCCTCATAATGATCACGCATGCATGCCTCTATATCCTGCACGCTCACCTTGCGGTCGGGCATTATCCATAGGGGCATATCTTCGGCATGCTCATCTTTTCCCAACGCCCACGGCAGATATTTGCTCATATCCTTGAAATGATTAAAGAAACTCCACACCCTTGCATCGCAGAAACGGCGGCCCGAAAAATCGGGCTTGGCATAGGTTTCTTTCCATGAAAAATCGGCATCTTTTCCTGCGTACCAGCCCATCTTGCGGGCATAGTTTACAACATCTTTGCTGTACATTACGTTGTTTTTATCCTTCATGTTGAACTTTCCGATACGACTTTGGTTAGCATGAGCACAAATAGCATCGTCGGGAATGCGCACAGCCACCCATACCACACTGTTCGAACCAGCACCTTTCCCCATCATTTCCATAATCCAAGCCTCATTAGGATCGCAGATTGTGAAAGTTTCGCCCTCGCTATTATAACCGTAACGCTCGGCTAAAGATGTCATCACACGTATCGCCTCGCGTGCAGTTTTGGCACGTTGCAGTCCGAGATAAATCAACGATCCATAATCTATCATACCCGTAGAATCCACCATTTCTTCGCGCCCACCATAGGTAGTCTCCCCTATCGTCAGCTGATACTCGTTGATGTTGCCGATAACATTATAGGTCTCGGCAGCCTCAGGTATTGCACCATGATACACGTTAGTGTCCCAATCGTAAATTTCGCGCATCGTACCTGCCGGATGCTTTGCCGCAGGATAGTGACAAAGCCCGATGAACATGCCATAGTCGTCGGCATTGTATGTGCAGATGACAGAACCATCGGCAGATGCCTTTTTGCCGACAATAAAATTAGTACAGGCCAACATCTTCATGGTTCCCAAAACAACCATCAAAAGTAAAAATAGCTTTTTCATCATCTCATTAATATTTTATTTGACTTGTAAATATACGTACATTTCCGCGATTATCCTGCAATATGAATTTGAACCGGTGCAGTTTACCTGTCCGACGAATTGGCGTTTCCTGCAGATTACACCTTACCCACGGACTCTTAGGCACCTCTTTAAACAAAATAAACCGCCCATCCATATAGCCTTTATAGCTTTCTATCCCACTCTGACTGTCATTAACACCAAGCGTAACAATATGCTTTTGGTTCCATGTCCCTTGATTGACGGGGGTTATCGTCGGCGGAATATCATCGTAAGCAATCTCGTAAGTAGCCCCTAATTCACGTGCTTTACCATGTACCCATCCATTCTTATAGAAACCGCCCATAAACCGATCTCGCGAAGAATGGGAAACGATGTAGAGCTTCGAGGGATCGGACACGGTTTTCTTCAATCTGATAGCAAGGCCGGCATAATGGAACAAGGGAAGTGAGGTGTGCGTAAGCGAATACTGATCTGAATATATTCCACGCCTGATGGTAGGCGATAATTCTTTATCTTCTGCCAAAAAACCAATACCAAACGACAATTGCATACCCGGCAGTTGGTAAAAGTTCGTAGTATTCCACCTCAAAGTTCTAAGCGGATGCTGCTGTATTGCTTGTTTAGTCAAAGGTGCACGTTTGGCGGAAACTGTAAAACTGTATTTCCTCTCATTACCTTTAAAATCCGTCAAAATATAAGTCAACAGATAATCCCGCTCTTGATTAAAATCGACAATTCCTCTTTCTTTATTGGTCGTAAATATCGGCAACGAAACTCCAGACTTCACATAAGAACGCATGTACCACACGTTGTATCTAAGAAAATGCTCATAGTCGCCCCAACTGTTTACCATCAAATTTAAATCAGCAGGAATACATTTCACATCACTCTTGAACGCCAATGTGCCATCAACATAAAGTTCCGTTTTCCTGACTCCGTACCGATTATAGGTCGACTCCATATAATCGTTAGCCCAAATACCAAATCCCACCTTTCCCCAAGCTGTAAACTTTCGCTCTAAATAATACGACGTAAAAGGGAAAGACCGCTTGCCGGCACCACCACAGAAACTTCCTTCTCCAGCAACAGGATAGACCATAAAACCATGTGCCATAGGAGGTAAAGCATCTTTAACTTTCTCTCCGATAAAATCCAAAGGATCCATCATATCCCAAGAATGCGTATGATGGACTTCAAGATGCAAATGTGGCGCCTGAGAAGCACCGCTATTACCGCTGACAGCAATTAACTGTCCTCTTGATACAGGTATCGCCGTGGGAGGAAAAACCAATGTCACGTTGGCAGATTGATGCGCATACTGCCGTTGCTTTACGTTTGCTTCGATCTGCGGAGCGAACTTCTTTAAATGAGCATAAACGCTTGTATATCCTTCCGGATGACGAATATAAACGGCGTTGCCATATCCTCCTACACCGACCGTAACACAAGATACGTAGCCATCCCCGATAGAAAAGATCGGTTTTCCCTCTATTCCACCGGTCTTTATATCTATACCTCCATGGAAATGATTAGGCCGTGGTTCTCCGAAATTCCCAGCCAAAGAGATTTCATAATGTACCGGAGATTGATACGCAATGACTGATAATAATAAACAAACAAGTAGGTTCAATGCAATTAAACTAAATAAGTAACAAGAATATCAGCATGCTTTAAACGACATATCCAGCCCCTTTACCGAATGCGTCAAGGCCCCTACCGAAATAAAATCTACGCCCTGTTCCGCATAATCTCTGATTGTATCATACGTAATACCTCCCGAAGATTCTACTTCATAGCGCCCTGAAATCTTGTCAACCGCTTTTTTAGTATCCGCAACAGAGAAATTATCAAGCATTATACGATGTACACCTCCACATTCGAGCACCTGTTTTAATTCTTCAAAACTGCGTACTTCGATCTCTATTTTAAGATTTAAATTCTTTTCTTTCAAGTATCTGTGGCAGCGATCAATGGCATTGACAATCCCTCCGGCAAAGTCTATATGATTATCTTTCAATAATATCATATCGAAAAGTCCTATACGATGGTTCATTCCTCCGCCGATACGCACGGCTTGCTTTTCGAGCATTCGCATTCCCGGAGTAGTTTTTCGAGTATCCAAAATATGTGTTTTCGTACCTTTCAGTTTTTCCACATAACGGTTTGTCATAGTTGCAATACCGCTCATACGCTGCATTACATTTAGCATGAGACGCTCGGTTTGCAATAAAGAACGTATCTTTCCGCTCACTTCCATTGCAATATCTCCAGCCTTCACCTTGCTTCCATCATTAATAAAAACTTGCACTTGCAGAGTTGGATCAAAACGATAGAAGATGTTCTTGGCGACTTCTACACCTGCCAAAATCCCATTTTCTTTGATCAACAAAAGCGATTTGCCTAAAGCCTCTTCGGGAATACAGCACAATGTTGTATGATCACCGTCTCCAATATCTTCGGCAAAAGCCAAATCTATCAACTTATCTTCTAACTCATTTACCGATACCATAAAAATTTATCTCCTAACATTTACCTGCTTTTTCAATGGTAGAGCATTGCCGCCATCTATTACCATTTGCGGTGTTTCTAACTCACGCGCAGCAGACGATTGTTGCATATTCGCAGAATCCGATTTATGTATGCTATCCGTATCTACTTTTATAGTCTTGTCATTAGGCTCATGAATTCTTATCAAACGAATATTATAGACAATCATCATACGCAACGTTGTAGATGATCGTAACTGGCTATTCGCACCATCATTTAACAAAAAGAAGCCTTTTATTTCCTTTATCCCTAAATGATTGTCATCACCAACTTGTACAGAATAATGATTGGACGAAGACATATGAATAATCTGATTGGCAACACTATCATTCGAAAAGACAATAGCCAACGCAGCAACTCCATCTCTCATTCCCTCTTGAAATATAAATTGTGTATCAAAATTCAATACCAATCTATCTCCTTTATGATATGCCGTATCGGCTTTTATGGAATAAGACTTCAAATTGAACGAGTTGTATTGAGATAATATTGCTGTTTTAGCTTCACTCCAAACATCTGCAGTATCACCTTTAGAACTTATCATGCCATATTTATTTATATCATTAGCTGTCGCTCCTAACGAAACAGCTTCGGCACCGATACGTTCTGCCAGATGTTCATAGATTTTATGCAATTCTTCCGTATGTCGAGCATAATATACCATTGAAGAGTCAAAATCAGCATTACTTACATTATATTTCTTAAGTATTGCTGTCTTATACATTATCAGCGAACGGTAATCTCCATTCTGATTACTCATACCATCGGCAAGATGATAGTCATATAGAATATCTTCCATATCGTCCGGCTGTATATACTTACTTGGCACAGACGGTTTACAGGAAAATTGTAATAATACCAGTACGAAAAGAAAGAAATACGTCTGATACCGTCTTTCCCTATTATACATTCTCTTTCTTTTCCTTTTCAGCATCGATATCTTTTGCATTCTTTTCCCACTTCGTTCCATGAAAAAGAACGACGGTAAAACTTTCCAAGTCCTTACGACAAAACAAAAGAAGCAGTACTACACCTACACTGATAGACGCATCTGCAAAATTGAATACAGGTGAAAAGAATATAAATTCGTCGCCTCCCCAGACAGGAACCCAATCGGGCCATGTCGTTATAATTAATGGAAAGTAGAACATATCGACAACCTTCCCCATTAGAAAGGGAGCATACCCTGTCCCAAACGGCACAAACTGTGAAATTGTATATGGCGTAGACTCTGTAAATATCAACCCGTAAAACATAGAGTCGAAGAGATTACCTATAGCTCCGGCCAATACCATGGAGAGCATTACGACGTAACAAGTCCTATGTTTTAAATGAACAAGTTTATAAATATAGTATCCTATAAAGCCGCTTGCCATAATACGGAATACACTTAGCACGACCTTATTTAAAAAAGTCATTCCGTATGCCATGCCATTATTTTCGATGAAGTTTATTTGGAACCAATCCGTAATAAAAATAGATTCCCTTAACGACATATTGGTCTTGACCATGATTTTTACAATCTGATCGATAACAAGGATACCTACAACTATAATAATAGCAAGCCACCCGTCATGACACTTCGTGCCTCTTTGCATCTCCATTGCTCAATGTTTACGAGCATTCTTTGATGCCACGCTCAACGTTGCATGAGGAACAATCCTCAAACGTTCTTTAGGTATCAATTCTCCTGTAATACGATCAATCCCATACGTTTTATTCTCAATTCTTACAAGTGCAGCCTCCAACCCTTGAATGAATTTCTGTTGTCTACCGGCCATCTGTACTAATTCTTCCTTAGTTTGGGTAGAACTTCCTTCTTCCAGAGCTTTGTATGTCGGCGATGTATCATCAACATCATTGCCGTCCGCATTCATAATCTGTCTCATCATTGCATCATAATCTCGACGAGCCAACTTAATTTTTTCATTTATAATAGCGCGGAATTCTTCTAACTCCTCATCGCTATACCGTGTTTTCTCTGCCATATTTTGATTGCTTAAAGACTATTTAACCGAAATCGAATAGTCATAATTATTATATTTTTTGTATCTTAATATTCAGTTTAAAGTCTTCGAAGTCGGTTTCTACACCATCATTAGAAGCTATTTCGACAACATCGGCCAATACTTGCGTTTTTATATATTCACCGAAATGCCGAATTGCAGCATTACTGAATTCATTGGAAGAAACCTGCACATTAATTCTATCGGTAATTTCCAATCCTGACTCTTTACGAAGATTTTGTATTCGGTTTATCAATTCGCGAGCCATACCTTCCTGCTTCAGTTCATCTGTCAGTTCGACCTCTAAAGCAACAGTAAGATTTCCTTCATTTGCAACAAGCCATCCGGGAATATCTTCACTGATTATTTCTACATCAGATGCCTCTATAGTAATATCTTCACCTGCGATTTTCAAACCGATAGAGCCGTTTGCTTCGAGCGTAGAAATCTGGTCTTGCGATAATTCATTGATCTTTGCAGCAACATCTTTCATTAATTTACCGAACTTCTTCCCCATTACTCTGAAGTTACATTTCACTTTCTTGACGAGGATATTCTGCCCTTCAATAAAGTTTAGCGACTTTACATTGACTTCATGAATAATTAAATCCTTTACTGCTTCGATATGGAGCTTTTGACTTTCATCTACAGCAGGTATCATTATCTGCTGTAATGGTTGGCGCACCTTAATATTAACCTTGCGTCTTAATGCCAAAGTCATCGAGGTTATTTTCTGTGCCATCTCCATGCGTGTCTCAAGTTCCTTATCAATAAACCTCTTATTTGCAACCGGATAAACATCAAGATGCACGCTCTCCAACTTTCCTCCCAAGTCATGATACAACTGATCCGCATAGAATGGCGCAAAAGGAGCTAGCAGTTTAGCTACCGTCATCAAACACTCATACAAAGTTTGATATGCAGAAAGTTTATCTTCGCTCATCTCCTTCCCCCAAAAGCGTTTGCGATTAAGGCGCACAAACCAATTGGAGAGATCATCATTAACAAACGAATCTATCAGCCGGCCGGCACGTGTAGGATCGTATTCTATTAACTCCGTATCAACATTCTCTATCAATGAATGCAATTCAGAGAGTATCCAACGATCAATCTCCGGACGTTTATCAAAAGCTATCGGTTGTACTTTCGGATCGAAACCATCCACATTTGCATACAATGCAAAGAATGAGTATGTGTTATATAATGTACCGAAGAACTTACGACGCACTTCATCTACGCCTTCCGGATCGAACTTTAAATTATCCCACGGCTCCGAATTCGTCATCATGTAGAAACGAACAGGATCGGCACCATACTTGCTCATCATCTCAAAAGGATCTATTACATTCCCCAGATGCTTACTCATTTTGTTGCCTTTTGCATCAAGTACGAGTCCCGTAGAGATTACATTCTTGAAAGCGACGCTATCGAATACCATCGTAGCTATGGCATGTAAGGTAAAGAACCATCCTCTTGTCTGGTCTACTCCTTCATTGATAAAGTCCGCAGGATAGTATTTCGGCGGAATTGCAGTTTTATCGTAATTGCTTTCAATCATAGCCTTACGATCACTCTCTGTACCATAAGCCATTTCGCCCTCGAACGGATAATGCAATTGGGCATAAGGCATAGAACCGGAATCAAACCATACATCGATCAAATCTGTTTCGCGATACATCGGCTTACCCGTACTGCTTAACAGCACTATATCGTCCATGTAAGGACGATGGAGGTCTATCCTATCATAATTATCCTGTGCATATTCTCCCGGAACAAATCCTTTTACTTTCAACGGGTTTACCTTCATCAAACCTGCTTCTACACTCCTATCAATCTCATGATAAAGTTCTGCGACCGATCCGATACAAATTTCCTCGCCGTCTTCATCCCTCCATACAGGAAGCGGAGTACCCCAAAAGCGCGAACGACTTAGGTTCCAGTCGTTCAAGTTCTCAAGCCAATTCCCAAATCTGCCGCTACCTGTCGATGCTGGTTGCCAATTAATGGTCTTATTCAGCTCCACCATACGCTCTTTACAAGCAGAGTCTTTGATAAACCAACTATCGAGAGGATAATATAATATCGGCTTATCCGTACGCCAACAATGGGGGTAATTATGCACATGCTTCTCTATCTTGAAAGCTGTTCCTGCCATTTTCATCTCCATACAGATAACAACATTCAAGTCTTCCGCACTTTCCGATGCCTTTACATCCCACACTCCGTCAGGATTGAACTTCGGATCGTAAGCATTTTTTACATAATCTCCGGCATGAATACCGTATTCCTTAAGATCGACACACTTATCTACAAAGTTCTTATCCAATTCTTCTACAACGTAATATTTACCTTGCAAATCGACCATAGGGCGCGTTTCGCCTTTCTTATTAATCAAAAATATCGGAGGAACATTGTAGGTATTGGCAACTCTCGCATCATCCGCACCAAAGGTATTCGCAATGTGTACGATACCGGTCCCGTCCTCTGTAGTCACATAATCTCCGGGAATAACACGGAAAGCCTCCGACTCCATTTCTACAAATCGGTTCTTCCCGCTCTCGTCTTCAAACACCTTATCTGGATGAGCAGTAGCATATTGCTTCACAAAATCAGAAGCATTCGCATCGAGTTTCTGGCATGGTTTTACCCAAGGCATAAGCTGCCGATACTTTAAACCCACCAATTCCTTGCCTTTATACTTACCTATAACCTTATAAGGAATAACCTTATCGCCCTTTTTATAGTCTTCCAGCTTCATTTCTCTGCCTTCCGGTTTCAAATAGGCATCCATACGAGCTTCGGCCATGATAATGGTTATCGGCTCTGCATTATAAGGATTATATGTCTGAACAGCCACATAATCGATATTGGGCCCCACACAAATAGATGTATTCGAAGGCAAAGTCCACGGCGTTGTCGTCCATGCAATAAAATAAGGTGTCCCCCATTTCACCCATTCTTCCTTAGGGTTCAAAGCCTCGAACAATGCTGTAACCGTAGTATCTTTTACGTCACGATAGCATCCGGGCTGGTTCAATTCGTGAGAACTCAACCCTGTACCGGCAGCAGGAGAATAAGGTTGGATCGTATAACCTTTGTATAGCAGCCCTTTATTATACAACTGCTTCAGAAGCCACCAAAGTGTTTCGATATACTTATTATCATACGTAATGTAAGGATGATCCAAGTCTACGAAATATCCCATTTCCTCTGTAAGCTCGCGCCATTCTTTCGTGAATTTCATCACGTTCTCGCGACACTTACGGTTATAATCCTCAACAGAGATATATTTCTCGGATTTCTTATTATCAATGTCCTTCTTGGTAATGCCTAACTCCTTTTCAACGCCGAGCTCTACGGGTAATCCATGCGTATCCCATCCTGCCTTCCGATGAACCTGAAAGCCTTTCATGGTCTTATACCTATTGAACGTATCTTTAATACTTCGCGCAAGTACATGGTGAATACCCGGATGACCGTTAGCCGAAGGTGGCCCTTCAAAGAATACGAATTGCGGACAACCCTCACGTTCCTCAATCGATTTGTGAAAGATATCATTTTTCTTCCACTCAGCCAATACTTCTTTATTCGTCTTTGTTAAATCGAGACCACTATGTTCGGCAAATCTCTTAGCCATCTTTATACCTTCGTTTTATTATATAATAATATTTTGGTGGGCAAAGATAGTAAAAAATAATTTCATGTACAAATTATATACTTATTTTAATATACACCTTATAATTTAACATCCATACAATATAAATACGATAAATACGTTATTTGTAACATATGAGAAAGAAGTATTCGATTTTATATATCATACTATTGCTGCATGCCATCTGCAGTACAGCGCAGACTTTCACCCTGCAAGGTAAGGTTACAGACGAAGATCAAAATCCCGTGGAATTAGCTACAGTCTCGGTATTAAAGCAAGGAAAAGTAACTCTTACATCGTTAAACGGAAAGTTCAGCATGCAGTTACATTCGGCAGACTCTGTTGTCGTTAAGTTCTCTATGATCGGTTATAAAACCAAGACACGTGTATTGAGAAAACCAAAAGGTACACAAAACCTTCAAATAATGCTGTATTCAGACAACACAACTTTAAATGAAGTGCAGATTACGGGGCAACGTATACAAAGCGGACAAACGCAGGAACTGAAAAAGGAAGACATGAAATTAGCGCCAAATGCTTCGGGTAATGGTGTAGAAGCTCTGATACAGAGTCAGGCTGGCGTATCTACACACAGCGAACTTTCCTCACAATACAACGTTCGCGGAGGCGCCTTCGATGAAAACAGCGTATATATTAATAATGTAGAAATATATCGTCCGTTTCTCGTAAGAAGCGGGCAACAGGAAGGTCTCTCTATTATAAATCCGGATATGGTAGAAAAGATCGGCTTTTCAACCGGCGGATTTGAAGCCAAGTATGGCGACAAAATGTCTTCAGCCCTCGATATTACCTATAAACTTCCTAAAAAATTCGAAGCTTCAGTGGCAGCAAGTCTGTTGGGAGCAAGTGCATACGTCGGCTTTGGAAATAAGAAATTATCGTGGTCTAACGGCATCAGATACAAGACAACCAAATATTTGTTGGGCACTCTTGAAACCAACGGAGAATACAAACCTTCTTTCTTAGATTACCAAACCTATCTTAATTATAAACCCAACAGACGATGGACGATCGATTTTATAGGCAACATTTCCGACAACCACTACAACTTTGAACCGGAAGACCGTGAAACTAAGTTCGGCACATTGCAAAATGTAAAGTCATTCCGCGTCTATTTCGACGGACAAGAGAAAGACCTTTTCAGAACATATTTCGGAACATTGGGCATTAGGCGCAACATCACCGACAGCACTTCGATCGCCATATTGGCGTCGGCATTCTCTACAAAAGAGCAAGAAAAGTACGACATTCAAGGACAATATTGGCTCACGCAGACGGAAACAAGCGAAAATCTCGGCGTTGGAACCTACTTCTTGCATGCACGCAATTACCTGAAAGCGCACGTCGAAAGCGCAAAGCTCATGCTTAGCCATAAAACCAAGAAGCATAATTTCGAGGGAGCATTCACCTTCAAACGTGAACATATCGAGGAAAAGTCTGTTGAATATGAGATGCGAGACTCGAGTGGTTACAGCATTCCTCATACCGGCAGAGACCTGAATATGGTATATTCGTTACGCGCACGCAATACACTTGATGCAAATCGCATAGAGACTTATCTACAAGATACTTATAGGTTTACGAGCACCAATTCCCATGCATTCTTTACACTGAATTACGGTGTACGGATAAGCCATTGGAGTTTTAATAAAGAAACCATCATAAGTCCTCGACTGTCTCTCGGCATTATTCCGGCATTCAACCATAATGTAACCATGCGTTTTGCCACAGGCATCTATTATCAGGCACCATTCTTCAAAGAATTAAGAGACACTTCGACCGTCAACGGAGTTACCTATGCTCGGCTCAACGAGAAAGCTAAAAGCCAGCGTTCCATCCATTTCATCGCCGGTTTCGACTACCGCTTCTATCTTAATCAACGACCATTTAAATTCACAGCTGAAACATATTACAAGGCTTTAAGTAACCTTGTTCCCTACAGTGTGAACAATGTAAAGGTAGTATATTATGGCGATAACATCGGTAGCGGGCATGCTATGGGGATTGATCTTAAACTGTACGGAGAATTCGTGCCCGGAACAGATTCTTGGATCAGCTTGTCTGTCATGAATACGAGAATGAAACTCAATGGCAAGAGCATCCCCTTACCTACCGATCAAAGATATGCTGTCAATCTGTTTTTTACCGATTATTTTCCCGGAACAGAACGATGGAAGATGTCGCTGAAGCTGGCTTATGCCGATGGGCTGCCTTTCTCGGCTCCACATAAGGAAATAGAAAACAACTCATTCCGTGCACCTGCCTATAAACGAGCAGATATCGGAATGAGTTACAGGCTGCTTAATAACGAACATAAAACATCAAACAGCATATTCAGGAACATATGGTTAGGCATAGACTGCCTGAACCTATTCGGCATCAGCAACGTAAATTCGTATTATTGGATTACCGATGTCACCAATCATCAGTATGCTGTACCTAACTATCTCACGGGCAGACAAATCAACGCACGTATACTTTGTGAATTTTAAACTATGCATATAAGAGGATTACAACATACCTGTATCATGGCTATCTTTATGATATATGCCATCATTTGTAAGGCTCAACGGAACGTAATCTATAACAGTCGCATTGCTTCATTGCAGGTAATGGTTGGCAATAATTGGCTCGTTCCTCCTATAACCAATTTAAACGATCTGGCCAAGACGCCTATCAATATCTCTTTCGATGACATGACACACGAATATCACCGTTACACTTACTCCATTGAACATTGCGAAGCAGACTGGAAGACCTCGGAAAATCTTTTTGCAAGCGACTATATTGAGGGCTTTAGCGAAGGCAACACGATAGATAACATAGCACAATCTGTTAACACAAACCAGCTTTATACCCACTATTCCCTATCTATTCCCAACGAACGTTGCGCCATCAGAATGAGTGGAAACTACCGACTTACCGTATACGATGATAACAATCATCAGGAACCGGTCCTTAGTGCATGCTTCTGGATCGTAGAACCTATTGCCGGTATATCTCTCTCCGTATCTACCAATACCGATATCGATATCAATAATTCCCACCAACAAGTTTCCATGAACCTGAACTATGGCCCGCTAAACGTTACCGATCCGCAAAATCAGATACAAACCGTAGTCATGCAAAACGGCAGGTGGGACAATGCTGTTATCAATAGCAAACCGCAGTATATTACAAACGACGGACTGCGATGGAGCCACAACAGAGACCTTATTTTTGCGGGGGGAAATGAGTACCGCAAGTTCGAAACGCTCGATGTAAACCATCCTACCATGGGAATAGAGACCATCGACTGGGACGGAAGCAACTACCATGCTTACGTATGGACCGATGAACCACGCCTAAGTTATATATACGATGAAGATGCCAATGGTGCCTTCTGTATCAGAAACAGTGATAATGTGGAGAACAATACGGCATCCGATTATCTTATTGTACACTTCCGTCTGAAAACTCCACACCAAACTGGCGACATATATCTCAACGGTGCGTGGACGAATGATAGGTTTTTGCCGCAATACAAAATGCAATACAACGATACGCAAGGCTGCTATGAAGCGGCCGTAAAACTGAAACAAGGCTACTATTCGTACCAATATTTGCTTATGAAACCAGATCATACACTCGTTCCCGTACCGTCTGAAGGCAATTTCTACCAAACAGAAAACCGATATCAGGCTCTGGTATATTTCAAAGGCATCGGAGAACGCACCGACAGGCTTGTAGGCTATAACAGCATACGTATAAAATAAAACGACAAAGAATTTGGTTGTTACAAAAAAATCTCATATCTTTGCACACGCAATTACGAAATGCCGATATGGCTCAGTTGGTAGAGCAATTCATTCGTAATGAATAGGTCCCCGGTTCGAGTCCGGGTATCGGCTCACTCAAATCCTATTGTTTCACTTAATATGCGGTAGTAGCTCAGTTGGCAGAGCGTCGGCTTCCCAAGCCGAAGGTCGCGGGTTCGAACCCCGTTTACCGCTCTTTTCCTGCTCTACTTTTATATTTTCGCGATAACAGCATGCACTTCTGCGCGTATTACGCCATGCTTCTATCGTTGACAGGCATTATTCCTACCTATGCTGTTCGGCATGCCTATATGCGGCATAAACCGTCTTCTCTATAAGCATTACCCTATTTTCTCACCTTTTTGTAATACTCGTTCAAGCTGTTTCTCGGTATTCCCAATGCTACAAGGCGGTCTAATTCTTTCCTTGCTTCCTGCTTCCGGTTCAGTCGTATCAATAAATCTGCACGATTAAGGATGTAGTCTGTATTGCCTGTATCTCTTTTTACAGCTTCTGCATAGTCGTATTCGGCTAATTCGAGCATATTCCGTTCGCATTCGATACCGGCACGCGCCGCGTATGCAACGGCACTGTCGGGATACTGTTCGACCAACCTGTTGATCTGTTCCATTGCTTCTGTGTAATGATGATCTTTCTGGTTCAGCAGTGCTAAGCCCAACTGTGCCTCGAAGTTGCCGGGAATAATCTTCAAAAGATTATTGTAATCCATTCTTGCAAAGCTGTATCGTCCTTGTTTCTCATTCACATACGCCCTATAATATAGCGCCGCAATATTATCAGGATCACGTTTCAGCACCCTATCATAAGTTTCTTGTGCATACTGCCACTGCTGTAACTGTATATTCCACCCGGCTTTTTTAAGACATAAATCTATACTGTCGGGATGATAAGCCAACTGTTCCATCGCCACAGCCAAAGAATCTCTGATCGGATTTGTACTCTGTGCATAGCTCTTGCATATCGCTATAAGGCCGAAAAACAGGAATAAAATTTTCTTGAACATGATGCTCTAACAATAAAACACCGCAAAGATATGCAAAAAAATGGCAGATGATATAAATACCGTCTGCCATTAATTATTTTAATTCTTAATTGCTATTTTTTCACATCATGCCTTTCTTATATAATCCACAATCCATGCTCCAACCTCTTTGGTTCCATAGGGTGTGCCTCCTTCAACTTGTATCTCGGGTGTACGCACATTAGCATCAAGACTTTCATCTACGGCCTTTCTTATCAATGCGCCCTCTTCTTTCAAGTCGAAGTGTTCGAGCATCATCGCAACAGACAGTATCTGTGCTATCGGATTAGCAAGGTTCTTTCCGGTTGCCTGAGGCCAACTACCATGCACAGGTTCGAACACCGGCGTGTGTTCACCTGTAGATGCGGAAGGCAACAGTCCCATGGAACCGGAAATACAGCTGCCCTCATCGGTCAGAATATCGCCGAAAGTATTTTCCGTTACCATTACATCGAAAAACGTAGGCTCGGCTATCATACGCATCGCAGCATTATCTACAAACATATAGTCGGTTTCCACATCGGGATATTCCGGTGCAAGTTCTTTGGCTACATGGCGCCACAAACGACTCGAAGCAAGCACATTAGCCTTATCAACCACCGTAAGATGGCGGCGACGCTTGCGTGCATATTCATAAGCCACCCTAAGAATACGCTCAATTTCCGGACGGGTATAATAGTTCGTATCATAGGCTTTGTCGTTATCTTGATACTTTTCACCGAAATACATTCCGCCAGTCAACTCACGAATGCAGATGAAATCGGCACCCTTTATAAGCTCGTCTTTTAACGGAGACTTATGTAATAAGCACTTAAATGTCTGTACCGGCCGTATATTGGCAAACAATCCGAGTCGTTTACGCATAGCCAAGAGTCCCTGTTCTGGGCGAACTCTCGCCATTGGATCATTGTCGTATTTCGGATCGCCCACCGCTGCAAATAAAACGGCATCGGCATTCATACACACTTTATAGGTTTCTTCCGGAAATGGATCACCGATCTTGTCTATCGCATGTGCTCCGCATATCGCCTCCTCATACACCACTTCGTGATGAAACTTCTCGGCTATAGCATCCATTACGGCAACACCTTGCTTCATTATCTCCGGCCCTATACCGTCACCGGCCAACACTGCAATCTTTAATTTCATAAGTTTACTCTGAATTTTGTTTATCTTCTATGATGTTCAACATCTTAAAAGTAGCCTTGATTGCTGCCTCTGTTTGATCGGCATCAAGACCACGCGTGCGCAATTGTTTATCTCCATTCTGCCATGTAATAACGGTTTGGACCAGCGCATCCGTCCTACCTCCGGGAGGAATTGTTACGGCATAATTGGCAAGCGTGGGGAATGTACGGTTCAAATTGTCCCTGTAAATCTTGCGCAATGCTTTTACAAAAGCATCGTATTGACCATCTCCGGTAGAGTCGGCTTCATATTGTTGTCCATCCACCTCTATCTTAATACTGGCAATCGGTTTCAATCCATAAGAAGTAGAAACCATATAACTTACAAGTTTTACTCTATTCTGTACGGTATCATGCTTTAATACATCGCTTACTATATATGGAAGGTCATCCTGTGTAACTAATTCCTTCCTGTCTCCAAGCTCGGTAATTCGTTGCGTAACCTTACGGGTTTGCTCCGGTGTAAGCTCAAGTCCTAACTCACAGAGATTTTTTGCAATATTGGCTTTTCCGCTGTTTTTCCCAAGCGCATATTCGCGCTTCCTGCCGAAACGCTCGGGTACAAGGTCATTACAATAAAGATTATCCTTGTTATCACCATCGGCATGTACTCCCGCGACCTGCGTAAATACATTCTCACCCACAATGGGTTGGTTAGGTGCCACGGCAATACCGCTGTAACTTTCTACCAACTTACTGATCTCGTTCAGTCTGTTTTCGTTAATATTAGTCTTTGCCTGAAATTGATCCTTCAATATAACTTGTACGCTTGCAAGCGGTGCATTTCCGCAACGCTCTCCCAGTCCGTTAACCGTAACATGCAACCCTTTGCAACCACTTAATACCGCCGCAAGCGAATTCGACACAGCAAGATCGTAATCATTGTGGGCATGGAAATCGAAATGTTGATCGGGGAAATGCTTCAACATTTTACGCATATATTCCACACATTGTAGGGGATTCATAATTCCAAGCGTATCGGGAAGAAGAAATCTCTTTATGTTAGTGTGCACAAGCTCTTTCATTACCTGATACACATATTCGGGAGAATCTTTCATTCCGTTACTCCAATCTTCCAAATAAAGATTTACCGTCATGCGTTGTTGCTCGGCATATTCCAGTTCTTTCAATATGTCCGAGATGTGTTCTTCGGGTGTCTTATGCAACTGTTGCATGCAATGTTTCAAGGAACCTTTAGCAAGTAAGTTGATTACCCTGCCGCCACAATCACTTATCCAATCTATAGATTTCTTATTGTCTATAAACCCCAACACCTCTATACGGCCGAGCATACCGTCACGCTCCGCATTACGACAAATCATTCTTACAGCATCTTTCTCTCCTTCAGATACCCGTGCCGAGGCTACTTCTATCCTATCGACGTTTATGTCATGCAGCAACATGTGGGCTATCATCAGCTTTTCATGCGGCAAAAACGAGACTCCGCTGGTTTGTTCCCCATCTCGAAGCGTACAATCCATGATCTCTACCACCGGAGGAGTACGCCTATATCTGCTTATTTGTTCTGCTGTTCCCATTGTTCTATCTTATCTTTGTTTTGGAGGAGATAATCAATATCATCCAATCCATTCATAAGACAATGCTTTTTATAGGCATTTATTTCGAAATATTCGCTGCTTCCGGTCGCCATATTGGTCACAGTTTGATTAGGCAGATCGACTTTTACCTGTGTTTGGTGATCTTTGTCGATGCTCTCAAACAACTCTTTAAGGAACATTTCCGATACAACTACCGGCAATACGAAGTTATTCAATTCGTTATTTTTGTGGATATCGGCAAAGAAAGAGCTGATTACAACCCTGAAACCATAGCCGGCTATCGCCCATGCAGCGTGCTCCCGACTCGATCCGGAGCCGAAATTCTTGCCCGCAACCAATATTACACCGCCGTAAGAAGTATCGTTCAGTACAAAATCTTCTTTAAGCGAACCGTCTTTGTTATATCTCCAATCACGAAATAAATTATCTCCGAACCCCTCTTTATCTGTCGCTTTCAGGAAACGGGCAGGGATGATTTGATCCGTATCCACATTCTCAAGCGGAAGCGGAACGCAAGTCGACGTGATTATATCAAATTTCTGTTTCATATCTATCCTAATTAATCGTGTGTTAATCCATCCTACAATCGACGCGGATCGGTAATTACTCCTGTTATAGCTGCCGCTGCTGCAACCAATGGGGACGCCAATATCGTCCGGCTGCCTGGTCCTTGACGCCCTTCAAAGTTTCTGTTACTTGTCGATACACTGTACATTCCGGCGGGAATTTTATCGTCGTTCATAGCCAAACAAGCACTGCATCCCGGTTGTCGAATAGTAAAACCGGCAGCTTCTAATATTTTATCAAGCCCTTCTTCACGTATCTGTTTATCCACTGTCCAGCTTCCCGGCACCAGCCATGCTGTAACATGATTGGCCTTTCTTTTTCCTTTCACGATCGATGTAAACGCCCGGAAATCCTCTATTCGTCCATTTGTACAAGCCCCTAAGAATACATAATCGATCTTATGACCTAATAGCTTTTCCCCCGGGTTCAATCCCATATATTCAAGAGACTTCCTAAATGAGGCTTGTCCAACTTCGGGAATTTCGTCCAATGCGGGTATTCTTTCTGAAATACCGATACCCATTCCCGGATTGGTACCATAAGTTATTCTCGGCTCGATATCCGCAGCATCAAAGTCAAGTTCTCTATCAAATACTGCGTCTTCACCACTTTTCAAAGTTTTCCAATATGCAATAGCCTTGTTCCACTCTTCTCCTTTCGGAGCATACTCTCTGTTTTTAAGATATTCAAAAGTCTTCTCGTCCGGCGCAACGAAACCACCTCTCGCTCCCATTTCTATAGAGAGATTGCAAAGAGTTAGGCGTCCTTCCATACTTAAATCACGGACTACCTCGCCGCTATATTCCACAAAATAGCCCGTAGCACCAGATGTAGTGAGCTTCGACATAAGATATAGCGCAACATCTTTCGCAACAACACCGGCTTGAAGTTTGCCATTGATATTGATACGCATAGACTTTGGTTTCTGTTGAAGGATACACTGCGACGCCATTACCATTTCTACTTCCGACGTCCCGATACCAAAAGCTATCGCTCCTACGGCCCCATGCGTACTGGTATGCGAGTCCCCACAAACGATAGTCATACCCGGAAGCGACAATCCTTTTTCCGGTCCGACCACATGAATGATACCGTTGTCAGGCGTATTCATCTTGAAATCGGCAACTCCAAACTCCTCTGTATTCTTATATAAGGTATCAATTTGTTTCCTCGATATAGGATCTTCGATCGGTTTATCTTGATCATGCGTCGGTGTATTGTGATCCGGCATGCAGAATATCTGCTTCGGACGAAAACACTTCAGCCCACGTTCACGAAGTCCGGCAAATGCCTGAGGTGACGTAACCTCATGACAATACAACCGATCTATATACAATTGCGTGGGCCCGTCCTCCACCTGTTGCACAATATGTTTATCCCAAATCTTATCAAATAAAGTATTCATTGCAATATAATATAATTATTTCATATTAAACTTCTCGTCTGTTTTACTTGTGGCGGAACTTATTAATACAGTCGATATATGCCTCTACCGATGCCGTAACAATATCGGTATTTGCGCCAAAGCCATAATATATGTTTCCGTCATATTCCACTTGCATGTGCACTTTGCCCACATCATCGGAACCTTTCGATATGGCTTGTATCGTAAATTCCTTAAGTATCATCTGCTTTTGGATAATCTTTTTCAGCGCACAGATAGCGGCATCCACCGGTCCGTTACCGGTCGAAGCCTCTTCGAACTTCTGTCCGCTGATGTCAAGTCCAATACTTGCAACACTTCTTACCTCCATTCCTGTCGTTACTTGTAGGAAGTCGAGTTTCACGGCATGTGCCTCTGCTGCATCTGCACCGGCAAGCATCAATAAATCATCATCGTTGATTTCTTTCTTCTTATCTGCCAATTTCAAAAATTTCTGATAAACATTATCGAGTTTGGTATCGTCTTCCATATCGATGCCATTTACATGTAAACGATATTTCAACGCCGCTCTACCACTACGGGCTGTCAATACAATCGCATTATCATCGAGTCCTACCTCTTTCGGATTTATAATTTCGTAGGTAGAAACATTCTTCAATACGCCGTCTTGATGGATACCGCTCGAGTGGGCAAAGGCATTTCTACCCACAATAGCCTTATTGGGTTGCACGGGCATATTCATTAAACTCGACACCATGCGCGATGTGGGATATATCCTTGCAGTATTGATATTCGTATCTATATTCAAATGTTTATGACATTTCAATATCATGACAATTTCTTCAAGAGATGTATTTCCAGCCCGCTCGCCTATACCGTTAATGGTCACTTCTGCCTGACGTGCTCCGTTCAAGATGCCACTGAATGTGTTTGCAGTGGCCATTCCCAAATCATTATGGCAGTGTGTAGAGAGAATTGCCTTATCTATCCCATCCACATGTTCGACCAAGTATTTTATCTTAGCTCCATATTCTTCCGGTAAACAATAGCCTGTGGTATCGGGAATATTGACAACGGTAGCGCCAGCTTTTATCACCGCTTCTACAACTCTTGCCAAATATTCGTTATCCGTACGTCCGGCATCTTCTGCATAAAATTCTACATCTTCAACATACTTCTTAGCACACTTCACGGCAGCCACAGCCCGCTCTATAATTTCTTCTCGTGTGCTATTGAATTTATATTTTATATGACTGTCGCTTGTTCCGATACCTGTATGAATACGTTTACGTTTTGCATATTGAAGTGATTCGGCTGCAACATCGATATCTTTCTCCACAGCTCGAGTCAATGCACAGATTGTTGGCCACGTAACGGCTTTACTTATTTCAACGATAGAATTAAAATCTCCCGGCGACGAGATGGGAAAACCGGCCTCGATTACATCTACTCCTAACTGCTCCAACTGCTTGGCTATCTGAATTTTCTCTATAGTATTCAGCTGGCAGCCGGGCACCTGTTCGCCATCTCTTAAAGTCGTATCAAAAATAAATAATCTATCACTCATCATTATTTAAATTATTATTCGATCGCCAAATATGTAAAAAAGCCTCTCACACCCACATGGAAGTGTGAAAGGCTTCTATTTATTTCTTCATCTGTTATTACATGCATACCTCAACACTTCCAACTACAAGGATATAGTCGAATACCAAGAATGCTAATAATAATCTGTGAAGTAATCATTCGCTTATTCGTTTATTAAACTTGTGCAAAGGTATAATAATATTTTAAACAATCAAAATAAAATAATACATTTTTCACATTTATACATCAAATCAGCTAATTTATACGCTTATTTTATTTTAAACCGTAAGTTACAATTAAAAAGGAGCTCCCCCATTGTTCGGTTGTATATCGAACGGATCTTCATCCCTGTTCATCTTGGAACCAAGAATTTCGCCGTTAATCGATGGACCTATCGAAGCCATATAGGCATCTTCGGGATTTTGGAAGCGCGTAAACTCGCCTTTGAAGTTCAAAAGAACATCGCCGGTTGCCCCTTTACGGTGCTTAGCTATAATAATCTGCGCCATTCCGTGAAGATCGTTTCCTTTCTCGTCCTCGAAGATATGATAATACTCCGGTCTGTGAACGAAGAGTACCATATCCGCATCCTGCTCTATAGCCCCCGACTCACGCAAGTCACTTAGCTGAGGTCGCTTCCCTTCCAAGCCCTCTCTATTCTCTACAGTACGGTTTAATTGCGATAAAGCCAATATAGGTATTTCCAGTTCCTTGGCCAAACCTTTCAGCGAACGCGATATGGTAGAAACCTCTTCCTGCCTGCTTCCGAACTTCATTCCATTTGCATTCATCAGCTGAAGGTAGTCTATCATGATGATTTTTACTCCCTTTTCTCTGACAAGACGCCGTGCCTTTGTGCGCAATTCGAATACAGATAAGCCGGGCGTATCGTCGACATAAATAGGCGCTCCCGTCAATTTACTTAAATTCTTATCCAGCCGTTCCCACTCATCCTTAGCCAGCTGTCCGCTCAATATCTTATTGCCGGCAATCTCACACGTATTGGAAATAAGGCGTTGCACCAACTGCACATTACTCATTTCCAACGAGAAAAAGGCTATAGGTTCACTATAATCTACAGCTATATTCTTGGCAATGCTCAGTGCAAACGATGTTTTACCCATGGCCGGTCGGCCGGCTATAATAACCAGATCGGCACTCTGCCAGCCCGCTGTTATCTCGTCGAGCTTAGTATATCCCGAAGGTATTCCTGTAAGTCCCTCCGTATTAGCCGACGCTTTCTGCAATATTTCGATGGTACGCTTTACAACAGGTTCTATTTGAGTATAGTCCTGTCGCATATTCTTTTGCGACAATTCAAAGAGCGAACCCTCTGCCTCCTGCATCAGTTCGTCTACATCGATTGTCTCGTCGAATGCCTTTGTTTCTATAACACTGGCGAAAGAAATCAATTGGCGAGCCAAGAATTTCTGTGCAAGAATATGAGCATGGTATTCTATATGTGCCGAAGAAGCCACATGAGAGCTGAGTTCTACGATATAAGCAGGCCCCCCAACATCTTCAAGAGTGCCCTCGCGTTTCAGTTCTTCGGTAACAGTCATGATATCTACAGGCTTCTCCTCCATATTCAAAGCCTGTATTGCATTGTAAATTTTCTGATTACGTGGCTCGTAAAAAGTTTCCGGACGTAATACTTCACTGACCATTGAAAACGCATCTTTATCAATCATCAATGCCCCCAGAACCACTTTCTCTATGTCGAGTGCCTGCGGTTGAAGGTGCCCGAACGAACTATCGAGCGGTTGCTGACGCCTCTTTCGCTTATTATCTATATCTGGCATTCTAATATTATATTGGATTGCAAATTTACACAAAAACTTTCAAGGTATCAACAATACTTGCTAACTTTTTAAACTCTGCCTTGCAACAAAGCCGGCAACAGGGATATTCTTTTCCCTCCATCTATGGTCTACAAAACTTATACAAACATTGTAATAGAAAGCCATATAAACCCAATAAGAAAATTACACATAACATCTACCGCAGACAGATACACCATATAAATGCAATATACCGCACTCCTAAAACAGAAATATCATGCAAGTATGTCAGCCCAATATACAAACTGGCAGGCACACACCCGTCTTAATATAATAATGTATAGAGAATAAAAAAGGCACAAAACAACGACCAGCACTTACTATTTTCTATATTTTCAGAAAATAAACTTACTTTTTGTTTCATTTTTCACAGAAAACAAATAACTTTGCAAGTAGAAGATAGCTTTTAAAAAGATTTAGATAACGTTTAAAGTAAAAAGATTATGAGAGCGACAGAAGTATTAGAAAGCCTAAAAAGAAGATTTCCCAACGAACCCGAATATATTCAGGCAGTGAGTCAGGTGATAGGTACGATCGAAGATGAATATAACAGACATCCCGAGTTCGAGAAGTCTAATCTGATCGAACGTCTATGTATTCCCGACCGTTTAGTGCAGTTCCGTGTTACGTGGGTAGACGATAAAGGCAACGTACAAACTAATATGGGTTATCGCATTCAGCATAATAATGCCATTGGACCATACAAAGGAGGCTTACGTTTCCATGCTTCAGTGAACCTTTCCATTTTGAAGTTCCTTGCTTTCGAACAAACCTTCAAGAACTCTCTTACCACTCTACCGATGGGAGGTGCCAAGGGTGGTTCCGACTTTTCGCCCCGTGGCAAGAGTAATGCAGAGGTTATGCGCTTCTGTCAGGCATTCATGAGCGAACTATACCGCCACATCGGTCCCGATGAAGACGTTCCGGCAGGCGATATTGGCGTAGGAGGCCGTGAAATAGGCTATATGTTCGGGCAATACAAAAAGCTAACCCACCAATTCTGCGGCATACTTACAGGTAAGGGACAAGAGTTCGGAGGCTCGCGTATCCGCCCCGAAGCCACGGGCTACGGTAATGTTTATTTCCTGCAAAACATGCTGAAAACACGCAATATAGACATTGCCGGTAAGACCGTTCTTGTATCTGGAGCAGGAAATGTTGCCCAATATACGGTAGAGAAACTGATCGAACTCGGTGCGAAACCCGTCACAATGTCAGACTCCGATGGGTACATTTACGATCCTAAAGGTATTGATCGTGAGAAACTCGATTATATTATGGAGTTGAAAAACATAGAGCGTGGCCGTATTCGTGAATATGCAGATAAGTACGGAGTGAAATATGTAGAAGGAGCGAAACCTTGGTTCGAGAAGGCAGATATTGCCCTTCCCTCCGCTACACAAAACGAAATAAACGAAGAAGCAGCCCAAGCGCTTATTACAAACGGTGTGTTTGCCGTGTCTGAAGGTGCCAACATGCCATCTACACCAGAAGCTATAAAAGTGTTCCAAGATGCAAAAATCCTCTATGCACCGGGCAAAGCAGCAAACGCAGGAGGCGTTGCAGTATCTGGTCTTGAGATGAGTCAGAACTCTGAACGCTTGCGTTGGAGCCGTGAGGAAGTAGATGCAAAACTTCACGATATTATGAACGATATTCACGAGAATTGCGTAAAATACGGAAAGACTTCCGATGGATATGTAAACTACGTTAAAGGAGCCAATGTTGCAGGCTTCCTGAAAGTTGCCAAAGCCATCATGGCGCAGGGCATTGTATAATTATCAATCGTTTATGGACAGTACGATTTCGTTCCTCGTACTGTCCATTATTTTTATGAAAAAACGGAACATATATTTGGTAGGGAAAAAAAATATCGCTATCTTTGCACCCGCAATCAAAACGATTGGCGTATTTAGAGGTGCGTTAGTTCAGTTGGTTAGAATGCCTGCCTGTCACGCAGGAGGTCACGAGTTCGAGTCTCGTACGCACCGCTTCACACTACCTATCGTAAAGACTTGCATCAATCGGGTGCGTTAGTTCAGTTGGTTAGAATGCCTGCCTGTCACGCAGGAGGTCACGAGTTCGAGTCTCGTACGCACCGCTTTAAGTACTCTGAAAATAGTATCAGAGATTTCTAAAGAAAATCATAAGTATCATAACTTCAGGGAGTTATGATATTTTTTGTTTTATACCATTTCCTCTTTTCAGAGTATGTGTAGATACACTAAAATATCCCAAAAGACTCCACAGCGGCTACAATTCAGCTACAGAATTTTTTGAATTTCAAAAATTGTAGCCAAGAGTGGCTACAGAGTACATCAGGAGTACGTAATAATTGCTCATCATTTGAAAATTATGTTGAACTTTGCAGCATGGCTGTGGATACAAATGGCTACACAACTTTTTAGTTTTGGCTACACAAAATTCATGCTATGGCTACAATTAAAAATAAGTATTTATGAAGTCAATTTTTAAGTCAACCTTCTATCTTAGAAGTAATTACGTGAACAAAAATGGAAAAACTCCTGTGATGTTGAGAATCTATCTCAATAATGAACGTCTCTCAATAAAATCAACAGGAATCTCTGTTTTGAAGTCTTTTTGGGATATTGATAAGGAACGTCTCAAAGGTCGAACAACTGAAGTGCTGAGGACGAATTTGCAACTCGATAATATCAGTAATGGGTTGCTTAATACCTTCCGTCGTTTGGAATTTCAGATGATTTGTGTTTGGAACGAATCAAAGAAGAGTTCTTAGGGAAAAAGGAAACATAGATACGTTTATGGCTCTTTCGATAAACATAATGATGATTTCCGCAAACAAGTAGGAATCTCTGTATCTGCTACCACCTTGCGGAAATACGAATTATGCAAGCGTCATTTTACAAATTTTTTGAAACAGGAATACAACCGAACAGATATAAAGCTGTGTGAACTAACTTATACAGTCATCTATGACTTCGATATTTATCTCCAAACAGTTGCTGGGCAATGTCGTAATACTGCAACAAAGACAATGAAGATTTTCAAGACAATAACCATTTTAGGTCAGAAATTGGGTGTGCTACACCATGATCCATTTGCTAATTACCGCTTTCGCATGGAGCATGTCGACAGAGGCTTTCTTACTGATGAAGAGATTCTCAAAATTGTAAATAAAAAAATTACGATACCTCGCTTATCTCTTGTCCGTGATATATTCATATTCTCATGTTTCACGGGTTTATCATATATAGATGTTGCCAATCTTGCACCAGAACATTTGGTTAATATGGATGATAAACAATGGATTATGACGAAGAGACAGAAAACTAATGTGGAATCTAATGTTCTGCTTCTTGATATTCCAAAGCAGATTATAGCTAAATATAGTAATAATACTTATCATGATGGTAAGCTGTTTCCTATATTAAGTAATCAAAAAATGAATGCCTACCTGAAGGAAATAGCTGATATTTGCGGTATTAGCAAAAATCTGATTTTCCATGTCGCAAGGCATAGAGAATTTTATAAACACCAAATAATCAATAGATTAAATTGTTTATCAATGAAGAGAGGTAACGATAAGGAAACCAGCGAACTTCTATACTATACCTTATTTTGCCATTTCAAAGACCACTTTGTGTATTGCAAAGATATGGGTATATCGTGAGAAAAAAGAATTTTCTCCGAATTATTTTCGTAAAGCCGTCTGTTGGGACGGCTTTTTATTTTCCGTGTATTCCGTTCCTATGATAAAATGCAGTCCCTGGAGACTACTTTTTTGTTTTCGCCCTGCTTCTTTGCCTGCACATCTTCCACTTATACCAATATATTATGTCGGGGGCGGTTGTTCGTTGTCAGCGGCAAAGGTAATTCCGGGCTTCTATGGACAAAAAAGGTCGGGGCGGCAAGCCGTTTAGACGACAATCTCCACACTTTCATTTCATTGCAGGTAGTATTCTCGCCGTAAAACCTTGTTTGTCCTAAGCCCTACCTTTTTACGCCACTGAAACGAAAACGACCGACCCGACGAAAAGACGCATAAAAAATGTCGGATATGCGATAAGCAGGGAAAAAGAAAAAGAAAAAGAAAAAGAAAATGGAAACTCAACTCTCTCACCTCTGAAATCCGCATAAAATCAAAAAAATCAGACAAGATGAAACTGAGATACAAAATATCAATTGGGGTGGCACTTGCACTCGCAGGCTCTCTCCTTTGGGGCGGAAACGTCTGGCTTTGGTTGACAGGGATATGTGTGGGAAATTTCCTCATTCGGCTACTCCTTACCATCGCTTTGGCTATCACAGTGTACATTCTGACTTATGCCCTCATTATGGTTGCACTTTATGCTCCTATTTTGTATAAAGAATGGACCCAATTGGAACGTAAATTGGACTTTTCCTACTCACCCCGAAGTTAGGACGGGGCGGATAACCGTTCAAGAAGAACAGACAGAGTAAAAATGGTCGGCAGATTTGCTGCCCACTTTTTCTTTCATGAGCTTCGGGCGGAAGAAGAAAGGAGCAAAGAAATCCCAATAAAGAAGCATCTCATTACTTTTGACTTGAGACAGCTCAAAAGTAACAAAAAGCCAACGCAAACTATTTTTTATGGAATGATAGTCATCATAGAGAGTGTATAAAATATCCACTTCATCATCTTTTATCATTTCATCCATTTTTGCAAATATTGTTTTGTCAAAGATGGACGTTGGAAGTATTAGTTTTTTGATTTTATTATTCCCATTAAACCAACTATTATCCCAAATCTCAATACTTTCTCCCCTCACGATACTGCACAACGCTTCCTTAAAGCCAAATTTATCAACACTGTCTTTTAGCATCCTTTGTAACCAAATTTGAGCAAATTCTGAATTTGGTGTTTCCATTAAACGTTTATATATCTTATTTGAAATGGATAACTTCATCTTTTCTTCTGTGTTCTTTAGTATTTTACTAATGATAGAACAGCATACAGGTATTGCTTTAGGATTATGAAGCATAATATCAACTGTTATGCTGATAATTTGAATGGATTTTTCTTTGTCTGATATTTTCTTATTTAATTCCGTTAATCCTCAAACGATACTTCCAGAATTGGGATACATAAGACTATGCTGATGAATCAATAAAAATTGCTTTTGTAGTGTTAGGTCACCTTGATTAAGCTGAAACCATGATAATTTATCAGGTTTGACAGAACTTGATATGATATTCTTGTTCTCTCTTGTTTTCGAGGAATTTAATTTTAATCCGAAAGGAACGATAAGCTTCGACAATAGCCTTAAAATCATCTCTCCATCATTTGGAGCATTTACGAAAATCTTATAGTCATCTCTGTATCTAAATATATTGTAGTTCTTTATTTTATTTTTACTTATTTCGACTGCGAGCAATTCATCAATATAACCTAAAATTATTTCTGTAATAAAATCCATCAAAACAGAATCTTGAGGAATTCCATTAGTTTGCCCATACTGCATATTTCTTATCTATTTTATTTCCTAATAATTTTCCATCTCTTTGCTTTTTTGCAATGTCAATTGTTTCAATAGCCCATGCTATAGAATGAGTGTATAGTGAGCCATAACAATCAGCAATATCTGTATCACATGAAAATTTATAATCCAATGATTGGTTTATAGATTCTTGTTCTATGTTTTCCCACCATTGAAGTATCTGTTCTGCCTTATCTGATTGTTTGCTCCTTGCTTCTACTGGAATACTAAAACACTTTATCTTATCGTCGTTCTGAAAATCATGAAATCTGCCCAATAATTTCTTCCAATTAGCTTCCTCTGTGATTTCTTTGACTGATAGAACATAAAGAAAGGGATGTATTATTTGTAGTGGACGCCAAGAAAGTTTTCCATCTTTGTTTGCAAATAGTATATGGTTTACTTTTTCACAGTTTCTTAGATTGCTTTCGGAATAAAAAGTTGAAACATCTTGTACTTTATCTACAGCCTTACTTATTTTACCTAATAGCTTAGCAAAAGAAAAGTATTCAGGAAGATCTATGTTGCAATAACTTTTGTCTTTTAGAAAGAATTCCACTGCTTCTTCATGAGACATTTCAAGTATTGATTTTCGACGCATACACTCAAACTGAAGTTTATTTTTGGCAAAGATACTGGAAAAGCCACTCAACTTTGACCCTTTTGGGCAAACAAAATTTGCCCATCTTGGGTACCGTATATTTAACCCTTGTAAAGTCCTTGTGCAGGGGTCAGTTTTATTTTACCCTTTTAGATACTTTGGTTTTTCTTTGCCTTTAACTTACGCATGCTTTCACCGTATAATTCTATGGTACGCGCCGTATGGATGATGCGGTCAAGAATGGCATCGGCTATTGTCGGATCGCCTACCATGTCATACCAGTTGGAAGCCGGGTACTGTGAGGTGATGATGATAGATTTTCTTTCATGCCTGTCTTCTATAATCTCGAGCAGTATGGGACGTTCCTTGGCGTCAAGAGGCACAAGGAACAGGTCATCGAGGATAAGCAGCTGGC
>NZ_LT160623.1:0-271987 GCF_900065875.1 Prevotella phocaeensis | reverse complement strand
TGCGGACGCTTTTTTATATACAATCTATCTATACTTATTGTCTGAATACGAGTGGTTGACACGATGAACCACGGAGGTTGACACGATGAACCACGGAGGTTGACGCGATGAACCACGGAGGTTGACATCGTGAACCACGAAGGTTGACACGATGAACCACGGAAGTTTACACGATGAACCACGGAGGTTGACGCGATGAACCACGGAGGTTGACGTGATGAACCACGGAATCGGATTTCGAGACAATGAAATTGATAATTGTACATAAGTTTGATAGGGCTGTGTATAAATTCGAGGAATTAGTGTGTATAAAGGATTATCATGTGTTAAATTATGTAAAATAGCCGATAAAACATTTGGTTTGTTTGAAACAAACATATATTTTTGTGATATCGAAATGATATCATATAAAAATAATAAAATACTTACGATTATGGAAAATAAGGAATTCAGTTTCAAAGGAGCTATCGTAAACGGTTTCCTCATGCTTGTAATACTCCTCGCACTCGCAGTAGTTTTCGGCGCTTTGTTCGGCTTCTATGTCAACGCGGAGTCGCCTCTAAGCTTCGTATCTCTTACCTGTATGCTTGCCACTCTGTTCTGTTTCAAGGGCTTGATGCAACTCGAACCTAACGAAGCTCGCGTTATGATGTTCTTTGGAAAGTATCGTGGCACGTTTACACATATAGGCTTCTTCTGGGTAAATCCATTTATAAACACGAAAAGACTCTCTCTTAGGGCCAGAAACCTAAATGCCGAGCCTATTAAAGTGAACGATAAAATAGGCAATCCTGTAATGATAGGGCTGGTACTCGTATGGAAATTGAAAGATACGTATAAGGCCATGTTCGAGATCGATGCCCAAACAATGGCGGGAGCAGCCGCAATCGGTAAAGACGTGAACAATATTATGCGGGCTTTCGAGAACTTTGTAAAGATACAAAGTGAGGCTGCTTTACGACAAGTAGCAGGGCAATATGCCTACGATGATACCGAAACAGATTCTAAAGAACTTACACTCCGCGATGGCGGAGACGATATCAACAAGCAGTTGGAGGAGCGTCTGACAGAACGATTGGACATGGCTGGCATCGATATAGTAGAGGCCCGTATCAATTATTTGGCCTATTCACCCGAAATAGCAGCCGTTATGTTGCGACGACAGCAGGCAAATGCCATCATTACAGCACGCGAAAAGATCGTCGAAGGGGCCGTTTCGATGGTGAAGATGGCACTTGAAAAGCTGGCAGACGAAGGGGTTGTAGAACTCGACGACGACAAGAAGGCCGCCATGGTGAGCAATCTGATGGTGGTACTCTGCGGAGACGACACTGCGCAACCGGTCGTTAACACAGGCACTTTGAATATGTAAAGCGCCCCGTTCCCTGCCTCTTTCGGGAATAGGGCACGAGCATGGCGACAGAAAACAGCAGTAATGGCGAAAAAAGAAAATAAGAACAAGAGCTTTATCCTGCGTGTGGATGCCGGCACGATGGATGCTATAGAGAAATGGGCTGCCGATGATTTCCGCTCTATCAACGGCCAATTGCAGTGGATTATTACCGAGGCATTGCGCAAAAACGGCCGACTGAGAAAGCGTAAAGCCAATGAGAAAGAAGACAACAGCGAATAAACGAGAAACAAAGACGAAGCTATGAACATTATCAAAAGCATCCGGAACGAATATTACAACCATATCCTGCCTAACAGAAACATCGAAGCCAAGATCTTCGAAAGTATCATATTTTGTATAATTGCAATATCTCTGATCCTGACGTTCTGGACATTCAGGCACGCTCCGGATATGATTCCGAAGGCCTACGACGAAGCAGGAAACGTGACAGAATACGTATCTAAATGGAGAGATGTACGCATAAATGTTCTTTTGAGTCTCGTCGTGCTGCTCTTTCTTTACAAATCTTATTATCCGAAACGGTACAATTTAGACACTTTCGCCCACGAAATGCGCCAGCTGAAATTGGCCTCCAGAGCCAACAGACTGCTTACTTTCTGCCTGTCGATGGTACTCCTAACCGATGCAATCAGCCGTTATTACACATTATCCGATACATTCGGCAATATTTTAGGTGTCACTTTCGTCGTTGGTTTCTTAGGTGTGTGGCTGTACTACATATACAAAATTCAGTACACATAAATCTGCCCGCCGGCATAGAGCATAGAAATAAGCCCGATAGAAGCACCGGTTAAAAGGAATAGGCCGTACTTCTAAGCGGGCTACACATAACTCTTAAAACGAATATTCCCCGAAACCGTGAGGTTCGGGGAATATTTATATTTATCGAAAAAGCGCGCTATATTACTTCTTCAGCTTCAAATCGTAGTTCAAATCTTTAGTAACTGCTTCCTCTAATTGGTCGTTAACGGCACGCAAGGTAGAGTCGTCAACGATCATGAAGTAAGCTGGCGCTTCCTTTTCACCAAGGCTGAATTTATAGGCTTTCTTCTCTTTACCGCCGACAGTCTTGGTAACAACCTCTGCTACTCCGTTGTAATCGAACGCTTTGTCCTTACCGTTTTCGGCCTCAAGATAAGTCATCGTGAGGTGATAACCGTTGGTAGAATCGCCTGCAAGGGCCAAACTGTAACGGATACCCGGGCCGTCTGCTGCCGGCAGAGTACCTTCATAAACCATGGAATCTACTACTACAGAATCGGTAACCGAGTCGGTTCCGTTCATATTCTCGGCAGTCTTGCCACTCTGTTTGCAAGCTACCATTGCTGCACATGCAGCAACAATCAACATTAATTTTTTCATCTTCTTTTTAAATTTGTTTTAATTATTCGAGTGCAATATTACGTATTTGCGGTGCAAAAGTATCGGCTCTTTGTAACTCTTTGATTATAAGTACTTATAAAACAGGAAACAAAAAAGGATTACGCTTTGATTACTACCCAAATACCCTAAACTTCCTTAATTTGCGTTTGTGTCAAAAACAACTCTTGCTACGGATGCAAAGATAAATAAAAGGTGCTGTCTAACCAAAGGAAATGCTTGTTTTTTGTTTGTCAAACAATCATTTTTATTGTTTTGCAGGAATTTCCCCTCGTCTTCAACAGAAATAAGTAATGTTCTCTATCTACATAAATTTCGCTATCGGGCATAACACATGCCAGTCTTTAGTATGACCGACGAAAAGAGAAAGGAGGCAGTCTTTCGAAAAAAAATGGCAAATCTGCTCCCTACCACATTTCTGTATGCCGGCCATACTATTAAGGAAGAGATTTCAGTAAAACACTTTTCAGTGCTTTTCTTTTTCTTCCTTTGTTTTCTTTGGTGGCTTTTACAACACCAGAACTTTATTATCCATAGCCGCAAGCAGTTCAATCAGACTCAAATCATTACTTTTAAGGTTTTATACTTTTTGCCATAGCTGACTTTTATTAAATATACGCCGTGAGCCATTTTTTCTATTGGAAATGTGTGGCTGCCCTTTCTAACAATACCTAAATGTTTTTTGTACAGCACTTTTCCTGATGCCGAGAGAAGTTCAATTTGTGCCTTCTCTTCTTTGTCGAAATCAAAATAAACCATGAGTTTTTCGCCCTTAATAGTATTGACAAACACTTTCTGCTGTGTGTCTTTCGTTGTGCTTTGAATGGTTGTTGTGGCATCTTTATAGATAAGAACAAACTCTTTGATGGCGATATCATAATTCTTTTGAGCTGTCATACCTGAGCCGCTGATAGAGAACTGCATAAAATTGAAGTGCAAGGGATAAGCTCCTCTATCGTTAGGGTGGTCCATTATATCGGCCAATGCGAGACTGATAGTGTGGTCTTTGCCTTTCTCAAAACTTTGAAATTCCTTGTTGATTGTCTCCATATTGCTATTGTTCTCCTTAAAGCGCAGGCTCAACTTGCTAACGTTTGTTTCGCCGATATTGAACGTAATCTTAAAACTGTCGGGCAAACTGTACAACGGAATATCGTTATGATAGGCCACATTGGTGTTGCGCCCTGCCTTATAAGTGAATGTTGTTTTGATGGCATCTGTCGTTGTTGTATTTACAACATTCGTCAAGTTGCCTGAATGCGTAATGCTCCATTGGGGATCAGTAAAGGGGCAGACCGTAATTGAAGGCTTATTGGCGATCTCTACATTCACCTTGATCTGGTCAGTAAAACTACCCAATGTGCCGGTTACGAAAGTAGAGCCATTCTTCAATCCTTTGATAATACCGTTGGTAACGGTGCAAATGGATGGATCGGCAACCTCCCATTTTAGTGCACCCGAATAGAGATCGAGAAGATTTCCTTCAACAACAGTCTGCACTTCTATGGGATAACTTACGTGATTATCGAGTAAAACGGAGTCTAACCGAATAGTAATCGGAGCTTCGGGCAGCAGCTCTACCTGTATTTTCTCTGTTGCTCCGTTATATTGTGCGATGATTTCTCCTGACTGTTTTCCCGATGCAAAGAAACTACCGTCAGACAATATCTCACCCACTGTGGAGGCAACGGTCTGTGTTACGCCCTCGACATTCTTTGAAACAAGCACTCCATAACGGTTGTAGCCGTAGAATGTAGGTTTGTAGATGCCATAACGTGGTAGACGAACCTTTGTTCGAAGGCTTCTTATTTCGGTTATTGTGTTGTCTGTTGGTGCCGTAGAAATCACATAGATACCATTGCCGACAGCACGCTCAGAACCGTCACTGGTCTTGTTCATTGGACCAAAATCTTTTAAGAACAGACAACTCGAACCGCCACCATCAAGATTAATAGCATCGTATGCACCTGCAAATTGCATGATTTCGGCAAGCTCTTTAGTCGTTGCTCCGGAAGAGAGCGTGCTGCGGCCATCTACCACACAATGGATAGCCGTCTTTTTATCCTGTGTATAACCGAATCCTGTACGCGGATGCAGCTCGTTCCATACCTCGGTTGTATTAACGATACCGTTCTTCAACATGGGGCTACGGGGATCGCCACCTACCACATCGGTAAACGATGAAGTAACACCATCAAGCGATAGGTCCAGTGAGATTTTTACTTCTATCCCTTTAGTAAGAGTGGATAGTTTTTCGGCCATAGCACCGTTGGCAGACAGAACAGCACCGCCTGATGGGATAAACATATTGCCTTTATTCTGCACTACCGAAACCACTTTTGTACGAATTTCCTTGTTGATATCCCAAGTTTCACCTTCTGCAAGCGTTACAAGCACTTCCGTCCCATTCGCATCCGTGTGGGTATATTGTCCGTTATGCTGATTGTAAAGTACCAATTGGTTATTTCCTCTCAAATGATTGACATGATCAATCGCATAGTTATTGGTTCCGATCTGTAGGTTTCCGGAATAGTTCATCGCACCGATATAAGGCACTTTTGACTCGTCGATAGCCAGTGCCTGCTGATGATTAGGTAACGAAGTGTTGTTAGCCAGCTCGTGATCGACCGCCGTATAACCGATAGGCATACCCACATAGTTGGTGACATTGTAGAAATCACCGTTTGTTCCCGCAATATACGCAGCATTTTCCTTGCTCTTTCGCATAGCAACTTTTGACGGTTGTTCGCCTCCATAAATAGAGTCGCGGCCCAAAGCGGCCCGATAGATGATATAAGGATTGGTGAGATCGACTTTCAAGAAGAATGCATTGATACGCTTGGTTCCTCTAAACTCTAAGGCCATGTACTGTGTTCCGGGGCCAGCTTTAAACAAAGCCACCGTGTCTACACGATAGGTTTTTCCATCAATGATAACATCATTTGCATGTGCAGAAGCTGTCAGCAACAGAAGAAAAAGGAAACTTTGAATAATCTTTTTCATAGGAGAATAAGTGTTATATGCTATAATATAAGGGTAAAAGAGAAGCCGATAGAAACCTTGCAAAGAAAGTCTTTGCCAGTTCAATGAAACTAACCAATAACGATTTTCATCGTTTTCATACTTCCATTCTTACTTTGAATGCTCAGTACATATACGCCACGTGCAGAAGCTTTAACAGTGTTGCCGTTTGTACACTCATCCACTTTTTGTCCTGACGGGTTATAAAGAACGATGGCTTTTACATTTTCATTCACCGTGATTAAGTTTCCATGAACTGCGTAGTTAATCTTTTCACTTTCCACTTTAACGATGTCAGTAGGCTGATTGTTCACAAATTCATAGATGCCATAACCATTTCTGTAGGCATAGATATTGATGCGCGCTTTCTTTTGTCCGTCTTCTCCGTTGACGATTTCTACTCTGGGCAAGGCTGTTCTCACGGCATTTGCGACCTTACCTAATCCTGTTTGAGGAAAGCGATAGAGCAATGTCATGTCGGCAAATGAGCGTCCTTCGTCCTTGAACTTAAATATATCGAAGGCTTGTGGTGCCTCTCCATCATCAGTATTTGTCGAAGCTACAACGAGATAATAAGATCCATTGAGTTCGAACTCTGTGATTCCATTCTGCCCCGTGCTTGCGGGAGTCAGTGGTTTGTTGTTTTGGAAGCCGTCTACCACTGCACCATTCATATCATAAAGCATAGGCATCGTATTAAAGCCGTCGTGATAGAAAAGATCGTTGTCGATGATATTAATGCGCGGAGCCGCACCGGCAGCTTTTGCCGATGAAGGATTGAACTCTGTGAGTACAATTGTCTGCGGATTGGAAGCATCGGCCACACCATTTGTTACCGTATATTTGATCACCGTATTCCCCGCACCTTCTTCAGCACCGCTAATCGGAAGCATAATGAAACCATTGCCATGCAAAATATCTCCGTAAAGATCATAGGTGTCTACACGCATCGCCTTAAGCAGGGTAGTGGGTAAGGTCGCGTTAAGTACTGTTTGATACTGTACGGGCGTCTGCGTAACATCTACATAATTTACCCTGAAGATATGTGCCGCTGTTGTTCCGCGCATGTCCGTAGACATGTTGGCAACAAAAATATGACCGGCATCATCTACTTGCACATCGTTACAGATAAATCCCAGTTGATTGTCGTCTTCCTTCCACATCTCCTCCGGAAGATCTATCTTCCGAAGCAATGTGCCTGTTGTTCCATCAAGTTCCACAAGTTGCGAAACATTGCCTGAAACTCTGTTGCACATATACATCTTGCCGTTGGCAACAGCCATTCCGCGTGCATCGCCCGTTACATTGCCCGGATAGATGGGAGTTCCGCCATGTAAAAGGGCTGAGTTAAGATACAAATTGGTGAGTTGTTCACCCGACGCTGTCGGTGCATAGATTGCCGGATCTTTATCGGTTTGTGCCACTGCAGCAATGCTCCACAAAGCAAATACAGCCAAATTAAGTAAAGTTTTGCTCATAATGTTTAGGTTTTAAATGGTTAATATTAGTTTTTGTTAATAGGTCTATGGTTGTCTACAACAAATAGATACTCTCTCATTACAAGCTGTAATCTTTGCAGCGGTAACTATCTTGTGCAAAGATAGTACAAGTCGAACACAATAAAACTTGTTTTTTTAATTGCAGAGGCATAACCCATGCTGTGCAAATATATGCATTATTTTTCATATTATCATCATTTTATCCTATTTTTTTTACCTCGCTACCTCTTACATTCAAAGAAGAGAAAGAGGGAGATGAAGGAAAGAAAGATGGTAAAACAAGATGCTCAAAAGCGAAAAACCCGTCGGCACGTACAATAAATTTGCTGAACCGACGGATCGCTTACCACTTACCACGCATCTTACGAAATAACAATTCGTAAGATTTTAATCATTTTCTTTTGCACTCCATTTTCTTGATATCTTCGTCTTTTAGCACCTCGATGCAACGAAGAATAAGCGCTTATTTCGTTAAGAAAATAGCTCTTTTACGAATAAAAGGCCGTCTCTTTACGATAAAAAGGCCATCTCTTTACACGCTAAAGACCGTCTCTTTACGATACAAAGGCCATCTCCTTACAGATAAAGGCCGTCTTTCGCAAGACAAAGCCCCCGAACTTCAATGAAAAAATGCCTTAACAGCACTGTTATTGAGCGGTAATTTTTATGCTAACCGCCTTTAGTTCCTGCCATCCAACCTTATCCGTAAGGCGCAGCATGAAGTGGTAATCGCCCACATCTATATTGTCGGGAATCTTTATATCCACGGTAGAGGCATACTCTTTCTGCCCTGCCGGAATGTCGAAACTCTCGTTGTAGACCCATGGATTAACCGCACTCTTCTTTTCATCGAGCGGACAATCGGCGGCAGAGGTACTGTGTGTGTGATGATCAAAGTTATTATGTATCTCGATATTGAAGCTTCCGAGCTCTATATTATCCTTGAACAGATACCTCACAGGTATCGTCTCTCCGCGCTTATACACCTGACAATCTGTGGGACTTGCCACAATATCCTTATCTGAAATAACAGGCTTCTCTTTATCCTTCGTACCGTTATCATCGCTACTGCTGCTGCATGCGGCGAGCGAACAAAGCACAAAGGCAAGTAAAAACAGTTTTATAGTCTTCATCATCTTATACCTTATTATATATATACTCCTGCTATAGGCCTACTTCTTAGCCGTTATTTTGAAACCTTCGAACTCCTCCGTGTTCGTTCTTCCGTCGGTATCGGTCACCGTGAAGTGCAGGTGATACTCGCCAGCTACAGCTTCTGCGGGCACTGTAATCTCTTTACTGAACTCGAAGGTACCGGTCTTACCGTTGTAATCGCTCACTTCTATCGGATATTCCTTGTCTCCATGGAACTCGAGTTCGATACTCTTAACAGCAGACTTCACGGTAACTTCGGCCTTTACGGTGAACTTGCTGCCTGCCTCGGCCGTATTGTTATTTGCATTAGGACTGGTGATTTCTATCTTCGGAGCATTGGGATCGGGAGCCTTCAAAGTAAGTTCGTCGGTCCAAGACACCTCTTTTCCTTTTTCATCAGTAACGGTTAAGATGAACCGGTAAGTACCTGCAGCGAGCTTACCGTCCAGTTCCAAGTGCTCATGGAAGTGTGCATTGATCACACCCACATAGTTCTTATTGCTGTTAAAGTCTTTCATCAATACGGTTTCAGCATTCCCCTGTATGAGTGCCACCCGAATGCTTCTGATCTTAGACTCGGCCAATATCTCGCATTCGATGTGCAGATCTTTGCCCAAAACGGCCGTTTTGGAATTTTCTTCGCCCAGTTCACGCTTATTAATCTCCAACTTTGTCTCCGTCGGATCATCGTTGTTGTTGCTACAGGAAGCCAAACACAGCGTTAAAATACTAACAAGAGCTGTCATAGCTCCCCAAATCATTCCTTTTCTCATAATAGTCTGTAATTGCAAGACTCATAGAGTCTCAAGTTTATATTAATGTATTAATTTAAAAATCTAAGCCAACCATCACAGCCACATTGCGCCCTGGTTCGGGCACGTCTATTAGTCTATAATAGCTTGTATGGTCGTAATATCTGCGGTTCAGCAGGTTTTCGGCATTGATACCTACACGGAGTGAGCAGCCTTTCAGGGCAAACTCTTTCCCCGCAGACATATTTATAGTGCAGTAACCCTTAGTAGGTTTCTCCGGCGGAACGATATTATTCTGGTCGCCCACCACATGGACGTTAAACGTAAGATATCCTTCTTGCCCCTGTCGACGGGTAAAGAACGTGTATTTAAGCCCCGTATCGACCGACCAAGGAGTAGAAAACGGCAGCGTGAAGCCTTTCTTTTCACCCGACAGTTGTTCTGCATAAAGATACTCTCCCTTCAGTTCTGCTTCCAAATTACGCATAACTTTGCACGTCAGTTGTGCCTCGAACCCGTAACGAATAACGCGGCTTTGGCGGTAATAATATAGCTGCAGGCCTTCATAATACTCCGAAGTAGGGTTCATATAGATATAATTAGGGAAGTAATTCAGGTAAGGATCGATCTGAATATCCAGCACCTTGTTGCTCCAGTTGATACCTGCATCGACCTGATACGACTCTTCCGGATCGAGCAGAGAGTTGCCCTTTTCGTAACGAAAAATATGATAATTCACGCCATCCGCGCCCAATTCCTTCGGTATAGGTACGCGAAAACTCTTGCCAACATTGGCTTTAAGGATCCAATGCCCTACATTATAGTTTATTCCAGCCGACCAAGTAAGGCTGTTGAATGCCCGTCTAAGCTCGCCGGATCGCTCTTTAAACACCGAATCGGTACTGTTTTTCACCGGTGTTTTATACCAGTCGTTGTAACGATGGATAGATGTATGCACGTTATCATACCGTACTCCCGCATTCAGAATGAGATTCGGATTGATCGTGTAGCGGTCGTAAACGTAGGCACCCAACGATGTAGACTCGAAATCGGGTATGATAAATCCCCATCCGCCGCGCCTGTTGTGCTGATATTCGGCACTCATGCCGGCGTTAAGCCGATGCTTTTCGCCCAACGAAAGTGTCATCCCGATGTTTCCCGTATAGGTGCTTTTGTTGAAACGCCGTTCCAACGTGCCAAGCGGAATGGGCATGTAGCCATGCGAGACAGGCTCCGAAAACTCCTTACGCAGGTTGTTTTGATAAGCCAGATTGCCTTCTACCACAAGATTTCCCGCCTGATACACCGAGTGACTCATAATTTTGAGATGATTTACTGTTTGATATGGGAGGTCTATATCGCGCCGCGAGGCGTCGTAGTCGATATCGGAAAGGCGCACTTCCAAACCGTGTGCGTTGGCAAAAAAGCCGCTCTTGGCATAAGAGTCCGATACTTTAAGGTCGGTTCTGAAACGGTATCCGAGGTATCCGAGCGTAAAACTGCCGTCACGTTCGCGCCCTGCAGTATTACGAAGCGTGCGGTCTTTCAGCTTTATATAGTATGAATAGTACTGAATACTGTCCGTCGGAACTTTATAGTCGGCATAGTCTATCCATGTCATATTTGCCTTATAGAAAAACTTCTTATTGCGTCCTTGCAACTTGGCCGACACGCCTAACGATGCATTGTTGGTACGACTGAAAAGCGAAACGCTGCCTTCTAATGGCTTTACAGGCACATAGTTGCTGTAGAGATTAATCACTCCACTGATGGCATCCGAACCATATAACAGGGCTGCAGGGCCCTTGATAATCTCTATTCTGTCTATGGCAAACTGGTCTATCTCTAACCCATGATCGTCTCCCCACTGCTGACTTTCGTGCTTAATACCGTCTTCCGACACGATCATACGGTTAAAACCCAAACCACGGATGGCGGGTTTCGACTGTCCGGAACCTATGCTCATCGCCTTTACACCGGGTACCCCGCGCAGACTCTGCATTAAACTACCGGCGAAATTCCCCCGTAAATAACGGCGATCGAGTTCTATCTCGTTGACCGAGGCCTTCATCTGATAGTCTTTCTTCGCATTGCCATACACCGTTACATCGTGCAACACAATGCCCGTATCGATACGTGTAGTGTCGACAGATGGCGGTATGGCGGCGCAAGGCGCGGCACATAAGGGCGGAACACCCGATATGCACGCTGCCGACAACGATAGAATTATTGCCAAAGCAAATCTATTCATAACCGTAAGAATATAAAAAAATCTGTAATAAAAGACGGGTATTGCGCGCACAAGCCTGCATTACAGGCACAGAACACGGGGCATACCCTATCCACGCATATTGCTTGCACGGCAGAAAAACGGGTGCCATCGGCGGATAAACCGCACTATAACGGGTTCAAAAGAATACGCCTTTCACCCTCTGCACCGTAAAAACAAGGTGGATAATTAATGTCGGTGTGGGATAAGAATTATCCCAATACGGCGCACGGAGGCGCCCGCAGACTGATAACTTCGGCTACTCTGCGCGCTACTTTCTGCACACATACCAATACTACAGTGCCCATCAACACGGCAACAACCGCCGCTATGGCTATGGTATCGGCAATACCGAAAGTAGAAAAAGAGAACTGACAAATAAAACATTTATCGGGATTATGCCCGCCGGAATGGTTCCCTGAGGCTTTCGAAGAGGCTAATTCGATGCTGTTATCATACTGGCATACATGAAAATCCTTGATTATTATCGGCAACATAAATACGGCCAACAGCAACCAAGAAATAAAAATTCTCCGCGTATGCTTAGACTCTAACATAATCGAACAGCTATTCAGCTGACAAAATTAATAAGTTTCTTCGAGCATACAAAGGATCAATTGCAAAAATGAATGTTTTTAATTTTATTTAAAAGTTGGCTGTCTATTTAAAAAGAAAGAGCGGCAATGCGCCGTTATCCGGTACATTGTCGCTCGATATATCATACATCTACGCCCGTTGAACAATAGACTTATCGCTATCAGACCATAGGTCTGTCTCGGTCAGATGTTGCTTCTATCGGCTCTACGCGCGATCGCTGTTAAAGGCAACCAGCATCCAAACCGTTTTTTCCTGCCCTTTCAAGTAGTCGTCGAGCAGTGCTACGGTAACCTCATCATTGGCCTCCGACGCCGTTTGAATTAACGCACGCTCCTGACGGATAATCTCTTTAAGCGTATCGAGTATGTGGGCCACCGCACCATGTCCGCTATGTATAACATCGGTTTCTTTCACGGTCGACACCGATAGATATTTGCTGTAGCGGTGCTCGGGTGTGCCGTCTAACTGCAATATACGTTCCGCAATTTCGTCTACTTTATTAGCTGTATCGTTGTAAAGTTCCTCGAATTTCGCATGTAGAGTAAAGAAACCGTCGCCTTTGATGTTCCAATGAAACCCGCGAAGATTAGCATAATACACTTGGAAATCGGCCAACAAGCGGCTCAATCCCTTAACTACATCCGCAACTTTGTTTGCATCTAAGTTCAAATAATCTAAACTCTTCATAATTCTTTTCCTTTCTTTATTTATGAATACTCTTATTGTTATCTCTGATGCAAAGATAGTATTTTTCTCGTATCCGCACAACAGATAAAAACTATAACGGTATAGAGTTTATCAATTTTAGTACTTTTAACGTTGATTTACAGATACTTATCAATAAACAGACAATACCGAAAAGGCATTTTTTTCTATGCTGTAGCTGAAGCAACCGGCCGGTCTTTTCCTACCGGAAAGCCGACCTTCGCCGGCTGTTCATAAGGTTACGCGATTAAATAACGCCGCGCATGCGGTCTTCGAATGCCGAAAGAGCGGCCTTGGCTCCCTCACCCATCGCAATTACAATCTGTTTATAGGGCACGTTGGAGACGTCTCCGGCGGCATAAACACCCTTTATAGCCGTTCTACAGTATTCGTCTACGGGTATTTCCCTGCGCTCCGTAAGCTGCAATTCGTTGCTGAAAGGTTCCGTATTCGCTACAAGTCCTATCTGTACAAATACCCCATCGAGCTCTATCTTGCGCTCTTTATCGGTCTTACGATCCTTCACTTGCAGTGCTGTCACCTTGGTTCCGTCGCCGATAACGCGCGTTGTATGCTGCGAAGTAAATATCTCTACGTTCTTCATACTGCGCGCTTTCTCCTGCAACACGTTGTCTGCACGAAGCTCGTCGGCAAACTCCAGCACCGTTACACGACTGCAAATGCCCGCCAAATCGATAGCTGCTTCGATGCCGGAATTACCGCCTCCCACCACTGCAACGCGCTTATTCTTGTAGAAGGGGCCATCGCAATGCGGACAGAAGTGCACTCCATGGCCGATATACCGTGCTTCTTCGTCTACATTCAGGCGTCTCCAGCCGGCACCGGTGGCAACGATAACGGCGGGAGCCATAAACTCTTCGCCTCCTTTTACGCTGATGCGTTTCATTTTCTCCTTCAGGTTAACGGCCGAGATCCTGCGGTTTTCGAACACTTCAACGGGGTAATTGCCCAGATGAGTCTTCAGGTCGTCGGCCAATTTCGCACCGGTCGTCTGCGGAACAGATATCAGGTTTTCAATGCCTACGGTATCTTTCACCTGCCCGCCTATACGCTCTGCCACCATTGCAACGCGCAAACCTTTGCGCGCGGAGTATATTGCAGCAGCGGTACCTGCGGGCCCTCCGCCCAGTACCACCACATCGTAAGTACGCTCCACAGGCTTTGCGTGCTCGTCGGCAGTTGTGCCTTGTTGCTCTTCAAGCTTCGATAAAAGCTCTCCCAAATCGCCTCTACCGGTATGAAACGGTTCACCATTCACGAATACAGATGGCACTCCTTGGATATTCAGCTTGTTTATTTCGTCTTGAAACAGTGCGCCATCCACCATTTCATGTTTTATATTCGGGTTGTAGAGTGCCATTATATTAAGCGCCTGCACCACATCCGGACAGTTCGTACACGTCAGAGAAACGTAGGTTTTTATATCTACGTTGCCCTTAATCGCACCAATTCGCCGCCTTATAGCCTCATCGGGAAGGTTCTTCCCCTTACCGTCAGCATTGATAACCGCAAGGAGCAACGACGTAAACTCGTGCCCATTGGGAATACCGCGAAACCTTATACCCGTATCGTTCCCGTCTTTCAGCAGCCTGAAACCCAACATCTGTTCGTCCGATTTGGCGAAATAGCACGAGAGTTTGGGCGAACAAGAAGCCACATCGCTAAGAAACGACACAAATTCATCGGCATGCTCGTTGCCACGATTGTACGCGGCATCGAACACATACGTAGCGGAAAGGTCTGCAAACACGCCTTTCACCTGCTCTAAAATATCATGTTCTAACATATTATATTTCCTCTTTATAAATTCAATTTGCAGCCTGTGTAACGGCAATTCTTCCCGTCTGCCGGCCGTACAGCCTGCAAAAATCGTTCATACAGATAACAAAAAATTCCCCGCCCGAATGCTGATAACAACACTATGACAGGGAACTGCTTTGTATAAATTATATTGATTTAGAGTTTGCCCACAAGGTCTATGCTCGGTTTAAGCGTTTCCTTGCCCTGCTTCCACTTAGCCGGACAGACCTCACCTTCATGAGATGCCACGAATTGAGCGGCTGCCACCTTGCGCAAAAGCTCCTCTGCATTGCGGCCAATGCTATTGTCTTGCACCTCTGCAACCTTGATCTGTCCCTCCGGGTTTACAAGGAAAGTACCGCGATATGATAGACCTTCGTCTTCTTTATATACGCCGAAACCGCGACTCAGCACCGCCAAAGGATCGGCAAGCATGGTGTATTGCAGTTTTTTAATGCGCTCGGAAGTGTCGTGCCATGCCTTGTGAACGAAGTGAGTGTCGCAACTTACCGAGAACACCTCTACGCCCATCGACTTCAATTCCTCGTATTTATCTTGCAAATCTTCCAACTCTGTGGGGCATACGAATGTAAAGTCTGCCGGATAGAAGAAGAAAATAGCCCATTTGCCTTTAATATCTTCGTTCGATACTGTTTTGAAATTTCCGTTTTGGAATGCCTGAACTTTAAACTCAGGTACCTGTGCATTGATGATTGATTCCATATTCTATTGAATGATTATTAAATGAATTATAATTGATTAAGTAGCTTGTTGTTTGTTTATTTCAGTCGGCTTTCCACAACCTTCCAATCGATTATGTCCCATACGGCTGCGATATGGTCTACACGTCGGTTCTGGTAATCCAAGTAATATGCATGCTCCCACACGTCAAGACCTAAGAGTGGATTGTTTCCGTGGCGCAACGGATTGCCCGCATTCGGTTCTTTCGTGATAACAAGTTTGCCCTCCTTGTCCTGCGAGAGCCATGCCCAACCCGAGCCGAAGAGTGTGGCTGCCGCCTGTGAAAACTGCTTCTTGAACTCATCGAAGCTACCGAAAGCGGCATTAATCGCCTCGGCTATCTTGCCTTGAGGTACGTTATTCTTCTGCGGGGCCATAAACTGACCGAAGTAAAGTGCATGGTTCAGCGTTTGTCCGGCATTGTTAAAGATGGGACCATCGGGCGCACTAACCACGATATCCTCTACACTTTTGTCTTCAAACTCTGTGCCCTTCACCAGATTGGCAAGGGCGTTAACGTAATTCTGCAGATGTTTTCCGTAATGAAAATTGATGGTCTGTTCGCTGATTACGGGCTCTAAAGCGTTTGCTGCATAAGGCAGTACTGGCATTTCTACTTTCATATTCTTGTCGTATTTAGCATTAATAACTCTGTTATCTTCCTTTTTTATTAAATAAAAATCCCCTTTTGGCGCTGTCGCCTGCTCCATGTAAGGCATCGGGGGCATTTGTATTATCATACTGTTTTATGTTTGTTGTTCTGATTTCTGATGCAAAGATAGGCAGAACATCTTCCTTCCGCAACAGATAAAAACTATAACTTCATTGAAAAAATCTATCATCTCGTTACAATAACCGTAAGCATAAGGGGTTCAAGAACATTGTCCTGTAAAAATAATCTGCCGTGCATTATTTTTTTATACAGCCCGTCTATGTCCGACAGATGGTATATATATCAACGACAGACAATACATCTGTTCCGGACAGATATGCGGAATATTCGACAAGAACATTGCGAGAATATGGCAAAAAAAGCCTACCTTTGCAAAAAATAGACCACATCCGGCAATCTGAAAGATAGTTTTCATCGTGCTCGTTCGTACTATTTTTACATCTAAACTCTATAGCATCATGACACTACAACAATTGGAATACGTCATTGCAGTATACAGATACAAGCATTTTGCCAAGGCTGCAGACAACTGTAACATAACACAACCCACGCTTAGTTCTATGATACAGAAGCTGGAGGAGGAACTCGGAGTGAAGATATTCGACCGACGTAAGCAGCCTATACTGCCGACTCCCGCCGGTAAACTTATCATCGATCAGGCGTGGAAGGTACTTGTAGAGGCACGAGAGCTGCGCGAAACGGTAGAAGAAACTAAGCACTCGCTGCTCGGAACATTCAATATAGGCATCTTACCCACCATTGCTCCTTATCTTATTCCGCGCTTCTTCCCGCAGTTGATGAAGAAATATCCCGATATGGACGTACGTGTAACGGAGATGAAGACCGAGGATATCAAGCATGCACTGCACCACGGCGACATCGATGCGGGCATCATAGCAAAGGTAGACGGGCTTGGCGACTTCGACAGTACCACCGTTTTCTACGAACAGTTCTTCGCCTACGTGGCACAGGGCGATGCTCTATTCGACAATAAAACAATACGTACCGCCGATCTGAAGGGCGAATATCTGTGGTTACTCGACGAAGGACACTGCTTGCGCGACCAACTTGTGAGGTTTTGCGACCTCAAAGGAGCCATGCAGAGCAAGCGTGCATACTCGTTAGGCAGTATCGAAACCTTCATGAGAATGGTAGAGAGCGGCAAAGGGGTTACCTTTATACCGGAGTTATCTCTACTGCAACTCACCGACGTTCAGCGCAAACTCGTGCGACCGTTTGCCCTTCCGATCCCCACGCGCGAGATAATTATGGTTACCGGAAAGAACTTTATCCGCACTTCGTTGCTCGGTCTGATCGTCGAAGAGATAAAACAAGCCGTGCCTGCCGATATGCTCCAACTGAAACAGACGCAGCAACGGGTGTAATCGTTCGCCATGTTATTCTACGGTAATCATGGCGCCTGCCCGCTCCGTAGCAGCATACTCGGGGGCATAGGCACACTGGGCGGTTACACTGCCGAGGGTATATGTGCCGCTCCTATCCAAGTAATATTCCTTTTCTATCGTGTGAGTACCCTTGCTGAGCATGCTGATGTAATATGCCGTAGCACAGTCCTTGTTGCTGCAATAGTAGGTTCCGTCGTAACCGCTCCTTTGGTCTACGGGCTCCATGCAGGCCGCACGTTTGTCTATCACCTGCACAAAGTCGAGGTCGCGTGCCGCTTTTAACGTTATTCTTACCCTCACCTTGCTGCCCACTTTCAATGGTCCGGGCTTCACAGGTATAATCTGTCGCGTTACCGAAAGTTCGCTCCCCGACCGTTGTATATCCGATGTTTTTTGCAAATACTGTGCATATAACGCTCCCCAAGAGACAATCTTCGTCTTCTTTTCGGCCGTAAACAGGCGTTCTCCGGCAGGTGTAACCGTGATTTTTGCATATCCTAAGCCCGCTGTTGCCTGCGGCATACGCAGCTGCTTACCATCTATACGGAGCACGGGGGCATCGTCTTTCGCCGTCGGTTGCACGAAAGAAGTGCTGTCCGAGAGGAATGCGTACACGGCAGCTGCACTGTTTATCGCCGTCAGCCAGTACTGCGAACGCTTTTCCTGCAACAACCAAAGCTGTATCTCCGTAATGGTTTGCGTGTCTTCAGGGGTAATCAATCGCAGCGCTTCTATGGCTGCAACCTGCGTAGGTATTTTGTAATCGAGCCACGAGTAGCCCGCTCGTCGGGTATCGAAGTAGCGTCCTTTCGCCTTATCATATACGGAATACTGCTTTATACTCTCCACCAAACGGCGTGCCACGGCCCTGCTATGTGCCGTATTTTCTTTCTGCATGACGATTGCAGTGAGCGCCCGTTGCAAAATAGTCATACTTTCAGCGGTCTTCTCCGCATCGTTCAGCAACTTTCTTTTGCCCTTCTTACCCTTATCCGCAGGCTGTCTGTCGTCAAGAGCACATAGGTACAGGTATTCCATATCGGCCTCCTGTCGGCTCAAATAGGCAAATGCTCGGTCAATCATATGCTTGGTTTGCGGGCGCATACCCACCATATTGTTCAAACGCACAAGCACTTCGGTAACGGTTTCCGTTATGTATCGATTGCCTTTCATGCCTTTGAACCAGCTCCAAGAGCCGTCTGTATTCTGCAAATGGAGTAGCTTCGAGATGGCTGTATTCATCTTTTCGGCGAGCAATTCGGTATCGAAAAAGTCGACAAGCTGCCGCTTTTGCTCTGTTTCAGTGTCTGCCGAAACGTTCCAAGGAGTCTCTTCGAGCATGATACTCTTCAGTTCTTCGTTTTGTGCAAGTTTGCTCTTCAATCCGCGGAGTGCCGATGTATCGCGCCTGCAAGTCTCTATAGTGGCCTTAATCGCGGGAGACGACGCCAATATATGCGCTGCCAAGCACTGCGAGTAGTAAGCTATACTCTGGCAAACAGCACAATCATCATACGGATGAGCATAGGCATGAAGGGCTTCGAGCATCATCCAAGCAGGATTATCCACGTATTCTACGGTTAGTTTCCTGCCTGTAGAACCCCTCGGGAATAGCCGACTGATGTCGATACGTTCGGTGCCTTTCGCCGTTTGAGTGAACGGAATAGTGCGCAATACCTGCTCCACGTCGGGCAAAACCGGCAGGTAATGCTGCTCTCCATCACTCATATTCCCCGCCGAAACCACCACTTTACAGATGTATAACAATGCTTTCGAGGGCTCTATGCGGGCCATATCTATGCTCGGAAAGGTTAGTGTAACGCTGCTGTCCGGCACTGCTTGGAACGACACCTGCCTGCTGTAAATCGGTCGTTCGGTCTCCGGATCGAGTAAAAACAGTGTGCCTGTGCCCCGCAGATCGACTTCCGTCGTATTAAAAAGGCGTGCCTGTATGGTCAGTTTATCGGTTGTACGCACGAAACGCGGTAGGTTCGGCTGCACCATCAGTGCTTTCTTCGCCACCGCTTCGGCCTCTATAAAGCCGTTTTTCATATCGCGTGTGTGGGCTTGCCCCATAAAACGCCACGCCGTGATGCTCTCCGGAAGGGTGAAAGAAATACCTACTTGCCCCTTTTCGTCGGTGGTTAGTCGCGGATAGAAGAAAGCCGTTTCGGCCATATTCTTACGCACCGGCAGCAGCGCAGCCGATGCCTGTTTCCGGTTATCCGCAGGTATAAAGAAATCATCTTTGGGAGCCAGCGCGCCATAAAGGGCTGCATCCCTCTTGATAACGGGCGCTGTATATTTTACAGATGCAGCACCTCGAACCGTTACACCGGCCACACTGCCCGTCAAGGCACACTTCTTTGCTGTTCCATACCCCGTAACTATCACCTCATTGAGCGACCGATCGTCGTCGGTAAGCGTTACGTTCATCACCCTCGAAGTAACCATCCGCACTTCTTTTTTATAACCTATGTAACTGTAAACAAGCCTTTTTCCCAAAGGTACGACTATCGTATAATTGCCGCCGATATCGGTAACAACACCGTAAGAGGCACTGCCTTCGGTTCTTACACTGCACCCGATAACGGGATATCCCTCGTCGGTAACCACCTTACCACTCACTTTCATGCCCCACAAACCGTTTCCCAAATCGAGACAGGCAGACCTGAAAGCAGGCTCCGGAAGCCTTTTTATCACCGACGAGCCCACAGTTTGCCAACTATAGTTATTAGGTGTAGCAAACTCATATTGCGGCAGTTCTCGACTTATACCGGTATTAAAGTACCAATCGTTGCGGTCAATATAATCCAAAGACTTATCGTACATCGCCGCTATGAGCCGCGCATGGGCCGGTTTCCCGTCGGCAGTAGTCACGGTAAGCTGCCACTGTTCCTTGCTTCCGGGCTGCAAACGATCGCGGAAGGTGTTCCACTTCAAGTTCAAATAGCTATCGGGCAGCGGTTTTATGAGCTCCGCCTGTTCATGGTAGAACACACCGTTTTTGTACCAAGCCCACGAAACCATGAGGCCCCGACCGTACTCCTTGCGGTAATAGAACTCGCGTGTAACGATGCTATCGCTCAATTCGACGGTGCTACACTCAAGCACCGAGTCGGCCGTTGCTACGGTGTAAACCATGTGCACATCGCGTTGAGAAGTGCCGAAATGTATTTTCAACGGTTCTTTTCCCTCCCTGTCGAACACATTGTAGGGGCATATAACCCAGCTATCCACATAGGCCGGCGGGCGTCGATCCTCCGGATTATAAACGATATAAGACCGTTCGATAGTATCGTCTTCGCAGGTTATCACAAACGTATATCGCCCGTTAGGCAACGAGGCGGGCATCACAAACCCCGCAGGCCTGCCGCTTTTTGCCGTATAAACCTGCTCCTCGTAGCCTTTCAGCCAATATCTAACGGTGGCATCCAATTCTTTTTTCATGTTATTTCGTGCAAAGAACGGCAGATGCTTCATGCTGTCGCGGGGCACATAGTCGGCATACGGTGCCGACAACTGCACAGCCTTACAGCCCACACTGATATATTTATCTGCCGTTTGGCTCTCGCCTGCACGGTCTGTTACCGTTGCATTCAAGCGTAAAGAATAACCTTTAGAACCCTTTTTTACTATCTTCGGCAGCGGCAGATCGAGCATGAAAACGCCTTTGGCATCGGTTGTAAGCACGAAAGTAGTATCGGGAAAGTCCGACGGATAGGAATAAGAATTGAACGAAACCTTGCATTCAACGGCAGCACCGCTCAAACCTTCGCCCATCAGAGCGGTAGCCTTGCACGCCAAATGCAACGTGTCGCCGGCCTTGTAGCGTGTTTCTATATCGGGAACCGTTACGCTGAACGTGGGACGCTTGTACTCTTCTACACGAATATAGCACGACTCTCCGTCTACTTCAACCCTATAACTACCGTTCAACAGGCGTGCAGGAAGGCGGAAATCTGCCGTACCTGTGCCATACGAATCGACTTTTACCGTAAGCGAATCGATAACCTTGCGCTGCGGATCGTGCAGTCTGAAAGTGATATCCTTACCGCTATCGATCGTCACACGGTCGTCTTTACGCCGAAAAACCGTGGCTGCAGCATGGACAGTCTGCCCGGGGCGATAGACTGTACGGTCGGTCAACACGTTCTTTACATACGTTGTATCTTCTTCATTCCCATCATCTATCAGCGCTTCAGAGAGATTTACGAACGTACAAGCCCTGTCGTAATCGGTATAGGCGTAAGCACATTCGTCGTCTTTTACACGATGCGTTACCTCTCCTTGCGCATTGCAATACAGCGTTTCGCCGTCTTCGATCTTTATTTTCGCACCACCTATCGGCTTACTTGTTATGGCATTCACCACCGCGATGCGCACTGTACTGTCGGGAAGCGATACCACTATGGGGCGTATATCGCTTACATGAAGCAGACAGCGGGCCTTTTTGGTCTTCGGGAAAGTACTTGTTTCTATGATATATATGCCTACGGGCAACGACGAAAGGCGCAGCGTGTCGCGCTCGATCTTACTTCTGTCGGTTACGGAATATGTAATCGTCTGCGATACACTGCCTATCCGATGCCGACGTTTGTACTTCAAATCGCCCCAATTCTCCTCGAAATCCGTATCGAAAGTGCTCAATTCCGCCGTCGATCGGTCTATCCGATCCACCTTAATACGCAATTTTTCGATGTTACGATGCGCCACTTTCAGCGTTAGAGTATCCCTCGAGGTGAGCAAGATATCCTTTATATCAACGTTGACATAAGGGTTTATAAGCTCCCGATAGGCATTTCGCAGGATATTCATGCGCTCGTATTTCGGATATCTTGCCAACATTTCTTCGATATACGCCACGCGTTGTGCTCGCGTATAGTCGGCATTGCGAACCAAGACATTATATTTTTCGATGGCAACCTCGGCAGATACCTCGAGATCGCCGTACAAATGCAGGAGCGAGTCGAGCGATGCAACATAAGCAGACCGTTGCCCTGAACCGCCTACAGCAGACGAACGACCGCGCAACACATCGAGGGCGGTGAGCATAGTTGCCGCCCGATTGCCGTGAAGAGCATAGTAATCGTGCAACAAGGGCACATCGCCAACGGCATAACCCACCACACTCAACATGTCGTTACCGAAGTATTTACTGCCTTGTTTCAAGCAAACAACGCTGCTGTAATCGGTAGTTTTCGCCCGTGCAAGGGCCTCCTTTCGCTCCAAGGCCATGCGCAAATAAGGCACGGAATCGGGTACTGTAAGGCCGAGATAGGCCTCGTAGAGCGACGCCACCACGGGTTCACGGTCGCGAACCAGCAGTTCATGCGCCCTTATTCGGTTGAGTTGCGGCAACAAACTATCGGGGGCAACGTCGGTTTTCAGGCCGGCTAAGGCAATATCCGCCCTTAAAAGTTCGAGGTAGGCGCCTTTCTTTTCGGCTGCATCAATTATCTTTTCGAGTTTCGCCACAGCTGTTTGCGGGTGCAAAGAAGCGCTGCTGTGCACATCGCGCCATAACGCTTTGAGCGATTGAGCCTGCAAACAGGATGGCAACAAAAAGGATATAACAACGACGAGAATGCCCTTTTTCATAATAAATAGCATTTGATAAAGATATTGCAAATATAGTCTTTTTCGGCGAAACGGCAATGCCTGCGAAACCATTTATTATAAACGGCTTTCTTAAATAGGCTGTTTAAGTCCGTTAGAGTGCATGCCTAAAACCATCAGATGTACCATATCGTTGCAACACAGCTATCACTTATCCGCTTTCCATCACCATTCCCTCATCCACAGCCCCCTATTTTAGAGAACCGATTTTGTGATTTTAGCCGTATTAAACGGCATAATCGAATCTTTTTCCGTATCTTTGTAACCGTAGAACTGCTTACATATAAAAACTAATGAACAAACCTATAACATTGCTGATTGCCGCACTTATCTGCGGTTGTGTTTATACATTGCCCACACAAGGTGCCCCTACAGAGAAACCGAAACCCGCGGTTAAACAAGGTTACCATACCACCGGACGGGGCAATAAGGATGCTGTTATGCTATGTATAGACATGGGGAAGATGCCACGGAATACGCAGGTAAGCCGAATAGACATGGTGCTGAAAGGCAACACGCATCGCAACATCGACCGCGTGAAGGTATATCAAACGGCGACAGCCGAGTTTTATTCGCTCGAAAAAAAACGCAGACAATTGCTCTGCACCGTGCTTCCGCAAAAGGGAAAAATGACGCTTAACCTTAACGGATGCCGATCTGCGGGCGATAAACCGTATCTCTGGATCACGGCAGACGTATCTCCAAGGGCCACGCTGGAAGACTATATCGACGCAAAAATTACGGCCTTAGTCTATCGGACCACGCAGACGGGCAGGCTGAAAACGGTATATCCCACCGACGGCGATCCCGACTATGGCATGAAGATATTCGCCCTGCAGCAGTTTCTGTACACGCCTTACAGCTTCGGCTGCAAGAACTATCGCATACCGGCCATGATTGTAGCGGCAGACGGAAGTATCGTTACCGCCATCGACCGGCGCTACGAACAGAGCAACGACTTGGGTAATCATAAGATAGACGTGGCTGTGCGCCGCAGTACGGATAACGGAAAAACGTGGAGCGAGCCCCTGATTATAGCGCAAGGCGACAGTCTTACCGAGGGCCGATACGGCTACGGAGACGCTTCTTTCGCACGTACGTCGGGCGGAAAGATACTCTGTTTGATGAGTGCAGGCAAGAAATCGTTCTTCGAGGGTATGCGTTATATAGCCATGCAAAGCAGTTCTGATAACGGTATTACGTGGCAGACAGCACCGGTAGAGATAACGACCGGCAACTTTACCGACTCGGTTTTCGACCTGAAGAACGGCACGGGAATGTACGCAGTCTTTGTGTCTTCGGGCAAAGGACTGACCACACGGCGGGGCGATGTGATGTTTCTATGCGACTGCATAACCGAACCTAACGGACACGAAAAGAATTTCTTATTGAAATCTACGGACGAAGGACGCAGCTGGAAGCTCGGTCCAACGCTGGTATACGACCGTGCCAACGAGGCTAAACTCATAGAAAAAAACGACGGCACGCTGCTTGCATCGGTGCGACAGCATGGGTTCAGGGGCTTTAACAAGGGTTCTGCCGACGGTAGACAGTGGAACCGTCAGTGGCGCAGCAATACGCTATGGGGCGCAGATTGCAATGCAGACATCATATATTATACCCGTAATATCGACGGAAACGGCAAACGCGACATGATGCTGCACTCGATACTGAAATCGGAAAGGCGCAAGAACCTTACTATTTATAAAAGTCACGACGAAGGAAACACGTGGACAGAGGTATTCAACATACAGCCCGGCGATGCTTCATACTCTACTATGGAGGTTTTGAACGACGGTTCGCTCGCCGTACTTTATGAAGACAATTCAAATCAGGGCTGCGGACATACGATCAACTTCGTGGTGCTGACCAAAGAACAGGTAGAAAATTTCGGGAATATAGGAAATGAATAGTGCTGACAGCACTATTGAATAACAGATATACGAGAGAGGCCTGCTGCTGTCAGTAGGCCTCTCTGTATTTATTGCCTTCCTTGTCTTCGAGCATACTAAGGTAGCTCTGATAGCGGCTTTCGGCAATATAATGCTCCTCCACGGCACGTCTGACGGCGCAACCCGGCTCGTGCGTGTGCGTACAATTATTGAAACGACAATCTTTGGAGAAGCTGAAAATCTCTTTAAAATAGCTGCCTATCTCTTCCGGTTCCATATCGAAAGAGCCGAAACCCTTAATCCCGGGCGTGTCGATGATATAACCTCCCTCGGGCAGGGGCAGCATCTCGCTGAACGTGGTGGTATGTATACCGGTGTCGTGTGCATCGGATATCTCGGCTGTACGTAGCTTCGCATGGGGCAAGATGCTATTGATAAGCGTGGATTTCCCTACTCCGCTGTTACCGCTAAGCACGGTTATCTTGCCCTGTAAGGCCGCTCTGACGGGCTCGATACCCTCGCCTGTCGTTGCTGAAACCGCAAAACACGGATAACCCACGGTATCGTAAAGCGTCATCAACATTTGCTGTAAGCGCAGTTCATCATCGGTCAGAAGGTCTTTCTTGTTGAATACGAGCGTAACGGGCACGCTGTATGCCTCGGCCGAAGCCAAGAAACGATCGATGAACATGGTAGATGTTTCGGGATGACTTACCGTAACTAACAGGAACGCTTGGTCTACATTAGCAGCGATAATATGGCTCTGTTTCGACAGATTTTGCGACTTCCGTATGATATAATTGCGGCGTTCGTCGATAGAAGAAATAAAGGCTGTGCCTTCTCGATTGACAATTAGCGTAACTAAGTCGCCCACCGAAACGGGATTGGTACTGCGTATACCTTTCAAACGAAAGTTGCCTTTGATCTTACTTTCGATAATCTGTCCGTCGTCGGTGAGCACTGTGTACCAGCTACCTGTATTCTTGATTACTAATCCATGCATGGATAAGGAGTTAAGATATTAATAAGTTAAGGAGTTAAGACACCTGTGTTCTCAAGAAGAAAACTATCGGTTTAACTCCTTAACCTACATACCGATTTTATCACTTGACAGCTCTACACCGTCATTATCTCCTTTGTTTTCTCTGCAAGCAGGGCATCTATGTTCTTGATATACTTATCATGAATTTTCTGGAGACTGTCTTCGGCATCCTTCTCATTATCCTCTGAAAGGCCTTCCTTGATGGCTTTCTTCAGCTTTTCCTTAATTTCAGAGCGTACGTTGCGCACCTCTACCTTTACTTTCTCGCCGATCTTGTTGCACTGTTTTACCAGTTCTTTACGCCGTTCTTCGGTAGGTTGCGGGATCGTAAGGCGTATAATCTCGCCATTGTTTTCGGGTGTAATGCCCACATCGCTGTCCATTATGCCCTTTTCAATATCCTTAATGGCTTTCTTGTCCCACGGACGAATGGCAATAGTGCGGGCATCGGGCACCGACACGTTGGCCACCTGATTTAGCGGAACCATGGAACCATAGGAACTAACTCTTACGGAATCGAGGATTGCCACGTTGGCACGTCCGGCACGAATACGCGAGAGAGACTCATCCAAGTACATGGATGCCATCTGCATACGTTCCTCCGCGTCGTTCAATGTTGCTTTAACATCAATCATATTTCTTTGTTTTTATTAGGTTCTAAAGCACAAATTTAGAGAATAATCCGCAACTATGCAACAGTTTAATTAAAAATATTCTGCGAACAGACGGTTACCGATAGAGCGACAAAGCTACCGTTTCGGCGATTTTCTCAAGCCACTCTCTGTCGATATCATCGAAAGCTGCCGGCTCTGTACTGTCTATGTCGAGCACACAGACTACCTGTCTGTTGCCGTCGAACAGCGGAACAACAATCTCGGAACGCGACTGCGAGCTGCACGCAATATGCCCCTCGAACTTTTCTACATCGGGTACGACGATGGTAGATGCCTCCTTGCACGCCGTTCCGCATACGCCCTTGCCCACCGGAATGGTATAACAAGCCACGGTACCTTGGAAAGGTCCCAAGCGCAGCGTGTCGCCCTGTCGCAGATAAAAACCCGTCCAAAAGAACGTATCAAAGGCATGATGCAACGCTGAAGATACGTTTGCAAGCACACCCACAGTGTTTGTTTCGCCCTCGACAAGCGCTTTTATCTGCGCCAAAAGCAAATTATAAATTTCTTGTTTTTCCTGTTTATCCATGTTACATATCTTGTTTATCTTTATTATGCCTATGGTCTATCGGCAATAAATACACCGTTTATGCCTGACAGAAGTAGGGGTTATGCAGCTCCGTTTCCCGCTCTGTTTTCCGCACTTCTCCGCTCTACCGATTGTATCCCAGCCGCTGAAGCTCCTCGGCCACGATATTCGTCAGCGCAACAAACTGCGCCACACCCAGCTGTTCGGGGCGCTTGGTCATCACATCTTGTGCATAGAACGCTGCCGAAGGCTTGGTCTGATTGAATATTTGACGCAGACTAACACGCAACATCTTACGGCGTTGGTTGAATACAGCCTTGACCAACCGCTTGAAGAGCACCTCATCACACCCCAAATCGGTTACGTTATTGCGCGTCATACGTATGACCGCGCTCTTCACTTTGGGCGGTGGATCGAACACGTTTTCATCGACCGTGAACAGATATTCTACATTGTACCACGCCTGAATGAGTATCGAAAGGATGCCGTTGAGCTTGTTTCCCGGCGACGCAGCAATGCGCTGCGCCACTTCGCGCTGTATCATACCTGTGCAACAAGGTATGAATTGGCGATATTCAAGCATCTTAAAAAAGATTTGACTGGAGATATCATAAGGATAATTGCCCGTAAGAACGAACGTATGGCCGCCGAATATCGTACTTAAATCCATGCGCAAAAAGTCTTCTCCGATGATTTTATCGCGCAATTGCGGGTAGTTTTCGTGCAGAAAAGCTACCGACTCGCGGTCTATTTCCACAGCTCTGACCTCGCGATTCTTGGTAACCAAGAACTGTGTAAGCACTCCCATGCCCGGCCCGATCTCCAGTATAGGGATATCAGGGCAGGCGTCTACTGTGTCTGCAATGCGTTTTGCGATGCTTAGATCGGTCAGGAAATGCTGACCGAGGTTCTTCTTAGGCCTGACGGTTTTCATAAACAAAACTTCTATTCGGGTAGCAAAGATACGAAATAATATGCAAAAAGAAAGTGGCGAACCGATATTTAATCGATCCGCCACTTATATTTAAACCTAAAAAATACTCTTTTTAAGAGGGATTGAGATTACTTGTTTTCCAAGTTAATCTTGTTTCCCAAATTGATAGCCTGTGCAATCATGATTGCTACAACGGCAAATACCATTAATGTTACCATAATCTAATTACCTTTCTTTTACTTATTATCCTTATTATTCTTTTGACGTTGCAAAGGTACAACATATTTCTGTGTGCGCAAACAATATGAAGTAAAAAGGCCGGAATATGGCATTTTTATTGATACATGTCAACGAAACGGAACGAAAACACGCAGAAAAAGGCCGATATATTTTTGGCATTACGCCTAAATTACATTAACTTTGCAAGAATATAAAGCAAGTACCGCAAATGAAGAATATAGCGAATAATGCCTTAAAAATAGGACTTTCACTGCTTTTCGGAGGCATTATCCTCTATTGGATGTATCGAGGGTTCGACTTTAAGCGCATAGAATACGTGCTTCTTCATGAGATGAACTGGACGTGGATGCTGCTTTCGTTCCCGTTCGGCATACTGGCTCAGATGTTCAGAGGCTGGCGGTGGCGCCAGACATTGGAACCTGTAGGCGAACACTCCCGTGCATCCGTGCGCATCAATTCTATCTTTCTTTCCTACGCGGTGAGCCTCCTAATCCCTCGAATAGGCGAGTTTGCCCGTTGCGGAGTGCTCAAACGTTACGACAACGTGTCGTTTCCGAAGGCGCTGGGCACCGTGGTTACCGAGCGTGCCATCGACTCCTTGCTCGTGTTGTTGATTGCTGCACTGACCTTTCTTTCACAGTTCAGCGTCTTTACAACCTTCTTCCAGAAGACCGGAACAAGCATGGATTCGATCTTACATAGGTTCACTACCACCGGTTACATCGTGACCTTAGCCTGCGGTACTGCCGCTATAGGCCTGATAGTTTACCTGCTCCGCAGGCTCTCACTATATAATAAGGTGAAGAATACGCTGCAAGGACTGTGGCAAGGCATTGCCTCTTTAAGGAATATAAAGAACATTCCGCTCTTTGTTTTCTTTACTTTAGCCATCTGGGGAAGCTACTTTATACACTATTACCTTACCTTTTTCTGCTTCGAGGCAACCTCTCATCTAAGCATATCTTGTGCATTAGTCACCTTTATAGTGGGCAGCATCGCGGTGATTGTGCCCACTCCGAACGGCGCAGGCCCATGGCATTTCGCCGTTAAAACCATGCTCATTCTCTACGGCATAGCCGAAACAGATGCCCTTTACTTCGTGCTTATCGTGCATTCCATACAGACCTTGCTCGTTGTAGCGCTCGGTGTATATGCGTGGATAGCACTCTCTATGACACGAAAACAGACGGAAAAAAGCATGCAAACTGTATAGCAAAAGAAAAAATTAGTTATTTGCAGAAGTTACAATCCACATAAATGTTTAACACAGGAGCCAAAGAATGAAGAACCGCACGGAGGCCGGAAAGCATTAATCTATACTCCCCATTCCTCACTCCCCGCTCCCCTAAAACCAACAACTATGAGCGAAATCAGAAATCTTAAGCCCGAATGTATCTGGCGCAACTTCTATGCGCTGACGCAAGTTCCACGTCCTTCCGGACACTTGGATAAGATACAACAGTTTTTACTCGACTTTGCAAAGCAGGCAGGTGTACAGGCTTTCAAAGATTCAGGTAACAACATCGTGATGAAGAAGCCCGCTACAGCAGGCATGGAAGGCCGAAAAACGATCTTACTGCAGGCACATATGGACATGGTACCGCAGAAGTCGCCCGAAAGCAAGCACAACTTTGAGACGGATCCCATAGAACCTTACATCGACGGAGAGTGGGTAAAAGCCCGCAATACCACACTCGGAGCCGACGATGGCATAGGGGTTGCCGCCATTATGGCGGTGATGGAAGCCAAAGACCTTAGGCACGGACCGATAGAAGCCGTTATCACTGCCGATGAAGAAACGGGCATGTATGGCGCTAACGACTTACCTGTAGGCGAACTGAATGGCGATATACTGATGAACCTTGACTCGGAAACATGGGGTAAGTTTGTCATCGGAAGCGCCGGAGGCATAGATGTAACGGCGGAACTCGACTATAAAGAGGCCGAAACAGATAAGGAAGACGCCGCTTTAAAGGTAACTCTAAAGGGGCTGCGTGGCGGTCATTCGGGCTTAGAGATACACGAAGGCCGCGCCAATGCCAACAAACTTATGGTACGTTTCGTGCGCGAAGCCATCGAAGAATGCGAGGCAAGGCTCGCTACATGGCACGGCGGAAACATGCGCAACGCCATTCCGTTCAAGGCAGAAGTAGTGCTTACCATGCCTAAAGAGAACGTACAAAGCGTGAAAGAGCTCATTGAAGATTGGAAAGAATGCTTCATCGACGAGTTTAAGGGCATAGAAAATACGGTGGAATTTTATGCGGAAGAAGTAGATACACCCAAGACCGAAGTGCCCGTGGAGATACAAGATAACCTGATAGATGCCATATATGCCTGCCATAACGGTGTGGTTCGTATGATTCCCTCCTATCCCGAAGTAGTGGAAACCTCATCTAATCTTGCCATTATAGATATAGAGAACGGCAAGGCAACGGTCAAAATACTGGCACGAAGCTCGCGTGAAGACATGAAAGATTATATTGTGAAGACGCTCGAAAGCTGCTTCAACATGGCCGGCATGAAGGTTACAACGGCGGGAAGTTATGGAGGTTGGGACCCTAACCCCGACAGCGAAATACTTCATCAGTTACTTAAAACCTACAAAGAACTGTTCCATGAAGACGCTATTGTGCAGGTAGACCATGCCGGACTGGAGTGTTCGATCATCTTAGGCAAGTATCCTAACTTAGACGTAGTGTCGCTCGGTCCCACCATCCGCAGCCCTCATACCACCACGGAACGTTGCCTCATAAGCACTATAGCACCGTTCTGGGAACTGATGAAAAAGGTTCTTGAAGACGTACCTGCAAAGTAAACCGCAGCACAACAGTGCATGCAACACCCGAAGAAAGGCACGGAATGCACAGCCATACCCGTGCCTTTCTGCATTACATATACGCCATAAGCCCATTACACGGCATGCCTATGAGCGATACTCCTATGTTCTAAATTCTATAGTCATGCCGTGCAATCATCGAAAAAAAGTAAAATAAATCTATTTTTCATATCATCGGGGGTTAGCAAAAACACGCTTTGTCTGTATTATAAGAAAGATAATAATACATGCGGAATAAGAAAGAAATAGAACGTCTCTTCCATACACATTACCAAAAGATGTACCTTTTGGCGATGACATTACTGCATGATGAGGACGAGAGCCGCGATGCAGCAAGCGAAGTATTTGCCGATATGCTCGAAAGCAGTACCCCCTTGTACGAAAAGAGTGCCGGAAATTTTCTTCTTGTCTGCGTGCGCAACAAGTGTATGAATATAATCAGTCGCAAGAAAACAGCAGAGCGCATGCGCAGACTGCTGCCGCTCGACACCGCTGCAGATATCACTCCGCCCGAACAGGAAGGGCGACAACTCGACGAAATGCTGACCTATATAGACCGCGAACTGACGCCCCAAACGCGCAACATCGTGCATCTGCGCTTCTCGCACGGGCTGCGTTACCACGAAATAGCTGCCGAAACGGGCATCAGTCGTACCGCTGTATACAAGCATCTTGCACAAGCTATACGCAAACTTCGTACCCACTTTAGCCCCTATACAGATGATGAAAAAGATTGATTTATTACTCCACATGACGGAGCATCCCGAGCTTTACACCGACAGACAGTTACAGGAGATGCTTTGCGACGATGAATATCGTGCTCTTTACGATACGATGGTAAAGACAAAACGTGCCTATATCAGGCACAAGATGCAACATGCAACGGTATCGACCGAGCAGGAATGGCGCCATTTCGAACGTATGTACTTCTCCCGAACCAGTCGTGCAAAACGCCGAAAGACGGCGGCTGTCGCCGCCATCGTGTGCTTAGTGTCGGGGTTGGCAGTAGCTGCCATCGTATTACCTATCGGCAAAAGCGCCCACCGGCCTACCACAACGGCACAGCAGGAGCAGCACGCAGCATCCCCAACCGGCGTAAACAACACGTCTGACAGCACTGTGCAACACCGTGAACACGTAGCGGCGAAAACATTCGAGAATACGCCTTTGGAAGATATGCTCGGCGAAATGGCACAATATTATAATGTGAAAGTGGTTTACAACAATGCATCTGCACGCAAACTTCGCCTCTTCTACGAATGGAACATGGCAGACAGCGTAGAACAAGTGGTAGATGTTCTTAATCATTTCCGACATGTGAACCTACAGTTGAACGACCGTACAATCATCGTAGAATAAACCGTTGAACTATGAAAAAGTACCTTACGATACTCTTACTATGCACTCTGCCGGCAGTTATCTGTGCACAAATCGTGAATCGCACATACCGTAACAAACCTTTATCCGACGTGCTTATCGACCTGAACCATGCCTCCCAACAGTACCGCATCAGTTTCATATACGACGAACTGGAAGACTTTGTAGTATCTAAACATATCTACCGGAGCAGCATTCCCGATGCCATACGCCAAGCAGTTGGCTTTTATCCGGTCTCGATAAGTACTACCGACAGTCTTATCTTTATAGAATGTTTGCAGAAAGAGAAAACAAAACTTACGGGACGAATAGTGGATAAAAAGAAGAACCCCGTAAAATATGCCAACATTACGGTAACTAATGCGGGCGATAGCGTACCGGTCAACAGCGGCGTGAGCAATGAAGACGGGCGCTTCGTGATACCTGTAAAGTCCGGAAAAGTCGTTATAAGGATATCGTGCATAGGCTATGAAACCATTTACCGCCATTGCGAAGTGGGCGACATCGGGCAGATAGAACTCCCAAGCACGATCGCTCATATCGGTGAAGTGGTGGTAGAGAGTAAGAACCATATCGTAAGACTCGATAAAGATGTATATCTTCCCAACAGTAAACAGCGAAATGCCGCCAATTCTGGTATCGGATTGCTGGCCAATATGATGATTCCACAGCTGGATGTAAACCGTATGACGGGCGATATAAAGAGTGCCAGTTGCCGCAGTCTGACGCTTTGTATCGACGATCGCCCTGTAGATAAGGAAGAAATAGAGCGTCTCAGGCCGAAAGATATATTGCGTGTGGAATACATAGACCAACCGCAAGGCAAATTCGCAGGTAAGGAAGAAGTGCTCAATATCATCGTGCGACACTACGATTACGGCGGATATGTGGCACTGAAAAGCGACACCCGATTTCTCTACAGTCAAGGTCATTACTCCACACAGCTGTCGCTCGATCGCAAAAAAATGAGATATAGCTTCATTACAGGTACCGATTACAATAATCAGCGCCGGTATCATGAGGAGAAACAAGAACAATTCAATACCGCTATAGTTTACAACAAAACCACCGAACAGCAAAAGGAGCACATTAAAGAAACAACACCTTACGGTCAGCTGAATATCGCCTATCGGAGCGACAGCCTCACCATAAGCGGGAACATAGGGCTGGTTTGGAAGCGTATCCCGTTGTACTGTACGACAGAGAACATACGTTATACAGGTGCGATCGATAGCAACGAGGCATCTATAGCAACGGACGACAGCCGGAATATCAAATATTCGGCAGGCGTGTATGCACAACTCATTTTACCCAAAAGCCAGCAATTGAACTTCGATGCAGGCATTACCATAGGTAACAACCACTTGAATACAGCTTACAGAGAGACGGGGGGATATGCCATTTCGTCGCAAACAAGAGAATTATCCTTAAATAGCTCTTTTTGGATAAACTATACCAAAGCGTTCAAACATAACAATGTATTCTCGCTTTCTGTTCTCGAAGTTTATAGCAGATACCGCAATTATTACACGGGAACCACCGTATCGAATCAACTTCTTTATTCGTCCGAAACGCTTATATTCCCCGAATACAGCCAAACTTTCGGTAAAAAACTGAACATTATGCTACGTCCTCTCGGTCTTTCCATTGCTACATGGGGCACGCAGAACCATCGCCAAAGCCACTTATCTTCACGGGCTGCTTATCGCATAAAATATCAATTAGACAGCAAAAGCACCCTTATGAACGTGCTATATTTAGGAAATAACTATCCCGATCCGTCTACCACAAGCGAACTCGAGCAACCCATAAACCGATATGAAACGCTAAGAGGCAACCCTGAACTGGGCAAAATAGTCTTTTTATCGAGCGGTTTATACTATACGCTCGGGCTGTCTGCCTTCTCTCTTCGTACCGAATTAGATTACGAGGGGATTTATAACATAATGAAAGAAGCATACTATCCCGAAGGAAAAACTCTTATCCATTCGTTCGCTTCCGACGGTAATCTTCATTCATTCAGTCTTAATGTGAGAGGAACCATGACGCTGTTGAATAAATCGTTGCAACTGTTGATGGGCGTAAAGGGTGTGAGGTATATCTATACAGGCATGAGAACGGCCCGCAACACCGAATATCATCTTCAGACACAAGTGCAGTATTTCCTTGGGAAATTTGCCTTTTCGGGTTACTGCACTTACCAGTCGAAGATGCTGACAATGCAGATGAGATTTTACAAAGAACACCCCGACTACGGCTTTTCGGCCTCGTGGAGCCACAAAGGTTTCTACACCGAAGCTGGCGTAAAGCGGATATTCGAAACACATCCCTATTATCATGAAAGTGTATTTACACCTTATTATATTAATAAGCGCCGGATTTTCAACGACGACATGGGACAGATGATATATGTAAAATGTTCGTATAGCTTCGATTTCGGGCGTAAGTCGCAACACCACGACATAGAAGTAGACAAGACAACCAATTCGACCATCTTACACAGATAGCATGAAAAAATTTATCGGCAATAAGAAAAAACATACTTATTGCCGATGTTTTTAATAAAAAATATTTGTGAATATTCCAAATGGCGAAGCCTGTCATAGTATATAGATGTACGCTATAAGGCGGACAGGCCATATCTTTACGCCTGTCGGATAATACTTCTACCGGCGTTATACGGCGCTCCTATATGTTGCATGCTCGGCAGTGTGGCCGGTTATTCGTTAAGGATAAAACAAAAAGGCTATAAATACTGTTTGTTTGGTAATGTCGCTTCTTTGTTGTAACTTTGCTTTTGATTTCAAATCTAATCGGATGCTCAATCGTATAAAGAGAATGCTTATTTGGCTTCGTCGATGCCGCCATTGCCGCGGGTTCGGCATTCAATCGCCATGGGCATATCGGTTCGTGAGGTATGTCGTCAATGAGCATTACCCTTATTACGCTTACGATGAGTTGAAAAAGACCTCTCCATTGACAGATAAAACACGGCTTAAACTCTATAGGCTCTACTTTCGTATAGCCAACTTCGCCCAAGCGGAGCAATGGACAGTTTGTTTATCCGGACAAGAAGCCGTTACACGGTACATAAATGCTGGGTGTAAGAAAACAAGAGTAATAAACAACTTGCACGATAATGTAGCTGACAGTCTTAAAAACAGCACTATACTGCTGATAGATTTAAGGAATGATCGGAAAGAGACGTACTTGCAGTTTATCGAACATGCCGGCCAGCATTCGATACTGATTATAAACGGCATCTATACAACGGCAGAATCGATACGGATATGGCGACGTATAGAGCAGGACTATCGTACGGGTATCACTTTCGACCTATATTATTGTGGCATCGTGTTTTTCGATATGAAGAAACATAAACAGAATTATATCATCAATTTTTAACCTATTGCACAATGAAAATCTATACTAAAACGGGCGATAAAGGCAAGACGGTTTTAGCCGACGGTACGCGTGTATCCAAGTCGGATGTACGGATAGACGCCTATGGTACGTTGGATGAGTTGAATACCCATATAGGCGTACTTGCAGGGCAAATGCCCCAGTCTTTACGTGAAGACAAAGAATATCTCGGCAAGTTGCAGAACATGCTTTTCTCGTTGGGTGCCTATTTGGCGTGTTGCAAGGATAGCGAACGCTATATTCCGACCGATGAAGACTTGCTGGATTTAGAGGCTTGTATAGACGGTATGCTATGCCTTTTGCCATCGTTGCGCGAGTTTATTCTGCCGAGCGGTACACCTGCCGCTTTGCAAGCGCATGTCTGTCGGACTGTTTGTCGCCGTTTTGAGCGCCGACTTGTCGATCTGTCATCGGTAGGCAGCTTGCACGCGAATGCCATCCGTTTCGCCAATCGGTTGTCGGATTACCTTTTTGTATTGGCAAGGAAATTAAACTTTATTGAAGGAGTGGATGAAAAAAAATGGCAGAAACCTTGCAAATAATATAAAAATGATTACTTTTGCACGCAAATCAAGTATAACATATAAAAATATAGGCTTATGTATTGGACATTAGAATTAGCTTCTAAACTCGAAGATGCGCCGTGGCCTGCAACGAAGGAAGAGCTTATCGATTACGCGATACGTTCGGGTGCACCGCTTGAAGTGTTAGAGAACTTGCAGGAGATAGAGGATGAGGGTGATGTCTACGACAGTATTGAAGATATTTGGCCCGACTATCCCACAAAGGAAGATTTCCTTTTCAACGAGGACGAATATTAAGCATGTTTGTCCATGTTGCGGCAAATAAGCAGCATGCAGGCAGCGGATATGACTTTACAAACCGGACATTTAAAGCAGCAGAAGCTTTGGGTGTCCGGCTTGTTTTTATACAGCTGGGAATAAAAAATGGGTGTATGTGCTTGATAGGAAACTAGTATATTTTTCTCATTTGTACGGAAAATATCGTTAAAATATATAAAATAACTTGATTGTGTTGAAAGAAAAGCTAACTTTGCAATTATAAATTAGACTGACACGAAAAAGAGATATTTTTAACGGCGATGATGAACGACCGATTGCTTTGTATGGGCAATTGAGAGTAAACCATGTTGCCATATTTTAAACCTAAACCAATAAATAAACATTAAAATGAAACACAATTTACTTTTAACAACTGGACTCTTCCTGTTTTTAAGTATCATGTCTGTGCAAGCAGCCCAAAGTATTCCTGCCGGCGAGGGCGAAGAACCCGACGCAAAGATGAGCATGGACCAGAAACGTGTGGATGTAGGGACCGATTTCTCTATCCACTTCACGAATGCGCCCGTGGGTGTAAACGCATGGATAGGTATCTATCCTTTCGGTAAAGGTCCGGAGAATTCCGCATCTTATACATATAAATATACCGAAGTTGCCAATGGTTCGGTTACTTTTAATATCAATGAATCGAACGCATATACTGCGGTATTATTCAAAGACGGAGATGTTCATAACCCTTATCCCGACAGATTGTCTTTCTTTGTCGGCAGAGAAGGCTCGTTTTCTATAGATAAAACAACTTACGAAGAGGGCGAAGAGATTACGATAACTTATGCAGGATTGCCCGCTTTAGATAAAGACTGGTTCGGCATCTATACCGAAGGTAAGGATCCGAATGGTGCCGGTATTACTGCCGATAGGTGGAAATATGCCCCTGTAGGGGTTGCGGATGGAACGTTAAAGATGGCGACCGGTGAAGGTGATGATGCCGTATTACCCCCGGGAAACTACTTTATAACGTATATGATTCGCGATGAGCACTATGAACCGATGGCACGTCAACACTTTACAGTAACAACTCCGACATCCATCAAGCAGGTATCTGAAACCGATGAAATAACTTATGACGGAACTCACAAATGCCTTTTATTGGTAACCTCGCAAAGTGGTACCGTTAGCGTGTATACAGCCGACGGCAAGAAAATTGCAGATAAAACTCTGAAAAGTGGTAAGAATAGCGTGCCTCTGAATGCCGCATCTCACCGGTTCTTGATCGTGACATGGAAAGGTGATGACGGTAATACCATTACTCGCAAGGTGCAGTTATAAAGATATATGTACTGTTAGATGGGCATAAATATGCCATCTTGCATGTAAGAGAATTGCTCGTATCTTTTACGGATATAGGCAGTTCTCTTTTCTTTTTGGCATTATGTCGGGAATATACTCTTTGCCGTTTATACAATAAAATATAATATGATGCGTTATCAGTACGTGTTTAAACGTATTTTGATATTGTCATTCCTGTGTGTTTCCGTGGTTGGTGAGAGCATGGCACAGTACGATGTGTCGTTCAGTCATTATTTCGACATGGAACCTTCTTTCAATCCGGCATCGGTAGGCAAGCAGTCGAAGTTGAATATTACGGCGGCATATGCCCTCGATATGGCAGGTTTCGAACATAATCCGCAAACGATGTATGCAGCTGCAGATATGCCATTTTACTTTCTTAATGCCTATCACGGGGCCGGATTGCAGTTCATGAATGATAAAATAGGTCTGTTTACCCATCAGAAGTTGGCTTTGCAATATGCTTATAAGCATCGGCTGTTTGGAGGAACTGTTGCTATCGGTGTGCAAGCGGGGCTGCTGAATGAGAGTTTTAACGGCTCCGGACTTGATTTGGGAGAGTCGAACGATCCAGCTTTTACAGCTTCCGAGCTCAACGAAAATGGTTTGGATATCGGTTTCGGGCTTTATTATATGCATGGTCCGTGGTATCTGGGTGCTTCGGTGCAGCATGTAAATTCGCCGTTGATAGAACTGGGTGAGAGAAACGAATTGAAGATAGATGCGACGTATTATTTAACAGGTGGATACAATATTAAGTTGAGAAATCCGTTTTTGACAATAAAGCCCTCGTTCTTGGTGCGTACCGATGGCGTAGCCTATCGTGCCGATATCAGCGGACGGCTTGTGTATGCGTATGAGAAGAAAATGATGTATGGCGGGGTAAGTTATAGTCCGACCAATTCTGTTACTTTCCTTGTAGGGGGAAATTTCCATGGGATTGTTGTAGGATATAGTTACGAATTATATACATCGGCAATTGCTCCGGGGAATGGAAGCCATGAACTTTGTGTGGGATATCTGATGGATATAAACCTTGTGAAAAAAGGAAAGAATAAACATAAAAGCGTTCGGATATTATGACGTGTCGTCAGTTTGATAGTGATAAAGGAAAAAAAGAATATATGAGAAAGAGTGTCATAGCCCTTGGTTTTTGTACGATATCTTTGGTTATTACCGGATGTTTCGGCAGCAAGACTGCCTCTTCATCCGGTAGAGGCGGTGAAGTCGTCGGCGTAAGAGGTCGCTCGTTTGTTGAGCCTACGCCTTATGGAATGACCAAAATAAACAGAGGTTACCTCCACATGGGACTTGAAAAACAAGATAGTTTGTGGGGAAAAAAGACGCCGGTTAAAGATATTTCCGTGGATGGCTTTTGGATGGATCAGACCGAGGTAACCAATTCACAATACAAACAGTTCGTTATGTGGGTTCGCGACAGTATACTTCGTACCCGCTTGGCCGATCCTTCTTTTGGCGGAGATGAGACTTATATGATTACCGAAGATAAGAATGGTGATCCCGTACCTCCTCATGTCAATTGGAAAAAACCGCTTCCCCGAAAACCCAATGAGGATGAACAGCGTGCCATCGAAAGCATGTATGTTACCAATCCCGTTACCGGAGAGAAGTCTCTTGACTATCGTCAGTTGAATTATCGTTATGAGGTTTACGATTATACCACGGCTGCATTGCGTCGCAATCGTATAAATCCACAGGAAAGAAATCTCAATACCGATATGACTGTAAATCCTGATGAGGTTGTTATGATCTCGAAAGATACGGCATATGTGGATGATGAAGGACGGATTGTCAGCGAAACGATCAACCGGCAATTAACCGGTCCGTGGGACTTTCTCAATACATATATCGTGAATGTGTATCCCGATACGACTTGTTGGGTGAACGATTTTCATAATTCGGAAAACGAGACTTATTTACGTAATTACTTCAGCAATCCGGCTTATAACGATTATCCTGTTGTGGGAGTTACATGGGAACAGGCAAACGCTTTTTGTGCGTGGCGCACCGATTATCTATTGAAAGGACTTGGTGGGGAGGCACGCTATATTCAGCGTTACCGCTTGCCGACCGAGGCTGAATGGGAATATGCCGCCCGTGGAAAGGAAGGAACGGAGTTTCCATGGGAGAATAAAGATGTGATGAATGGCGATGGTTGCTTCTATGCCAACTTCAAACCCGATAAAGGGAACTATACTAAAGATGGAAATCTGATAACAAGCAAGGTCGGAATTTATTCTGCCAATACTAACGGACTTTATGATATGGCAGGCAATGTTGCCGAATGGACAAACACTATTTATACTGAAGCAGGAGTAGAAGCGATGAATGATCTTAATCCGGAACTTTCGTATAAGGCGGCTAAAGAAGATCCTTATCGGTTAAAAAAGAAGAGTGTTCGTGGCGGATCATGGAAGGATCCCGAGTCGTACATCCGCAGTGCATGGCGCACATGGGAATATCAAAATCAGCCTCGATCTTATATCGGTTTCAGATGCGTACGCAGTTTAGCGAATACAATAAGTGATAAACAGAAAAAAAGCAAGAAATAATGACTGAATATAGTAAATATAATATCGTCTATCGTCTGCAGAAGTGGATGGATAGTGTTCCCGGGCAAACATTCTTGAATTATGCCTATAGTTGGGGTGCTTCTATCGTTATTCTTGGAACGCTTTTTAAGCTAACCCATCTGCCCGGTGCCAATATTATGCTTTTTTGCGGTATGGGAACCGAGGTTTTGGTATTCTTCATCTCTGCATTCGACCGTCCTTTCGATAAAACAGCCGAAGGACGTGAGCTTCCTACACGCATAACAGAAGAATATCTTGAGACAGGACAAGTCGAGTATAAATACGGAAAGGACGAACAACAGGCTATACCGACAGCGATAGAAAGTGGAACGGTTGCTGTCGGAGGTAATCAGGTTGCCGCCGTAGAGCAAGCTGAATGGGTTTCGCAACAGCAAAATGCATCGCCTGAAATGGCAGAAGCACAAAGTAATTATATAGAAGAATTGAAGAAACTTACGGAAACTCTTGGTAAAGTTAGTGAGCAAAGTGCTCGTCTTACGCGCGATAGTGAGGAGATGGAGAACCTCAATCGTACACTTACCGGTATCTGTAAGGTTTACGAGATGCAGCTGAAAGGTGCCAGCCAGCAGATCGGTACCATTGATCAGATTAACGAGCAGAGCCGTCGAATGGCGCAACAGATCGAGCAACTCAATAAGATTTATACCCGTATGATCGAGGCCATGACCGTTAATATGAAGGCTACGACGGGTGTCGGTGAAGGATGATAAACGGATCGACGGCAACGATATTTAATGTAGCTCTTCGATGCAATAGGCATTCTTGAATAAAAATTATCGATTAAAAAGATGGCAATAAAGAAACGACCGGTATCTCCACGCCAAAAGATGATCAATCTGATGTATGTCGTCTTGATGGCAATGCTTGCGTTGAATATCTCTACAGAGGTACTCAACGGCTTCTCCATCGTGGAAGAAAGTTTGAATCGTACCACGGAGAATTCATCTAAGGAGAATGAATCTTTATATGATGATTTCGCTTTGCAGATGAAAACGAATCCCGAAAAGGTGAAAGCGTGGTTCGAAAAGGCTACATCTGTGAAGCAAATGAGCGACTCTCTTTATAATTTTGCGCAGCAATTAAAGGAGCAGATTGTAAGAGAAGCCGATGGTAAAGAAGGAAACGTCCGAGATATAGAGAACAAAGACAATCTCGAGGCAGCCGGTATTGTGATGCTGGCCCCCGCAACGGGGCAGGGCGGAAAGCTGTTTCGCGCAATCAACTCGTATAGGGAGCGTATCCTCAATATGGTTACAGACGAGCAACAACGCAAGATTATTGCCAGTAATCTAACCACCACCTTGCCCAAGAAGGCCCATACGCTGGGCAAAAATTGGCAGGAATATATGTTTGAGAATATGCCTGTGGCAGCTGCCGTTACTTTGTTGTCTAAGTTGCAGAGCGATGTACGCTATGCAGAAGGCGAAGTGCTGCACACGCTTGTTTCTAATATCGATGTTAAAGATATACGCGTCAACAAACTCAGTGCATTTGTCATTCCCGAATCGCGTACAGTCATCAGTGGCGACCAGTTCTCCGCACAGATCGTTATGGCAGCTGTAGACACCACACAACAACCGCAAATTTATGTCGGAGGGCGATTGATCGGTGGCGGAAACTATAGGTTTACGGCCGGTGGAGTAGGAGAACATGAGTTTGGCGGTTATATCACCATGCGTAATGGTAACGGAGAAATCATTCGTCGTAACTTTACGCAAAAGTATTCCGTAGTAGCTCCGAGCGCTACAGTATCGGCCGACCTTATGAATGTGCTCTATGCAGGCTTCGAAAATCCCATTAGCATCAGCATACCCGGTGTGCCTTTGAATGCTGTTTCGGCTATCATGACGGGTGGGGGGCTCCGTTCAGTCGGCATGGGCAGATTTATAGCACGACCGACCACCGTGGGTAGCGATGTTTCAATTACTGTTTCGGCCAATCAAAACGGGCGCGTACGCCAAATGGGAAGCTTTCCGTTCCATGTACGTAAACTACCTGATCCGATTGCATACCTGCAATTAGGTACCGACCGCTTCAAAGGAGGCAGTTTGGCTAAGGCTTCGTTGATGGGAGTTTCCACTGTCAAAGCTGCTATAGACGACGGGTTGCTTGATATTCAATTCCGTGTAATAAGTTTCGAAACCACGTTTTTTGATAATATGGGTAATGCCGTGCCCATGGCTTCGGACGGTGCGCAGTTCACAGAACGGCAGCGCGATGCTTTCCGCAAACTCTCACGCAGTAAACGTTTCTACATTTCGCATGTAACGGCTGTAGGTCCCGACGGTATTACCCGTCGTTTGCCGACTGCTATGGAAGTAGTTGTAAAATAAATATACGATCCGGTCTTTTTAACATATCCAGTCTGTAATTCGGAGAAGAGGCCGCAGTTAATAGAAATAAGATACAGAATAAGAATATAGATTATGAAGCAATTATTGTTGATATTGCTATTGGTTTGTTTCGTACAATCAGCCGATGCCCAGTCTGCACGGCGCAGAGCTGAGCAACAGGCGGCACGCAAATCGAATGCCGACAATATGTCTGTACGTGCACAACTGTCGTTCCCTACATCCGATAAGATGTCTGAAGACGTGGTATGGCGTAGGGATATCTATCGTGAAATCAATCTTACCGACGATGCCAATGCCGGACTTTATTATCCGGTGGAGCCTGTAGGTTCGCAAGTAAACCTGTTTACCTACATTTTCAAGCTCTTTATGACGGGCAATATCCGTGCTTATGAGTACCGGCTCGATGGTAATGAGAACTTCGAAGACTCCTCCGCAGTGAAACGCATGGCCTTTCTCGACAATTATCATATCTATTATGAGCGCACGAACGGGCAAGTCCATATCGATAACAGCGATATCCCTTCGCGCGAAGTCACTGCTTATTATGTGAAAGAAAGTGCTTATTATGATCAGTCTACGGCCACTTTTCATACCAAGGTGTTGGCGTTATGCCCTATAATGAAGCGTGAAGACGACTTCGGAGATGGCGCTACGCCCTATCCTTTGTTTTGGGTAAGGTATGATGATCTGGCACCTTTCCTTGCTAAACAGACCATTATGACGAGTAATCTTAACAATGCAGCCACTATGAGCGTAGACGATTACTTCACAAAAAATATGTATCGTGGTAAAATATATAAGACCACAAATATGTTGGGGCGCACTTTAGCGCAATATTGTACCACGGATTCTGCCATGACAAAGGAGCAGAAACGCATCGAAAAGGAGATATCGGACTTCGAAACGAACATGTGGGGCGACAAACTACGTAAGGATTCGCTCGACAGTATTGCCAAACTCGACAAGAAGAGTTTGAAAGCTGTCAAGAAAAACCGTCGTAGCAGCGGTATTGCACCGAAGACCGTACGCACCAATCGTCGCAGTTCCGGCAGTTCGTCTTCTTCCTCTTCCTCTCCGAGAGTAACCGTGCGTCGTGAACGTCATTGATCTGCTGCGGCTTCTCTCGCAGGATGTTTAATTATCGGATCGGTAACTTTTACCGGTCATATTATTTACAAATTTCAGAAATCAGTATGAAAAAGCTTTTCATTTTGGCATTGCTAACATTTGCAATGTGCTTTACCACAGAGTCTCAGGCTCAGGTAAAGTTCGGCTTGAAAGGTGGTCTTAATGTCACCGATATGTCGTTTAACAAGAGTGTTCTTGCAACTTCCAACCGTGCAGGCTTTTATATAGGTCCTACGGTTCGGTTTTCTTTACCGCTTGTTGGCTTGGGTGTCGATGCTGCAGCTTTGTACGATCAGCGTCAGGCCAAACTTGATGATGTGGAAACTGTAAAGCAGCAGGCCATTAATATCCCTATCAATTTGCGTTACAGCGTAGGTTTAGGCGACCTTGCTTCGGTTTATTTCGCTGCAGGTCCGCAGTTTGGCTTCAATGTAGGTGATAAAGAATTCAAATGGACGAAGAAAGCGGACTATCAGAACACGTTCCAATTCAAGAAATCCAATTTCAGTATAAATCTTGGAGCGGGCGTTTCGTTGATCAAGCATCTCGAAGTAGGTTTCTCATACAATATTGCTTGCGGCAAAACAGGCGATGCCAATGTGTGGGAAACAGTAGGAACAGCCGTACAAAATAAGCTTAAAGGGCGGTCGAATTCATGGCAGATCGGCTTAGCTTATTATTTCTAAGTCTTGTTTTCGGTGCAGAAGCCATCGGTGTGGAAAGGTTATAAGACTTTTCCATGCCGATATAAGGCAGGATCTTTGCAGGTTCTGCCTTTTTTAGTTGACTGCCTTTTTTGCACAATAGGCAGTTACTGTATAGAATATTTGTGCTCCGTATCTTTTTTGTGAATTTTTTCTCTTCTCCATTCTTCGGTAAGATACTTTTGATATGGTTTAGGTGGAAGAGGGGTATCTGTGCTACCTGCCGCCGATAGACGGTACTTGTATTGCCGGTAGGCATGCGATTTATTATCGGTAGATATATAGCCTGTTCATGAAAGGACGGGCAAATTGCACCCATAGGAAATGTACTCCGTACCAATGCAGGCTTTGTAAAAAATATATCTGTTTTACAGGTACTTGTGTACTCTCGGCAGTATGTTTTCGATGCCTAAGTAGTTTGACGCAGATTTATGCTTCGGCGAGCTTACATAGAATAGAGCTTTCGGTGGCGCAGGCGGGCTTTCTCTTCGGCTTCGGCTGTGCTTTCTTCGGTGTCGTTTTCGAAGTATGTCGCAATTACGTCTGCCTTGTTGCCCCGCAAAACGGCTTTCCAGTTACCCGTAACCTTTCCTTTTTGCAGAATTACAGGGAAGAAAATGCCATTGTTCGTAAAAGCTTTACGGGCATGGTCGGGGGCAAGTACGTCGCCCCGATACTTATAAGAAATGATGTATTCATCATAAGAAGGCAAGAAAATGGTATGCTGTGGCATTCTTACTTTTGCGTTGCATGTTTCGTGTATCAGATAAACTCGATTGCCGAAAGTCGCTTTGTGCAGCTCGTTTGCAATGAATTCTACAGCTAAGCGGGCCTCTTTGAGCGACAATCCCGACCACCAACAGAAGTCATCCGTTGTAGCCGGCGCGTGACTTCTAAAGTAATTGCGTGCCAACATGGCAAGGGCTTCTTCTTTTGAGGGTAGAGGTGCTGGCGCTACGCGCTCGTCCAAGAGCATGTAGGTGTGTTCTTTGCCCATGTTGTGTCCGCTGCATATCAGCGCTTCGTTTTCGGCGTTTTCTAAGAAGCGGGTAAGAAAAACATTCTCGGTGTGGATGCCTGTTCCTGCAAGTCGGTCGGCGATTTGTCGTTTGGTCAGGCTCCTGCCGCCTGTAAGCATATCGTGCAACTGCAGATTAAAGTCGTTGTACATGCGTTCGGTGATACCGATACCGTGCGTTTTTACTAAAGATGCGTAGGCCGCCTTGAGCCTGTCGTGCGACAAGGCGAGCATCCAACGAACGTCGTCCGGTGCCACATAATGCCATGTGGGGCGCATTACATGCGTGCGAAGCACACGTCCTTGGTCGATTGCCTGCCCTACCTGCTGCAGGTTTCCGCCGCATATTCTCATGGCAAGGGCAAGTTTTGCCATCGACGGTTGTTGCGCCTGCATGGCTCCCATCCACTTTACAACACTTTGCGCATCGGTAAATATGGGCTTTGCCAGTTGCTGACAGTGCAGACGGATTGCTGGGATATTCATCGTGTAGCGGTTTTTTCTAATACCAAGTTTTAATGTCCATATAGTGTGCGGCGAACTCCTCGGCCTGATGTTCGCGTACTTTTTTGATGAATTTTGCGGGTATTCCGCCCCATATCTCGCATGGAGGTATCTCCGTTCCCTGCGTGACGACGGCGCCGGCCGCCACGATTGCTCCCGCTCCGATTACCGAACGATCGAGCACTACGGCCCCCATACCGATGAGCGCCCCGCGGTGTATGGTGCATCCGTGTACGGTGGCATTGTGACCTATCGACACTTCGTCTTCGATATTTACCGGTATTCCGTGCGATTGATGTATGCAGGCGCCGTCTTGCACGTTTACTTTATTGCCCATGCGTATGCCGGCCACATCGGCTCTGAGCACGGCATTGAACCACACCGAGCAGTCGTTACCCATCGTAATATCGCCCACAATCGCCGCATTCTCTGCGAAATAACAATCTTTACCCCATTGCGGGGCCTTTCCATTCACACTTTTTATAATTGCCATATACCTGTTTTATGGTCGCAAAGTTAGGTAAAATCGCCGTAAAATCGGACAGTCTGTAAGAGAAAACCCATTTTAATGTTCCGAACAGATTGTTTTTTGATACAATTTAGCATATTTGTATGAGTGAGCAGTTCGTATGATAAGAATAAGATTAAGGCATATAATATGACTGTTTGTAAAAAGATATTGGTTGTTCCGTTATTATTATTATCGAATGTTTACGGGCATCCCGACAGCCGTTTATGTTTTGGACGATACGCATAGCCTGTCGTTCGATGTGCGCAAAACAAAGACAGAAACGGAAGAACATATCGAAGCGTATGCAAAAATATCTGTGAGTAACTTGCCTGTGGACTCGCTTCTATGCTATGAGTATTATAACAATGCCGATACGCTGTCGTGCTATGAACAGTTGTATTATATCAGTATTCCTCGGTTAAAAGTCTGCACTGTGCGGATAACATACGATGAAGATAGTGCTGAGGCTGATAACATAAACGAGTTTTCTGTAGATTTGAAATCCGTTTATTTTAGGAAATGTATCGGAAAGGCGACAAATTCATGATCAGTACTTCTTTTTCCCGCTTTCTGTAAGGATAATCGGTAAAAAGTATGTACATTTGCAATGTTAAAATCAAACTGTACTGATCATGAAATTTTTAAGACTGTTTTTTTCAGCCATGTTGGCGGTATGTTTGGGCGTGAAGGCCCATGCGCAGCACCCCGCCTTAATTCCTGTTCCCAACGAAGTGCATTGGGCAGACGGCTATGTAACGATTACGGACAAGACGACCATCGGGTATAGCGATGCCAAGTTGAAGGCTGCAGCAGAATATCTGAAACAAATGCTGGACAGAGCCACGGGATATAATCTGCATGTGAAGAAAGGGAAAGGTGCCATTCTGCTATCGTTAACGAGAGCAGACGCCAATCCGGGTTATTACAAATTGGATGCAAACGGCGGACAGATACGTATTGCGGGTGGTTCGTATCAAGGCGTTATCAACGGTATTTCTACGTTGCGACAGTTGCTTCCTGCCGATATAGAGCAGAAGAAAGTCGTAGCGGGACAGGTTTGGAGAGTGCCCTGCGTGACGATTACCGATAAGCCGCGTTTCGAATGGCGCGGGCTTGAGCTCGATGTGTCGCGCCACTTCTTCTCGAAGGCAGAGATCAAAGAGTTCTTGGATGTAATGGCTCTCTACAAGATGAATAAGTTTCATTGGCACCTGACGGACGACCAAGGGTGGCGAGTCGAGATAAAAAAGTATCCTTTGCTTACGCAGAACGGCGCATGGCGTACTCTTAACGGGCAGGATGATATATGTCTTGACCGTGCTAAACGGGAGGATAATCCAGACTTCAACTTGCCCGAAGACAAGATGAAGATGAAAGACGGCAAGAAAGTGTATGGCGGATACTACACTCAAGACGATATCAGAGAGGTGGTAGCCTATGCGGCTCAGCGCGGTATAGATGTCGTTCCGGAGGTTGATATGCCCGGACATTCGGCATGTGCCATTAGTAATTACGACGGTCTTTCGTGCTTCAAAGAAACCAAATGGCGTTCTTTTTCTTCGCCGATGTGCCCGGGGAAAGACCGTATGTTGGAATTCTGTAAAGACGTTTATCGCGAGATATTCAGCCTGTTCCCGTATAAATACGTGCATATAGGCGGCGATGAAGTGGATATGACCGACTGGAAATCATGCCCCGATTGCCAGAAACGCATGCGTGAGAATAACCTGAAAAGCGAGCCGGAATTACAGGCTTGGTTCAATAAATATATGGAACGTTTTTTCCATGAGAACGGCAAACAGATGATAGGTTGGGACGAAATTCTCGATGGAGGGATTTCTCCCGAAGCTACAGTTATGTGGTGGCGCAGTTGGGCACCCAATGTGTTGGGACGAAGTTTGGCAAATGGAAACAAAGTAATATGCACTCCGAACACACAGTTCTATCTCGATTATAACGAAGACGGCAACAGTATCGGTAAAATATATGATTTCAGAACTATTCCCGGTGTAGAGAATGCACAGCAAGAAGCAATGGTTATGGGTGTTCAGGGGAATATCTGGACCGAGTTTATCCCGTCGAGAGAACGCATGTTTTTTATGGCTTATCCGCGTGCCGTGGCTATTGCAGAGCTGGGTTGGAGCAATGTAAAAGACATGAACCTCGGTGATTTCAATAAAAGGCTGATTGTACATTTGAAACGTTTGCAGAAACTGAATATACCGTATCATACGCCCGTGCTGCAAGGATTTAACGATGTAAACGTGTTTGTAGATAAAGCAAAGGTGAATGTTAGTTGTTCCGATCCCGATGCTGTGATAAGATATACTACGGATGGCAGCTTCCCGAACGGGCAATCGCCTATGTATAAGGCTGGTATGACTGTAGACAGTACGACGAATTTCATCTTCCGAACGTTCGATCATGCCGGTCGTCGCGGTGAAATGTTCAGAGTTCAGTACCTGCAGGAAGATTATGTACCGGCAGTACAGGTGCCTGCCAAGCTCAACGGTTTGTCTGCAGCATGGCATGATTATGCCGGAGAAAGCTGCCGAGAAATAGACAAGTCGCCCCTCAAAGGTAACTATGTGGCGAAAGGTGTTGTGATACCTGAAGAGGTAAAAGGTAATATCGGATTGATTTTAACGGGCTATATTGATGTGCCGGAAGATGATATTTATACTTTCAGACTGTTGTCTGACGATGGCAGCCTGCTGTATTTGGATGGAAAACTGATGCTCGATAATGACGGCGGGCATGCTCCCATAGAGAAGAATACGCAGCATGCTATGTGCAAAGGCATGCACAAAATCATGGTAAAATACTTCGATCACAACGGTGGGGTGTTGAAAATGACGGTTTTGGACTCTAAGGGTAACCCGCTCGATACACAGAATTTGTACTGGCATTAATATAAAACGCAGTGAACGGCGCTACGGCTGTTCACTGCGTTTTGTTTTATTTATTTTCATCTGAACGGTTGTCTGCCGTTCTTATTTATTTCAATTTACTTCGTAACAACCTGCTTAATACGCTGCAATCCCTCCATCATCTGGCTGCGAGGACATGCAATGTTCAGCCGTATAAAGCCCTCGCCGGTCTGCCGGCCATACATGGTACCGCTGTTGACTTTTACTTTTGCTTCGCTCAGGAGTTTTTCGGTAAGTGCGTCGGAAGATATTCCGAGAGGCTTGATATTTACCCATACAAGGTAAGTTCCTTCGAGGCGTGTGACTTCTAACTGCGGCATGTTGGCCGCAAAATAGGTTTTCAGTGCCAGATAATTGTCATAAAGATAGGCGTTGAGGGCATCTAACCAATCGGAACCTTCGTTGTATGCTGCCTGCAGGGCTATGACTCCGAATGGATTTACATCGCATACTTCGTTGATATTGATAGCACGGTCGATACGCAGGCGTGTCTCCTTATCATTGCAGATGATGTTGGCGATCTGTAAGCCAGCCGTGTTGAAAGATTTCGAAGGTGAGTTGCAGGTTATCGAGTTGTTGAGTGTATCCTCCGAAATCGATGCAAACGGCACGAACGTATGGCCGGGCATAACGAGCTCACAGTGTATTTCGTCGGCTATTACTTTCACTCCGTGCTTCATACACAGTTCGTTCATGCGCAGCAGTTCTTCGCGCTTCCACACCCGTCCGGCAGGATTGTGGGGATTGCATAGAATGAACAGCTTGACAAGAGGATCGCTTAATTTGGCCTCGAAGTCGTTCCAGTCTACATAGTAGGTGTTTTTCTGATAAACGAGGGGGCTTTCTACCGCCTCGCATCCGTTGTTTTTTATTGAAGAAAAGAAGCAGTTATATACGGGAGACTGTATAAGTACTTTGTCTTTAGGCTGCGTAAGCGCCTTGATAATAGCCGAAAGAGCGGGCACAACGCCCGATGTATAGAGAATCCACGAGCGGTCTATCTGCCATTGGTGGCGGCGATTGAACCAGCCGATGACCGCATCGTAATACGAACTCGGTACGAGTGTGTAGCCGAAAATGCCATGTTCTACACGGCGTTGCAGGGCTTCGATAATGCAAGGAGCTGTTTGGAAATCCATATCGGCTACCCACATCGGGATGATGTCGCTGCCTTTAAGTTCGTCCCATTTATAGGAATTAGTACCTCTTCGTGTAATGATTTTGTCGAAATCGTAGTTCATAACCTATTTAAGTTTAATGAGCATTTGTTATGATTGGCGGGTGATGATCTCGCAGTCGGCAGGAGCAATCACGTTCTTGTCTATTGTTACCGAGCCAATTTCATCGGCAATGATCTTTCCGGAAGTAGGATTTTTAATATTTGTGATGGCTCCTTTGATGTCTGCGTTTACGGTTGAATATTCGAAAGCTCGGTCGCAATCCTTGTCGAACGTACAGTTTTCGAGAGTCAGGTTGTCTGCATAGCACAGCGGTTGCTCCCCCTTGATGTGACAGTTTACGAGTCTAAGGTTTTTAGAGTGCCACCCTAAATATTCTCCATCGAGTTCCGAGTCGTACACAGTTACGTTTTCGGTTTCCCAGAACGAGTCTTTTGTAGTGATTTTTGCATTGCGTATTTCTGCATTCTTTACATACTGGAATACATATTTGGCATCGCTGGCAAGACCGTCTACCTTGATATTCCGGCTTCCCATGAACGGGTATGTGCCGTCGTGCAGCTCTACATTCTTTAAAATAAGACCGTCTATGTTCCAAAAAGTCTCGTCTGCATCGGTTATCTTTACGTTTTCAAGTTCCAAATTCCGCATCTCTCGGAAGAATTTGGGGCCGTCTATAATGCTGTCGGTTATCCTCATATTGTATGAATACCATATTGCCGAGCGCGATTCCGGTGCGAAATAGCAATCTGAGATATTGGCTCCATCTACGTGCCACCATGGATATTTGCCGTAAAATCTACAGTTATGAGCATCTACATCGGTACATTCTTTAATAGCCGATTCCCCGTCTGTGATTGTTACATTTTCTAATTGTACGTTATGAATTTCGAAAAGAGGACGCTCGCCACCGAACTCTTTGTCTTTTATAATTTCTTTCTGCATGATAATTTATTTCTATTTGTGCCGGCAAAAGTACAAATATAATCATAATAAACATGTAAACGAATTACGGATAATCGTACCAAAATTGCAGGAGGAAACTGAAAGTATCGGTTCTAAATGCCTATTGTTTCAATATTTCCACGTGCAATGTTTGCTCTATCAGGTCAATGATATAGTCTATATTGTCTGTGTTGAAATCGGCTGTAAGCCGTTTGTTGTAATCATTGGCCGAAAGTTTTACGCCGTAATAGAGTTCGAGATCGTCTAATACTTGGCGCATAGATGCATTGTGAAAGTAAAATTTATGCGTCGCCCATGCCAGATGATTTATGTTGCCATTGGCCATAATCCGTGGCTTATCGCTGCCTTTACCAAGCGTAGCACGCATGCCTTGCGTAAGTATTATGCCGTTGTGTGAATTTTTCGAGGAGAATATAACTTTTCCGTTGGTAACGAATACCGTTGCTGCATCTAAGGTTTCGGCGATTTCGAACTTGGTTCCGAGCACTTCCACCTGTCCCATATCGCCTGTAATCCTAAAGGATTTCTCCGGATCATGGTGCACCTCGAAGTAAATTTTACCCGTCATAGCCACCGTACGACAGTCGTTCTCGCTGTATTGAAGTGAGGAGTGAGGCGAAAGCGTTACTTTTGTACTGTCGGGAAGTATAAAGGTTTGCACTGCATTTTCTGTCGTCAGTACCGTTTGTTTTTGGTGGAAAAGCATGAATGCTCCGGCAGTTATCAAGGTTATCACGGTTGCCGCTGCTGCTGATATGCCCCATGTAGAACGGCGACATGTTCTGCCTGTGCGAACTTTGAACAGGCCGATGGCACGTTGTGTATCGATTTTTCCTTCGTTGTAATATCGAAGTACGAAATCAATTTCTTTCTTGTTGTTCTTTTCCATTTTAAGGTTTCTTTTCATACTGTTTGATTATGTGGGGGAAATGTTATTGTTGAGGAAGGTCTATCCAGTCGCACTGGGTATGGTTGCAGGCACCCATTACACCGATACCCCCCGTTATATTCGAGAATGTAGGGGTAATTTGTGCCAGTCCGTGTTTGGCCAGATCGTTGTTGATAATATCGTTCAGCGATTTCAGAAAATGATAATATTCCGGAGAGAGCTTATATAAAAATATCTTGAATTGCACTTTAGCCTCGTTTGTAGACTGCACCTGTGTCTGGTAGGTCGGGATATTCAAGTGCAAAGTATAGCTTTTACCGTTGATGCTTCGGTCGTTGAAGATATAGAAATATTGATAGAAATGATTGCTGAAGCCTAAGTTTTTATCAAGATCGGATAGCGGTTTAAAGAGCTCTTCTCCATGTATATCGAGTGCAGCCCATATCAGAGACGTATCTCGTTGTGCCGAAGGATTGCCCTGCATGCCGTTTTTTTGCTTATTACCATGGCCGGATGACCGCTGTGGAAAGATAGTTCTAATGAGTACTTTTATGCCATAAAAGTCTTCTGTGTCGGCAAGATCGGAAAAGGAGGCCTGCAATTGATAGTAGTCAGTCTTAGTATAATCATCGTCGATACGGCTGACCAAATCTATTTGTTTGAATAATATGGGTACGGATTCCGGAATAACTGTGGATGAAGAAATGGCCGGATAGCCTTCGGCAGATACTTGCATTTGAATTATATCACCCACATGTTGTTTGGCCAAAACATAATAGTACCCATGTTTGTAAGGGTGTACTTTGCATATATTGCCGTTTACTGTGTATTTGATATCTGCATTGTTGATCGGGGGTATCTGTTTTTTATCTTTTTCCTGTGAAAGACTTATGGGAATAGAACCCGACAGATAGATGAAAGTTGTATCGTTAAGAGAGGGGAAAGTATATGCTACGATCTTCCGCGTATCGCCCAACTTTCCCAAATCGAAGTTGTCGCGACACGATACGTTAATTACAAATATGGATAATATAAATAGGTACCTTTTCATATAGGAGTCAGAATTTGATGGTATAACTTGCCGATGGAATAATCGGAATAAAGCCTTTTGTTTGCGCATAATATTGCCCGTTGTTGTTTCGTTTGATTTTTACATATAAAGTGTTAAGATGACAGTATGCGTTGAAAATGCTTATATTCCATATACGTTCGTGCCCACGTTTGGTTGTATGGCGAAAATCTACGCCTATATCGAGCCGGTGATATGCCGGCAACGATACATTGTTGGGACAGTTGTAAACAAATCCATGCCTTTCTGTTTGTTCTTCTTCGGGATAAGTGGCTTGCGGGATATGGCCGGGAACTCCCGAAGGTATATCCGGAAAAGCGATATATTGTGTGGGCAATGTGAGCCGATTACCGGTGTGATAGTTCCATGATGCAAAGCCGTAAATACGGTTGGAAAGTCTGTAACGGCATACGATGTTCAGTTTATGACGATTGTCGAACTTATCGTAATACCAGTCTTTGTAAAAGTCGTTAAACTTTCTTTCGTTCCATGATAGTGTGTAAGCGGCATCTAAGTTTATCCGTTTGTTTTTATACGACAGGTCTACTTCCATGCCGTAAAAGCGTCCTTTCCCGGCTATAATATCGTTGTCCCACTTGTCGGCAGGCGGTTCCAGTCCCATCCAATTCTTGTATTGCGTAAGATGACGTGAGTATTTGTAATAACCTTCTACAGAGATAAACAAACGTTTGTTCAGTTGTGAGTATCCTCCCACGGCGATTTGATAAGATCGCATGGGCTTTAGACGTGCGGTAGTGGGCACCCAATAGTCTGTAGGCATGTCTAAATAAGTATTCGATATTTTGTGTATGAATTGCGTCATGGTGGTAAACGACGTTTTTAGAGAAGTGTATTGAGAGAGCTGATACTTTATAGCAAAGCGCGGATCTATATTGGCAAAGGTTTTTCTATCTGCATAGAACGTGTCGAAGTGTAGTCCGGCATTCAGACTCCAATGCCTGTTTACCGTAAATTCATCTTCTATATAAAGGTTTGTTTCGAGTGCCTGTTGGTAGTTTCTGCCTTCCATTCTTACGGAATCCAGTTGCTTTGTATTGCCTGCACTTCCGTATATATCGAGCCTACTGTAAGTCTGCGGACGAAATATGTGGTACGTATAATTGTTGCCGAACCTGATATGATGCTTAGGAATAGGGCGATAATCGAACTCGGTGCGGTAACCCACATCGTAAATGGTAGAGCGGTAACCATGACGAGTGTACGTTATGTTGTGCACATCGGCATTGTGCATCGTGCGATCATCATCATAATTATCGTAGATGGAATTATAATATGAGCATACGGCTGTAAAGTTTGCGAAAAGTTTTGGCGATAACTGTATGTTCCAGTCGAGGGCTGCATTGAAGTTACCCCATTTGAATGAAGTCTCTGTAACGCAATGTTCGACGAATTGTCCCGATTTCCATTCGTATCTGTCCTTTGTTCTTAATGCATCATGTCCGGAATAAATGCTTAGCGAAATCTTGTTCCGATTGTTGAACAGATGGGTTATTTTTCCGTTGATATCATGGAAGTGATAGTTTATCGTAAACTTTTCTTCCTTGTTGTTATGGTTGATGATGGCGAAAATCGGTTTCGATAATATGTCTATCCAACTGCGCCTGATGCCGAAGTTGAAAGATGTTTTTCCTTTACGTATCGGGCCTTCTACTTGGAAACGGCCGTCGAGTAATCCTATGCTGTAGCTGCTATGGAAACTGTTCATGTTGCCATCGTTGGTACGTACATCTATTACGGAAGACAATCGTCCGCCATAACGTGCCGGAAAGCCGCTCTTGTAGAAATCCACGTTCTTTACAACATCGGTATTGAACGAAGAAAACACGCCGAGAGTGTGATTTGTGTGATATAGAGGGGTGCCGTCGAGCAAGAAGAGGTTCTCGTCGTTGTTGCCACCATGTACATATAAGCCCGATGTAATTTCAATTCCCTCAGCTACACCCGATATGCGTTGCAGACTTTTTACCACGTCAGGCGAGCTGAATAGTGCAAATTCCGTCTTTAGGTCTTTCGATGTGAGCGATCGTTTGCCCGTCTGTGTGGTCAATATGGGCGAGTTAAGGTTGCCCGTTACCACTATTTCGGCGATATTTGCATTCTCTATGAGCGATACATCTATGGTCTTGTTGCTATAAAGCATAATTGTATCGTGCACATCTTTATAACCTATGTAAGATATTGTGATGTTGTGTTGCCCTTCGGGTAAGGTAAGACTGAAATACCCATGCTCGTTTGTCATCGTTCCTGTACCGGTTGTTTTATCGAACACGGTAGCATTGATCAGCGTTTCTCCCTTTGTATCGCGGATATACCCGTTTAGTGTGTGGCGTAGCAGTACGGTTTCCTTGCACAATTCTGTCCGTTTCTTTTTCTTCTTGGTAAGTATTATGTAACAGTCTTTTAGTGTCCATTCTATTTCCGTATTTGCAAATAGTAGGGTGAGGCTCCTTTTTAAAGGGAGTCCGATAAGCGATTTACCTCGGTAGGGGCGGTCTACATCGATAGAGGCATCGTAGATGAAGTTTACTTTCAGTTCACGGTGAATACGTTTCATCTGTTGCCTGATGGTTGTAAGCGGTTTTTCCGCCCTGCACACATCTGGCAACAGTATGAACAATGATAGAATGATATATGTGTAGAAAATTTGCTTCATCCGTTCAAATATATACGCTTTAATTGCTTAATTATTGCGTTTTCAACCTCTTAACCATCTATTTTAAGGAGTCGGGCGCTTCGATCAGCAGGCGAAATGTTAGTATCTATGATCAAATGTAGTGAATGTATCCTGAAAAAATCAAGCGAGATATTTATGCTATTCTTGCTGTATTCCTGCCTTTCGAGCGCCTTATCCTTTCTTTTTGAGTTAATTGTCTTTTTTGAATATGAATGAATTACTGTTTATGTGTCTGCATCTGCTTCGTGGTTTATAGACCTTTCAACAGGATGCGGGTGTCGTTCTTCGTATCAGATATAAGGCTGTCGTGGCCTTGTCCTATACGGATTTGTCCACAAAAGTTTTATTCATATACATTTTTAAGACGCGAGAAAGAGGAAATCCCCTATACCTATATCGCTTTTTTTCTAAAAATATTTTTTCGATGGAATGGATGGTATGCTTGGCTCCATGATACAATTACAGAAAATGCACTTTTGTGGGTGCATCGATATTTCTTCCGTATATATAATATATATGCGTTTAAATATTAATGAAAGACAGTATCTTATCGGTGGCGCCTGCTCTGTTTTTAACGAACATACCGGCTGCGAGACCGCTGCTCTTTAGGTAATCTGAATTGTTGATGAAGCGGTTCATCTGATGTGTAAACGATGGATAATTGATTATCTCGAAGCCTCCTTGAGCTATGAGTAGCCCTTGTGCTTCCTGAAAATGGTGGTTGTTGGGACCGAAGATTACCGGAACTTGCCATACGGCAGCCTCCAGTACGTTATGAATACCTACGCCGAACCCGCCGCCTACGTAAGCAATTTCACCGTAATGATAGATACTCGATAGTAATCCGAAGCAATCTATGATGAGGCAATCGGCCTGTTGGGCTTCTTCGGGGGTGGCTTGCGTGTAGCGTATGGCCTTGCGATGAAGTTTTTGGGTGATTTCTTTCAGATGGTCTTCCGAAATAACATGCGGCGCAATAATTACTTTCCAATCCTTGTGGATGTTGAAGAATTTAATAAAGATATCTTCATCTGGCTGCCAACTTGAGCCTGCCACGAAAACTTTGTTCTCACCTTTGAACGCTTCGATAATAGGAAGTTGCTTGCTTGCCTCTTTGATTTGGAGTACACGGTCGAAGCGTGTGTCGCCTGTAATCGTAACGTCTGTGATACCAATAGTGGAAAGAAGATACTTACTTATTTCGTTCTGAACGAAGAAATGGGTAAAGCAATTGAGCACTTTACCGTATTGACGGCCGTACCATTTAAAAAAAACTTGATCGGGACGGAATATGCTTGATACGCTATATACGGGTACATGACGGTGTTTGAGGATGTGTAAATAGTTGTACCAGAACTCGTATTTGATGAAAAACGCCATCACCGGACGTATGGCACGCAGGAACCTACGGGCATTACGAATAGTGTCGAGGGGGAGATAGCAGATGATGTCGGCTCCCTTGTAATCCTTTCTGACTTCATAACCTGATGGTGAAAAGAATGTCAGTAAAATCTTGTATTCGGGATGCTCGCTTCGTACACGCTCCATCAACGGGCGCCCTTGTTCGAATTCTCCCAAGGATGCGGCGTGGAACCAAACGTATTGATCATTGGGATTTACCTTTTCTTGCAGTATCTTAATAGTTTGGCGTTCGCCATGCCACATCTTCTTAACTTTCTTACTGAAGATGCTGGCTATCGCTACGCCCAATAGGTATATGTAAATGGTGAGATTGTACATGCCTTATTTTAGTATCTCAATAGCTCTTCGTAAGCGTTTTATTGTTTCTACTTTCCCGAGGAAGGCACTGATGTCGAACATACCGGGCCCTTTCCCTATGCCTACGAGTGCCAAACGGAATGCGTTCATCACATCGCCGAGTTTATATCCTTTTTTCGCAACCCATGCAAGTACTGCCTTTTCTTGTTCTTCAATGGAGAAGTCTTCGATATTTTCGAGTACGTCGGCAAGTTCTCCCATTACTTGGGCAGAGTCTTCTTTCCAACGTTTACGTACGGTCTTTTCGTCGTATTCTATCGGGGCAATGAAGAAGAATGAACAAAGTTCCCATAGTTCTTTAACGAAATTTACGCGATCTTTCATCATGTGAACTACGAGTGTAATACGTTCCATGGTCTCGTCTATGCCATTATTGGCGACAATCGGGGCAAAAAGATGTGCGATCTCATCATCGCTTTTTCTAAGAATATATTCATGATTGAACCAAATTCCTTTCTGATAATCGAAACGGGCGCCCGATTTAGAGCATTTGGTTATATCGAAAAGGTTAACCAACTCTCTAAGCGAGAAGATTTCTTGGTCTGTTCCCGGGTGCCATCCCAATAATGCAAGAAAATTAACTACGGCTTCGGGGAAGTATCCGCTTTCACGATAGCCGCTGCAAACTTCACCTGTTTTTGGATCATGCCATTCCAATGGAAAAACGGGGAAGCCGAGACGGTCTCCGTCGCGCTTGCTTAATTTGCCTTTGCCTTCCGGTTTTAGCAGAAGCGGAAGATGTGCGAATTGGGGCATTGTGTCGTCCCAACCGAAGGCGTGATATAGGAGTACGTGCAATGGAGCACTTGGCAACCATTCTTCACCGCGGATTACATGAGTAATCTCCATCAGATGATCGTCGACAATATTAGCAAGGTGATAGGTGGGAAGCTCGTCGGAACTTTTATAGAGTACCTTGTCGTCTATGATATCGCTTTTGACTGTCACTTCGCCACGGATGAGATCGTGGACATGGATTTCTTGTCCGGGTTCGACTTTAAAACGAACTACGTATTGTTCTCCGTCTTCTATACGTTGTTTCCACTCGCTACGATCCATTGTAAGAGAATTGCGCATCTGCATACGTGTATGGGAATCGTATTGGAAGTTTGGAGTTTTATTGCGCTTCTGATCTAATTCTTCCGGGGTGTCAAAGGCAATGTAAGCTTTACCGTTATCCAGTAATTGTTGTACATATTTTTTGTATATCTCTCTTCTTTCACTTTGACGATAAGGACCATGTTGCCCACCAAAGCTTACTCCTTCATCGAATTTAATGCCTAACCATTTAAAGGATTCTATAATATATTCTTCTGCTCCCTGTACAAAACGGTGCGAATCTGTATCTTCAATTCTGAAAACAAGTTCTCCATTATGTTGGTGTGCGAATAGATAATTATATAGTGCGGTACGTACGCCACCGATATGTAAAGGCCCTGTAGGGCTCGGTGCAAAGCGCACTCTGACTTTTCTTTCTGCCATCTTAATAAAAAGTAGATAAGATATAAATTTTGTGCAAAAATACATCTTTTTTTGCATTTTGGCGTATTTTTTTTCGTATTTTCGCAAAGTAAACGTATTAAAGCAGGATTATATGAATGTTTTAGATAGGGCGCAGCAACATTTCTGGCGTAATTTCTTTACGCGCTTTGTATTGGTTTTTATTACTGTTGTGCTTATAGTTTGGTTTCTTCCGCGCAATGAAGAGGTAAGACTGCGATACGATATCGGTAAGCCGTGGACTTATGGTTCGTTTATTGCAAAGTTTGATTTTCCGATTTACAAGACAGATGAGGCTATAAAAGCAGAGCAAGATTCGCTGATAGATACTTTTCAACCTTATTATAATTATAAATCCAAGATAGAGTCTCAGGCTCTTGCAAAATTCTCTGAGGACTTTAAAGAAGGCATTCCAGGGCTTTCTCCAGAGTATAAAATGATAGTAATAGACCGTTTGCATCGTCTTTATCAAGCTGGTATCATGAGTACTCCTGAGTATAATGTCATGTCGGTAGACTCAACAAAAATGATTCGTGTTGTTAATGGAAAGAAAGCACAGAGTGTACTTGTCAACTGTATTTTCTCTACGATGTCGGCATACGAGCGTCTTTTTACGGATGAACGGCTCGCACCGGTGAGACATCTCTTGCAGAAATACAATTTGAATGAATATATAGAGCCTAACCTTGTTTATGACAAAGAGCGGAGTGTGACCGAAAGAAACGACCTTTTGAGTGGAATACCCATTGCAAGCGGTATGGTGATGAGCGGACAAAAGGTGATTGATCGTGGCGAGATTGTGGATGATAATACTTATCGGGTACTCAGTTCTTTCGAAAAGGAGATGAAACGACGTAGCGCCACGTTGCAAGAAATTACCAACGCATTGATAGGGCAAGTCATTTATGTGGCTATTTGGGTAATTCTGTTCACGCTCTATCTTGCGCTTTTTCGGAAAGATTATTTTGAGAAGCCACGTTCCATAATGATGCTTTACACCATGATAACGATCTTCCCAATTGTGGTATCGTTGATGATGGAACATAATTTTTTCAGCGTATACATTATTCCTTTTGCCTTGGCACCGATATTTATTCGAGTGTTTATGGACTCCAGAACGGCATTTATCGCCCATGTTACGTTGGTTCTCCTTTGTGCTGCTGCGGTGAAATACCAGTATGAATTTATCATTATCCAGCTTGTTGCAGGTCTTGTTGCTATTTATTCGCTCCGTGAGCTCTCCCGAAGAGCACAGGTATTCAAAACGGCTGTTTTGGTTACCATAGCAACAGCCGTGATGTATTTTACTCTTCAGCTGATGCAGAACAGCAATATCGATACATTCAATAGCGACATGTATTACCATTTTGTAGCTAATGGAGTATTTTTATTGCTTGCATATCCTTTGATGTATCTCATAGAAAAGACTTTCGGTTTTACCTCAAATGTAACTTTGTTCGAATTATCTAATACGAACAAAGGGGTATTGCGCGATCTTAGTGAGATAGCCCCGGGAACGTTCCAGCACTCCATTACGGTAGCTAATCTGGCGGCCGAGATCGCCAACAAGATAGGAGCGAACAGTTTGCTTGTACGTACAGGCGCACTATATCACGATATAGGAAAAATGCTAAATCCAGTTTTCTTTACTGAAAATCAAGCCGGTGTCAATCCTCACGATAAAATGTCGTGTCAAGAGAGTGCGAAAATCATTATCAACCATGTTTACGACGGCATCAAACTTGCCGAAAAATACGGCCTACCGCAATTTATCAAGGATTTTATTTCTACACATCATGGGCGGGGAATAACAAAATATTTCTACATAAAGTATAAAAATGAGCATCCCGATGAGGAGGTCGATCCGGAAGTGTTTACCTATCCCGGCCCTAATCCCTTTACTCGCGAGCAAGCAATTCTTATGATGGCCGATTCGTGTGAGGCGGCATCTCATTCGTTGCAAGATTATACGGAAGAAAGCATCAGTACGCTTGTCAACAGAATTATCGATGAACAAGTGGCATCAGGTTTTTTTACCAACTGTCCTATCACTTTCAGGGATATCTCATTTGTCAAACAGGTATTGATAGAACGTTTGAAAGCCATCTATCATACTCGCATCTCCTATCCCGAACTGAAAAAGGAAGAAAAGGATAAAAACGATATTTAATCTTGCACAAATTAACCGATTTGCGCAAGATTAAATGGCTGTATGGTTAACGTATATTAAATAATTATTCCGTTTAAAGGAATAAAAGAACAATTTAAATACCTTTGCAAACAATTTTTTAAAGGTATTTAAGATGAATAAATTTAAATTGTTATGCGTTGTTATTGCGATAACATACGTTTCCAACACACAGGCGGGAGGCTTGTTAACTAATACAAATCAAAACATTGCATTCAACCGCAATATGGCACGCGACGGTGCGATAGGCATCGATGGTGTATATTCTAATCCGGCGGGAGTTGCTTTTTTGAGCAAGGGATTGCACCTTTCATTCAATTTCCAGAATGTTTATCAGACGCGTGTAGTTCAAAGCGGCATTACTGTTCCGGCCTTGAAGGGCACACCTTATTATCAGCCATTTAAGTTGAATGGTGGCAATGAGAACGGTATTAAAGAGTTCAAAGGCAAGGCATCTGTACCTATTCTTCCGTCTTTTCAGGCAGCTTTGAATTACGATAGATGGGGATTTCAGGTGGGTTTTGCACTTAACGGAGGCGGAGGCAAGGCCACTTTCAATCACGGGTTGGGCTCATTCGAGCGCGAAATCTCCATGATACCGGCATTGCTCCATTCTCAAAACCTCACAACCACCACTCCAAGTTATGGCGTGAACAGCTATATTAGCGGACAACAGTATGTATTTGGCATACAACTCGGAACCACCTATAAGATTAATAAGCACATGGCAGCCTATGCAGGTTTACGCTTTAATTACGTTTGGAATAAGTATGAAGGAAGCATAACCGACATCAGAGCCAATATAAACGGCAATGATGAGAACCTTTATGATTACTTCAATAAGCAGGCAAATACCTATAAAAACATGGGGTTCTATTATAAAATGAGGGCAACGGAAATAACTGATCCTGCTACAAAGGCGAGGTATGAGCAAATGTCGGCCAAATACGAGGCCGGAGCGGAACAACTATCCAAGACAGGCGCCCGTTTTGCAGACAAATACCTTAATTGTACGCAAGAGGGATGGGGCGTTACGCCGATTATCGGTTTCGACTTCAAGTACGGAAACTGGAATGTAGGTACTCGACTTGAGTTCAATACTCATCTTAATATAGAAAACCATACCAAGCGTGACGATACCGGACTCTTTCAAGACGGGGTGAATACACCGAACGACTTACCGGGCATTTGGACATTGGGTGCTCAATATTCGGTGTTACCCAACCTTCGTGTGATGGGCAGTTACCATTATTATTTCGACAAGAGTGCCAAGATAGCTAACGATAAGCAGACCAAATTGGGCGGCAACACGCAGGAGTATCTTGCCGGAGTGGAGTGGGATATCAATAAAGATGTGCTCGTGAGTGCCGGTATGCAGCGTACCAAGTACGGCTTAGGCGACGGAAGTTACCTTACGGATATGAGCTTTGTTACAAGCAGTTATTCTGTCGGTTTCGGCGCGTCTTTCCGTGTAATGAAGAATGCCCGTATGAACGTGGCTTATTTTTGGACGAATTACGAACATTTTGATAAGACCTACACCCAGAAAGTTGGCGGAATAGATACGGAAAACACCGATAACTTCTATCGAACGAATAAGGTGTTCGGTGTAGGCTTGGATATTGATTTTTAAACATATACAGTAATTAATTTTAATTTTTTGACCGTCTGGCAAGGCTATGGAGACGTGATGAAAGTCGCACTCTAATGCTTTTGCCTGACGGTTTTTTTATTGCGTAATATGTAGGCGGAAAGTATAAGCGGTATGCAACATCGGTCTATTATCGATAGACGGGTATTGCATACCGCTTATATGTATTGTTTATCTTGAATGGATAAAATATGTGTGTTAGCAGTTCGAGGCTGCCGGTTGACAAAGACGATACTTTATAGCGGATCGACATCGTAATATACCTGCAACGCAGCGTTCCTCTTGTCTTGCATGAGCTGCTGCAGAGTGTTGCGAAGATATCGGCGTACAAGTTTTTGGTCGATATTGTTTTCGAGCTTTATCACGATTTTGCGTATATACATTGTTTTTATACGGGCAACGGCAGGCCTGTCGGGACCTAACACACGTTCGCCGAACCATCCGCGCAAACGGCTCCCCATTTCGATGGCCGCCGTTTCTGCCACGTCTTCATGGTGGTGGCGCAGGTAGACATAGATCAGTCTGTAGAACGGAGGGTAACGGAACATGCGACGCTCTTCCAGCAGGTCTTGGTAAAAGCCGGCGTAATCGTTGTCGACAACTTGCCGTATAACGGGATTGTCGGGACTCTTCGTCTGCAACAGGACGAGGCCCTGCTTATCTTTTCGTCCTGCCCTTCCGCTCACTTGTGCCATCATCATGAACGCATGTTCATAGGCTCTGAAGTCGGGATAGTTCAACATAGAGTCGGCATTCAGTATGCCTACCACGCTCACCTTGTCGAAATCCAGTCCTTTGCTGATCATCTGCGTGCCGATGAGCACGTTTGTTTTGCCGTTAGAGAAGTCGGCTATCAGCCGTTCGTAGGCGTTTCGTGTGCGCGTGGTGTCTAAATCCATGCGCGAGACATGGGCTTCGGGGAAGATATCCCGTATATAATCTTCTATTTTCTCCGTGCCATACCCACGCCCTTTGAGGTCTGTGTTGCCGCAGTTGGGGCATTCCGTGGGCACCGTATAGGTAAATCCGCAGTAATGGCAGGTCAGTTGGTTCATGTTCTTATGGTAAGTCAGCGACACATCGCAGTTGGTACATTTGGGCACCCAGCCGCATACGTTGCACTCGATCATGGGGGCAAAGCCCCGTCTGTTTTGAAATAAGATAACTTGTCGGGCGTTGTTCAACGCTTCTCTAATAGCTGCAAGCAAGGCAGGCGAAAATGGTCCCGTCATCATCTTGCGGCGCTGCAGGTCTTTAATGTCGATTACCTCGATATGGGGCAGCTGTATATCTTTGTAACGCGATGCAAGCGTCACCAGTCCGTACTTGCCTTGTTTGGCATTGTAATAGCTTTCCATCGAGGGCGTTGCTGTACCCAGCAGCACTTTAGCGCCGTACATCCGTGCCAAGACGATAGCTGCAGAGCGGGCATGATAGCGGGGCGCCGGTTCTTGTTGTTTGAAACTCGTTTCGTGTTCCTCGTCGATAATCACCGTCCCGAGTCTTTGGAAAGGCAGAAAAACGGCACTTCGGGCACCGAGAATAATGTCGTAGGGGTTCTTGGAGAGTTGTTTATTCCAAATCTCCACACGTTCTGCGTCGCTATATTTGCTGTGATAGATGCCTAATCGGTTGCCGAAAACCTTGTGCAACCGCTCCATGATCTGCACCGTAAGGGCAATTTCGGGCAATAGGTAGAGCACTTGTTTGTGTTCTTGCAGGGCTTTTTCTATGAGATGGATATAGATTTCCGTCTTTCCGCTCGATGTTACGCCGTGCAAGAGCACCACATTTTTCCGCATCATCTGCATGAGTATGCGGTTATAGGCATCCTCCTGTGCGGGATTCAACTGTTTGATGAGTTCGGGATGAGGCTCACCTTCGTTGTTTAGTCGGCCTACTTCCTTACGGTAGGTATAGAGTATTTTCCGGTCGACGAGTGCTTTTACGGTAGCCACGGTACAGTGCGAAGCGTTCATCAGCTCCTCCCTTGTTACCTCTTGCGGTTCGTCTGTGGCGGCATTATGGCACACCAAGTCCCAATGAGAGAGTACAAGAAAATCGTTGAATACTTTCTGTTGTTTGATTGCCCTCGCCAGCATATTGAGCGCGATGTGCAGTGCTTGCTCGTTACGATATTCGGGTGTCAGCCCTACATACAGTTCCGTTTTCGGTTTGAACCCCTCTTCAGCCTTGAGACCTGCGGGCAGTGCGGCCGTGAAAACATCGCCCAACGGCGCCATATAGTAATCTGAAATCCAGTTCCACAGCCGTAGTTGTTCGGGCAAAAGCACCGGTTGGTCGTCTGATATCGCCTTTATTTCTTTGACGTCGAAGTCTGGTTTGTGGTCATGAAGGCGCAATGTAATGGCTGTATATGTCTTGCTGCGTCCCAACGGAACGAGCACCCGCATGCCTTCGGTGAGCTTTTCGGCCATCTTATCTTGCACGGCGTAGGTGAATGTTCCGTCGAGCGGCAGAGGCAATATCACGTCTACATATTTCATCGATCGATAGTATAAAGGGGCTGTTTATGTTGACAAAGGTATATAAAAATGCGGAATTATATAGATGTTGTGTTGGCATTTCTGATATTTCGTCTGCGTATTCTCCATTCGGTTGGACGGAATAACAGTCGAATATTTATTTTCTAAGGTATTCTTTCTGAACTTTAATGGAAGCGGTATGACGGTTCCAGCCATCGTTTTTCGGTAAAAGTATATGTGAGCAAGCATAGGCTATACGATGAAGAAGTGGATAGCATTACCGATATATCCGATCCTTTACGCAGACTACCACATTATCTGATAAGCGTTATTCGGCAGGGTAAGGTGCAGAATGTTGGCGGGTTGGAAAGCAAGGAATACGGGAAAGTCCCGCGAGCCGCTAAATAGATGGTTGACTGTTTTGTATGATAGCCTACGCGGTGTAGAAAAATAAGTAGAAAAAGTCGTCTACTTTTCCCCTCAATACCTTCAGTGCTTTGCTTATCTGATGCTCTACCGTCCTCTCTGAAATACCCAGTTCGGCAGCTATTTCGCGATATTTTTTATTGTCGCGTTTACTCATTATGAATACTTGGCGGCATTTCGGTGGCAGCGAGTCTATGGCTGTCCATAGCTCAGCCTCGTGCAGTGAGCGTTCTGCAGCCTCTTCATCAGAGATATTCCCATCAAGATCGGAAGGTGAGATATTCGTGTCTATCGGATTTGTACGGCGCAATGTGTCGATACATTTGTTGCGTACAGCGGTGTAAAGAAACGCTTTCGGATTTTCTGCCTTGCATTCCCATAGCTTTACAAAGCACTCCTGCACGATGTCTTCTGCTGCATCTGCATCTTTCAGATAGTGGATGGCATAAAGACACAATGGCCTGTAATAATAGCGAAATGTAAGGTCTATGTTCAATCCTGAAGAAATAAAATAAGGGAAAATACAAAAAATAATTGTAAAGAAATGAAGAGGCGAACTCGTTGTTTACACCTCTTCACTTTGTTTTTATCCTTGCGGAATGGAATTACAAGTTCGGATTAAGCTTGCTCCATTCGGAGATTGCCGGAACTATGTTCAGCGTTACCAGTTCGTCGCGCATCTTACAAAGGTGCTCATAGCTTGCGTCTAACTTCGCATTTTCCTCTGCGGTACCCTGCGGAACCTTGAAGTGAGCGCCGGTAGTGTCGAGCGTGGTGTCCATTGCCATCATGATATGGTTGTATTTGTCGGTCTTTACGTATGTGCCGACAGGGTATTTGAACGGTTCTCCACCCATCACCGAACGGATCATCTCTACGGAGAGATAGGCCGGACTTTGGAAAGACGAGCGTCCTCTGAGTTCTATAATCTTGGCACCGCCCTTGGTAACATCGGTCTTCATCTGCTCCCATTCCTCGGTCGGGAATGCCGGTGTGCCGATGAGATCGGTCAGAGGTTTACCGTCGATCGTTGTGTGCGAGCCGAATACAGCCATCTGTTCACCGTGTCCGCCGTATGTTGCGCAGCCCTTTACCTCGCTCTGCATCACGTTGAACTTTTTAGCCAATGCGCTTTGCAGGCGTGTAGAATCGAGAGCGGCAAGCGTGGTTACCTGCGACGGTTTCAGTCCGGAGTACAGCAAGGTTACCAATCCGGTGAGATCGGCGGGATTGAAGATGATCACTACATGCTTCACATCGGGGCAGTATTGCTTGATATTCTTGCCCAATCCTTCGGCTATTTCGCAGTTACCTTTCAACAAGTCTTCGCGTGTCATGCCTGCCTTGCGGGGCGCACCGCCCGAAGAAATGATGTATTTCGCATTGGTGAATGCTTCTTTAACATCGGTTGTCGCCGTGATTTTTACGTCGCCGAAACCGCTCTGGCGCATCTCTTCTGCCACACCTTCGGGCGAAAATACGTCGTAGAGACAAATGTTGTTTGTTAAACCCATGGTAAGTGCGGTCTGTACCATGTTGGAGCCAATCATGCCGGCAGCACCGACGATTGTCAATTTCTCATTGGTTAAAAATGCCATAACTGTAAATTATTTATTTTAAATGTATGATTATATCCTTGTTTTTATATGTGCGCAAAGATACAAAAAAATAGAGTATTCGTGCTATTTATTAAGTCTTTTATTTGTTATTTATTATAAAAAGTGGAATGCTTTGTCATCTGTATTTGGCAAAATGTAGCGAGAATGATAGCTGTTGCTTGCGTGTTTCGTTTTATTTCTCTATCTTAGCACGGTGAAAGTCATACTTATTTAAATCTGAAAGAATATGGAAACCATTCAAAAACGACTGATAGCCTTGCGCGAAGTGATGAGGCAAGAGCATTTGGGAGCGTTCATCGTTCCGAGTACCGATCCACACAACGGCGAATATGTGCCGGAGCATTGGAAGTGTAGAGAGTGGCTCTCGGGCTTCAACGGATCGGCCGGAACGGTGGTGGTGACGGCAGACAGAGCTGCTTTGTGGACAGATTCGCGCTACTTTATTGCTGCTGCGGAACAATTGAATGGCACGGGCATCGAACTTATGAAGGAACGCGTGGCCGGTACACCTACCATCTCGCAGTGGATTGGGGCACAGCTGGCAGATACAAACAGCAAAGAAGTGGGCATAGACGGTATGGTGGCTTCGCTCGCCACCGTAGAAGAACTGAAAAAGGAGTTGCGAAAGGCGGGCGGACTCACACTGCGTACCAATCTCGATCCGTTTGCTGAGGTGTGGAAAGACCGCCCCCCGTTGCCCGCAGACAAGATTTCTGTTTATCCTATATGTTACGCCGGCGAGCCCGTAAAGGATAAGTTGCAGCGCACCCGTCATGCCCTGCGCACGCTACATGCCGACGGTATGCTGGTTACGGCGCTCGACGAGATCGCGTGGCTGCTCAATCTGCGCGGTACAGATGTACGTTGTAACCCCGTTTTTGTAAGTTTCCTGCTCATTTCCTCTGTCGGCGCGACGCTCTTCATCGACCGCGACAAGCTCACTGCGGAAGTCGCTGCGCATCTGCAGGAGTGCGGCGTGGGTACCGCCCCCTATCAAGATGTGGCGAAAGGGCTTGCTGCCTATTTCGAGTACAGTATACTGATAGATCCCGCCAGCAGCAACTACACTTTGGCGCGGGCTGTGAAATGCCATGAAATTGTCTATGCTCCGTCGCCCGTAGCACTCCTTAAAGCGGTGAAAAACGAGGCCGAAATCGCCGGTTTTCGCAGTGCCATGCTCAAAGACGGCATCGCTATGGTGAAGTTCCTTCGCTGGCTTATGCCTGCTGTATCGACGAATAAAGAAACCGAGCTTAGTGTATCGCGCCGGTTGAGGGCATTCAGAGCGCAGCAACCGTTGTTTCGCAGCGACTCTTTCGATACCATTTCGGCTTATCAGGCACATGGGGCAATTGTGCATTACGTGCCTACCGAGACCACCGATGCGCCGCTGAAACCCGAAGGATTGCTGCTTATAGACAGTGGGGCGCAGTATCTCGATGGTACTACGGATATCACTCGAACCATTCCGCTGGGCCCTCTAACTGAGGAACAACGCCATGTATACACCTTAGTTCTTAAAGGTAATATTCGTTTAGCCATGGCAAAGTTCCCCGATAGTGCCTCGGGAACGCAGATTGATGCCTTGGCACGCGAAGCAATGTGGCGTGAAGGAATGAACTATCTGCACGGAACAAGCCACGGTGTGGGTGCATATTTGAACGTGCACGAGGGCCCTCAACAGATACGAATGGAATGGAAACCCGCGCCGTTGCAGGCAGGCATGACCATTACCGACGAGCCCGGGCTCTATCTTCCGCAGCGTTTCGGGGTGCGTATAGAAAATACCATGCTTGTTACAGACTACCGCGAAACAGACTTCGGCCGTTTCCTGCAGCTCGAACCCCTCACGCTCTGTCCCATCGACACTACTGCCGTTGACCGCAGCATGCTGCTTCCCGAAGAAATGGAGTGGCTCAACGCTTACCACAAAATGGTGTACGACCGCTTGAGCCCCCACCTCTCGGCCGAAGAAAACGCGTGGCTCCGTCGTGCCACGGCGCCCCTCTGAGACGATAATATACTGATATGAAAAGAGCGAATTATTTATTCCTCGTATTATATTATTCCGAACTATCGTGATTGTATCGATAATCTATGTACGATATTTGTATGGACTAAAACTGATAGATAGTTCGTGTATAGTATCATGGCGATAGTTATATTGAAATAATGTAGAATGTTTGTCGGTCGATCTTTAATATAAAGAAAGTAGATGGAAAACTATTTAAATAATGAAAAAAAACAGTTGAAGTCTTGGCATATTGATAAATAAGCTGTAATTTTGCATCCGCTAATTGCGGCATTATGCCGATTTGCATAAAGTATAACAAATAAATTATTAAGAACAAAACATGATTATTGTACCGGTTAAAGATGGCGAAAACATTGAAAGAGCGCTGAAGAAATTCAAGAGAAAATTCGAAAAGACAGGCGTTGTTAAGGAATTGCGTGCCCGCCAGCAATACAACAAGCCTTCTGTTTTGAAGCGCCTCAAGATGGAACATGCCATCTATGTACAGAAACTGCGTGATGCCGAGGAGTAAAAAAATCTTGGTAATCTTTGGTAGTTTGAATAATTTTCCGTACATTCGTTGCCAGAAGTGATCGGGCACCTCTCGGGTGCAGAAACGGCAAGACGGTGTAAAAGTCTTGCTGTCATTTAGACAGTCTTTGGCAATATATGATGATAGCAGAGTTTTTAAACTACTTGAGGTATGAGCGAAACCGCTCTGCACAGACGGTGAAAAATTACGACGAAGACCTGAAAGCGTTTGAGTCGTACTTCAAAAAATTAAATAAAGAACTCTCTTGGGAGTCGGTAGACTCCGATGTCATCCGCGGTTGGATGGAGAGCATGATGGATAAAGGAAACATTGCGACGTCGATCAACAGAAGATTGAGTGCTTTGCGTTCCCTTTATCGTTTTGCCCTTTCTAAAGGCTATGTAGACAGTGATCCTGCTTACGGCGTTGTGGGGCCAAAGAGAGCCAAACCGCTACCGCAGTTTTTAAAGGAACGCGAAATGGATGAACTGCTTGGTTTGACTGTCAGGAATGATGGCTTTAAGAATGTTCGCGCGTACACGATTTTAATAATGTTTTATGAAACGGGCATGCGCTTGTCGGAGCTCGTCGGTTTAAATGATTCCTCTGTCGATTTTGTTAACCGGCAGCTCAAGGTTTCCGGTAAGCGCAATAAGCAGCGCTTGATACCTTTCGGTGACGAACTGGATACTTCTTTGAAGATGTATCTCGAATTGCGCAATGAGTCGGTCGGTAGAAAGAGCGACGCTCTCTTCGTTACTTCTGAAGGAAAGCGGATGAATCAGGATCAGGTGAGGTATGAGGTGAAGAAGAACTTGTCGAAGGTATGTACGTTGAAAAAGAAGACGCCACATGTGCTCCGGCATACATTTGCCACAGCTATGTTGAACCATGATGCGAATATAGAAAGTGTGAGAAAGCTGCTCGGACACGCAAGCGTCGGCACGACGGAGATGTATACTCATACGACATTCGAGCAACTGAAGCGAGTTTATAAGAATGCCCATCCACGGGCTTAACCGTTAAAAACAGGAGGTAATTATGGAAATTAAGATTCAATCGATTCATTTCGATGCTACCGAGAAGTTACAGGCGTTTGCAGAAAAGAAAATCGCCAAGTTGGAAAAATCGTATGAAGATATAAAGAAAGTAGAGGCGCTGTTGAAGGTGGTTAAGCCAGCTACTGCATTAAATAAGGAGGTGAGTCTTACGGTAAATGTGCCCGGAAATACTCTGTTTGTGGAAAAAACGTGCGATACGTTTGAAGAGGGGATCGATTTGTGTGTTGATGCAATGAAAGTGCAGCTGACCAAAATTAAGGAAAAACAGCACGGCCGTTAAAAAAAACTTGAAAAAATTTGGGCGGAAAGAAAATAATGTATATCTTTGCAGCCGTTTTACAACACGTCCTAAGACGAGTCGCTTGGCGGCTGCAAGTATTTGCCTCTTTAGCTCAGTTGGCCAGAGCACGTGATTTGTAATCTCGGGGTCGTTGGTTCGAATCCGACAAGAGGCTCGAGAAAATTAAAGACGGAGCTGAAGAAAATCTTTGATAGTGTAAAATGAAGGGTGGTTACCAGAGTGGCCAAATGGGGCAGACTGTAAATCTGCTGGCGATGCCTTCGGTGGTTCGAATCCATCACCACCCACTTCAGTAGAAAGCTTTGCGGAAATAGCTCAGTTGATAGAGCACTAGCCTTCCAAGCTGGGGGTCGCGGGTTTGAGTCCCGTTTTCCGCTCTAACTGCTGTAATAGCTCAGTGGTAGAGCACTTCCTTGGTAAGGAAGAGGTCCTGAGTTCAACTCTCAGTTACAGCTCTGCTTCAGTTCTATTTTATAGACGAAGAAAAACAAAAACAATACTGATTATTCATTAAATTATAAATAAATAAGTAAAGCTATGGCTAAAGAGACATTCCAGCGTACCAAGCCGCATGTTAATATTGGTACAATTGGTCACGTAGACCACGGTAAAACAACTTTGACAGCCGCCATCTCTAAGGTTCTTCACGATAAGGGTTTTGGTGGTGAAGATGTAAAGTCTTTCGATCAGATTGATAATGCTCCCGAGGAAAAAGAGCGTGGTATAACCATCAACTCTTCTCATATTGAGTATGAAACAGCAAAACGCCACTATGCACACGTAGACTGTCCGGGGCACGCCGACTATGTGAAGAACATGGTTACTGGTGCCGCTCAGATGGATGGTGCTATTCTTGTAGTGGCTGCTACTGACGGTCCTATGCCTCAAACTCGTGAACACGTGCTTCTTGCTCGTCAGGTGAACGTACCTCGTTTGGTTGTTTTCTTGAACAAGTGCGATATGGTTGACGATGAAGAAATGCTTGAGCTCGTAGAAATGGAGCTTCATGAACTTCTCGAGCAGTATGAATATGAGGAGGATACTCCTATTGTTCGTGGTTCGGCACTTGGTGCTCTGAATGGAGTAGAGAAGTGGGTTGACAGCGTGATGAAGTTGATGGATACCGTTGACGAATGGATACAGGAACCTCCGCGTGATCTTGATAAGCCTTTCTTAATGCCGGTGGAGGATGTATTTTCTATTACTGGTCGTGGAACGGTTGTTACAGGCCGTATTGAAACTGGTAAGGTTAAGGTGGGCGATGAAGTTCAACTTTTAGGTCTCGGTGAAGATAAGAAGTCCGTTGTGACAGGCGTTGAGATGTTCCGTAAGATTCTTGACGAAGGTGAAGCTGGTGATAATGTAGGCTTGCTGCTTCGTGGTATCGATAAGACGGAAGTAAAGCGTGGTATGGTTGTCGTACATCCGGGGGCTATTACTCCTCACGATCATTTCAAGGCTTCAGTTTACGTATTGAAGAAAGAAGAAGGCGGTCGTCATACTCCGTTTGGTAATAAGTATCGTCCACAGTTCTATCTTCGTACCATGGACTGTACTGGTGAAATTACTCTTCCGGAAGGAGTTGAGATGGTGATGCCGGGTGATAACGTTGAAATTGAAGTTAAGTTGATCTATCCGGTAGCTTTGAACGAGGGACTTCGTTTCGCTATTCGTGAGGGAGGTCGTACAGTGGGATCTGGTCAGATTACTGCTATCCTCGACTAATTCGAATATCTTAAACAGATATATGGGTTCCCGCAACTGCGGTTACGGGAACTTTTTTACGGGTTTAGCTCAGTTGGTAGAGCACTGGTCTCCAAAACCAGGTGTCGAGAGTTCGAGTCTTTCAACCCGTGCTAATAGAAAGATAATATGTTTAAGAAAATAGTAAATTATTGTAAAGCTTGTTATGATGAGCTTGCGCATAAAACTACTTGGCCGACTTCTGCGGAATTGACTCATAGTGCAATGGTTGTATTATCTGCTTCCCTTGTCATTGCATTGGTGGTATTCTGCATGGATAGTTTGTTTAGGTTCATGTTGCATTTAATCTACTAAAATAACAAGTAAGGAAAAATGGCTGAAACTGGAAAGAATTGGTATGTGCTTCGCGCTGTAAGTGGAAAAGAGGCTAAGTTGAAAGAATACATCGAGGCCGAAATGAAACACAACGAGTTGCTTGCTTCGCATGTCTATCAGGTTTTGATACCGGTTGAGAAACATGCTTCTTTGCGTAATGGTAAACGTGTTGAAAAGGAGAAAATTAGTCTCCCGGGATATGTGTTTGTTGAGGCTATTTTGAAAGGTGATGTAGCGCATACTTTGCGCTTTATGCCAAATTGCTTGGGATTTCTTGGAGGGTTGGATGATCCGTCCCCAGTTCCTCAGTCTGATATCAATCGGATGCTTGGAGCTGCGGAAGAAACGGAACTTATTAATGATGTGGATGTTCCTTATACAGTTGATGAAACAGTAAAGGTGATTGACGGTCCATTCAGTGGTTTTAGTGGTGTTATCGAAGAGGTAAATACTGAAAAACATAAGCTGAAAGTGATGGTTAAAATTTTCGGAAGAAAGACTCCGTTGGAGCTTAGTTTTATGCAAGTAGAAAAAGAAGGATAAGTATTGTTACGGATACTTCTTTCTTTTTATAAATCAATTTAAATATTAACAAAAGAAATGGCTAAAGAAGTTGCTGGATTAATCAAATTACAGATTAAAGGTGGCGCTGCGAATCCTTCTCCTCCAGTAGGACCGGCATTAGGTTCTAAGGGAATCAATATTATGGGGTTTTGCAAGGAGTTCAATGCCCGTACCCAGGATAAAGCAGGGAAAATTATTCCTGTTGTTATCACTTATTATACCGATAAGTCATTCAGTTTCGAGCTTAAAACACCTCCTGCAGCAGTACAGTTGAAAGAGGTAGCTAAGGTGAAGACAGGTTCTGCTCAGCCGAATCGCCAGAAAGTTGCTTCGGTTACTTGGGAACAAGTAAAGGCAATTGCTGAAGATAAGATGAAAGACTTGAACTGCTTTACGGTAGAAAGTGCGATGAAGCTTGTTGCCGGTACTGCAAGAAGTATGGGTATTACTGTAAAAGGGAGCTTCCCTGATAAATAATTATAACTTCAATTAAGAAAATGAGTAAACTGACAAAAAATCAAAAATCAGTAGCTGATAAGGTTGAAGCAGGGAAGGTGTATACATTGGAAGAGGCTTCAAAATTGGTTAAGGAAATTACTACGACCGAGTTTGATGCATCTCTTGACATTGATGTGCGCTTAGGAGTAGATCCGCGTAAAGCTAATCAAATGGTCCGTGGCGTTGTTTCATTGCCTAACGGAACAGGAAAAGTTACGCGCGTGCTCTGTCTTTGTACACCTGATCAGGAAGCTGCTGCTAAGGAAGCGGGTGCTGATTATGTTGGTCTTGACGAATATGTAGAAAAGATCAAAGGCGGATGGACAGATATTGACGTTATTATCACTATGCCGTCTTGTATGGGAAAGCTTGGCCCTTTAGGTCGTGTACTCGGTCCCCGTGGATTGATGCCGAATCCGAAGAGTGGAACTGTAACTATGGATGTTGCTAAGGCAGTAAAGGAAGTTAAGCAAGGTAAGATTGACTTTAAGGTTGATAAAGCAGGAATTATTCATACTTCTATTGGTAAGGTTAGTATGACTGCTGAACAAATATATGGTAACGCCAAAGAGTTTATTTCTACCGTTACCAAATTGAAACCTGCTGCTGCTAAAGGTACATATATCAAAAGTATCTTTATTTCAAGTACGATGAGTAGGGGTATTAAGATTGATCCGAAATCAGTTGAGTAACTCTAAAAGTTTTGTAAAATGAAAAAAGAAGTAAAAGATACGATAATTGTAGAACTTGGCCAGAAGTTGAAAGAGTATCCTCATTTCTATTTGGTTGATGTAACCGGTTTGAATGCAGAGGCTACAAGCGCACTTCGTCGCAAGTGCTTTAAGAGTGAGATTAAGATGGTCGTTGTGAAAAATTCGCTTCTTCACAAGGCTTTCGAGGCTTCAGATGTTGATTTTGAGCCTTTGTATGAAAGCTTGAGAGGGAATACGGCCGTGTTGTTTGCACAAACAGCTAATGTTCCTGCAAAGCTGCTTAAGGAGTATAAGGACCAAGGTATTCCTTCTCTTAAAGCTGCGTATGCAGAAGAGAGCATTTATGTAGGTGCAGACAAACTCAGTGAACTTGCAGCTCTCAAGAGCAAAAACGAAGTCATTGCAGAGATTGTCGCTTTGCTCCAGTCTCCGGCGAAGAATGTTGTTTCTGCTCTCCAATCAAGCGCGAACACCATCCATGGTGTTCTTAAGACTTTAGGTGAGCGTGCTGAATAAAATAAGGAGGATGAAAATCCTACCCATAAAGTCAAATCAAAGTAAAATAAAAACAATAAAATTTAGAATAAAATGGCAGACATAAAAGCTATTGCTGAAGAATTAGTAAATCTTACAGTTAAGGAAGTTAATGAGTTAGCAACAGTCCTCAAGGACGAGTATGGAATTGAGCCTGCTGCTGCAGCTGTTGCTGTAGCTGCTGGCCCTGCTGCTGGTGATGCAGCTGCAGCAGAGGAGAAAACATCTTTTGATGTTGTTCTCGCAGAGGTAGGTGCTACGAAACTTCAAGTTGTTAAAGCCGTTAAAGAAGCTTGCGGTCTTGGTTTGAAAGAAGCTAAGGATCTTGTAGATGGCGCTCCTGCTACCATAAAGGAAGGTCTTTCTAAGGATGAGGCTGAGAACTTAAAGAAGGCTATTGAGGAAGCCGGTGCTAAGGTTGAACTCAAGTAATTGAGAAATAAAGTTGACTCGTTCTCTTATTTTTAGTGGATATAATTTCTATTATTGTCTATAGAAAAAGAGAATATTTGACTGATAAACAATAAATGATGGTTAGAATTTACCCGGTAGGTGAGTTCTAACCATTTTATGTCTTTTACTATTTAATGATGTAAGTGATAGAAATTTTCTGATGTTGTGTTCAGGAAATATTCTAATCCCTAATCCTATTTTTATGGCTTCAAAAATTGTTGATAACAGAGTAAATTTTGCCAGCGTGCATAATCCGATGCCATATCCGGATTTTCTTGATGTACAGCTAAAGTCGTTCAGAGACTTTTTGCAGTTAGATACTCCGCCTGAAGAACGCAAGAATGACGGTCTTTATAAGGTATTTGCAGAAAATTTTCCGATTACCGATACACGTAATAATTTCGTTCTTGAGTTCTTGGATTATTATATTGATCCGCCACGTTATACCATTGATGAGTGTCTTGAGCGTGGCCTCACGTATAGTGTGCCTTTAAAGGCTAAGATGAAACTGTATTGTACAGATCCGGATCATGAAGATTTCGGAACGTTCATTCAAGATGTGTTCCTTGGTACTATTCCGTATATGACGGATAATGGCACTTTTGTGATTAATGGAGCTGAACGTGTAGTTGTTGCTCAACTTCACCGTTCGCCGGGCGTATTCTTCGGACAAGGCGTACATGCGAATGGCACGATGTTGTACTCTGCACGTATTATTCCGTTCAAGGGCTCTTGGATAGAATTTGCTACAGACATTAATAATGTTATGTATGCATACATTGATCGCAAGAAAAAATTACCTGTTACAACATTACTGCGTGCTATCGGGTATGAAGCAGATAAAGATATTCTTCGAATATTCGATTTGGCAGAAGAATTGAAAGTCAATAAGAAGAATGTAAAGGCAGCTGTGGGAAGAAAACTCGCCGCAAGAGTTTTGAAGAGCTGGAATGAAGATTTTGTTGACGAAGATACTGGAGAAGTTGTTTCTATTGAGCGTAATGAGGTGATTATGGAGCGCGAGACGGAGATAACTGCTGATAATGTGGATGAAATTCTCGATAGTGGTGCTTCTACGATTTTACTCCATAAGGATGCTGATTCTGCAGGTAAGTATTCCATCATTTTCAATACTCTTGCCAAAGATCCCAGCAATTCAGAAAAGGAAGCTGTAAATTATATTTATCGGCAACTTCGTAATGCAGATCCGGCGGATGATGCAAGTGCACGCGAGGTATTCCAAAACCTGTTCTTCTCTGATAAACGTTATGATTTAGGAGAAGTTGGCCGTTACCGTATCAACCGTAAGTTGGGACTTAATACAGATATGGATATTCGTGTGCTGACAAAAGATGATATTATTGAGATTATCAAATATCTGATTCAGCTAATAAATTCCAATGCTACTGTAGATGATATTGATCATTTGTCTAACCGTCGTGTACGTACGGTTGGCGAACAACTTGCCAATCAATTCTCTATCGGTTTGGCACGTATGAGCCGTACTATTCGCGAGCGTATGAATGTTCGCGACAATGAGGTGTTCACCCCTACTGATTTGATTAATGCGAAGACGATTTCAAGCGTAATCAATTCATTCTTCGGAACGAATCCGTTGTCTCAGTTCATGGATCAAACCAATCCGCTTGCAGAGGTAACACACAAACGTCGTCTCTCTGCACTTGGGCCGGGTGGTCTCTCTCGTGAACGTGCGGGCTTTGAAGTGCGCGACGTTCATTATACCCATTATGGACGTTTGTGCCCTATAGAGAGCCCAGAAGGTCCAAATATCGGTCTTATATCGTCACTTTGTGTTTATGCAAAAATCAATGAACTCGGTTTTATTGAAACACCTTATCGTAATGTGAAAAATGGAAAGGTGGACATGGATAATAAAGATATAGTATTCTTGACAGCAGAAGAAGAGGAAGATAAGCTCATTGGACAGGGCAATGCACCTTTGACAAGTAGCGGTTCTTTTGTTCGTAATTATGTAAAGTGCCGTCAAGATGCAGATTATCCTGTCGTATCTCCCGATCAGGTAGACCTGATGGATGTGTCTCCACAGCAGATAGCCTCTGTTTCTGCCGGACTCATTCCATTCTTAGAGCATGACGACGGGCACCGCGCCCTTATGGGATGTAACATGATGCGTCAGGCTGTGCCCTTGCTCCATAATGATGCTCCTATTGTTGGGACCGGTTTAGAGAAGAAAGTGTGCGAGGATTCGCGTACGATGATCACTGCAGAAGGCGATGGTGTTATAGAATATGTAGATGCAACAACGATCCGTATACTTTACGATCGCACGGAAGAAGAAGAGTTTGTAAGTTTTGAACCGGCATTGAAAGAATATCGAATTCCGAAATTCCGTCGTACTAATCAGAATATGACGATAGACTTGCGTCCCATCTGTAATAAAGGACAAAAGGTGAAAGCCGGTGATATACTGACAGAAGGTTATGCTACGGAAAATGGCGAACTAGCTTTAGGGCGTAATCTTTTGGTGGCTTATATGCCATGGAAAGGTTATAACTATGAGGATGCTGTAGTTATCTCTGAACGTATGGTTCGCGATGATGTTTTAACTTCGGTACATGTAGATGAATATTCTCTTGATGTTCGTGAAACTAAGCGTGGCGTAGAAGAATTCACGAGCGATATTCCCAATGTGAGCGAGGAAGCAACGAAAGATCTTGATGATAATGGTGTAATCCGTGTCGGTGCCCGGGTAGAGCCGGGAGATATTATCATTGGCAAGATTTCACCGAAAGGAGAAAGCGATCCTTCTCCGGAAGAAAAACTACTTCGTGCTATCTTTGGAGATAAAGCCGGCGATGTAAAAGACTCTTCGTTGAAGGCTAACCCTTCTTTGAGTGGTGTTATTATAGACAAGAAGATGTTCTCTCGTGCAATAAAGACTCGTGAAACCAAGAAGCAAGATAAAATCACTCTTGCCAAGATAGATGAAGAGTATGAGGCAAAGAATAATGATTTGAAGGATATTCTTGTTGACAAACTGCTTACTCTCCTCGAAGGAAAGAATTCGCAAGGTGTTAAAGATTATACCGGTGCAGAGATTATTACAAAGGGCAGTAAATTTACGGCTGCGGCCTTGAAGAATCTCGAATACGACGGTATACAGTCTAATGGATGGACGAATGATGAACATAAGAATGTACTTGTTCAGAAACTTATCATGAACTATATCCGCAAGTATAAGTTGCTTGATGCGGAACTTAAACGCCGTAAGTTCGCCATTTCGATCGGTGATGAACTACCTTCGGGTATTCTTCAAATGGCGAAAGTTTATGTTGCCAAGAAACGTAAAATACAGGTTGGCGATAAACTTGCCGGCCGACATGGTAACAAGGGTATTGTATCCAAGGTCGTTCGTATGGAAGATATGCCATTCCTTGAGGATGGGCGTCCTGTAGATTTGGTGCTTAACCCGATGGGTGTGCCTTCTCGTATGAACCTTGGGCAGATATTTGAGGCCATTCTCGGTGCTGCAGGAAAGAAACTCTGTGTGAAGTTTGCCACTCCTATTTTTGATGGAGCCAAACTTGAAGACCTACAGGAATGGACGGATAAGGCCGGACTTCCTCGTCTCTGTTCTACATATATTTACGATGGTGAGACGGGAACACGTTTCGATCAACCAGCTACTGTAGGTATTACTTACTTCTTGAAACTTGGTCACATGGTTGAAGATAAAATGCATGCCCGTTCCATTGGTCCATATTCTTTAATTACTCAGCAACCACTCGGTGGTAAAGCACAGTTTGGTGGACAGCGTTTTGGTGAGATGGAGGTTTGGGCTATTGAGGCATTCGGTGCAAGCCATGTACTGCAAGAAATTCTGACAATTAAGTCGGATGATACTGTAGGGCGTAGCAAGGCGTACGAGTCGATAGTTAAAGGCGATGCGATGCCAACACCGGGTATCCCCGAATCGTTGAATGTATTGCTCCATGAACTTAGAGGACTTGGTTTAAGTGTTAAACTTGACTAAGAATGAGATAAATCGTAAAGAGTTAAAAGTTAATAGTTAAAGAAGCATGGCTTTTAAAAAAGATACAAAGGTAAAGAATAATTTTACCAAAATAACCATCAGTTTGGCATCACCGGAGGAAATTCTTGAAAATTCGTATGGTGAGGTTACGAAGCCTGAAACCATCAACTATCGTACATATAAACCAGAGCGTGATGGCCTTTTCTGTGAACGTATTTTCGGTCCGACGAAAGATTATGAATGTGCTTGTGGCAAGTACAAGCGCATACGTTACAAAGGCATCGTGTGCGATCGATGTGGCGTAGAGGTTACTGAAAAGAAAGTGCGTCGTGAACGTAGCGGGCATATAGAACTGGTAGTACCTGTAGCCCATATATGGTATTTCCGTTCCTTGCCGAATAAAATCGGTTATTTATTGGGATTGCCAACAAAGAAACTCGATTCTGTTATATATTATGAGAAGTATATTGTAATCAAACAGGGTGCTCTTGAAGGAAGAAAAGATGCAGAAGGCGTAGAACTCAATGGTTCTCACAAGATGGATCTTCTTTCAGAGGAGGAGTATTTTGATATTATCGATAATCAACTCGATCAGAACAATCAGTATCTTGATGATACCGATCCTAATAAGTTTATAGCTAAGATGGGGGCCGAAGCAATCTATGATTTGCTTTCGAACATAGACCTTGACGGCCTTTCGTACGAGTTGCGCGATCGTGCAAACAATGACTCCAGCCAACAGCGTAAGACAGAGGCGTTGAAGCGTCTTCAGGTTGTTGAGTCATTCCGTTCTTCGACGAATATTAATAAGCCGGAATGGATGATTATGAAAATCATTCCAGTTATCCCACCAGAACTTCGCCCTTTGGTCCCCTTGGATGGCGGACGTTTTGCAACATCTGATTTGAACGACCTTTATCGGCGTGTCATTATCCGTAATAACCGTTTGAAGAGACTTGTAGAAATCAAAGCACCTGAAGTAATTCTTCGTAACGAGAAGCGTATGCTTCAGGAGGCTGTCGATAGTCTCTTTGATAACTCTCGCAAAAGTTCTGCAGTTAAAAGCGAAAGCAATCGTCCGTTGAAATCACTTTCAGACTCTCTGAAAGGAAAGCAAGGACGTTTCCGCCAGAATCTTCTTGGTAAACGTGTTGATTATTCGGCACGTTCGGTAATCGTTGTCGGACCAGAATTGAAGATGGGCGAGTGCGGCCTTCCTAAATTGATGGCTGCAGAACTTTACAAGCCTTTTATTATTCGTAAATTGATAGAGCGAGGCATTGTAAAGACGGTTAAGAGTGCAAAAAAGATCGTTGACCGTCGTGAACCAGTTATTTGGGATATCTTGGAGAATGTGATGAAAGGCCATCCTGTTCTCCTTAACCGTGCTCCGACACTTCACCGTCTTGGTATTCAGGCTTTCCAACCTAAATTGATCGAAGGTAAAGCCATCCAGCTACATCCATTGGCATGTACGGCATTCAATGCCGATTTCGATGGAGATCAGATGGCTGTTCATCTTCCGTTAAGCAATGAGGCCGTGCTCGAAGCGCAGGTACTTATGCTTCAAAGCCATAATATTCTTAATCCTGCCAATGGAGCTCCTATTACGGTACCTTCGCAGGATATGGTGCTTGGACTTTATTATATTACGAAGATGCGTCCCGGGGCTAAAGGTGAAGGTCTTACGTTCTACGGTCCTGAAGAGGCTCTTATTGCTTACAACGAAGGCAAGTGCGATCTCCATGCTCCTGTGAAAGTTGTTGTTGTCGACCTAATCGATGGCAAATTGCAGAAACGGATGGTCGAGACTTCTGTCGGACGTGTTATTGTGAATGGCATTATTCCTGAAGAAGTTGGGTATTTCAACGATATTATTTCGAAGAAAACATTACGCGGTATTATTGCCGATGTAATCAAGGGCGTGGGTATGGCCCGCGCCTGTGAGTTCCTCGATGGTATCAAGAATTTGGGATATCGTATGTCTTATGTGGCCGGTCTCTCCTTTAACCTCGATGATATTATCATTCCGAAAGAAAAAGAAATAATCGTTCAGAAAGGACAAGATGAGGTAGATCAGATAAAGACCAACTACGAAATGGGTTTCATTACCGATACGGAGCGTTACAATCAGGTTATCGATGCATGGACGCACGTAAATAATGAACTTGGAGATGTTTTGATGAAAGAAATGACCGAGGCCGATCAAGGTTTCAACGCTGTATATATGATGCTCGATTCCGGGGCCCGTGGTTCCAAAGATCAGATTAAACAGCTTTCCGGTATGCGTGGTCTGATGGCGAAACCCCAAAAGGCCGGTGCCGAAGGAGCACAGATCATAGAGAACCCGATCTTATCAAACTTTAAGGAGGGAATGTCGGTGCTTGAGTACTTCATCAGTTCTCACGGTGCTCGTAAAGGTCTTGCCGATACAGCTATGAAGACTGCCGATGCCGGATATCTCACACGTCGTCTTGTCGATGTATCTCACGATGTGATCATTACAGAGGAAGACTGCGGTACGTTACGTGGACTTGTATGTACAGCTTTGAAGAGCGGCGATGAAGTCATCTCTACATTATACGAGCGTATTCTTGGTCGTGTGTCTGTTCATGATATTGTTAATCCTACGACAGGTGAACTTATTGTTGCTGCCGGAGAGGAAATTACGGAAGATAAGGCACAAGCTATTGAAGAATCTCCGATAGAAAGCGTTGAAATTCGTTCGGTACTTACTTGCGAAAGTAAGCACGGTGTCTGCATGAAGTGTTATGGACGTAACCTTGCTACAGCTCGTATGGTTCAGATGGGAGAGGCTGTAGGTGTTATCGCTGCTCAAGCTATCGGCGAGCCCGGTACTCAGCTTACTCTGCGTACGTTCCATGCTGGCGGTGTTGCCGGAAATGCAGCTGCTAATGCCAGTATCATAGCTAAGAACGATTCAAGAATAGAATTCGATGAACTTCGTACTGTTCCTTATGAAGAGAATGAGGGCGAGAGCGATATTAAATGCCAGAAAGTTGTCAGCCGTCTTGCTGAAATCCGTTTTGTCGATCCCCATACTAATATTGTACTTAGTACGTTGAATGTGCCTTACGGCAGTTCACTCTATTTCAAACATGGCGACAAAGTAACTAAAGGAAAGCTCATTGCTAAGTGGGATCCGTTTAATGCTGTCATCGTTTCAGAGTATGCCGGAATTTTGAAATTCAATGGGGTTGTCGAGGGAAAAACCTATCATGCCGAGACTGATGAGACTACCGGTCTTACTGAGAAGATCATTATGGAATCGAAAGATAAGTCGATGGTTCCTACTTGTGATGTTATCGGTAAGGACGGGAAGGTAATTGGAACTTACAACTTCCCTGTGGGTGGTCACGTTGTAGTGGAAGACGGGCAGACTATCAACACGGGTGAAACTCTTGTGAAGATACCGCGTGCTGTTGGTGGTGCAGGTGATATTACGGGTGGTTTGCCCCGTGTAACCGAACTCTTCGAGGCTCGCAATCCGAGCAATCCGGCCATTGTTTCCGAAATAGACGGAGAGGTTACTATGGGTAAGGTAAAGCGTGGCAATCGTGAGATTATCGTTACATCGAAGACGGGCGACCAGCGTAAATATCTTGTATCGCTTTCCAAGCAAATTCTTGTACAAGAGCATGATGCCGTGCGTGCCGGAACACCGCTATCAGATGGCGTTATTACCCCGAGCGATATCCTTGCAATCAAAGGTCCTACGGCCGTTCAAGAATACATTGTGAATGAAGTTCAAGATGTATATCGTTTGCAAGGTGTGAAAATCAACGATAAGCATTTCGAGATAATCGTGCGTCAGATGATGCGCAAGGTACTTATCAATGATCCCGGTGATACGACTTTCCTTGAACAGGAAATGGCTGATAAACTCGATTTTGCGGAGGAGAACGACCGTATATGGGGTAAGAAAGTCGTTACCGATGCTGGTGATTCTGAAACATTGAAGGCAGGTCAGATTATTTCTGCACGCAAGTTACGTGATGAGAACTCGAGTCTGAAGCGTCGCGACCTTAAACTTGTTCAAGTTCGTGATGCCGTTCCAGCCACTTCTACTCAGATATTACAGGGTATTACTCGTGCAGCATTGCAGACTAAGAGCTTCATGAGTGCCGCTTCGTTCCAAGAAACAACCAAGGTACTCAACGAGGCTGCTATCCGTGGAAAGGTAGACCGTTTGGAAGGAATGAAGGAAAATGTTATCTGTGGTCATCTGATTCCCGCCGGAACAGGTCTTCGTCAGTGGGATAAGATTATCGTTGGTTCGAAAGAAGAGTACGAGCGTATGGAAGCTAACCGTAAGAACGTGCTCGACTTTGTAGACCAAAATGCATCTGCAGAATGATTTTCTGTCGTAAATAAATGATAGTAACAGAGTACGTTCTCTGTTATTCTACGAATTATAATCGCAAGTTGTCCGGAGGTTCCGAATAGCTTGCGATTTTTTATTTGAGTATGTTTTTAAAGCACACAATGAAAGTTATATCGGGATAAATGATACTTCTGATATCGATATGAGTAGCGTTTATTCTTGATACATATATCGGTTAATCAAGATTGTCGTAGTATATGTATGCCGATCGTGTATTTCTCAACTGTAAAAGAAACCGGTATTTAAAGTATACACATAGTAAAGATATACCCACTTGTCAAATTTGCTAATTTGTATGGAATGGCATTATTTTTTTGTTCGATATATGAAGATTTCTGCTTTTTTTCGTATCTTTGCAGCGATAGATGAGGGATATTTGAGATAATAGCAGGCTATATTGAAGTGCAAAACTCGGACAGTAATCAACTCGCATACTTTTTTTAAGTGTTTAACTTTTCAAAATAATATATTGATGATTTTATCCCTTCATGTCTTCCAATATCTACAAAACAAATAATAAAAATGGCACAAAGTTTAATAGAAGTTTGTAAAAACCTTGTTTCTTTAATGATTAACCGGAGAAATTCCAATAAGGTATTAACTTTATTGATAAGTATTTCATTATTTTTTTCTTATATTTGTCCGCTTCAGGCAGTTCATATTTCACCCAAGCAGGCACTGCAGATTGCCAAGAAATATATTATCCCGAGTCGTGATACCCGCAAAGGTGTGCAGACACGTAGCGTGAGCGGAAAGAAAGAGTTGCCGCTCTATATATTCAATGATAGTAAAGGGCAAGGGTTCGTCGTAGTTGCCGGTGATGACAGGATGGGCGAGGTTCTTGCCTACAGTCGCGAAGGAACCCTCGATACGTTGCATGCTAATGACGGAGTGCGTCTGTTGTTGGCTGGTTATACACAGCATTACTATCACCTGAAGCAGGGTGCTGTGGCTTCGTCTCCTATTCAGCAAGCTGTATATCGTGTAACAGAAGTGGCTCCGATGGTGAAAAGTAAGTGGGGACAAGGCTATCCCTATAATGCTAAAACGGGCTATCCTTATTCGGGATGTGTAGCTACGGCGATGGCACAACTAATGTATTATCATCGTTGGCCTGCACAAGGTAAGGGGAAGAATGACTATGTAGTGAGTTATTATCGCGAAACTAAGACTGCTGATTTCAGCAAATCGCATTACGATTGGGAAAATATGTTGCCCGATTATCGATATCCGGTCCAAGCAACTGCTGCACAGAATGATGCTGTGGCGTTGTTGATGAGCGACGCGGGCATATCTGTAAATATGCAATATACGCCAAGATCGAGCGGTGCTAGTAGCTGGATGGCTTTTTATGCATTTAAATTGAATTTCGATTATACGGCAGCTTACGTTACAAGAGATTTGGAGGGACCTGCCGGTTTTACCCAAATTTTGCAAAAAGAAATGCTCAACGGTTTTCCTGTTTACCTTTCAGGTTCCAGTAGTAACAGTCTCTCGGGTCATGCATGGGTAACCGATGGCTTCGATGAAAACAGCCTTTTCCACATGAACTTCGGGTGGGATGGGCAGAGCAATGGTTATTATTCGCTTACTGCACTCGATGTTTCGCAGTCCGGAAACGAGTTTAATGGCAAGCCACTTTCATTTAGAAGAGGGCTTACAGCTATTCTTGCGCATCCCAATAAACCGGATGCGTTGCCGATAGATAAAGAATTGATGCAAGACAGTCCGCAACTCGTGTTCAATAGCGAAGGCTATTTATCGTTGCCGAAAGGTTTGGGAAAGAGCTTCGAACGGAGCAAGATGCCCGATGTGAGGATGGCCTATTTCGTGAATAGAGGAGAGGCATTCAATGGAGATATCGGAATCGGTATTTATGATTCTAAAGGAGAACGCGTGAAGTTATGTGCTTCGAATGATCATGCCAATGGAGGTTTCACGCAACGTGTGTTTGGACAATACAATCAGGGGTACATGTTAAAAGATGCGCTTATCGTAGATTCGCAATATGTCAAGATAGATTTGTCCGGCTTGAAGGACGGTTATTATCGTTTTGTTCCTTTATGTGCGGCAGCAAAAGACAATGGTGAGTGGGATGATTGGCTGAAAATGAAGCGGGCGCCCAATATGGAGATTGAACTTACAGGCAATATAGTGCGCATATCAGAGGAGAATAATATGCAGGCAGGTTTCCAATTAATGGAAAATCCGATACTTGGAGAGCCGCTGGAACCGGGTAATATGGCTAAAGTAGTTCTGCGGTTGAAGAACTTGAGCGGTATGCTTCGTGATTGTTATGTGAAAATGCAATTAAAAGATGAGAATGGTTCTGTGGTTGTTGAAAGTCGTACCAAACGGCTTACTGAGTTCGATGGATTTTCGATATCGAATGTGCCTGTTATGGTTTCATTGCCTGCCGATATCATTCCCAAGCGTTATCAAGTGCACATAGAAGTACTTGGCGACGATGGAAATGGCGGTGTGTATGATGCTTATGCAGTACGTTATGGGGTGAAAAATATCCATGATAAAGACACAGCCTATATCGATGTCGTTAAGATGGGTGAGAAATCGTTGATACAGAATGTGGATGTACTGGTGTTGGATAATAGTGAGGATGTTATCGGCAAAAGCCAAATAGACCTTTCTCAGAATTCTCTTTTGAAGTTCCGTTTGCAGTTGACGGCAGGTGCCCATCGCAGTTACGACGGTAGTGTAAAACTTTTATTGGAGGATAGTGAAACGAAGAGGCAAATTCCTTTGTGGAGCGAATGGGAACGGGTTACCATATCTTCGGAGGTAGCTACCAATATTACGACGGGTTGGCGTAAGCCCCAAGATATCAAGGTGCTTAACAAACGCCCTTATCGTGTGGTAGTTAAAGGTGTTGTTAATGGCAGTGAAGTGGAGTTATGGAACCCTGAACAACCTGCTCATTATATCACTTTCGAAGGAAGCAAGGTAACGTTTGCCGATTATTCTACCTCAGGAATAGAGAGAGCCGGGACAGATAACTGCCCGTTAAATGTTTGGTATGAAGGGAATGAAGTTACAGTAACGGGGGATAATCTGCGTACCGTATCTGTTTTCAGTTCCAATGGTGTGCTCTTTAAACGATTTGTAATGCAGGGAGATAGGCAATTTAAGTTCTCTCTTTCCTCTTTTGTGAAAGGTGTTTATATCGTAAAGGCAAGTTCCGATAGCGATGAAAAGGTATTGAAAGTACGGATAAAATAAGATGTTATCTAAAGATATGTTTTTATTATGGCAGAAAATAACAATGAAAATCAGCAGGGATTTCAAATTGAGTTAAATCCCGATGTAGCACAGGGCGAGTATGCAAACCTTGCGTTGATCACTCATTCCAGTTCTGATTTCGTACTCGACTTCGTACGTATTCTTCCCGGAGTACAGAAACCGCAAGTGCGTAGTCGTGTTATTATGGCACCGGAACATGCCAAGCGTTTGCTTGCAGCCCTGCAAGAGAATGTCTATAAGTATGAACAAATGTTCGGTAAAATCAATATTCCTAATCAACAAGAACGGACGATAGATCCATTCAATAGCAGTAAAGGAGAAGCATAGCCTTCCCTGCAGGGCCGAATTGGCAAAAAGGGTTAGAGAAATAGAATGATAATAAAAGAGGTGTACTCAAATTAGAGGAACACCTCTTTTTTATTTCAAATTATAGATATTTTTTGTTGTTTTAAAATAAAAATGGTATATTTGCACTAAGTAATTACTCTATAGAAACATTCGACATTGTATATAACAAACTTATAAAACTAATATAACCGGATTTTAATATCCAAAAACTCAAACTAAAAACAAATCTATATGAAACTGATATTTCGGCTGTTACTGTCGGTGGCGGCTCTTTTCTTGTGCCATAATATGGCTTTTGCCCAAAGTGTGATTCTCAATGAAACCTTTGACGAGTTTACTAATAAGGGCGGTAATGATAATGATTGGGCACCTAAAGGATATTCTACAGTTCCTGATAATTATAATAACTTTACCTTGCAGAATGTGTATAAGGCGAATAAATGTATAAAACTCGGCAAAACTAATGAAGGCGGTTCTATAAAAACGCCCCCTTTAAAGTTCGAAGGAAATGCGACGCTTACCTTTAGAGCCGGCGCATGGAATAACAGAAAAGAGCATTCGGCGATAAAAATATCTATTTCTAACGGTAAACTTAGCAAAGGTATCATACAGATAAATAAGGGCAAATTTATGGAATATACGGTTTCTATTACCGATGTTAAAGAGAGCCCCACTATTACTATAGAGGCGGAAAAGTCTAAGAACAACCGTTTCTTTCTTGATGACTTGAAAGTGGAAACTGCTACTCCCGATCCCAATACACCTGTTGCCGAGCCCATCCTGCCGGACGATTTTACGTTCTGGTTGATTGATAATAAGGAGCATAAACCCGCTTTCACCATCAAAGCACCGCATGGAACAACGGTTTATTATAATATAAATAGCAGGGTGGCCCCAACAAAAGATAATGCGCAGAAAGTGGTCGGAGAGCAGACGTTTATACTGTCTGAGACTTCTAAAGTGCAGGCTGTTGCTTATAATAGGGCGGGTAAAGCAAGCAATGTGGTTGCTCGTACCTATACATTAGGCCCTACTGTAAAGACTATCGAGGCATTTAAGGAACTGCAGGATGGTACTGAGGCATGTTTATATCTAAGAGATGAGCAAAACGCACGCGTACTCTTTGCAAAGAATGGCAAGGCGTATGTGAGAGATAACAGCGGTGCCATGCGCTGCCGTATCCCCCATGCAAGCAGAACGTTTATGCATAATCAGCACATTGCAGGGTGGGTTATCGGCAAGAAAGAAATAAAAGATGGAATGGCAGTGTTTGAGTCTACCGAACATACCAATACCATCTATCTGATTATTGCAGATAAAGTAACCGAATTAGACGTAGAGCCTAAGACGATTACACCTACTGTTTATTCCGACCATTATGCAGACTGGGTAACATTGAAGGATGTCATAGTAGATGAGGAAGGGAGATGTAACGCAGACGGGAGTACTATTAAAGTGGCCGATTGCTTCCATCTTTCGAATAAAAAATATATGCCTCCTTATGCCGGTTCCATTGTCGATATCACCGGAATAGCCTTGCCAACGGCAGAAGGAGGGAAGCAAATTTGCCCTATTTTCGAAAACAATCGTAATCCGGTGGTGTACGTAATCAACGAACAGAAGCCTTTTACCATTCCCAAAAGGCGAATTGAGCATGCTACAGTGAGGGTATTGCGTACTTTGTCGCCAAATTATTGGAATACGTTGTGCCTACCTTTCAGCACAACGATTAAAGGCTGTAAACTTCGAGAGTACGACACAGTTGCCGGAGAAATAATGAAGTTCAAACCTTCGGATGCGATAGAAGCCGGTAAACCTTACCTGATAAAGCCTGAAGCGGAATTATCTGTGCTTTATTTTGAGAATGTGGATATAGAGCCGGTTCATGAAATAACCGTCACGCACGGTAGCTACAGCTTTGCAGGAACGTACAGCCCGTTGACTTTGAAAACGAATAAAACAGAAAGATTTCTTAAGCCTAACGGTTCTTTAGCCTATCCGCAGACAGAAGATAAGGCAAGGATAAGAGGCGTTCGCGCTTATTTTAAAATTCCCGTAAATAGTGTTTCTGCAAAAATTATGACAGATACAGAGGGCTCCGGTCCTACAGCAATCGCTCCTATGATCGAAAAAGACCGGCTGCAGGAATACAAGGTTTATGATCTTTGCGGGCGATATGTCGGCAATAGTCTGCAAAGTTTGCAAAAGGGTATTTATATCGTAAATGGAAAGAAAATAGTTATTAGGTAGGCAAAAAAGTGTAAATGAAAAAGGTATATGTATTTCCTGTTTGCTGGAAAACAGTGTGTCGTAACGAAATATTGGCAGGCTCTTCTTCTCATATCTCAGAGGAAGGAGATATAAATATAGGCGGGCAAAGCTCGGCGGGTGATGCCGATGAGGCTGCAAGCAAGTCCATGGATTTCGAATTTGAAGAATAAATATTAATTATAAAATATTTAATTGAGATGAAAAGATATTTGTTATTGGTAATTGTGCCCTTTACTGTAATTAATGTGTTTGGTCAGTGCCAGATAAATAAGTCTGATATCCGGATTAAATTGAAGAATAAAACGGAGGATGTCAAGATTATAAAGAAGGCTGACTATGATAGCGTGCGGATTATTAAAAAACTGGGTGTAAAGATTTATGCCGGTAATAAATCCGAAGATTATCTGTACTCGCAAGCCGAAATCGATTTAGGTTTTACACCGGAAGGCCCCGGCATTATCGATGACGAAGAGAATAAAAACAAAAACGAACAGGCGTGGGGAAAGGAGGTAGGCAGGTTGGAATATCCCCATTTGAATGCCGATAGGGCAACGAATAAGGTGTTGGTAAAGTATGCAGATGGAGATTTAGGCGTGAATTATTCACTGGAATGGGACTGTAAGAAGCGTGCCAATCGCTGGACTTGCTACGAACTGAACAAGACGAATGGTAAACAAATAGTTCCTCGTAAGGATGCTTTCTGTGAAGATGAAGAACTTCCGGTAAAAGCAAGAACCACGTTGCAGGAGTATAAAAATACCGGTTCTGTTTTTGATCGGGGGCATCTATGCCCGGCAGGCGACCGTAGGGCTTCTGAATTACAGCAGAAGCAAACGTATTATCTTACGAACATGCAACCGCAATACCAAAAGCATAACCGTGGCGTATGGAGTAAACTCGAGCAGTTGGTACGTTCGTGGGTGATAGGAAGTAGTCGTGCAAAGTCTGTAACCGATACCTTATATGTGGTAAAGGCTGCCACGATAGACCGCTTGCTTCCTCAAGGCACGCATCCTACGATGGTCGTTCCTAAGTATTTCTATATGGCAATTCTTGCCAAAACAAATGGGAAGTATCATGCCATTGCTTTATGGACAAGACATGTACCCGATGCAAAGACGCGTGCAAACAAGGGCGATTATGCCATAACGATAGAGGAATTACAGAAAAGAACAGGCCTTGATTTCTTCTGTAACCTGCCCGATAATGTGGAGAAGAAGGTAGAGGGAGAGATCGATTATAAGTTTTGGAATTTGCGTCCGGGTGATGGTCGTGAGGAATATGATGGCGATTAAACAGCACCGTTCGTAGGTTCGGGTAGCGATTTTTTAAATATTTGTCAGGCTCCGATAGTACATATAAAACTATCGGAGCTTTATTGTAATAAGGTGTAAAATCATAAGAAGTGAGTATTGTAATTGCTTTTTTGTTTGCTTAATTTTGCAAATGATTCATATACATAATTAATATAAAGGAATTTTAATATGAAAATGAGAACAATTTATCGAGCGCTTGCGTTCGCATTGTTGGCATTCTCGGCCGGTATTCCGGTCGGTGCAGCCGACTATGTAAAGGTGAGTAGCGCAAATGGGGAGGTAACCTATTTCGCTTTGTCCGAGAAACCGGTTGTTACGTTTGCTGCGGACAAATTGGTTTTAACGACAGCGAAACAAACGGTAGAATATCCTCTTACCGAATTCAGATCGTTCGAGTTTACCAATCAGACAACAGCCATAGCCTCGACAGAGGAAAAGGCTACGGGTGCTGTTTTCTCTTTCGGTACCTCGCTTAAAGGCGAAGGACTTCCGGCAGGCAGCAGGGTAATCGTTTATGCCATTGGCGGTCAGGTGGTCGGCAGCGGCATCGTAAGCGAGACCGGCACTGTGGATATCCCTCTTGGAGGGAAGACCGGAGCGTTTATTGTGAAATCATCATCAAAAACATTTAAATTTATCAAGAAATGAAAAAGATATTTACTTTAGCAGTAGTTGCGTTGTTGGGCGTTGCCGGAGTGCAAGCACAAAGCGTTAAAATCAATAAGACAGACGGGACAACCGTTACGATCAAGGCTTCTGAAATTAAGAACATCGAGTTCTCGCCGGCCGAGACAGGCGAGACAATCGTCGGAGATTATAAAGGTGATAACTCGCTCTTGGTAGGCGGAACGATTGGTCCGTATGTGGCAAAGGATGCGGTTTATACCATTACAAAGAATGCAGATGGCTCCATTAACATTAAAAGTCATGAAGAAAAGTATAACGGTACGGTGATGGGAGACCTTACATTGGGGACTTATACTATTGGCAATATTCCTTTCGATGCCGCAACCAAGAGCTATGTTCGGGATTACAGTGCAGACGGTTTGACGGTTCATTTCGTTTGTGTAAGCGGTGGTGAGACTACTATGGATAGCGATTATACGTTCAAGCAAGGCAATGTTACTATCGTACAGGGCGAGAACGGCGAGTTGAAAATTACCAACACCTACACGATAGGCAATATGCCATTCCCCATTACTGCAACATTTAACGGTGTGAAGTCTGAGTAATAATTTATGTATTTTGCATTCAAATCCGTGAAATACCTCGCAGGTTGTGCCATCATGTTGATGGTTACGGCCTGCAACGGTATCTTTGAAGGCATTTACGATGATGTACCTACGGTCCCTGTTGTTACGCAGGGGCAGTTGTTGGTTGATGCCACGAGTTGGAAAAATTGGTATTATATCGATTTCGACTCGTTGCACCAATACATAGAACGGGGCGACACAGCGGGGCTATTGAGGGCGCAAACCGAATTTACAGCTTATCCCATACCGACAACGCTTACATCGGGTACGGGAGACGAGAAGACCGGAATATACACCTATTGGTTCGATGTGTTCGGACAAGGAGTATCGAACAACGAGAAACGTTCGTTTACTCCGACCGACGTACAGCCCGCACCTAAGTCGTGGAGTATTGCCATACACCGCGACAATGTAAGGACAAATAATGGTGCTGTATTGGAAACCAATTACACTTCGATGGATGAACTACCGAAAAATAGTTCATCGTTTACGGGCGCTACTTTCCTTTCCGACGAATGGACAGAGAATGCTGTATGGGCGGATCAGTCGCAGATGTTGTTGAGTTTGATAGGCTGTCAAGGCATTAAGATCAATAAACTGTTGTCGACATGGCTCACACTCGACATCCCTCCTATGCCGCCTTCGTTCACACTCAACAACCATGTGTTTATTATACGATTGCAGAACGGCAACTATGCAGCCGTGCAGTTGCAGAACTATATGAATGCGGCGGGAGCAAAATGCTGGCTCACCATCAATTACAAATATCCTTATTAAGCAGTTTAAACATGAAAAAATATGCTTTTGTCCTACTGTCCGTTTGGCTCTTCCCATCTCTTTCGGTGGGACAGGAACAGGCGGATACTGTGAGCAGATCGATAGAATTGGAGCAGGTGGTGATAACAGGAACGCGCACGCCCAAGCTGTTGCTTAACACTCCAGTACTGACAAAAGTCATTACATCGGCAGATATTCAGAAGACGGATGCAACCAATTTGCGCGATTTGTTGCAGCAAATACTCCCCGGGGTGGAGTTCTCGTATGCCATGAACCAACAGGTTCACATGAATTTCTCGGGCTTCGGCGGGCAAAGCATGCTGATATTAATAGATGGAGAACGGCTTGCCGGCGAGACAATGGACGATGTGGATTTCACTCGGTTGGGCATGGAAAATGTGGATCATATAGAGATTGTCAAAGGTGCAGCGTCTGCCCTCTATGGCTCGAATGCCAGCGGAGGCGTCATCAACATTATTACCAAAGATGCCATACGCCCCTTTGCGTTGAACGTTAATGCACGTTTGGCACGCCATAATGAGCAGCGTTACGGACTTTCGCTGCAAGCGGGTAAGGGCAAGTGGGGCAATCTGTTCACGATGAACCGTAGCAAAACGGATAATTATAGTGTGCACAACGGAAGCAACCCCGTAACACGTGTTATTGCAACTATATATGGCGATGCCACATGGAACTTCAAAGAGCAGTTGACTTATGCACTGTCTGATAAACTTAAACTAACCGGACGTGCCGGTTATTTCTTCCGACAATTGGTGCGAACAGTCGAAACACCGGAACGATACCGTGATTTTTCAGCTGGTTTGAGGGCGCAGTGGAGACTTTCTGAGTATGATAATCTTGAAGGAGCTTACGCTTTCGATCAATATGACAAGTCGGACTATCAGCGCATTACCCGACTTGATATCCGCGATTATTCCAATGTTCAGAACTCAATTCGGTTACTCTATCATCATTCTTTCAGAGGGGGAGATGTGCTAACTGCCGGAGCCGATTATCTTCACGATTATCTTTTCAATACCAATCTTGATGGTAATACGCGCAAACAAGACTCTTTCGATGCCTTTGCACAGTACGATTGGAATATCGATAAAGTATGGGAGATTGTCGGTGCATTGCGTTACGACTACTTTTCCGATGGGCATACATCGCATCTCACTCCCAAGCTAAGCGCCCGTTATCAGCCTGTGCATAATCTTAACATCCGCTTCGGATATGGCATGGGCTTCCGCGCTCCCACGCTTAAAGAGAAATACTATAATTTTGATATGGCGGGAATATGGATCGTGGAGGGTAATCCTGATTTGAAAGCAGAAGTCAGTCATAACTTCAACCTATCCGCTGAATATACTAAAAACCATTATAATTTTACGGTCAGCAGTTATTATAACCGCATCAATAATAAGATAGCAACGGGGGCACCTTATTATGCCAATGCTTCTGACATTATGCCCCATCTGCCTTATTTGAACCTTTCGGACTATTCGGTCTTAGGTGCAGAGGCAACAGCACAGGCGCGATGGAGCAACGGACTTACTGCGCGTCTGTCGTATGCTTTTACTGATGAGCATCTGCCTAAGGATAAGAACGACCGTTCGGTGAACAACCAGTACATTCCGGCACGTAAACATTCGCTGACAGCCCATATCGATTGGGATCATCAGTTCGGCAAGTATTACGGGCTGAATGTGGGATTGGATGGGCGATACCTGTCGGATGTGGGTAATGTAGAGTACGTAGATTACTACGATATCTCAAAAGGTGTCAACAATATCCACTATCCGGCATATACATTGTGGAAGTTTTCTTTGGTTCAGCGCCTCGGCAAAGCCGTGAAACTCACCGTGGCACTCGACAATCTCTTTAACTATAAGCCGGAATATTATTATCTGAACTGTCCGCTTACAGACGGTACGAACCTGATGGTGGGCCTTTCCGTAGATGTTGATAAGATTTTTTAATAATAAATAAATGGAACAGGAAAGCAAAAATACATATAAGATTTATTGGTGGCGCACGATAGCTTCGTTCATTCTTGTGTTGTTCTCTATGCCGTTGGGGCATACGCTGATGATACTGATGGAGCGGTTTATGTCTCCCGTGGCGATGCATTATGCCGGCTTTGTAATGGGATTGGCAGGGCTGATTATGGTTATTGTCGGCGTATTCGTTAAGGGCGATACGCGTCAGACGCTCTGGGGACTCTTTGGAGGACTGCTCTTTTGGACAGGTTGGGTAGAGTTTCTTTTCCTTTATTATGCCCGTCGTTATGGTGTACAGCCGGAGATTGAAAACGGCATTGTAGTAACGAAGCCCGAATATCTGATTATGCCGGCATCGTTCGGCATGTGGATGATGACCATGACAATGTACATCTTCAGTACTAAGAACGGGTGCGATTTCATTACTTGGTTGCAAAAACGTTTCTTTGGCAAACGGCGTTCGGAGATTGTATTTCAACCCATGACGCGCCATACTTCTATCGTTACGTTCATGGAACTGAATATGATGTTATGGGCAATGTATCTGTTATTGATGTTTTGTTATGATAAGAATTTCCTCGGCGACCATCATCCGGTAACGTTTCTTGTAGGTATCGGCTGCTTTATAGGCTCTATCTTCATGTTCAAGAAAGAACTCCATATTGCTGCATGGGGTGCCAATATACGCATGGCAATAGCTACTGTGATTATCTTTTGGACGCCGGTCGAGATACTTGGCCGGATGAATTTCTTTACCGAAATATGGGTGGAACCGGAGAAATACATCGTGCAGATGGTTTCTATTTTTATTGTTTTCGTGGTGCTTGCCGTTTATTTTTGGACTAAAGGAATAAAAAGAAAAACGAGAAAACAACAAGGAAATAAGATATAGTTGGGATGTCTTTTATAATAAGAGTATACGCCTATGTTTGATAGATGCTTTGTTTGCACCTAATAAACAATTTATCTATGCGTGATAGGCTGTATACCTGTTTTTCACACCTCTTATTTCTTTCAAAATTATTTGTGCTTTGCATTATAAGGAAATGATATGGATTTGGCCACCCGAGGCCTTGAAAATAATCTTAAATCGATAGCTTTAAAACTGCTTATTTTTCTGAATTATTCAGGTGTTTTATTTGTTTGGAATTTTTGAACATTCAATATACCGTAACTAATGTTATATTTTGTTAATTATGAATGTTGCGGTTATTTTTCAAATCTTATAAATTAGGTTGTCCCGATAAATATTTGTACCTTTGCACCCCGAAATGCTTCTTTCCGACAGGAGTATTGGCGATAAATTGATAATAAATAAAATATATATAATTAAAAAAGTAAAATTATGCCTACTATTTCACAGTTAGTAAGAAAAGGCAGAAAGGTTTTGGTAGACAAAAGTAAGTCTCCGGCTTTGGATAACTGTCCTCAGCGTCGCGGAGTTTGCGTTCGTGTTTACACAACAACCCCCAAAAAGCCTAATTCGGCAATGCGTAAAGTTGCCCGTGTTCGTTTGACAAACCAAAAAGAAGTAAACTCCTATATTCCGGGAGAAGGCCACAATCTGCAGGAACACAGTATTGTGCTGGTTCGTGGAGGTCGTGTGAAAGACCTTCCGGGTGTGCGTTATCACATTGTGCGCGGTACTCTCGATACCGCTGGTGTGGCTAACCGTACGCAGCGTCGCTCCAAATATGGAGCTAAGCGTCCTAAGGCAGCTAAAAAATAAAGGATATGTGAGTTGGTGAGTTGGGGTGTCTTTTGGTTGGTAAGTATGTGTAGACACATGACTTCGGAACCGAACGCTGGAAAAAGAATGAAAGCAAAGATGCTACAATTTGATGCTCATAATCCGATAAAAAATATTTTCAATCGTTTTGCTGGAGAAATGTTATAGACAGGTTGAGTAAATGTTCGGGTGCGGATATTGAAGAACAATGTGAACAACCCCATGCAGAATTATCTTTAAAACAAAATGAGAAAAGCAAAACCAAAGAAGCGTGTGATCCTGCCGGATCCCGTTTACAACGACCAGAAGGTCTCGAAATTCGTAAATCATCTGATGTATGATGGAAAGAAGAATACATCTTATGAAATTTTCTACAATGCTCTTGATGTTGTAAAGACAAAAATGGAGAAAGAAGAAAAGTCGCCGCTTGAAATCTGGAAGCAGGCTCTTGACAATATTACTCCGCAGGTAGAAGTGAAAAGCCGCCGTATTGGTGGTGCTACTTTCCAAGTTCCAACGGAAATTCGTCAGGATCGTAAGGAGAGTATCTCTATGAAAAATCTTATTCAGTTTGCACGCAAGCGCAGCGGCAAATCTATGGCTGAAAAGCTTGCTTCAGAGATTGTAGACGCTTTCAACAACCAAGGTGGCGCTTATAAGCGTAAGGAAGATATGCACCGTATGGCCGAAGCTAACCGTGCATTTGCTCATTTCAGGTTTTAATTAATATATTAAGGTAAAAAGAAAATGGCAAATCGCGATTTAACATTAACTCGTAATATCGGTATTATGGCTCACATTGATGCCGGTAAAACTACAACTTCGGAACGTATTCTGTTCTACACCGGTAAGACTCATAAGATTGGCGAGGTGCACGATGGTGCCGCGACAATGGACTGGATGGCACAGGAACAAGAGCGCGGTATTACGATTACTTCGGCAGCTACTACTTGTAACTGGACTTGGAACAATAAGACATTCAAGATAAACTTGATCGACACCCCGGGACACGTAGATTTTACAGCAGAGGTAGAGCGTTCGCTTCGTGTACTCGATGGTGCCGTTGCAACATATTCTGCAGCCGATGGAGTGCAACCGCAGTCTGAGACCGTTTGGCGTCAGGCAGATAAATATAATGTTCCGCGTATCGGATATGTAAATAAAATGGACCGCTCTGGTGCCGATTTCTTCGAAACTGTACAGCAGATGAAAGATATTCTTGGTGCTAATCCGTGTCCTGTCCAGATCCCCATTGGTGCAGAAGAAAACTTCAAAGGTGTGGTAGATCTCATTAAGATGAAGGCAATCCTTTGGCATGATGAGACGATGGGGGCAGAATATTCTGTAGAGGAAATTCCCGCAGACCTTGTTGATGAGGCTAACGAGTGGCGCGAGAAAATGGTTGAAAATGCTGCTAATTTTGATGATGCTTTGATGGAAAAATACCTTGAGGGGCAGGATATTTCCGAAGAAGAATTGCTCGCAGCAATCCGTAAAGGAACCATTTCCATGGAACTTACTCCTATGCTTCTCGGTTCTTCGTATAAGAATAAAGGCGTACAGCCGCTTCTCGACTACACATGTGCATTCCTGCCATCTCCTCTTGATACGGAAAATATTGTGGGTACTAATCCCGATACAGACGAAGAGGAAGATCGTAAACCTTCGGAAGATGCTCCAACTGCAGCTCTTGCGTTTAAGATTGCAACCGATCCGTTTATGGGACGTTTGGTTTTCTTCCGTGTCTATTCGGGTAAAGTTACTGCAGGTTCTTACGTATATAATCCTCGCTCGGGTAAGAAAGAGCGTATCAGTAGATTGTTCCAGATGAACTCCAAACAGGAAATTCCTATGGAAACTATTGATGCAGGCGATATTGGAGCGGGCGTAGGTTTTAAAGATATCCGCACTGGTGATACTCTTTGTGACGAAAATCATCCGATTGTTCTCGAATCGATGACATTCCCCGATACTGTAATTTCTATTGCGGTAGAGCCGAAGAGTCAGGCTGATATTGCGAAACTTGATAACGGTCTTGCCAAACTTGCAGAGGAAGATCCGACCTTTACCGTCCGTACGGATGAACAGAGCGGACAAACGATAATTTCCGGTATGGGTGAACTTCACCTCGATATCATTATAGATCGTCTGAAACGTGAGTTCAAGGTTGAGTGTAACCAAGGTAAGCCGCAGGTTAATTATAAAGAGGCGATCACCAAAGAAGTTACACTGCGTGAAGTTTACAAGAAGCAGAGTGGTGGCCGTGGTAAGTTTGCTGACATCATTGTTACAGTCGGTCCGAAGGATGAGGATTATAAGGAAGGCGACTTGCAGTTTATCAATGAGGTGAAAGGCGGTAATGTGCCTAAGGAATTCATCCCTGCTGTACAGAAAGGTTTCCAAGATTCTTTGAAGAACGGTGTACTTGGTGGGTTCCCGATGACAGGTATGAAAGTGACTCTTACAGATGGTAGTTTCCATCCTGTAGACTCTGATCAGCTGTCTTTCGAACTTGCAGCACACAATGCTTTCAAGAATGCTTGTCCTAAAGCAGGTCCTGTTTTGATGGAACCTATTATGAGAGTAGAGGTCGTAACTCCGGAAGAGAATATGGGTGATGTCATCGGTGATTTGAATAAGCGTCGCGGTCTTGTTCAGGGTATGGACGAGGCTCGTAGCGGTGCACGTATCGTAAAGGCAATGGTGCCGTTGGCTGAAATGTTTGGTTATGTAACGGCTCTTCGTACTATTACTTCCGGTCGTGCGACGAGTTCTATGGAATATGACCACCATTCTCCGCTATCGAGTACTATCGCCAAGACCGTACTTGATGAGGTGAAAGGGCATTCGGAACTTTTATAAAAATATAAAATTTGAATTGAGGTGCTGTTTAGCGAATGACTCTTAAACAGTAAATCTCTTTTCTTAATATCAATTAAAAATAAAAAGTAAATAAAATGAGTCAGAAAATCAGAATTAAGCTGAAGTCTTATGACCACCAGTTGGTTGATAAGTCAGCAGAAAAGATCGTGAAGGCTGTTAAGGCGACGGGTGCTATAGTAAGTGGCCCCATCCCTCTTCCAACTCACAAACGTATTTTTACGGTAAATCGTAGTACATTCGTTAATAAAAAAGCTCGTGAGCAATTCCAGCTCTCGAATTTTAAACGCCTTATCGACATCTATAGCTCAACAGCAAAGACAGTTGATGCATTGATGAAACTTGAATTGCCGAGTGGTGTGGAGGTAGAGATCAAGGTCTGATCTTTTTAATTCTCGAATTATTTAATTTTAAACATTTATTGAAATGCCAGGATTAATTGGAAGAAAAATCGGAATGACATCCGTTTTCAGTGCCGACGGTAAAAATACACCGTGCACTGTTATCGAAGTAGGTCCTTGTGTTGTAACCCAAGTTAAAACTGTTGAGAAAGATGGTTACAAGGCTGTTCAATTAGGTTTCGGAGAGGCAAAGGAGAAAAGAACTACCATGCCTATGATGGGAATCTTTAAGAAAGCTGGCACAACGCCTAAGAAGCACTTGGCTGAGTTCAAATTTGATGAGGAGTATAACCTTGGTGATACTCTTACGGTAGAATTGTTTGAAGGTACTGAATTTGTCGATGTGATAGGTACATCTAAAGGAAAGGGCTTCCAAGGTGTTGTAAAGCGTCATGGTTTCGGTGGCGTCGGCCAGAGTACTCATGGACAAGACGACCGTGCACGTAAACCAGGATCTATCGGAGCTTGTTCTTATCCGGCAAAGGTATTCAAAGGAATGCGCATGGCCGGTCAAATGGGAGGCGATAGAGTGACAACTCAGAACCTCAGAGTGTTAAAAGTAATTCCGGAACAGAATCTCCTTATTGTGAAAGGTTCGTTCGCTGGATGCAATGGTTCAACTGTTTTAATTGAGAAATAATGGAAGTTAGCGTATTGAATATCAATGGTCAGGAGACCGGAAGAAAGGTTACGTTAAACGAATCTATCTTTGGAATTGAACCTAATGATCATGTTATCTATCTTGATGTAAAGCAGTATCTTGCTAATCAGCGACAGGGAACGGCTAAGTCAAAAGAAAGAAGTGAGCATAGAGGTTCTACTCGTAAGCTAGGTCGCCAGAAAGGTGGTGGCGGTGCTCGTCGTGGTGATATCAATTCACCGGTACTTGTTGGTGGTGGTCGCGTATTCGGTCCAAAGCCGCGAGACTACGGTTTTAAGTTGAATAAGAAAGTAAAGGCTCTTGCTCGTAAATCAGCTTTATCTTACAAGGCACAGGAGAATGCTATTGTTGTAGTCGAAGACTTCAATATGGAAGCCCCTAAAACTAAAGATTTTGTAAATATTGCTAAAAATCTTAAAGTTGAAGGTTTGAAGACGCTTTTGCTTTTGCCGGAAGTAAATAAAAACGTATATTTGTCGGCTCGTAACTTGCAAAGGGCTGAAGTTATGATGGCATCTACACTCAATACGTATAAAGTTTTGAAGGCAGATGTTCTTGTTGTGACGGAAAAATCGTTGAAGACCATTGACGATATCTTAACAAAGTAAATTTAGAAGAATAAGATTATGGCATTTATCATAAAACCTTTGGTCACTGAGAAGATGACCAATATTACAGATAAATCTTCTGAAAGCAAAAAGCTTAAAGCTGCAAATGAAAAAGCTGCTAAGGTTAAAAATGCTGTGGAAGAAAAGGTAACTTTTGTTGTAAAAAAGAAAGGTAAGCCTGATGTTAAGAAAGAAAAGACTATTTATACTTATGTGAAGCCAGCGCTGCCTAAGTATGGTTTTATCGTTAAGCCTGAAGCAAATAAGCTTGAGATTAAGAAAGAAATTGAAAACCTATATCATGTTACGGTTTTGAATGTAAACACAATTCGTTATGCCGGCAAGCGTTCAAGTCGCTACACGAAAGCAGGTCTTATAAAAGGACAAAAGAATGCATTCAAGAAAGCAATCGTTACACTGAAGGAAGGTGAAACTATAGATTTTTATAGTAATATTTAAATAAAAAATGGCAGTACGTAAATTAAACCCGGTTACACCGGGACAAAGACACAAAGTTATTGGCACGTTCGAGGATCTTACTGCATCCGTGCCAGAGAAGTCTCTCGTTTACGGTAAGCGCTCAACTGGTGGTCGAAACAACACTGGTAAAATGACAGTCCGTTATATGGGCGGTGGTCATAAGAGAAAGTATCGTTTGATCGATTTTAAACGCGAGAAAGATGGTGTTCCTGCCGTAGTAAAAACAATAGAGTATGATCCGAACCGTTCGGCTCGTATCGCTTTGTTGTATTATGCTGACGGCGAAAAACGTTACATAATTGCTCCTAATGGATTGCAAGTGGGTGCTACATTGATGTCGGGTGCTGATGCTGCACCTGAGGTTGGTAATGCTCTTCCTCTTGCAAACATTCCTGTAGGTACGGTAGTTCATAATATAGAATTGCGTCCGGGACAGGGAGCTTTGCTTGTTCGTTCGGCTGGTAATTTTGCTCAGTTGACTTCTCGTGAGGGCAGTTATTGCGTTATTAAACTTCCTTCTGGAGAGACTCGGCAGATTCTCTCTGCTTGTAAGGCTACTGTTGGGAGTGTGGGTAATTCCGATCATGCATTGGAACAGTCTGGAAAGGCAGGCCGTTCTCGTTGGTTGGGGCGTCGTCCTCACAACCGTGGTGTTGTTATGAACCCTGTTGATCACCCGATGGGTGGTGGCGAAGGTCGTCAGAGTGGTGGACATCCGCGTTCGCGTAAGGGCTTATATGCTAAAGGCCTCAAGACTCGTGCACCAAAGAAGCTTTCTAACAAGTATATTATCGAAAGAGCCAATAAAAAATAAAGAGTAAATATATGAGTCGTTCATTAAAAAAAGGTCCATATATCAACGTATCACTTGAAAAGAAAATTCTTGCAATGAATGAGAGTGGAAAGAAGAGTGTCGTTAAGACTTGGGCCAGAGCTTCAATGATTTCCCCTGATTTTGTGGGACACACTGTTGCTGTTCATAACGGAAATAAATTTATCCCTGTTTATATTACCGAGAATATGGTAGGTCATAAACTTGGCGAGTTCTCTCCTACACGTAGGTTCGGTGGGCACTCTGGTAATAAGAAGTAAGAGGGATAACCATTTTTTAATTATAGAATAATAATGGGAGCAAGAAAACATATAGCGGCAGAGAAAATCAAAGAAGCCCGCAAAACATTGTACTTCGCAAAGCTCAAAGGCGTTCCCTCTTCTCCGCGTAAGATGCGCTACGTTGTAGACATGATTCGTGGAATGGAAGTTAATCGTGCCCTTGGAGTATTGAAATTCTCGAAAAAACAAGCTGCAGCGGACGTAGAGAAACTCTTGCGTTCAGCAATTGCTAATTGGGAAATTAAGAATGATCGTAAAGCTGAAGATGGAGAACTTTTTGTTAATAGAGTCTTTGTTGATGAAGGTGTTACAATGAAACGTATGAGACCGGCACCGCAGGGGCGTGGATATAGAATTCGTAAGCGTAGTAACCACGTTACTCTGTTTGTAGATGCTAAAACTAACGACGATAAATAATAAATAGAATGGGACAGAAAGTTAATCCAATAAGTAACCGTCTTGGTATTATCCGTGGTTGGGATTCAAATTGGTTTGGTGGCAAGGACTTCGGTGACAATCTCGTAGAAGATATGAAAATCCGCAAGTACTTGAATGAGCGTTTGGCTAAGGCCAGCGTTTCTCGCATTGTCATCGAACGTACATTGAAACTCGTTACCATTACTATTTGTACAGCCCGTCCGGGAATCGTTATAGGTAAAGGTGGACAAGATGTTGATAAATTAAAAGAGGAGTTGAAGAAACTTTATAAAAAGGATATTCAGATCAATATTTTCGAAATAAAGAAACCTGAGCTCGATGCAACCATCGTTGCTAATAATATCGCTCGTCAAGTAGAAGGTAAGATAGCTTACCGTCGTGCTATTAAAATGGCTATCCAAAATACGATGCGTACGGGAGCAGAGGGTATTAAAGTTCAAATAACAGGTCGTCTGAATGGAGCTGAAATGGCCCGTAAGGAAATGTATAAAGAAGGACGTACTCCTTTGCATACTTTCCGTGCAGACATTGATTATTGCCAAGCCGAAGCTTTGACAAAAGTTGGACTCCTTGGTATTAAGGTTTGGATTTGCCGTGGCGAAGTTTATGGTGTTCCTGATCTTACGCCAAATTTTGCACAAGACAAGCAGAATGGAGGACGTGGTGGAAATAGTCGCTCGAGTCGTGGCGGTAATCGTAGGAGAAACAATAACCGTTAAAAGAAGATGCTAATATGTTACAGCCAAAAAGAGTAAAATATAGAAGACCTCAAGATGGACGTGGAAATAAAGGAAACGCCAGTAGAGGTACACAATTGGCATTTGGTTCGTTTGGTATAAAAACTCTTGAAGCTAAATGGATCGACAGTCGTCAAATAGAAGCTGCCCGTGTTGCTGTAAACCGTTACATGCAACGTGAAGGACAGGTTTGGATACGTATTTTCCCAGATAAGCCGATTACTCGTAAGCCGGCTGATGTCCGAATGGGTAAGGGAAAAGGTGATCCTGCAGGATGGGTAGCTCCAGTTACACCTGGACGTATTCTGTTCGAAGTCGAGGGAGTAAGTTTCGATGTGGCAAAGGAGGCATTGCGCCTTGCTGCCCAGAAACTTCCTGTTAAGACAAAGTTTGTTGTGAGACGTGATTACGATAAAAACGCTTAAGCTATGAAGATTAAAGAAGTAAGAGAACTTGATAATAAGGCATTAGCCGAAAAGTTGGAGATGGCTGAGACAGCTTTGCATCAGATGAAACTTAATCATGCTATTTCTCCGCTTGAGAATCCATCACAGATTAAGGCTACTCGTCGTGATATAGCACGTATGAAGACAGAACTTCGTCAGAGAGAACTTAATAAATAACAATGGTCCAGATGGAAACAAGAAATTTAAGAAAAGTAAGACAGGGTGTCGTTGTCAGCAACAAAATGGATAAAACCATTGTTATTGCCTCAAAGTTCAAGGAGAAACACCCTATGTATGGTAAGTTTGTACAACATACGAAGAAATACCATGCACATGATGAGAAAAATGAAGCTAATATTGGCGATACGGTTCTTATCATGGAGACACGTCCTTTGAGTAAGACAAAGAGATGGAGATTAGTACAAATTGTAGAAAAAGCTAAGTAATTATGATACAAGCAGAATCAAGACTTACAGTATGTGATAACAGCGGTGCACGTGAGGCTCTTTGCATCCGTGTTCTCGGTGGTACCGGTCGCCGTTATGCAAGTGTTGGTGACGTGATTGTCGTTTCTGTCAAGAACGTCATACCATCAAGTGATTTGAAGAAGGGTGCAGTATCTAAGGCTTTGATTGTTCGCACAAAGAAAGAAATTCGTCGTGCAGATGGTTCATATATCCGTTTCGACGATAATGCTTGCGTATTGCTGAACAATGCTGGTGAGCTTCGTGGAAGCCGTATCTTCGGCCCTGTAGCTCGTGAGCTTCGTGCAGTGAATATGAAGGTTGTTTCTTTGGCACCTGAGGTTCTTTAATTTATAAACAAAAAGTAATGAATAAGTTACATATAAAGAAAGGTGACATGGTTCTTGTTCTTGCAGGAAGAAGCAAGGATGCAAGAAACTCAAATGGTAAGTTTCCTTCACCTCACAAGGTGTTGAAAGTCCTTGTGGATAAGGAACGTGCAATTGTTGAGGGAGTTAATATCGTTTCTAAATGTACAAAACCATCAGCAAAAAATCCTCAGGGAGGTATCGTTAAGCAGGAAGCTCCTATTCATATTTCGAATTTGAGTTTGGTAGATCCGAAGAGTGGAGAACCTACACGTATTGCTATCAAGAAGACTGAAGATGGTAAGAAAGTTCGTATAGCTAAAAAATCGGGAGAGGAGATTAAGTAATGGATACAGCACAGTTAAAGAAAGTATACAAAGATACTATTGCTCCTTCATTGCAGAAGCAATTCAATTATTCTTCATCAATGCAGGTCCCTGTTCTTAAGAAAATAGTTATCAATCAAGGTTTGGGTGATGCAACTCAAGATAAGAAGATAGTTGATGTCGCAGTAAACGAAATATCAGCTATTACCGGGCAGAAGGCAGTTGCAACATATTCAAAGAAAGATATTGCAAACTTCAAACTTCGTAAGAAGATGCCTATTGGTGTGATGGTGACATTGCGTCGTGAGCGTATGTATGAATTTTTGGAGAAGCTTGTTCGCGTGGCTTTGCCGCGTATTCGTGACTTTAAAGGAATTGAAAGCAAGTTTGATGGTCGTGGTAATTACACTTTGGGTATTGCCGAACAGATTATTTTTCCTGAGATCAATATCGATTCAATCGACCGCATCCAAGGTATGAATATTACTTTCGTTACATCTGCACAGACTGATGAAGAAGGATATGCATTGCTCAAGGCATTCGGTCTACCTTTTAAGAACGCTAAAAACGATTAAGCAATATGGCAAAAGAATCAATGAAAGCTCGCGAGATTAAGCGTGCGAAACTTGTAGCTCGTTATGCCGAGAAACGTGCAGCTCTTAAAAAAACTATCGCTACGACTAATGATTTAGCAGAGGCATATGAAGCAGCTCGTAAACTTCAGGCTATTCCTAAGAATGCCAATCCTATACGCCTTCATAACCGTTGTAAAATCACCGGTCGTCCGAAAGGGTATATCCGCCAATTTGGTCTTTCGCGTATTCAGTTCCGTGAAATGGCTTCGGCTGGTTTGATACCCGGAGTAAAGAAAGCTAGCTGGTAAATACGGCAAATATTGTGGTTTGAACGTCTTAGATAGTATATTTGTCGTTGATAGATATGTTGTTTAGGACTATTGAACATACCATATAATTTTATTTAATATTGTCGGGGTAGTCCCGATTAATTAAACATTTTATTTTATGACAGATCCAATAGCAGATTATCTGACAAGACTCAGAAATGCAATTATGGCACATCACCGTGTCGTAGAGGTTCCTGCGTCTAACTTGAAGAAAGAGATCACTAAGATCCTTTTTGAGAAAGGGTACATTCTGAACTATAAGTTCATGGAGGATGGCCCTCAGGGTACTATCAAAGTTGCTTTGAAGTACAATCCTGAAACCAAGCAAAACGCTATTCAGTGTTTAAAGCGTGTATCGACTCCCGGTTTGCGTAAATATACCGGCTACAAAGATATGCCGAGAGTAATTAACGGATTAGGTATTGCAATCATATCTACATCTCAAGGTGTAATGACAGATAAAGAGGCTTCTTCACTAAAGATTGGTGGTGAAGTTCTTTGCTATGTTTATTAATTGGAGGATTCATTATGTCAAGAATAGGAAAATTACCAATTAGTATACCTGCCGGTGTTACCATAGAACAGAAGGATGGCGTGGTTTCTGTGAAAGGCCCTAAGGGTGAACTCTCTCAGAAAGTAGATGCTTCGATAAAAGTTAACATTGCAGACGGCCAGATTACATTCGAAGTTGATGAGAATAGTCCGGTGAATTATAAGCAGAAACAAGCTTTCCACGGTTTATATCGTTCTTTGGTCAACAACATGGTTGTAGGTGTAAGCGAAGGCTACACGAAGACGATGGAACTTATCGGTGTAGGTTATCGTGTTTCTAATCAAGGTAACTTGGTAGAATTCTCGCTTGGTTATACTCATCCCATCTTTATTCAACTTCCGAAAGAAGTTAAGGTTGAGACGAAGTCTGAAAGAAACCAAAATCCGATTATAACTTTGGAGTCTTGTGACAAGCAATTGCTCGGACTCATTTGCGCTAAAATTCGTTCTTTCCGTATGCCTGAGCCTTATAAAGGAAAAGGTATCTTATTCCAAGGTGAAGTTATTCGCAGAAAGTCTGGTAAGACGGCTGCAGCTAAGTAATTTTAATTTTTTACGATTATGACAACAAAGAAAGTAGAAAGACGAATTAAGATAAAGTACCGCATTCGTAAAAGTGTGAAAGGAACAGCTGAACGTCCGCGTCTTAGTGTATTCCGTTCCAATAAGCAGATTTATGCTCAGGTTATAAATGATTTGACTGGTAATACTCTTGCCTCTGCATCCTCTCTTGGTCTTGAAGCTATGCCTAAGATACAGCAGGCTCAGAAAGTAGGAGAACTCGTTGCAGAAAAAGCACAGGCTGCCGGGGTGACAGCTGTAGTTTTTGATCGTAACGGTTATCTTTACCATGGACGTGTAAAAGAATTAGCTGATGCAGCTCGTAAAGGTGGTCTTAAATTTTAAACGATTATGGCAATGAATAGAGTTAGAATAAATAGTGACGTAGAATTGAAAGACCGCTTGGTTGCTATTAACCGTGTAACCAAAGTTACAAAGGGAGGTAGAACTTTTACCTTTGCAGCTATTGTCGTAGTAGGCGATGGTAATGGTATTATCGGCTATGGTCTTGGAAAAGCAGGTGAAGTTACCGCAGCTATCTCTAAGGGGACGGAGGCAGCTAAGAAAAATCTAGTAAAGGTTCCTGTTCTAAAAGGAACTATTCCTCATGAGATAGAAGCACATTATGGTGGCGCACAAGTTTTCTTGAGACCGGCAGCTGCCGGTACCGGTCTTGTTGCCGGTGGTGCTATGCGTGCTGTACTTGACAGTGTAGGTGTTACAGATGTACTTGCGAAATCAAAAGGCTCTTCGAACCCTCACAATTTGGTAAAAGCGACGATTGTGGCATTGAGCCAAATACGCGATGCATATACGATTGCTGGCACTCGTGGTATAACCATGGATAAAGTATTTAACGGATAAGAAGAAAAACAATGGCAACGATTAAAATCAAGCAGATAAAGAGTAGAATAGGAGCTCCGATAGACCAGAAACGTACTCTTTTGTCGTTAGGTCTTCACAAGATTTCTCAAGTTGTTGAGGTTGAAGATACTCCAAGCACTCGTGGTATGATCCGTAAGGTCCACCACTTAGTAAATGTAGTTGAATAATTAACCTTATTAAAATTAGAAATAGTTATGAAATTAAATAATTTAAAACCTGCTGAAGGTTCAACACATTCACGTCGTCGTATTGGTCGTGGTCCGGGATCTGGGCTCGGTGGTACTTCTACCCGTGGACATAAGGGAGCAAAAGCTCGTTCCGGTTACAAGAGAAAGATCGGTTTTGAGGGAGGGCAGATGCCACTTCAGCGTCGTGTTCCGAAAGCAGGATTTAAGAATATCAACCATAAGGAATATTTCGCAGTAAATCTTTCGACTTTACAGTCTTTGGCAGAGTCTAAAAACTTAGCTAAAATCGGAATTGCAGAACTTAAGGAGGCCGGTCTTACCAATGGTAAGGAGCTTATTAAAATTCTGGGTAATGGTGAGTTGAAAGTCAAGATTGATGTTGAAGCAAATGCATTCTCTAAGACCGCCGAAGAAGCTATTAAGGCAGTTGGGGGAAATGCAACTATAATCTAAGTCAATGAAAAAGTTTATTGAGACACTGAAGAACTGTTGGAGAATTGAGGATTTGCGTCAGCGTCTCCTCATAACTCTTCTGTTTACGGCAATTTATCGTTTTGGTTCGTTTGTCGTGCTTCCGGGTATTAATCCTGCCTCTTTGGAGACTCTTCGACAACAGACTGCGGGCGGTCTTATGTCGCTCCTTGACATGTTCTCTGGTGGAGCATTTTCCAATGCATCGATCTTTGCGCTTGGAATTATGCCTTATATTTCGGCATCTATCGTTATGCAGATACTTGCTGTTGCCGTACCTTATTTCCAAAAGATGCAGCGCGAAGGCGAAAGTGGGCATAAGAAGATAAATTGGTATACACGTTGGCTAACTGTAGCAATCTTGCTCTTTCAAGCTCCGTCTTATCTTTTCCATTTGAAATACCAAGCAGGCCAAGCTTTGGCTTCCGGTATTTCGTGGACAGCTTTCATGATACCATCTGTTATAATCCTTGCTGCTGGGAGTATGTTTATCTTATGGTTAGGTGAACGTATTACTGATAAGGGGGTAGGAAATGGTGTTTCTCTGATTATTATGTTGGGAATTATTGCACGTCTACCCGGTTCTTTTGTACAGGAATTTTCTTCACGCGCAACGGATATTTCTGGCGGTGGAATCATTATGCTTATCGCAGAGATATTAGTTCTGTATTTTGTTGTTTGTGCTGCAATCCTTTTAGTGCAGGGTACACGTAAGGTGCCGGTGCAATATGCTAAACGACTTGTAGGTAACAAGCAATATGGAGGGGCTCGTCAGTATATTCCTTTGAAACTGTTTGCAGCTAATGTTATGCCTATCATCTTTGCCCAAGCTTTGATGTTCATTCCATTGGCTATTGTTCAGTATCAGACAAAAGATGCATCTCCAATAGTTCGTTCGTTAATGGATACTCATAGTTTGCTGTATAATGTGATATATGTAACTCTTATTATAGCGTTTACTTATTTCTATACGGCCATTACATTGAACCCGACACAGATGGCAGAGGATATGAAACGCAATAATGGATTTATACCCGGAATTAAGCCGGGCAAAGATACGGCAGAGTATATTGATACCATCATGTCTCGAATTACTTTGCCGGGTTCTTTGGCTATCGCATTTATTGCCATAATGCCGGCGCTAGTCAGTGTGTTCCATGTTCAACAGGAATTTACTCAATTCTTTGGTGGAACTTCTTTACTTATTCTGGTTGGTGTGGTTATTGATACATTACAACAGATAGAAAGTCATCTGTTGATGCGGCATTATGACGGTTTGCTCAATTCTGGGCATACACGTAGTGGCGGTGTCTCTGCCTATTAAGTGTACTTCCGCTAATGGAGATATTTCTTAAAACAGAGGATGAAATTGAGTTGATGCGTAAGGCGAACCGACTTGTCGGCGATACCTTGGCAGAATTGGCTAAACATATAAGACCGGGTGTAACCACTCTTCAATTGGATAAGATAGCAGAGGAATTTATTCATGATCATGGTGCAATACCAACGTTTAAGAATTTTCTCAATCCTTTTGGAGAGCCGTTTCCGGCAAGTATTTGTACTTCCGTGAATGCTATAGTTGTTCATGGCATACCGAGTGAGAAAACAATTTTAAAAGATGGTGATATTATTTCGGTAGATTGCGGTACATTGCTTGACGGATTCAATGGTGACAGTTGTTATACATTTTGTGTTGGGGAGGTGTCAGCTCCGGTGAAGAACTTGCTTAAAACTACTAAAGAAGCGCTTTATATGGGCATTGAACGGGCTGTAGCCGGTAAACATATCGGCGATATAGGTTATGCTATTCAAGAGCATTGTGAGCGTCGAGGATACGGAGTGGTACGAGAACTTACCGGACACGGGATTGGACGAAAGATGCATGAGGATCCTGCAATTCCGAATTACGGTGTGTGTGGCGGGGGAGTCATGTTGAAAGCTGGTATGTGTATAGCTATTGAACCGATGATTACGATGGGAGATCGAAAAATTGGGCTTTTGCCGGATAAGTGGGGGATTATAACTCGTGACTTAAAACCTGCAGCCCATTTTGAGCATACTATTGCTATCAGAAACGGTAAGGCAGAAATTTTATCTTCGTTTGAAGAAATTGAACGTTTAGAAGGAGAAATATATTAAATATGGCAAAGCAATCTGCGATAGAGCAAGACGGAACAATCATAGAGTCGCTCTCAAATGCAATGTTTCGTGTAGAACTCGAAAATGGAGTACAGATTATAGCGCATATCTCAGGTAAGATGAGAATGCATTATATAAAGATTCTTCCCGGCGATAAGGTTAAGGTAGAAATGAGTCCTTATGACCTTACTAAAGGTAGGATTGTATTCAGATACAAATAATCAAGTATAAAATATGAAGACAAGAGCATCGTTAAAGAAACGTACAGCCGATTGTAAGATCGTACGTCGTAAAGGGCGTCTGTTCGTTATCAACAAGAAAAACCCTAAGTACAAGATGCGTCAGGGGTAAGTTAAAAAACTGTAAAGGTAAAATAATGTGCAATATTATTAATACCTTTGCATGCTTTTTAGTGAAATTTGAATTAAAAAATTAACTTTTTATCATTTAACAAATGGCAATAAGAATTGTTGGAGTAGATTTGCCCCAGAATAAGCGTGGCGAAATCGCATTGACTTATATCTATGGTATAGGTCGAAGTAGTTCAGCAAAGATATTGGATAAGGCGGGCGTAAGCCGTGACTTGAAAGTCAGTGAATGGAATGACGATCAGGCAGCTAAGATCCGTGAAATTATCAGTGCTGAATTCAAAGTAGAAGGTGACCTTCGTTCAGAGGTCCAAATGAATATCAAGCGGCTGATGGATATTGGTTGCTATCGTGGAGTTCGTCATCGTAATGGTCTTCCGGTTCGCGGTCAGAGTACTAAAAATAATGCTCGCACCCGTAAGGGAAAGAAGAAGACTGTTGCTAATAAGAAGAAAGCTACTAAGTAATTTTAAGGAGGAAATTAATTATGGCAAAAACAAAAGCAACATCTAAGAAGAGAAATGTAAGAGTTGATGCAGTCGGACAGCTTCATGTTCATAGCTCATTCAATAATATAATTGTATCTTTGGCTAATAGCGAAGGCCAGATCATATCTTGGTCTTCGGCCGGTAAGATGGGATTTCGTGGTTCCAAGAAGAATACTCCTTATGCAGCACAGATGGCTGGTGAGGATTGTGCAAAAGTAGCTTTCGACCTCGGTCTCCGCAAAGTTAAGGCATACGTTAAGGGACCGGGAAATGGTCGTGAGTCTGCTATCCGTGCCGTACACGGTGCAGGAATTGAAGTTACAGAAATTGTAGATGTGACGCCGTTACCGCACAATGGATGCCGTCCTCCGAAGAGACGTAAGGTATAGTCCTATCACATCTCTATCAAAGTATCAATTAATAAATCGCATATTTTTATATTATGGCTAAATATATAGGTCCGAAATCTAAAATTGCACGCCGATTTGGTGAACCCATTTTCGGTGCTGACAAAGTTTTGTCCAAGAGAAACTTCCCTCCTGGACAGCATGGCAACAACCGTCGTAAGAAGACCTCAGAGTACGGTGTCATGTTGGCAGAGAAGCAAAAAGCTAAGTACACGTACGGTGTGCTTGAACGCCAATTCCGTAATATGTTCGAAAGAGCTGCAAAAGCAGATGGCATTACCGGTGAAGTTCTTCTTCAGAATCTTGAGAGTCGTCTCGATAATGTGGTCTTCCGTCTTGGTCTTGCCCCTACTCGTGCTGCTGCTCGTCAGCTTGTTGGGCACAAGCATATCGTAGTTGACGGTAAAGTTGTAAATATTCCTTCTTACTCCGTTAAGCCGGGACAGATTGTTGGTGTTCGTGAAAAAGCTAAATCTCTTGAAGTTATTGAAACGGCTCTTGCCGGTTTCAATCATAGCAAATATCCTTGGATCGAATGGGATGATAACTCAAAGAGTGGCAAATTCTTGCATAAGCCCGAACGTGCCGACATCCCAGAGAATATTAAGGAACAGTTAATCGTTGAGTTGTACTCTAAATAAATCATTGAATTAATGGCGATATTAGCATTTCAAAAACCTGATAAAGTTGTAATGGTGGAGGCTGATGACAAGTTCGGTAAGTTCGAATTTCGTCCGTTAGAGCCCGGTTTCGGAGTTACCATTGGTAATGCTCTGCGCCGCATTCTTCTTTCATCGCTTGAAGGTTATGCTATCAACACCATCCGTATAGGAGGCGTTGAGCATGAGTTTTCTTCAGTACCTGGTGTAAAAGAAGATGTTACCAACATTATCTTGAATCTCAAACAAGTTCGATTCAAGCAAGTAGTAGAAGAATTCGAGAACGAGAAAGTTAGTATCACCGTAGAGAATTCCACTGAATTCAAAGCAGGTGATATAGGTAAGTATCTGACTGGATTTGAAGTGTTAAACCCTGATTTGGTGATTTGTCATTTAGATGTCAAAGCCTCTATGCAGATAGATATTACTATCAATAAGGGCCGAGGTTATGTGCCTGCTGATGAAAATCGTGAATTCTGCACAGATGTAAACGTACTCCCAATCGATTCAATCTACACCCCAATTCGTAACGTAAAGTATTCTGTTGAGCCATACCGTGTTGAACAAAAGACCGATTATGATAAACTTGTGCTCGAAGTTACGACGGATGGTTCCATTTACCCGAAGGATGCATTGAAAGAAGCTGCAAAGATCCTTATCTATCATTTCATGTTGTTCTCTGATGAAAAGATTACGTTGGAGAGTTCCGATCAAGAGAACAATCAGGAATTTGACGAAGAAGTTCTGCACATGCGTCAACTGCTCAAGACAAAACTTATCGACATGAACCTCAGCGTTCGTGCACTTAACTGTCTGAAAGCAGCAGATGTCGAAACTCTTGGAGATTTGGTTCAGTATAACAAGACCGATCTTCTCAAGTTCCGTAACTTCGGTAAGAAATCGCTCTCAGAGCTTGATGATTTGCTTGAGAGTCTGAATCTGTCATTTGGAACCGATATTTCAAAGTATAAACTTGACAAGGAATAATATCGGAAAAGAGACGAAAGATAAGCGATTAGTAGTTGATACTCTTTCTCTTTTTATCCTTTGTTGTATTTTCCTTTTCATCAAAGAAAGAACAAAATGAGACATAATAAAAAATTCAACCATTTAGGTCGTACTGCATCTCATCGTAGTGCCATGCTTGCAAACATGGCGGTTAGTTTGATCATGCACAAAAGAATCACTACGACCGTAGCCAAGGCTAAAGCCTTAAAGAAGTATATTGAACCGTTGATAACTAAGGCTAAAGACGATTCTACCAATTCTCGTCGTGTGGTTTTCCGTTATCTTCAGAATAAAGAAGCTATTACAGAACTCTTCGGCAGTGCAAAGGCAAAATCAGAAGGTAAGGTTTCTGTTATCGAGAAAGTGGGCGATCGTCCCGGCGGTTATACTCGAGTAATCAAGCTTGGTATACGTAAGAGCGATGCTGCTCCTATGGCATTTATCGAGTTTGTAGACTTCGATGAGAACATGGCCAAAGCTCCTAAGGCTGCTAAAAAGACTCGTCGTAGCCGTAAGGCAGCTCCTAAAGCGGAAGTTGCTGAGCAAACAGCAAAGGTAGAGGCAACCGATGCGCCTGTTGCTACTACGGAAGAAGCTCCTAAGGCAGAAGCTGCAGAATAATTAAAAGGATTGAATTTCTTTTCTTATAAGCGTCTCCACTCTTATGTGAAGGCGCTTTTTCTATATAAATAAGGCCTATTCGATTTACATATTATTATATAGGAACCTTATTTTCCTATATATTTTTCCTGTCTGTATGAAACATCTTGCAAAGATGATATAGCCTCATAGCCTGAATACATGCGCCGTATAATGGCGATAAAGTTAGGGTGTAAAACTGATATATGGCGTATCTGGTAAAATCGGATACGCCATATAAATTTATAACAGCAGTATTGCGAATAAGAAAAAAGTACACGCTTGTAACAGATTACGGCCGTTGCGAGCGGGGAAAATATTAGTCTTTGAAGCGTTTTAGAAAGTAGTTATTGCTGTTATGCGTATCGAATGTCCACGACGGGGTATCGAGACGTCTGCCGTCTTCCGAGGCACTGAGCCATTCGGGAAATATCTCTATCTCCTGTGCCGGCATAAAACTCTGTGCCAACAGCACCTTGCGGTCGCCCTTATCATTCTCTGCTACATCGACAACAATCTCTGCATGTCCCGGAAATCCGCCTTTTATGATCACGTCTCCGGCCTGTATATTCTTCGTCCAACAGCGGCCTATGGGCGTCAGTTCTTTGCTGAGCGATGCCGTTCCGGCATATTGAAACACGATGTTAAGGTAATCTCGGAAAGTTTTATAGGAGTAGTCCTCCTTTTGAGTCTTTATCCAAGAGTTACAATTTCGTATGCGATACCCCTTTGCCCATTTCGAATATTCCGCCTTGAAACCGTTGGTAAAGCAGAACCGTATCTTATCGAACTGCTTGGTTTGCCACAGATAAGAGGCACGAAGAAAGATGATGGCATCGGCGCATTGCTCGTTCGCATTCTTTCCGAAGTCCATGTTTACGATGGCTCCGCCGTATTTAGCCGTCTTAACCTGTCCGTTATAGTAATGAAGATCGCTGTTTGCGGGCTTTAACGGCAGGTTACGAAGGAAATAGGCAAAGCTCCCTTTCGTTACGGCCACCCGCTTATAACCTGCCGGAGCGGGTATGCAACGGGCGAGGTTATCGGGTGTGGCTACTTTTACCGGCTCGTTTTTTACTTGAAGAGGTTTATCGGAAGACTTTGCTCCGCATGCTGTCAGCATGATGGAGGCAAAAAGTAGAAATGCTATTCTGTTCATTATACGTTATTTTTGCCCAAAGATACGAAAAATAGATGTAAAAAGAACAATTAACAGATAAGATAATGCAGTGCGATACTCTTATCAATAGCCCACGCTTTCCAGCCACTTTTCTACTTTTGCCTTGCCCGAACGCACCTCGTGTCCGTAGATGGCGAACGCGCCGGTAATCGTGGCTTTGGGGTATAGAGACTTCAAGTCTTCGACCACATTTGCCAGTCCGCTGCCCTCATGTGTAGTGAATGGAATAATTGTTTTGCCGTTCAAATCGTACTTCTTAAAGAAAGTAAACATCACCTGCGGGTAAGTTCCCCACCATACAGGGCCACCAATGAAGATGGTATCGTACTGTCCAATGTCGTTCACCGCACCTTTAAAGGGCGGCAGCTCGCCGTTTTCGGCCTCTTTCTGTGCCAGCTTGGTGAGGTCGGAGTAGGGCATATCATAGCTTTTCTCGGGTATAATCTCGAATTCGTCGGCCCCTGTACGTTCCTTAATATAGTCGGCCACGATTTTTGTATTGCCCACCTTGATGTTTCCCACTGCATAGTTTTCACCCGCATGCGAGAAGAATACGATCAATGTCTTACCTTTTTTCATGTCGTTTTCTTGTTTGTTATTGCCACCGCAAGCCGTAGATACAAGCAACAGAGCGACTGCGGCGAATGCTTTCAATAGTTTCATATCAGTGTTGTATGAATGTTTTACCGTTTTTCTTTACATTTGCTATAGGCCTCGCCAGCCCATAAACATCTTCACAGTTTCCGGATCATTGTGGTCGAAGAAGGCGCTCTTGCCCAAATCCAATGCCTTTATTTGTTCCATTTCCGTATCGGTCAGTTCGAAATCATAGATACTGAAGTTCTGTTCCATACGCTCTCTGTGAGTAGATTTCGGTATGATAATCACGTCTCGTTGAGTGAGGTAACGAAGTGCAACCTGTGCAACGCTCTTGCCATGTGCCTTGCCTATAGCCTCCAAAACAGGGTTGGTAAAGAGCCCGTTACGCCCTTCTGCGAGCGGTCCCCACGACATAATGTGCGTTCCAAAACTATCCATATACTCCTTAGCCTTGATTTGTTGGCAGAACACATGCGTCTCCACTTGGTTAACGGCGGGCACGATGTCTACGTTGCTTGCCAAGTCTATGAAGTGATTAGGTTGGAAGTTGCTCACGCCGATAGCCCTCAGTTTGCCCTCGCGATAAGCATCTTCGAGTGCGCGATAGGCACCGTAGTAATCGCAGAACGGCTGGTGGAGCAGCATAAGGTCGATGTATTCGGTTTGCAGTTGGCGCAAACTCTCGTCGATACTTGCCTTGGCATGCTCGTAACCATAGTTGCTGATCCACACTTTAGATACCAAGAAAACCTTGCTGCGGGCTATTCCGCTGTTCTTAACCGCAGCCCCCACGCCATCTTCATTGCGATATGCCTGCGCTGTATCTATGAGACGATAGCCCACTTTCAATGCTTCGCTTACACAACGTTCGGCTTCTGTCGGTTCTACCTGATACACACCATAGCCGAGTTGCGGCATCTTTACTCCATTGTTTAATGTTACGTACTTCATTGTTTTATTCTTTTTAGTTTACAAGTGCAAAGTTATAACGATTTTATGATAATGTTGTTTCACAAATTTCCGTGATGATTTCACAAATTACGTAAATCGTTTGTTGGTTATAAAAATAATGTCTATTTTTGTCTTATGAGCGAGATTAAGGAGACGGATTTTGTTTTTTCCACCGATTTTCTGCAGATCAACGATAAACGTTTCCATGATTGTTGCCTGCATTTGATATGCCTCGACGGCGAAGGCAGCTTTGTCTTCAACGACCGTTGCTACCATATCCGGCGCAATGATGTCGTAATTCTCATTCTTCCCGATAAGGTGTGTAACCTTGCTCCCCATCCTGAATTGCGGGTAGAGTTTTTTGTTGCGCCTTATAGGTTTTTGAACAATCAGCTTCCGCCCAATAACTTCGGCATCGGAGGAGGCATCAGTTTGTACGATAATCCCGTGATTCCTTTGTCCGAAACGGATGCCTTGTGCTTCGTAGAAGATATTCACCGGCTTCGCGACCGTATGAAAGAAAATGCTCATCCGTTCTATCGGGAGCTGATGGGAAGCCTCTGCCAAACAATGATATACGATCTTTTCTGCTTCCATTCCAAATATCACGGCATGTTAGACGCTACGGATCGCCGCAGTTTTGTCGTTAAAGAGCTGCTGCAACTGTTGCAAACAGGCATCTCGCGTACACAACGCGAAGTTTCTTATTATGCCGAACGTCTCAATGTTTCACCCAAATATCTCTCCGATACCGTGCGCCGTACCACGGGTAGCAGCGTAACATTTTTTATCGATCGCTATACAGTACCGATGCTGAAAGGTTTTCTCGAAGACGAACGTTTGTCGCTTACACAGATATCAGAGATGATGAATTTCACCTCTCTATCGTATTTCAGCCGCTACGTTTCCAAGCATTTGGGAATGACACCCAGCCAGTATCGCATGAGTTTACAGCCGAGAAACGGCTGAAGATAGGATTTTGTAACAAGCGTTTATGTTCTTTCTTTTATCGCTATGTCGTGAGCGCAAATTATGATAATATGGACACCTGATGGCGGAAAAAATGCTTCATTTCGTAAATTAATACGGCTCCATGCAATGCAAAATAGCTTGCTTGGCAATGATATAGCTGTTACTTGTGACTACCGTAGATTTGGTCTTTTTAGGGATTTCCCTATATTTATTTAGGGAAAATGCTGGAGTCTTGTCGCATAATTTATTTATTTTTGCAATATATTTAAAAGGTTTCGAATATGAAAAAGCTCATGTTATCAACAGTTTGTGCTGCTTTTCTTCTAAGTAGCTGCGATACTTATACGGGTACGGGTGCCTATGCAGGAGGAACGCTTGGCTCTATTCTCGGCTCAGCCATCGGAGGTATCAGCGGCGGACCGCGTGGTTCAGACGTTGGAACTATAGTGGGAATGGCCGGAGGTGCCATCATCGGCGGCGCTATAGGAGCTAAAGCCGATGAGAAAAGGCAAGATGATTTGTACCAATATAGGCGCGATAAAGAAGAACGGGCATACGAACGGCGGCAACGACAACATGACCGACAAGAAGAACAGGTGTATGAAACCGATGCCGGAGAGGAAGAATTGAATAGCGGTTTCGATGCTTCGAATAGCGGAGACGACCGTTTATACGATTTCAACGGTACCGATTATACCGGCAATTATACTGCTCAAACGCCTACAGTTACTATGCCTGCTACCTCGAGTGTGGAGAACTTGGCCAACGGGTTGCACTATTCGCCGGCGATAGAGATACGCAATGCTCGATTTGTAGACGATAATCAGGATAACGTAATCAGCCGTGGAGAGTTGTGTAAGATAATCTTTGAGGTGATGAACCGTGGGAAAGAAGTGCTTTATGATGTGCAGCCTACCGTTATCGAAGCTACGGGTAATAAGCATATATACATCTCCCCGGGCGTACATGTAGAGAAAATTATGCCGGGAGCAGGCATACGTTATACAGCTTTGGTTAAGGCGGATAATCGATTGAAGAACGGTAAAGCCAAGTTCTGTGTTTCGGTTGTTCAGGGAACAAAGTCTATATCGAAAGTCAGCGAGTTCAATATTCCTACACGAAAGTAGGAATATTGAACCGACATTTATTGCTTATAGGCGATTTTAACCAATACCGGATAATGATCGGATGGTGTGCGTCGGGCGTATTTCTTGAACTTTAATTCTTTCGGAGCCTTATTGCTACTTAAGTTTTCCTTACTGCCTTTCTCCGTCCAATAGCCGTTAGTAAGCACTCCATAGCGCTTTACATCGAACTTAGGCGATACGAAGATGTGGTCTATACGGCTCTCTGTTTTCAGTTCGGTATCGAAGTCATTGAAAGTACCATTCTCGGCAAAGCGCATTTCAGCTGCCGAATAGGAATCTTTAAGTATGCCCGAAGCAGAGAAAATCTTAAAGATCTCATCGTTTTGGTCTACGTTGAAATCGCCCGTGAGTATCACCGGAGCGTTACCGCCTGTTATCTCTTTGATCTTTCTGATGACTAATTTGGCCGATTCTCTGCGTGCTACAACGCCGATATGATCCATGTGTAAGTTGAAAAAATAGAATTTCAGCTTATCTTTATTGTCCATAAATTCGCCCCAAGTGCATATCCTGATGCAGGCGGCATCCCATCCCAATTTAGGTTTGTCGGGTGTTTCGTTCAACCAGAAGTTACCCGATCTGATCTTGGTAAGTTTATCTTTCTTGTAAAAAATGGCAGAATATTCGCCTTTTTCCTTGCCGTCGTCGCGGCCAACCCCAATGTAATTATAACCTTCGAGCCCTTTTTGCAAGTCGTGTATTTGGTTTACTTTGGCCTCTTGTGTACCGAATATATCGGGTTCTTCGAAGTTCAACATGTCACAGATGATAGGCCAACGCCGTTCCCACCCGTTGCCTTCTTTCTTATCACCATCGTTGTCGTAGCGGATGTTGTACGTACCGACGAAAAGGTTTTGTGCTTGAATGCCTATTGCACAGAACAGGCAAAAGATTAAAATAAACTGTTTTTTCATATCGTTTTATTTGTTTCTACGTCTTTTCTTAGTTCTCTTTTGACGCTTCTTGGTATGTTTAGGAGTGCGTTTCTTTACGCTTTTTCTTTTTTTCGATACCACCTTCTTGTTATCGATCGTACTGTCGTTTTTCTTCTGTTGTGCAAATTTATATTCATTCTGTGATATGCCGAAGTCCATTTCGGGCAGTTCGTTCTTATCATCCGGTTTGTAAGGAACAATTATGCTGTCCGCACGTGTTACTTCAACCATGGTCACACCTTTGCTGAGTATACCCAATTCTTTCGCTGCTCCCCATGAAAGATCGATAATTCTGCCACGTGAAAACGGTCCTCTGTCGGTAACTTTCACTACGACTTCTTTACCGTTATCGAGGTTTCTCACACGAAGCATCGTACCGAAAGGATAGGTGCGATGGGCACAAGTCATACTGTCGTGGTGCAACCTGATGCCGCTTGCCGTACGTGCACCAGTTGCTCTCTTTGAATAAAAAGTGGCTTTACCCCTCTGAGTTTGAGCTGTCAGAGGTGTAAAGCCGCTTAGTACAATAATAAAAATACAAATACTTCTTCGATAATTCACTGTTTTATGGTTTGAAAAGACCGGTGCGTCTTCTTATTGGCTGGCAGTGTAACGCCGTTACAATGTGCACCGGTCTTCATATTAAGCCGTGTCAAACGACACCTTGTGCCATCATTGCATGGGCTACCTTCATAAAGCCGGCAACATTGGCACCTTTCACGTAGTCGATATAGCCGTCGGGTTGCGTGCCGTATTTTACACACTGTTCGTGAATGGAGTGCATTATATAGTGCAACTTCTCGTCGACTTCTTGTCCGCTCCAGTGCAAACGAATGGAATTTTGCGTCATTTCAAGGCCCGAAGTTGCTACGCCTCCCGCGTTTACAGCTTTGCCCGGAGCAAAGAGCTGCTGCGCTTCGACGAACTTAGTTACGGCATCTGCCGTGCATCCCATATTGCTTACCTCGGCCACGCAGTCGGGTTTATGTGCCAAAATCATATCGGCATCTTGGCCATTGAGTTCGTTCTGTGTTGCGCAAGTCAGATAGATGTCGGCCTTGCACTCCCAAGGTTTCTTGCCTTCAACAAACTTCGAGCCCTTGAATTTATCGGCATAAGGCGAACAAATGTCATTGCCTGTTGCACGCAGTTCGAGCATGTATTCTATCTTTTCGCCGCTGATACCGGCAGGATCATATATATATCCGTCCGGTCCACTGATGGTTATCACCTTCGCGCCAAGCTCTGTAGCCTTCTTAGCTGCGCCCCATGCAACGTTTCCGAAGCCACTGATGACCACACTCTTGCCCTTGATATCGATATTACGTGTCTGAAGCATCTGGTTTACAAAGTACAGGGCGCCGTACCCGGTGGCCTCCGGACGCAGGATAGATCCGCCCCATTCCATGCCTTTACCGGTAAGAACACCTTCCCATTGTGTAGTAAGTTTCTTATACATACCGAAGAGATAACCTATTTCTCTGCCCCCTACACCGATGTCGCCTGCCGGTACGTCGACGTTAGGTCCAATATGTCGGTACAGTTCTGCCATGAACGATTGGCAGAAACGCATTACTTCAGCATCGCTGCGCCCTCTGATCGAGAAGTCTGAACCGCCTTTTGCGCCGCCCATAGGCAAGGTGGTAAGTGCGTTCTTGAATGTTTGTTCGAAGCCTAAGAACTTCATAATCGACAGATTTACCGATGGGTGAAAGCGCAAACCTCCCTTGTACGGGCCTATCGCGCTGTTGAATTGTACACGATAACCTATGTTTACATGTACGTCGCCCTTATCGTCTGTCCACGGTACACGGAACATCACGATGCGTTCGGGCTCTACGATGCGCTCGATAATCTTAGCTTTTTCGAACTCCGGATGTTGGTTGTAAACATCCTTAACGGATAGAAGTACCTCTCTTACAGCTTGTAAGAATTCCGATTCCCCCGGGTGTTTTTGCTCGAGGTCTTGCATGATTTTTTCAACTTCCATGGTAGTGTAATTTTTTTATAAATGAGTAGTTGTCAAAATGTCAATAACATGTCGCAAATATATATTTTTTATTGATAACCGCCAAATAATACTTGTTTTTTTTGAGTTTTGGCGTTACACTTTGTAAAGTTTAACCTTTTGTGCTTCTTATTTTTAAAGTGTATCGATGGTATTTGCGGTATCTATATGCCTTACATTGCCTATTTAATCTCGTTAGGATGCCTGTATAAGACGGATAGCGTGCCGTTCGGGCGTGAGTACAACAGAAACAGACCGCTGTTGAGGGCAGTTTGTTTCCGTCGTATGTGAAATGTTTCAAAGTTGCGCCAAGGCCTGTTTGAGGTCGTCGATGATATCTTCGGCATCCTCTATTCCCACCGATAGGCGTATCAGGTCGGGGGCAATACCGGCTTCGCGCAGCTGTTCGTCGGTTAATTGTCTGTGGGTGTGGCTTGCCGGATGCAGCACGCAAGTGCGGGCATCGGCCACATGAGTAACGATGTTGATGAGTTCTAACGAGTCCATAAACCGTATAGCGGTGTCGCGGTTGCCCTTCAAACCGAAAGCAATCACGCCGCACGAGCCGTTGGGAAGGTATTTCTGTCCCAGCCGGTAGTCGCTGTCGTCTTTCAAACCGCAGTAATGTATCCACGCCACACGCTTGTCATCGTGCAGAAATTCGGCCACTCTTTGGGCGTTCTTGCAGTGTTGCGGCATGCGCAGATGTAGCGTTTCCAGCCCGAGATTGAGCAAGAAAGAGTTCTGAGGTGCCGGTATAGAGCCGAGATCGCGCATGAGTTGAGCCACGAGTTTGGTGATGTATCCCAGTTTGCCGAATGCTTCGGTGTAAATAAGTCCGTGGTATGAGTCGTCGGGAGTGCATAGTCCCGGGTATTTCTCGGCATGTGCTTGCCAGTCGAAGTTACCGCTGTCTACGACTACACCGCCCACCTGCGTGGCATGCCCGTCCATATATTTGGTGGTAGAGTGGGTAACAATGTCGCATCCCCACTCGAAGGGGCGGCAGTTGACAGGCGTTGCGAAGGTATTGTCTATCAAAAGAGGCACGTTATTCCTATGGGCTATGCGTGCAAACTTCTCTATGTCGAGCACACGGCAGCTCGGGTTAGAGATGGTTTCTCCAAAAACAAGCTTGGTATTCGGACGGAATAATCGTTGTATATCTTCTTCCGAAGCATCCGGACCGACGAATGTACACTCTATGCCCAGTTTTTTCAGCGTTACTCCGAACAGGTTGTAAGTGCCTCCGTATAGCTCGTTAGAGGCGATGATGTGGTCGCCCGCCTCGCATATATTGAACACAGCGTAGAAGTTGGCCGCCTGTCCGCTGGAGGTGAGCACGGCACCTATGCCTCCTTCAAGGGCAGCTATTTTTCTTGCAACGGCATCATTGGTGGGATTTTGCAGGCGTGTATAGAAGTAACCTTCTTTCTTTAAGTCGAACAGCATGGCCATTTCTTCGCTGTTGTCGTACTTGAAAGTGGTGCTTTGTATGATGGGCAGTACACGCGGTTCCCCGTTTTTGGGCTCCCATCCTGCCTGTACGCATAGGGTGGCCAGTCTCTTTTCTTTTTTCATTTTTTCGGTTTTTGTTGATATTTTATGCAAAATAAACGCTTTTTGTCCATATAAACAAGAACTTTTTACACTTCTGTAGTTATCATACCTTTGCCGTTAATCTTTTATAACTAAAAAGATGGCGGCCGTTATACTGTGATGCTATATCTTTGCAATCGAGTTTTTAATTCAATAAATAGTAATATGAAGAAGTTAATTTTAAGTGCAACGATGGCTGTAGCCATGTTGTGTATGAGTGTCGGTGCGAATGCGCAAGATGCCAAGAATAAGGGAAATGAGAAGAAGACAGAGCAAACTTGCTGCAAGAAAGATAAGGGTTGCGGGCAGAAAGAGTGCGATAAAGCCAAGAAAGAGTGTAAGGGTTCTGCTTGCAACGAGGCCGGAAAGCAAGAATGCAAGGAGCAGGGAAAGGCTCCGTGCTGCAATTCTTCTAAGAAAAAAGCAGCCGATAAAAAGATGAAAAAAGAAAAGATGTAATTCTGTTTCGGCACAACTGCCGTGCACATATTTATATAAGGCGCACCTTTAGGCCATACCGTAATCCGGTTGTAAGCCAAGAGGGGGCGCCTTGTTTATTGTATGTTTTATCCGTGTTGCGGTATAATTCTTGTTGAAATGTTCGTTTGTTCCGCCGTTTTTGTGTAAGTTTGTGGCAGTTAAGTGGCAATATTTGCGACAGTTTTAGCATGCTGCTGCTGTGGATTTTAATAGGAATATCGGTTTTATGAGTGAAAGCAATCCCGAACAGTGGAATAAGTTTTATCTGAAAGACGTCACGTTTGTCAACCTGATGTTGCGCCGTATATATAATGTATTGATAGTGGCTAACCCTTACGATGCATTCATGTTGGAAGACGACGGGCGCGTAGAAGAGAAGATATACAATGAGTATATGGAACTCGGACTGCGCTATCCGCCCATGTTCACACAGGTAAGTACGACGGAAGAAGCGGCGAAAGTGCTCAGTACAACCAACATAGATTTGGTGATATGCATGCCGGGTACGGCCGATAACGATGCTTTCAGTGTGGCACGTTCCATCAAGGCAGACTTCCCGCATATCCACTGCGTAGTGCTCACACCGTTCTCTCACGGCATTACCAAACGCATGGAAAACGAGGATTTGAGTATCTTCGATTACGTTTTCTGCTGGTTGGGAAACACCAATCTTATTCTTTCGATCATCAAACTTATCGAGGATAAGATGAACATAGAGCACGATATCAAGGAAGGGGGTGTGCAAATGATCCTGCTCGTAGAGGACAGTATCCGCTTTTACTCGTCCATTCTTCCCAACTTGTACAGCTATATATTGCTGCAAAGTCAAAATTTAGCGAGCGAAGCCCTTAATAAACACATCGCTACATTGCGTATGCGTGGCCGCCCGAAGGTAGTTTTAGCGCGCAATTATGAAGAGGCAATGGACTTCTATCGTAGGTATAGCGATAATACACTGGGCGTTATCAGCGACGCAAGGTTCCCTGTAAATGGGAAAAAAGACGCTGAAGCCGGCCTGAAACTGCTGCGTGCCATCCGTGCCAAGGACGAGTATGTGCCGTTGATTATGGAAAGTTCGGAGTCGTCCAACCGACAGAAGGCCGAAGCAGAGGGCTTCAAGTTCGTCGACAAGAACTCTAAAAAGATCAGTGTCGACCTGCGTAACATCATTGAAGAGCACATGGGATTCGGCGATTTCATCTTTCGAGATCCGAAAACTCATGCGGAGATCATGCGCGTACACTCTTTGAAAGAGTTACAGGATAATATTTTTAAGATACCGGATGACTCGATGCTCTATCATATCTCGCGTAATCATATGAGCCGTTGGCTCAGTGCGCGGGCGATATTCCCCGTATCGGCTTTCCTTAAGAATGTCACATGGCACAAATTGCAGGATGTGGATGCGCACCGAAAGATTATCTTCGATGCCATTGTGCAGTATCGCCACATGAAGAACATCGGCGTTGTAGCGGTTTTCGATCGCCTTAAATTCGATAAATACGCCCACTTTGCCCGTATCGGAGAAGGCTCTTTGGGCGGCAAGGGGCGTGGTTTAGCGTTTCTTGACAATGTGGTGAAGATGCATCCGGAGTTCAACCAACACGAAGGGGCTACCGTTCAAATACCGAAAACCCTTGTGCTTTGCACCGATCTCTTTGATCGGTTCATGGATCAGAACAACCTTTATCAGATCGCATTGAGCGATGCTTCCGACGATGAAATACTCGAACATTTCTTGAAGGCACAGCTTCCAGACTCGCTAATTGCCGATTTCTTTACCTTCTTCGAGGCAACCAAGACGCCTATAGCTATCCGTTCGAGCTCGCTGTTGGAGGATGCACACTACCAACCCTTTGCAGGTGTTTATTCTACTTATATGATTCCTTACCTCGACGACCGCTATACGATGCTGCAAATGCTTGCTTGTGCCATTAAAGGAGTGTATGCCTCGGTGTTCTATCGCGACTCTAAAGCCTATATGACCGCTACGAGTAACGTGATCGATCAGGAGAAAATGGCGGTCATTTTGCAAGAAGTAGTGGGCAAACAGTATGGAGATCATTTCTATCCCAATATCAGCGGAGTGCTTCGTTCGCTCAATTATTATCCGATAGGCGATGAAACTGCCGAAGACGGAATTGCCTCCTTGGCGCTCGGTTTGGGGAAATACATCGTCGATGGGGGACAAACGTTGCGGGTATCTCCCTATCATCCCGCCCAAATATTGCAGACCTCGGAGCTCGATATCGCCCTTCGTGAGACACAGACACAGTTTTATGCACTCGATATGAAGCATGTCGGCAACGATTTCAAGGTCGACGACGGCTTCAATATCCTTAAACTGAAGGTGAAAGATGCCGAGGCCGACGGCTCTCTGAACTACATCGCGTCGACTTATGATCCCTATGATCAGGTGATACGCGACGGCCTTTACGAAGGCGGACGCAAGATAATCTCGTTCTGCGGCGTGCTTCAACAAGGAGTATTTCCGCTGCCCGAAATTCTTCAAATGTCTATGAAATACGGTTCGGAAGCCATGAAACGTCCGGTAGAAATAGAGTTTGCCTGCAATCTGAACGACGATAAAACGGGCGAGTTCTACCTTCTGCAGATACGACCGATTGTAGACAGCAAGCAAATACTTGACGAAGACCTCTCGAAGATTGCCGATGAACGTTGCTTGTTACGCTCTCATAACTCCCTCGGACAGGGTGTCAGCGAAGACGTAACGGACGTTGTGTACGTGAAAACAGACGATCAATTCTCGGCAATGAATAATCCTGCCATCGCTGCAGATATCGAACAGATGAACCGAAAGTTTCTTGCATCGGGCACGAACTATGTGCTCATCGGCCCCGGACGGTGGGGTTCGAGCGATTATTGGTTAGGTATACCCGTGAAATGGCCCCATATCAGCGGAGCAAGAGTTATTGTTGAAGTGGCTCTGAAGAACTATCGTGTAGATCCGAGCCAAGGAACACACTTCTTTCAGAACCTAACCAGCTTCGGTGTAGGTTACTTTACCATCGACGAGAGCCGTAGTACAGGACTGTATAACAAGGCAATTCTCGACGAAATGCCTGCTGTTGAAGAGACGAAGTTCATACGTCATGTGCGCTTCGACCGTCCGCTTAAAATCATGATGGATGGCAAGAAACAGGAAGGAGTGGTACTTCTGTAAATAATACTTGTACTTGATTTAAATCAAGAAAGCGATACTTGTTGGAAATAATACAATAAAATGTTTGAGATATATGTATAATCTATATATCTTTGCATTGTGTTTTTCATGGTATTAGATTTAAGGTTAACAAAGATTGGACTACAGCGGTAGTCCTTTTTTTATGTCCTTACGTTTCGGCAGTGCTGTCGATGTGTCGCCGCCGCAATGTGCAAACATCGTTTTTGTTCTTTTCGTATGCTTGGAATAGAAGTGCCGTCTATGCCCGATAAAGGCCAAGTCTGAGGTACATAGGAGTGCTGCCTGTTGAAGACAGACAACATGTATAATACAAACGAACCATCTGTAACAAGCCATAACAAAGTCTTAAAAAAACGAAAATGAACAGTTCCTATATGTTTTATTTCTTATTTTTGCGTTGCGTTATGCAATCTGCCATCGAAGGCGGTTGCCATGTTTGCCACCTGTAAATCAAAAGAACATCAATGAATTTAAAGATATTTTACATAGACAGGGCCGATGCCTTGGCCGGAGAAATAGCAGCGCTTAAAAGGAAAAATCGCGGATTTGTTTCCGGCGAAATCATCTTCTTCTTGGCAATGATAGCCTTTGCAGTGCTCTATACAGTGGCAGATTGGGGTGCCGTGTTGCTTGTTTTGGCAGTGTTGTCGGCCGCTGTATACCTCGCAGTCCGTCGTCTGGATGTGATTAACAGTGAGAAAATCGGGGCCAAAAGCAGTCTGTTGAAAGTCTATAAGCACGAAATAGCGTATCATGAGGGCGATTACAGCGCGTTCGGCACCGGCCACAAGTACATCGATGCGCACCATCCGTTCTCGTTCGATTTAGATATATTCGGTCCACAGTCACTGTTTAATCGTGTCGACCGTACCGTTACCACGGGTGGGAGCGACCGTTTAGCGGCATTGTTAGGTGCAGAACACGAAGCCGGACAGGGCGAAATAAAGCGGATAACGCGGCAGAAAGAAGCGATAAACGAACTTGCCGAGATGGAAACATGGCGGGCGGAGTTCATCTCCATCGGGCAGACGACGGGCGAAAAGATAGACTCTTCGGCCATCAGCAAGGCTTACGATCGGATCAGTACCGCCGGAATACCGTCGTTTGTGGGCAGTATACCGGTGTTGGTTGTGGCTTGTATGGCCATCGCAGGGATATGGTTGGCGGCCGTTCTGCCTTTCTTTACAACGATGAGCGGTAGTGTTGCCGTTACTTGGGGCGTGGTGCAGTTCGTCATTGTGTACCTATTGTGCTCGAAACCTCTGCGAATCATCGGCAAATCCGTCGATGTGTTGCACGAACATTTGCAGGCCTATGTGCGTTTGATACGCCTTGTATCGGGCACAGAACTTAGAGCCGAAGTTAATCTGTCGATAGTCCGTCGGCTACAAACGGCATCCGCATCGTTCGATAGATTGGAAGATATCCTCAACGGACTCGACCGCCGCGGCAACATTCTCGGCATGATACTCTTCGATACCTTTATGCTTAGCGATCTTTTCTTGGTGCGACGTTTCCTGAAGTGGCAACGCCTGTATATGTCGCAGGTAATGGAATGGGTAGACGAAGTGAGCCTTATCGACGCATTGGTGTCGATGGCAACATTCAAATACAACGAACCTGATGGCACTGAAGCACAACTTACAGACGCCGAAACGGTGGTGTATGAGGCATGCGGACTGTATCATCCGTTCTTGGGAGCAAAGGTCGTGCGTAACGATTTTACGGTAGAAGACGGCCGTTACTATATTATTACGGGGGCCAACATGGCGGGCAAGAGCACTTTCCTGCGCTCTATCGGCATCAATTATGTGCTTGCAATGAACGGAATGCCCGTGTTTGCCAACAATATGAAGGTTTCCATTTACCGCATCTTCAGCAGTATGCGCACTACAGACGACTTGTCTAACGGCATTTCATACTTCAATGCCGAGTTGTTGAGGCTCAAACAACTCATCGAATACTGTCGGCACAGCAGGCGTACACTCATCATTCTCGACGAGATATTGAAAGGAACGAACTCGTTAGATAAGCTCAACGGCTCGCGTTTGTTTTTGGACTATATCTCTCATTTGCCCGTCAGCGGCGTGATAGCCACCCATGATCTGGAGCTTTCTAAGATGAGTGAGGAGCATCCGAGGCACTTCTATAATTATTGTTTCGAAATAGAACTGGCAGAACACATTACCTATACTTATAAAATAACGCCCGGAGTGGCGCGTAATCAGAATGCTACATTCCTGCTGAAAAGCATATTGCAATAGGGTGAGTGGGCAAGGCATGCGGGCTATCTGGTGCCAATTTTGCCTACACCTTATTATATTATATGCGGAAAAGTCAAAATATAACCGTAATGACTCTACAACCTGTAAAACTTGAAAACAATTTTTGTTTTTCTTGCCAAACCCAATAAAAATACCTATATTTGCGCTGTTATGTATGATAATGATCATTTTATTTAAGTATTTTTATATATGAAAAAGTATTTAGCAGAGATGTTTGGCACGATGGTGCTTGTGCTTATGGGCTGCGGAGCGGCCGTGAGTTTGGGATGTAACAACGGTGATCCTGAGACAGTTGTCGGTACAGCGATGGCATTCGGCCTATCTGTCGTTGCTATGGCTTATACCATCGGCGGTATTTCGGGCTGTCATATCAATCCGGCCATTACTCTTGGCGTGTTTCTAAGTAAACGTATGAGCGCTAAAGACTGCGGTATGTACATGTTGTTCCAAGTAATAGGAGGCATAATAGGTGCATCTATCCTTTACATTATTACATCCAGTACGGGTATAGTGGGCACCGGAGCCAACGATTTGCAGGCTTATGGCGACGGAACCATTACGGTTATCGGCGGTTTCTTGGCCGAAATGTTCTTTACATGCGTATTTGTATTGGTGGTACTTGGCGCTACAGCCAAGACAAACGGTGCAACTAACAACTTTGCAGGCTTGGCTATCGGTTTGTCGCTGATACTTGTACATTTGGTATGTATCCACTACACGGGCACTTCGGTGAACCCTGCACGTTCTATAGGGCCGGCTCTTTTCCAAGGCGGAACGGCACTCCATAACCTTTGGATATTTATTGTTGCGCCGATGGTAGGTGCAGTTATCGCCGCTCTTGTATGGAAAGTGGTCGATCCGGAGCTGGTAGAAAAGTAATTATATCATTCATATTTTGCCTCCGGAGATGGGGGTAAACGGCAAGAAAGGTTACCGCTATGCAGTATTTTCGGTGGCGGTGGCCTTTCTTTTTCTTAAGTTATTCATGTTTGGAGTTTATAGATAGGATGAAAAAAAATAAGGTTTCGCTGACAGAGAAGAAATATCTTGTGCCCTTTGTACTAATAACTTCGTTGTTTTTTCTATGGGGATTTGCAAGGGCTATCCTCGATCTATTGAACAAACATTTTCAGAATGAGCTGCATATTACGATCACACAGTCGGCACTCATACAGGTTACAACCTACCTCGGTTACTTTCTGATGGCCATTCCGGCAGGCATATTTATCAATAAGTTCGGCTATCGGCGAGGCGTAGTTTTTGGTCTTTTGCTCTTCGGATGCGGTTCCTTGCTGTTTATTCCGGGGGCTGAATTGGGCACATTTTATGGTTTTCTTGCCGCTTTATTTATCATCGGATGCGGTTTGGTATTTCTCGAAACGGCGGCAAATCCGTATGTTACGGAACTTGGAGTGCGCGAAACGGCCACGAGCAGGCTCAATCTGTCGCAGTCGCTCAACGGGCTTGGCAGTCTTTTCGCAACATTTTGTGTAGGACAGTTCTTGTTTCGAAACGATACGACCGATGGTAATGTGGTGGTTCCCTATACCATTCTCGGGGTTTTGGTATTAGTAATAGCCGTGATATTCTCGAGAGTAGACCTGCCTGAAATAACACATGAAGCGGCAAAGACGGAAGCAGAAAATAAGGAAGACAGTAATCTTAGAAGTCTTTGGAGACATAAATTGTTTGTTTTCGGACTGTTTGCGTTGCTGGCATACGAGGTGGCCGAAATCTCTATCAATAGTTATTTCATCAATTTCGTGACCGGTCAGAATTGGATGAGCGACCGTACTGCTTCTGTTGTACTTACCTGTGCGCTGGCTTTCTTTATGGTGGGACGTTTCATAGGCAGCTGGATTATGCGGCGCGTACGTGCCGAAAAGATGCTGCTGATATGCGGTTCGGGCACGGTAGGATGCACATTGATCGTGCTTCTGGACATGGAAAATCTGTCTCTGATTGCGCTTTTGTGCAATTACATGTTCGAGGCAATCATGTTTCCCACTATATTCTCTTTGGCTTTGTCTGGCTTAGGAAGGCTTACCAAGAGTGCTTCGTCGCTGTTGATGATGACGCCTATCGGCGGTTGCGGTTTCCTGTTGATGGGCTATGTGGCCGATAATACGAACCTTGTGGTGCCGTTTATAATTCCTTTGCTTGGCTATATGTTCGTATTTCTGTACGCTCTGCGGTTGGTAAGAGGATATAGAAACGATATTGAAACGACAATGAAGTGATAAAAGACAATAGGATATAGGTTTGAAGTTATAGCTTTCGTTTCAGATAGGGTAAGAACGGGAAACCGGTATCCGGAAAGTAAAAAGCCTGTGCATAAGGATGTTATTTTTTATAGCATGCCCGTATGCACAAGCGAAAGATTTATTCTTTATTATATTATTTGCCCTTACAGCACCGTCTGTAGTGGCAGCCGTTATTCGAACACACTATAGATGGGCAGTCCGCGCCATGCCTGCGGGCGTTTTAGGTTGAACACTTCGGCGATGGTGGCAGCCGTATCGAACTGCATCATCACGTCTTTTATCACCATTCCTTTCTTCACGTTCTTGCCGCAGATGATAAAAGGAATTTCCATTTCCTGTAGGGTTTTCCCGCCATGACCTTTGCCTATCCCGCCATGATCCGACGTCATCATGACGATAGTATCGTCGTATATGCCTGCATCTTTCAGCGCTTGAATGATGCGTCCTACCTGCTTGTCGAGCTTGGCAAGCACGTCGTAGTATGCCGGAGTATCGTGTCCGATGGCGTGCCCTACGTGGTCGACCTGATCAAAGCATACGGCCAAGAACGTTGGTTTACTCTTCTTAATGTACTGTTCGGCCATCCGGCAGAGTTGTTCGTCGTCTTTTTCGTAATTAGATGCCACATCTACGTAATTAATAGCAAGCGAATCGATAAGATATTTTATGCCATCCCACTCCGCAATGTTCCCTGTTTCGGCGTTAGGTATCTGCTCTCTGATGACAGAATAGATGGTGGGATAGATGCCGTGAGCATTGGTACACATCGAAGGTATTTCGGGTACGCGCGAATTCCAGTTGGTGTATCCGTGCATTTCAGTACATGCACCGTTGAACATTGCCGACCAATTGACGGCTGATTCTGATGGGAGATCGCAACGTTTCTTCAGTGTATAGCAGCCATTCTGCATAAGTGAGCGTATATTAGGTATGTTGTGTGCCTTCGGTACGCTATATGCACCCCATCCGTCTATACCGATTAATATCACATGTTTTGCCTTCCATTTCTTTGCATTTGCCTGCGTTAATCCGAATACCGTAAGCAGGAGTACGGCCAATAGCATTTTTCTGTTCATTGTAGATTGATAATTTTATGTTGTTTAAATTAGGTTATGACTTGCGAATATTTACCGTTCGTCGTCGACTCATCGCTTTTTGCCTTTGACAGGAGTGCGGTATATTTAAGACGAATGATACATGTAAGCGGCTTAGAACTACGGTCTGGGCAAGACAGGTGGCAGCTATGTCGGGCGCAGATACTGCAATCGCAATGCTTATTACTGCATGCGCCTATGGTTATCTGTAATATGATTGAGCGTAAAACGGATGGTCTCAGATAATTTGCGAGCCTGTCTTGATTTCTTTTTCTACCTTATTGTTACCCCAAAGAAGTACGGCTTTGAAGGGTACATTGCTCTTGATGGTTACCTTGGGCTTCTCTTCGGCATTGCTGCGTTTGGCAACTTTGAACGATATGGAGCCGTTCTCGCCGTAGGGATACTTATCTATACCGTAGGCGTCGAGCAGGTTTACATCGATCGTAATCGTGTTCGACTCATGGTTTGCACGTATGCCGAAGATGTATTCTATCAGTTCTGCGATAGGCGGCAGGCCCGTCCAGCCCACGAAGTCCTTGCGTGCCATGAAGCCGGGTGCAGCCTCTTCGGGTGCATAATATTCGAAGAAAGTACCTGTGTTTTGGTAAACTTTAAAGACGTTGTAGTAATGGTTCAGAGTTATATCGTAGGCCAATTTGCGGTAGCCCTTGTCTACAAGGCCGGAAATAACCATGTAATTGGTGCCCGGCCATACGCCTCCCACCCAATAACGCCCGTTGGCTTTATACTTAGGATTATCGGCTGCGAGCGACGGAATGCGGTGGTAACGGTTGAATTTGGCCGTATCAGACAGATGAGACACCAGTTTATCGAGACGATCTTTACCGAGTACGTTCGTTTGTAACGCCCAATAGGCATAAATACCCTGTGTAGTGCTGAGGCTGTCGTTTTCGTATTGATCGTACAGGAAACCATCTTTGCTGTTCCACATGTTTTTGTTGATGTAGGTAGAAAGCCTTTTAATGTCGTCTTCAAAGGTTTCTATCTCTTGCCAACGCTCAAGATAAAACCCCATTTTGAGCAGAATATCGGCCACCATGATTTGTTGTAAGCAGGCATCGAGCCATATCATGTGGCCGTTGCTGTATATTGTATTATAGCCGTCCTGTACACGCGGCATGTTATCCATGCCCGTTCCCCAGCCACTGCTCCAATATGTACCGTTACGCCAAGTACGGTTCAGCTTCAACCATTTGTAATATGCCGCCAATACAGGGAATACCTTGTTCAGACGGTTATCATCTCCGAATTGGGTATAATAAAGCCATTCCGACCACGGAAGCAGGTTCGGGCCCGTACTGGTGGGATCATATCTGCCGAAACAATCGGAACCATCTGCCCGTATTTCGCGGCAGATGAAGCCGTCGGGGTGCTGTTTAGCGTAGAAATTATCAAGAGTCTTCTGGAACGGGAAGAAGTTTTTACCGTAACGGCAGAACATGGTAATAAAGGCATCGTCCCACATGAAGATGTTTCCGTTGTATGCCGGAGCAATATAACTGGTAACGAAACCGGAGTCGTCGAGCGGCTGACAGATGTTTCCGATGCCTATCTGCCACGCTCGCCAGTACATCTCAATCTCCTTCGCATGCCCTTCCCAATAGGGCGAGGGCAACACTTTGCGGGCTTGTTCGAATGTTCCGGGCTTTGTCTTTTCTACTTTTGCCGTACGAAAAGAGTTCTCAGCAACGAGCGTTTCCATAACATAAGTGTTCTTGTATGGCAATTTATATAATGGAGAACCCGAAGGTATCAGGTTTTGTGCAGCAGCCGATGCCGGCAAGAGCACCGTTAAAAGCAAAATCTTCTTTAGTAGTATCATCGTTTCATTTTATTTTCGCCGGTTATGATTGCGGGGGGCATTACATATCCATCAGCTTTTTGATCTTCCAAAAAATGTCGGTATTGTCCATAAAACCGGTAAACTGTTCGGATCTCGGGCCGAATGCATATACGGGAACCATGGTACCTGAATGGTCTTTAGTAGAGAAATTGCAGACGACGGTGCCGCTTTCAAGGTTTCCGCCATGTACGGTCATGCCTCCCGTTTCGTGATCTGCAGTGATTACCACTAATGTCTGTCCGTCTTTGGCTGCCCATTTCATAACTTCGCCCACGGTACGATCGAAGTCTAAAGTTTCTTTCATAAGCATGTCGAGCTGATTGAAATGCCCGTAATCGTCGAGTTGCGAACCCTCTATCATCATGAAAAAACCGTTTTTGTTTTGATTCATAAGGTTCATACCTTTCAATGCTGCGCGGGCAAGCAGGTCGCCTCGTTCGTCCGGAAGCGGGGTGTCGACGTCGTAGGGCACGCAAAATACTCTGCCTTTCTGCCACTTTTGCAGGTCTTCCCATGTGCGAGAAATGTGATATCCCTTGCTTTTAAGTTCGTTGAAAATATTACGTCCGTCGGTTCTGTGTTCAAAATATTTGGCTCCGCCACCGAATGCATAATCGATATTGCTGTCTAAGTAGTCGGCAACAAGGTCTTGTTCGTTGTTTCTATCTATGTTATGACAGCAGAAATCGCAGGGTGTAGCGTCCCAAAGTCGACATGTAACGGCGATACCTGCATCTTTTCCCTTGGCTTTAGCTAACGTGCACAACGAGGTGAGCGGCTTTCCGTCGGCATCGACGCCCACTGCATGGTAAATAGTTTTATAACCTGTTGCCAACGAAGTACCTCCCGAGCCGGAGTCGGTGATGAGTCTGTTTGAAGCAGGTGTCTTCGAGAGTCCCGTAGCTTGGGCATTCTCTAACCACAGATGGCCACGGTTGCACGTCCATGCAGCCTGTATGTGCATCAGGCTCATACCGTCTCCTATCATCAGAATTACATTCTTTACATGGCCTTTGCCCGAAGCAGGAGAAATCTTTTCTACGGTGTACGGTTTTTCTAATGTATATTCTTGTAGGTTGATGGTCTGTGCGTCGGCGCCGATATAGGCAAACAATGCCGTAAGAAATAAGAGCTTTTTTATTTTCATGCCGTGAAATGTTTAGATAGTTTCGATATACAAAAATATCATATTTTCTTTAAGTAGGAAGAATATCTTGAGAAAAGCAATAAATATCCCTGCCTTTTTAAAAGATACAGGGATATTTGTTGCGGTTATGCGTTTATTCTACGCTTGCTTCTACAGATACACAGTAAGCATTCAGTGTACCGCTGACAGAGGTGGCCGTTGTTTCTCGCAGTACCCAAGACTTAGGACCGGCCATAAAAATGGCATAGTCGTTGTCGGCGTCTTTGGTAACCTGTGTGAATGTATAGCCGTCTGTTTGTTCCACAACGCCTTTTAGGCCGGATATAAGACTATTCTTCACAGTACCGATGATCAGTGCGCGGTAGGTATTGCCCCCTAACGTTTTTAATGTGGTTGCTGCGTTCTTGAGCTGATCATCGTTGTCGAACCTGACAGTAGCAAAGGGTGTAAGGATTTCTATTGGTGAAGCAACGTTCGATTTAGCCATGATAGGGATGAATTGTATATAACAATCGTCGGTAATCTTGAAGCTTTCCACATTATTTATTTTGTGATTAAATAGAATTGTACTGCCCTCGATGTTGCCTTGATTGTACTTATTGAAGGCGAAACTCGTAAAGCGTGCAGTCTTTACAGCTAATTCTGTGGAATGATTTTCGCAGGTATTCTGCTCTGAATAGTTCTTGATATCCGATCTGTCGACAATTCCTATGGAACATTTGCTGCCCTTGTTGTTGAAGAATTGGGCTATATTATCGTAGTTTCCCGTAGTTTTATCGTTCAAATTAGTAATGAAATAGAAGTCTACAGTCTTATTCTTGTTCCATTCCTTCGTATTCGAAGTGCCGTTATGGTTATCGGGAATGACTCCCCAATCTTCTTTAATGCAGGAACAGAATAAAAGAGGAATTGCGAACAATGCCGTTGATAATAGATATTTTGTTTTCATATATACCAATTTTTTATTTAAGTTTAACAACAGAAACAACAGGACAATGGTCGGAAAGTTCCTTTCCATTGAGGTGTCGATCAAGTACTTTGCAACTCTTCAGCTCCCATTTACCTTTGGTACCAAGAATGAAATCGATTTTGGAAAGGCCGAGATACGTTCCTGAATCATTGTCCAATCGGTCGTAAACGGTCAGAAGTTTCTTGATAACATCGGAATTTGGTCCAACATTCATATCTCCGCAGAGTATTGTGGGGTAGGTATTGCTTTTCACTTCATCGGATGTAAGAACGGTAGCTTGTTCCAACTGTCCGCCGACATGGTCGAGGTGAGTGCAGGCAACCCTTATTATTTTGCCTTCAGGAAGCAATATGTCGGCAATAACCACGCCACGTTGGTCTGCCGAACCCGTAGGACGCGGTAACTGTATCGTACTTACATTTAAGATGGGATACTTGCTTAAGATGGCATTTCCGTAAAGTTCGTTTTCGCAGTATTTATAATTTTCTTCCGGATTTTTGCCGTCTTTGTTCGATAAATTATAAGAATATCCGAAGAGCCCGAACAAGTGCATACGGTTAGCGAGGTCTTGCACGACATCCCGATACTTGCCATCGATCTGCTGTCGGGAACTTCTGTTCTCGACTTCATTCAAGCATACCACATCCGGATTTTCATTCCATAACAATTCCGCATAGGGTTGAGTATTGAAATCTGGTTCGAAAGAGCGGATATTAAACGTAATTATTTTCAGTTCCTTTGCATTGCCAATGAAAGGCAATGCAAAGAAAAGTGCAGTCAGAATATAAATATATCTTAATTTCATAATCTATCTTTTTATTAATAACCTTTGTTCTGAGTAAGATTTTTGCTGCTCGCAACTTGGGAAGCAGGAATGGGGAAGACTTGATTTTTCACAGGATCGAAAGTGCGGGCGTTCCATATTTCAATCTCTTCGATATTGGTTATTCGAGTTCCGTCGGTGGTAGATCGTATTCCATGCAGCGGTTGAGCATAGACGGTTTGTGCATCTCCCCATCTTACGAGGTCGAGATGACGGCTCGGTTGGTATTCAAAAGCAAGTTCGCATCGGCGTTCATTCTTCAGTTGAGCCTTGGTAGCGTTGCTATTTTCCGGTAATCCGGCACGCTTGCGTATTTGGTTCAATAACGTTTTTGCCTCGGCGTTTCCTTCTCCTTGAGTCCAGATAAGGGCTTCGGCTTTCATCAGAATGATGTCTGCATAGCGTATTAATACCATTCCTAATGTGTTGCTTTGGTTATTGCCATTAGGACTTACGTCTTTTCCGATACAGTCTGAAGCCTCGAAAGGCGACATGAATTTACGGAAAGTCATGCCCGATGTGCTGGATATATTATTAGGATTTACACCGAAATGAATATCATGTCCGATGAAACTAATATGCTGTCCGGGATAAAGAATGGTGGCATCGCGGCGAACATCGCCGGTTTCATAAGCCTTATATAGTTCAAGTGTAGGTTGGAAGTACCCCCATGTGTTGTAATACCCCCATCCTCCGTTTTGGAAAGACATACCATGAAACTTAGGACCTTCTGTAGCATTACCGAGAAGAGAGAATAGGTATTCCTCGCAGAAATTATTCTCTTTACGGAATAACTTGGTGAAATCAGGGTAGAGACTGCGCTTGTCTGCTCCAGTCATATTTATCACTTTATTACAATACTCGATAACCTTATTATAATAACTTTGATCGAACTGTGCCGCGTAAAGTGCCGCACGTGCGGCAAACGCCCAGCATGCAGCTTTGTGAGGACGACCGTAATCATCATCTGCCAATTGCGAGAAATAAGGAAGCAGATCGGCAGCTTTATCCATGTCCTGTATAATCATGTCGTAATTTTCGAGCACCGATTTAGGACGCGGCTGATCTAATTCTGCTGTAGGGGTTGTCTCTGTTACAATTGGAATGCCGCCATTAGGGCCATTATCGCCATAGAAAGGAGCAATCCACAGATAAGCAAAAGCTCTATAGAAATGGGCTTGTCCTACTGCTTTGTTCTTGATGTCGGCCGAAATGTTCATGCCGGGCACGTTACGTAGTACATCATTGGCCTTTGCAATGAGTTGATACATGGCAGGCCAAGTATCTTTAGCATCGCGTCCGTTGGCAGCTGACATCTGAAAGTTCTTGATTTGTGCGGCTTCGGCCTGCGGTCTACCCGTAACAAGATTATCGCTGCAGTTCTCAAACCACATAAAACCACGACCTGTAATTCCCTCTTCATAGGTAAATGCATGGAATGCATTTAGCGCACTCTCTACATCTTTTTCTGTCTTCCAGAAGTTTACTGAGCCTTGAAGTCCGTAAGGATTATGCTCCAAGAAGTCGTTACAACTGCCTAATGCAGTGCAGACAGTTAAAGAAAAAGCCCAATATTTTAGATTTGAAATTTTCATAAGATTGAATGATTTTTAGAAACTAAAGTTTAAACCAAATGTGAATGAACGTGCGATAGGGTAGGTTCCTGCGTCGAGACCGAAGTTTCCAACTTCAGGATCAAACCCAGTATAGTCGGTAATTGTGAATATATTTTCGCAATTGAAATAGAAACGAAGTGAAGAACCTGCAAGTCCTATCGAGCGCATTACGCCTTGAGGCAAGGTATAACCCAAAGTAATGTTTTTGAATCTTAGGTAACTTCCGTCTTCAAGATAGAAATCCGACGGGTTGGTATAATTGCCGTTAGAGTCGTCGGTCAGTGCCAACCGCGGAATTCCGGAGTTAGGATTGTAGTCCCATGCATTCAAGATATCGCGCAACATATTACCTCCTTGTTGGCGTCCTGTAAGCGTCATTTGTTTGAAAGCATTATAGATAGTAGACTTACCAACACCTTGGAATTGGAAATTAAAGTCGAAGTTTTTGTAAGTCACATTACCTCCGAAAGCGAATGTTATCTTCGGCATGTAACTTCCCATATACTGATTGTCGTCGGAATTGATTTGTCCGTCGTTATTAAAATCTACGTATCTGAAGTCTCCCGGCTTAGCATTCGGCTGTATCATCTTAGATAAACCTGTTTTAGGATCTGTCCATTTATAGTTGTTGATTTCCTCTTGTGTCTGGAAAATGCCATTGGTTTTGAGCACATAATACGAGTACCAAGGATGTCCGACGGTAGAACGTAGCGGCTGCTGACTATTGACAACGATATTGTGTGCAAGGAATTCGCGCGATCCGAGGTCTAACACTTCATTATGGACCGTAGAAAGATTACCGTTAACACCAAAGGTTATCTCGCCGATAGTCTTATTGTAAGATGCGCTGAACTCCCATCCTCGGTTAACCACATCGCCTACATTTCCATAAGGTTCGATAGAGATACCGGCAACAGAGGGTACCGGCATTTTTTCAATAAGGTTTTTAGTATGTTTATTATAATAGTCGATAGTAAGGTTCAAATCATTATTGAAGAGTCCTAAATCTAAGCCTATTCCCCATTGTTCTGTCGTTTCCCATTTAAGATTTTTTACACCTATAGATTCCGTATATGCTCCATACACTTCTCTGTTGAGGTTTTTACCATAGATAATGGCATATTTTGTAAATCCCATCGGTACGTTCCATGAATAGCGAGGCACTAAAGCTACATTTCCTACCTGTCCCCAACTTGCGCGGAATTTTACCAAATTGAAAATCGATTTGTAAGGAGCAAAGAACGGTTCGGATGAAAGTTTCCATGATCCTGAGATAGCAGGAAATACGTCGGAGTTATTATCTTTGTAAAGTTTTGATGATGCATCGCGACGCAAGCTACCGGTAACGAAGTATCTATCTGCCCAAGAATAGCCTACACGAGCAAAGGCCGAAGTCATCGATTCTTCCCATATTTCTTCATCAGGTTTATATTTTGACCAATCTGTAGCATTAGGAAATGTAGACGAATGACGATCTTCTAAAGAATAACCCGATGTATATATGGCATACATTTTATATTTATCGTACTTCATAGTCCACCCTGCCATTGCGCTGATATGATGTTCGCCGAACGCTTGTGCATAAGTTGCGGTTGTCTCCCAAATCCAGTTATTCTGGTTACGATGTGTTATATTATGGCGGTTTTCATTAGTAGGATTCCCGGGTTCAGGAACTTTATGATGGAATACATCGAACTCACTGATTTGGATTCCAGCAGTAAATTGCGACTTTAATGTAAGGAATGACCATGGTTTTACTTCTAAGGTTGTAGTGGAGAAGAGCGTATGAGAAGGCCTTTCCTGATCGAGTCGGTCTAACAGGGCTCGTGGATTGCGGAATTCTCCATAACCACTGATACCCTCATTGGCTGCCCATCGCGGTAATGTTCCATGGTAAAGCGGGCGACCATAATCATCTGTAAGAAGTTTGCCGTTCTTGTCATAGTCGTAAACAGTGGCCGAACGTGGGAAGAAGATGGCGTTGGCGAGCACGCCTTCATGACCGGTGTTCACATCTCCTTGCCCGTCAGTAAATTGATAAGTGACCTGTTCTCCGAACTTTATCCATTTGTTTACTTGGAAATCCACGTTCAATTTAGCACCGATCTTTTTGGCAAATGTGTTTTCAAGAATACCCTTGTCACGATCGAAATTGAGCGAAGCAAAAGCCTTCAGTTTATTTGTTCCGCCAGAAAGAGACAGGGCATAATGCTCTAAATAGCCTGTGCGGAATATCTCGTCCAGCCAGTTGGTACGCGTAACAGCACCGTAAGGATAAACTTGCGGATTGGCTGTCGACGGTAAAGAGCCGCCATACAGTCTTATTGCATCCGCCCAAACCTGATTGTATTGCTCGGATGTAAGTGTTTCTGGTTTATTGTAGACGTTTTTTAAACTCTTGGAAACGTTGAAACTCACACGAATTTTACCTTCTTTTGCCTGCTTGGTAGTGATGACTACCACACCTCCGGAACCTACACTCGCGCCATAGATAGCTGCCGAGGCCGCATCTTTCAGTACCGTTATAGATTCTATATCTTCAATATTATAAGGTGCTCCCGGCACTCCATCCACTACATATAGAACTCCGTCGCCGCTGTTGTAGTTGTCATCCGTCCCACGCGAACCGCGACCACGGATAGAAAGCGACGAAGTTGCAAGCGGATCGCCGCCGTTATTCTGTACCATCACGCCCGGCATAGAGCCCTGCATCATAGCCGAAAGAGTGGATGGGCGACTCTTCATACTCTGGTCTAAATTTACAGAAGATACAGCTGTTGAAAGGTCTTGTTTACGCTGACTGCCGTAACCGATAACCACTACTTCGTTAAGAGATTTATTGTCTTCCTTCAATATGATATTCAAAGGCCGGTCTGTAACTGTTACGGTTTGAGTAATAAAGCCGATATACGAAATTTGTAATTTAGCTCCCCTGACAGCTTTCACAGTAAAATGACCGTCGATATCTGTTGCAACTCCACCGTTATTACCTACTACTTTTACGGTAGCACCGGCTATTGGTTCGCCATTGGCATCTCTTACTGTTCCCGAAATATCCGTGCCGTTTTCCTGCATGGTCATTTCTGTAACAGTTTTAAAACTGCCTGTTGCAAAAGCTGATGATGGGGGCAAAAATGCCAATACTGTCAACGCAGCTATGCTATATAGCCTGCATTGAGCTCTTCTGAATGTTTTTCTTTTTCTCATCATGATTGATTTTGGTTAGTATGATCTGTAATGTAGATATCTCTCTGCCATATTCTGTTCGTAGCCAAGTGCCCGACAGACATCGTTTTTCATTATGCCTCTTCTTCATTGAAGCGGCTTATAGTTTGTTTATCCTTATTATCTTTCAATTTTAAATAGACTGCTTATATAATATGTCGTCTGCATAAAATTGTGTTTTCATTGTACGAAGATGGGTATACCGGTTTTAATTATTCGGTTTAGACATTCACCGTATTGCCGGTTTATTTTCTATAGTATTGCGGTGCAAATGTACTATTTTTCTTTTTAAACTTACTTTTTTGTCCTTGTTATTATTTGTTAATATTATTAAAGTGCAAGACGTATCGGGCTTTTATACCTGCTATGTTATCATTTCAAACGCTCTGTTTATCGTTAAAAATAGGAAAAGTATTTTAAAACGAAATACTCATAATTGTGCCGTCTGTTTAATCTACATGGTATGTTTAAAAAATGTTGCATGCTTTGTCAGCCCAAATTAAAATGTTAACTTTGCAAAGTAATAATAAAAAATGTTGATTATTCATTTTTAAAGATTTAAAAATATGGTAGATTACAAATCATTAGGCCTCGTAAACACCCGCGAGATGTTTAAAAGAGCCATTAATGGCGGTTACGCTATTCCGGCTTTCAACTTCAACAACATGGAGCAGCTGCAGGCAATCATCAAAGCTTCTTCGGATAAGAAATCGCCGGTTATCCTGCAAGTATCTAAGGGGGCGCGCAACTATGCCAACCAAACGTTACTGCGTTATATGGCACAGGGAGCTGTGGAATATGCTAAAGAATTGGGTTGCAAGCATCCTGAAATAGCATTGCATTTGGATCATGGCGATACTTTCGAGACCTGTAAAAGCTGTGTAGACTATGGTTTTTCATCGGTAATGATCGATGGTTCCTCACTTCCTTACGAGGAGAACATCGCTTTGACCAAAAAGGTAGTAGACTATGCCCATCAGTTCGATGTAACCGTAGAGGGCGAACTCGGTGTACTTGCGGGCGTAGAAGACGAAGTAGTTGCAGCAGAATCTCATTATACGAAGCCTGAAGAAGTTATCGACTTTGTAAAACGTACGGGCGTAGACTCACTGGCTATCTCTATCGGAACGTCTCATGGAGCTTATAAGTTTACTCCGGAGCAGTGTACACGCGATCCGAAAACGGGCTTACTCGTACCTCCTCCATTGGCTTTCGATGTGCTCGATGCCATCATGGTGAAACTCCCGGGCTTCCCAATCGTGCTCCACGGTTCTTCTTCAGTGCCTCAGGAGTATGTTAAGATCATCAACGAAAATGGCGGAAAACTGCCAGATGCTGTCGGTATACCCGAGGAACAGCTTCGCAAGGCAGCTAAGAGCGCCGTTTGCAAGATCAATATCGACTCGGATTCCCGTTTGGCTTTCACAGCTGCAGTACGCAAAGTATTCAACGAGAAGCCGGGTGAATTCGATCCGCGCAAATATTGTGGTCCTGCTCGCGACTTGATGACGGAGCTCTATGAGCACAAGATTGTAGACGTGCTCGGCTCTGAGAACAAGCTCGCGCAATTAGACTAAGCAGAACGGATATTGCCATTAAGCGTAAATATTACGTAAAATACATATATAATTGAATTGGAAAAAGGCGGGGCTAACGTATGTGTGGCGCCCGCTTTTTATTTGTTTTCTCCTGCTAAACATGCAGGCCGTTGTACGTCCGAATTACCGATATTTTCTTTTCTCACGCTGTTTCTGCGGAATGGGCGATGCTTTTATAAGAAATAAATGTGATGTCTAAGCCCCATACATAACACACATATTTGGCTTATAATATTGTTCTATTGGGTTCTGTTCGGTAAGATATTCCAAATATATCTATTTTCTTGCGACATATATTTTACAGTTTCTTGAAAATATATTATCTTTGTGCGGTGGGCGGATGCTATCTATTACCATGTTATGGCCTGCTTACGGGTATCATAGCCTCTCCGTATAACCAACACAATGAATTGTAATTTAATGAAAATATGTATGAAAAAGGTATGTTTTATTATTCTTTTAATCCTGTCGTCATGGAATTTTGCAGTTGCTCAAGTTCCTGTTTATTTGGATAATTCCAAGAGTATTGACGAACGAATAGAGGATGCTATTTCGCGTATGACCTTGAGAGAGAAAATACGCATTATTCATGCACAAAGCAAATTCTCTGCTGCCGGCGTGCCAAGATTAGGCTTTCCTGACTTTTGGACAGACGACGGACCGCATGGTGTGCGGCCGGATGTGCTCTGGGACAGTTGGTTGCAAGCCGGACAGACTAACGACTCGTGCGTGGCATTTCCCGCTCTGACATGTCTTGTTGCCTCGTGGAACCCAGCTATGGCGGCTCTCTATGGGCGTTGCCTCGGCGAAGAGGCGCTCTATAGGGGCAAAGATATGATCTTAGGGCCGGGGGTTAATATCTACAGAACGCCACTCAACGGGCGTAACTTCGAGTATATGGGCGAAGATCCCTACCTTGCATCGCGCATGGTTGTACCTTATGTGCAAGGTATTCAGCGAAACGGTGTTGCTTCATGCGTAAAACATTTTGCATTGAACAACGATGAAGAATACCGAAATCAGGTGAACGTGAACGTTAGCGACCGTGCCTTGCGCGAGATCTACCTGCCTGCGTTCAAGTCAGCCGTTACTGAAGGCGGCGCTTGGGCTATCATGGGAGCCTACAATCTCTACAAGAACGAGCATAATTGCCACAATATGTTGCTGCTAAATGGAGTTCTGAAAGGCGAATGGGGCTTTGATGGCGTGGTTGTGAGCGACTGGGGAGGTGCTCATGATACCGATCAGGCGGTGAAAAACGGGCTCGATATGGAGTTCGGTACGGGGACAGACGGCCTTTCTAAGAATAAAACGAATGCCTATGATGCATATTATATGGCCGATCCTTATTTGCAAGGAATAGCCGAGGGGCGCTATACAACCAAGGAACTCAATGACAAGGTGCGCCGTGTGCTGCGCCTCTATTATCGCACAACGATGAATAAAGCGCGCCCCATAGGCTTCCTTTGTTCCGATGATCATTATAAGGCATCTCGACAGATTGCCGAAGATGGCATCGTATTGTTGCAAAACAAGAACAATGTGCTGCCCATCGATGTTGCACACACCAAACGTGTACTCGTGGTAGGCGAGAATGCAATTAAGATGATGACCGTAGGTGGCGGCAGCAGTTCGCTCAAAGTGCAGCGCGAGGTGTTGCCTTTAGAAGCCTTGAAGGCCCGTTTGGGCAGTGGCGTAACGGTAGAATACGAGCGCGGTTATATAGGTGATGTTACGGGAACCTTCGATGGTGTGGCCACCGGACAGGACTTATCGGAGACTCGTAATGCCGATCAACTTATGACAGATGTCCTTAGAAAGGCGGTAGATGTCGATTACGTGGTATTCTTCGGCGGACTTAACAAGAGCGAATATCAGGACTGTGAAGGACATGACCGTAAAACGTTCGCGTTACCTTATGCTCAGGATCGTATTATTTCGGCACTTGCCAAGGTTAACAAGCGCATTATTTACGTGAATATATCGGGTAATGCGGTGCAAATGCCTTGGAAAGACAAGGTTGCAGCCATTGTTCAGGGCTGGTATCTCGGTAGCGAAGCCGGCGAAGCGCTTGCTTCTGTTCTCGTTGGAGATATCAATCCTTCGGGTAAACTGCCGTTTACGTGGCCGGTAAAGCTCGATGATGTGGGTGCACATGCACTGAATACTTATCCCGGAACATGGCGCAGCGACAAGAAGATTATCGACGAAGATTATAAGGAAGGGCTTTATGTAGGATACAGATGGGTAGACTATGCTAAGAGGAAACCTGCTTTTGCCTTCGGACACGGTTTGAGTTATACCACTTTCCGTATTTCCAATTTGCGTCTTTCGTCCAAGACAATGACGAAAGATGGCCGAATTACCTTTACCGTAAACGTTAGAAATACAGGCAATCGTGATGGGGCAGAAGTGGTACAGCTGTATCTTCACGACGTTAAGTCGTCTTTGGAACGCCCTTACAAGGAGCTGAAAGGGTTCGCAAAAGTATTTTTGAAAGCGGGCGAAAGCAAGGATGTGTCGATCAGCATAGATAACAAAGCCCTGTCGTTCTATGATGATAAGGCCGGTAAATGGACTTCCGAAGCGGGCGAGTTTACGGCCTTGGTGGGTAATTCGTCTGATGCGTTACCACTGAAAGCCACGTTTACTTTGCAATAAGTAGTTATTTCTTGGAAGCGTATTGTACAAATAGTTCAGACAGATATGCCATCTAAGTAGCTTAGATAGGCATTCTGTTTGGCATAGGTGTATCGTTTGCGCCCATAATTCCACAGAAGCGTATCGATTTTTCTAAGTTTTTACTGCTTTCGGAGATTGATGATAGCAGTTCCGAACAGGACAAACAGCGCCTGCATACCCGCGAGAGGGCGGCGGTATGCAGGCGCTGTTATTTTATAATAAGGATGTGTTATCGTTATTCCAACGGTTCGGTATTCATGCTTTCAACATTGCCGTTGATGGGATTAAGTATGATGTGTGTGGTAAATTTTCTCCCGAAAAGAGAACCGCTGATACCCTCTACGCGCCCGAATTGCGCTGCATAGACTTCGAATTGCTTGTCTATGCGCTCCTCACGATAAAGAGTTACTTTGATTTTCCCGGGCATGTTTACGTAGAGTCCGATATCTTCTTTCGATTTCTTTTCGTTGTTTGCCGTTCCTACAAGTTTCGGAATAAGATGTTCATCGGTTATGCTAATATAATAAGGTATGCCGGAGAGGTCGTCTTTATCTACCATTCCTAAGTGGCGCGAGAACCTGAAAAGCAATTCCTTTTGTACCTCTTTCGTGGGTATATAACTGATGGTTTGCTCTAAGGTGTCGGTTACAGTGGTACCTTCGAATACCTGTCGCAGAGCTGTTTCTTGCGTATTGAGCGAATTGAGCATAATTCTGAGCTGCTCGCCATCTTTGGGCATGAACTCTGCTTCGCCTCTTGACAGCTGATTTTTGCTGTCCCGTATGTCGTATATCTCCTGTGCAATGAGCTCAGCTGTCTTGGCACTGTTGCCTGCAGCTATCATATCTTCGGTGAGATAGTCCTTTACGTTGGCAACGGGAGGCTTGCGTGCAGCCTTGAAAGGTATGGGTTGAGCTTGTTCGGCGGCCTTGGCGTTAACGGCTTTCAGCACGTTGTTGTGGTCTAATTCTACCCTTATGATACTATGTTTTTTATCAATGGTTACGGTATATTGCTTGGACGAGTCGGGAATGGCATATGTGGAAAGGCTGATGCCGATAATTCTATATTGCGTGTAAGGGCGGTTTTTCACCTCTTGTTTCATGTAACGCTCGGCGTAGTTGGCGTATTGCCCGGGGGTGAACACTGTCTTTTCTACAAGTAAAGACAGTGTCAATGCCGTTTTGGGCAGGAAATAAGTGGTGCCTTCTGTAGGTACTTGCGCTGTTGCCAGCAGGCAGAAGCATGCGTAGAGAATGGTTAAAGCAGATTTCTTCATAATTTAATCGTTTAATCGTTTAAAGGCCTGTGGCAGATAGTCGATAATATCGCTTGCGATAAGGCTCTCTTTACCGGTACTTTTCATGGCAAGATCGCCGGCCAGACCGTGCAGATACATACCTACGAGTGCGGCATCTTTCGTGTTGTAACCGCGAGCCAGCAGGGCTGTAATAATGCCTGTGAGCACGTCGCCGCTGCCTGCAGTGGCCATACCTGCATTGCCTGTGGAGTTAAAATATACATGTCCGTCGGGCAAGCATAGGGCTGTGTTATGCCCTTTCAGCATGATATAGACACCTAAACGTTCCGCCATTTCGCGGGCTTTGGTAAGTCTTTCGTAACAATCGTTACTGATATTTCCCGCCATACGGTCGAACTCTTTCGGATGAGGCGTAAGTATGATACCCTTAGGCAGTTGTTGCATCCATGCCCGATGGTTGGCTAATATGTTCAAGGCATCGGCGTCAGCCACGATAGGGCACTGTGTTCGGCGCAATTGAGCAATGAGGGCGATGGCCGTATTCTCGTTCATACCGATGCCGGGACCTATTCCTAAGGCATCGAAATCGTCGGTATCTGTCGGTTCGGAGAAGTAAGTATCTTCCCGATCTATTTGCAATACGGCCTCGGGAACGCTTATTTGCATCACGTCGTAGTTGCGTTTAGGGATGTTGACAGTCACTTTACCGGCGCCAGAACGTAGGCATGCCCGCGCTGCAAGTACTGCTGCGCCTGCCATTCCGTAGCTTCCGGCAACGAGAAGCGCATTGCCCATGTTTCCTTTATGTACGAAATCGCTGCGATGGATCATCCGCGGACGAATGTCTTTTTCTTCGATCTGCGTATATAGAGAGTCGGTTTGGACTATATATTCGTGGGAAAGACGGATGTCGAGCACGCGGACATCGCCGACAAATTGTTGGTTATCGGCAAATAGCATGGCCAGTTTCTTCTGCTGTAACGTAAGTGTAAGGTCGGCATTTACGATGTTAGCGCGTATATTGTGTGTGTTTTCTTCGCACATAAGGCCCGAAGGCATGTCGATGCTTACCACTTTAGCAGGCGAATGGTTAATGTATTTCACCAATGAAGCAAAGCCACCGGCCAGCGGTTTATTAAGTCCGGAGCCGAAAAGTCCATCGATTACGAGTGTTCCGGCATCGAGCGAAGGCGGATCGAAGTTAACCGTAATCTCGTTGAAGCTCTTTATACGCCTGCTATCTATAATGCGTTGCTTGTTTATAGCGCAATCTGCCGAGAGTTGATTATGGATGTTGAAGAGGTAAACGGCGATCTTGTAGTCTTGTTCGGCTAACATTCTTGCAACAGCAAGCGCATCACCGCCGTTATTTCCCGGGCCTGCAAACACTACAATGGGTGTCTGATTAGTCCATTCTTCGGAAATAGCCTTTGTTAATGCCTTTGCCGCACGTTCCATCAGGTCTATGCTCCTGATGGGTTCGTGCTCTATGGTGTACGTATCGAGCTCGTGTATTTGAGCTCCGGTAAATATCTTCATACGTTGCAAAAATACAAAATAATACTAATGTATACCAAGTGTTTATTATATTTTTAGTAATTTTGCGACAAATATATCTAAAATAGCACTATATGAGCATCGTTACAATCAAGGATAAAACGTTTAAAACGTTCATTCCTGAGGCAGAAATCAAACAACGTGTAAAGGCTGTTGCCGAAAAAATCAATCGGGATATGGCAGATAAAAATCCTCTGTTGCTTGCTGTACTTAACGGTTCATTTATGTTTGCTGCCGATTTGATGCGCGATATAACGATACCTTGTGAAATTTCTTTTGTAAAATTAGCTTCGTATCAGGGCACTACTTCCACCGGTGAAATTAAAGAAGTAATCGGATTGAACGAGGATATAGCGGGCCGAACCGTAATCATTGTGGAAGATATAGTGGACACCGGAGCGACTATGAAGCGCATGATAGAGACGCTGGGAACCCGTAATCCGGAGTCAATCCATATATGTACGTTGCTTCTGAAGCCCGATAAGCTGCGCGTTCCCTTAGATATAGCGTACACAGCCATAGAAATACCCAATGATTTTATCCTCGGTTATGGGCTTGATTACGACCAACAAGGGCGCAATTTGCGGGATATATACACACTTGTCGAATGAAATAAAAGTTTAAAAGATAAAGAAATGAAGAACGTTGTTATATTTGGAGCTCCGGGATCGGGTAAAGGTACCCAGAGTGATAAGATGATTGAAAAGTACGGTTTCGGGCATATATCTACGGGGGATGTACTGCGTAGCGAGATTAAAAACGGCACGGAGCTCGGCAAAACGGCCAAAGACTTTATCGACAAGGGCCAACTGATACCGGATGAGCTTATGATCGATATCCTTGCAAGCGTATACGACGGCTTCGGGAAAGAACATAAAGGTGTGATATTCGATGGCTTTCCCCGCACTATTCCGCAGGCCGAAGCGTTGAAGAAGATGCTTTCAAAGCGCGGACATCGCGTTGCAGCGATGATAGAGCTTGATGTTCCCGAAGACGAACTGATGAAACGTCTGCTTCTCCGTGGCCAACAAAGCGGCCGTTCCGATGATAACGAGGAGACTATCAAGAAGCGTTTGAACGTATATCATAACCAGACGTCGCCGCTTATCGAATGGTATAAGGGCGAAGGAATTCATCATCATATTGCCGGAATGGGCGAGTTGGAACGCATATTCGGTGATGTTTGCAAGGTGATAGATAGCTTGTAAGCAGTATCTTTTCTATATTCAGGACTTCAAGGCGGTTGTAATTTCAGTTTTCCGCAGTTTTTTTAGCGGTTATGCAGTGCGGCTTTTATAACTTCGAAAAGCCCATGTTGCGGTATCAACTCCCTTGAAATCCTTATTTATTTAATCTCTATAATTACAGAATGGCAGACTCCAATTTCGTAGATTACGTAAAGATATATTGCCGATCCGGTAAGGGCGGGCGCGGTTCCATGCATCTCCGTCATGTGAAATACCAACCTAACGGAGGCCCAGACGGTGGAGATGGCGGCCATGGAGGGAGCGTTTATCTGCGCGGAAACCACAATTACTGGACTTTGTTGCACCTGAAATACCGGCGACATGTATATGCCGAGCACGGTGGAAACGGCGGACGAGACAAATGTCATGGCACTGACGGCAAGGATGTGTATATAGATGTGCCTTGCGGAACCGTGGTCTATAATGCCGAAACAGGCAAATATATCTGCGATGTTACCTATGACGGGCAGACTGTATTACTGCTCAAAGGCGGACGGGGTGGCCTCGGAAACTTCCAATTTCGCAGTCCGACGAACCAAGCCCCACGGTATGCGCAGCCCGGAGAGCCAATGGAAGAACTGACAGTGATATTGGAATTGAAGTTACTTGCCGATGTCGGGCTCGTCGGTTTCCCCAATGCGGGCAAATCCACATTGCTTTCAGCGGTATCGAGTGCGCGGCCTAAGATTGCCAATTACCCTTTTACAACGCTCGAACCATCATTGGGAATTGTGGAATACCGCGATCATAAGTCGTTCGTAATGGCCGATATCCCGGGAATTATCGAGGGCGCAAGTGCAGGAAAAGGTTTAGGTTTGCGTTTTCTTCGCCACATCGAACGCAATTCGCTGCTGCTTTTCATGGTGCCGGGCGATACGGACGATATCAAAAAAGACTATGAAGTGTTGCTGAATGAGCTGTCTCAATTCAATCCGGAGATGCTCGATAAGCATCGTGTGCTGGCTATAACGAAGTGCGATTTATTGGATGAAGAGCTGGAAGATATGCTGAAGAGCACACTTCCTACCGATGTCCCAGTGGTTTTCATATCGGCTGTAACGGGGAAAGGATTGGGCGATTTGAAAGATATCTTGTGGACGGAGCTCAACAGCGAGAGTAACAAACTGCAGGAAATCACGGCAGAAGATACGCTTATACATCGCGATAAAGATATGTCGAACTTTGCAAAAGAGCTGCAAGACGAGGGAGAAGACGGGATTGAATATATCGATGAAGACGAAATAGAGGATGTTGAAGACCTCGAAGATTTCGAATACGAATGAAACGTCTGTCGCATTCAGGTAGATAAGATGATAAAATACTATAACATAGATGCCGAAGTCGTTGCATTTTCTACGACAAGGAAAGGCGGGAATAGCGAGGGTAATTACAGCGAATTCAATATCAATGAATACTGCGGAGACGATGTGGATGCCGTACGCAAAAACCGCCTGTTGCTCTCAGAAGAACTCGGTATCGATGTCGACCGCCTGATTATTCCTCATCAAACGCATGGTATCGAACTCCGGCAGATAGGCAGCGAGTTCTTTACATTGCCCGAACAAATCCGCAAAATGTTGATCGACGGCGTTGATGGCATACTTACATCGGTGCCGAATGTATGTATCGGCGTGTCTACAGCCGATTGCATCCCCGTTCTTCTGTACGATACAGAGCACAAAGCCGCCTGTGCTGTTCATGCCGGATGGCGCGGAACGGTGGCACGGATAGTACAAAAAGCAGTGGTAGAAATGCGGAATGCTTTCCATACAGAGCCCTCCTTGTTAAAGGCATGCATAGGTCCGGGCATATCGCTTGAACACTTCGAGGTTGGCGAAGATGTGTACAATGCTTTCTGCGAGGCCGGTTTCGAGATGAAAGAGATAGCAGAGAAGCGCGATAAATGGCATATCGACTTGCCTTTATGCAATAAGATACAGTTAGAACAAATGGGTATAGGCCCCGAACAAATATATGATAGCGGCACATGCACCTATGCCCATGCCGATGAATATTTCTCTGCACGCCGGTTAGGAACAGCTTCCGGCAGGATTTTTACCGGTATCATGCTCAAATAGTATTACCGTCAAATTAAAGAACAAATGATGAAAATAAACTTAAGACTATTGATCTTGGGCATATCATTCATCGTTACGATGTCGACGTTTGCCCTGATAAAAAATCGTTTCACTGCTGCCGAACAGCAGCAAATCAGTATTGAAACGCCCGGACTCTTTGCACGTTCCAATGTTTTCAATATAGAATTCGGTGAATTGACGAAAGACGAATATTCGTTTCCATTGCCGGTCGGGAAGGCTACTTTGCAGAAGAATGGCAATTTAAAGATAGTTACAGAAGCGGAAGATGTAGTAAAAGCCATGTTTAACGGTACGGTTCGTTTGTCGAGAAAGCACCCCGAATATGGCAATGTTATTGTAATAAGGCATGATAACGGGCTCGAAACCGTATACGGAAACAATGCCCAGAACCTTGTGAAAGTGGGAGAACGGGTGAAAGCCGGACAGTCTATTGCCGTTGTAGGTACCAAAGATGGTAAGACTTTCTGCGACTTTGCCATTATGGTTAATGGAGGTCGTATCAATCCTGAGGTTGTTTTCGGCATTCGTACCCATAAGTTGCGCAAGCAAACTTTGGTGTGTGAGAAGAACGGATCGCGGGTAGATGTGAGCGTAATGGGCACAAAAGAGAAAGAAACTGCTGAAAATACCGAAAATCCTTTCGAAAAGAACAGCACTTTTAAGTGGAACTTAGAGAAGATAGGCGATAGAGATTGGGCTTATCCATTGCCGGATGCTCATGTTATAAGTCCGTATGGCGGCAGACGCAACCATGCCGGAGTCGACATAAAGACTAAGCCTAACGATAATATACGGGCGGCTTTCGACGGTATAGTAACGAGGGCATGCACGTATTTCGGTTATGGAAAGTGCATCATTATCAAGCATAAATACGGTTTCGAAACGCTCTACAGCCACCAGTCGAAGAATTTTGTGAAGGTAGGCGATAAGGTAAAGGCCGGACAAGTTATCGGATTAACCGGACGAACAGGCCGTGCAACAACGGAACATCTCCATTTTGAGACGCATTTCATGGGGCGTAGGTTCAATCCTGCCATTCTCTTCGACCACATAAACCACACTCTGCAGAAAGTAACGCTTACGCTTACCAAGGCCGGAGGCATCACTTCGAAGAAAAATAAATAAGGTCTTAGCCGGCAAGGAGATGTTTTTATACGGAATGGAACTTCTGTCAACCTTTCTGAGGGAAAGGAGCCATGCTTGTAAGAGTTAAGGAGAAAAGGCTGCAAGAGCTAAACTTAGCTAAGATATAACGGCCAGATATGTGCTTGAGAGCGGGAAATTAGACAAGCCGAGTTCTAATGATATTCGTTACCACCATATAGTGTTGTTCTATTATATTGTCCACCTGATTCTATTATACCATATCTCTAATAATCTTATATAGTATGTTTTATACCGTTACACCATAGGTTTTTCGGCATAAGCTCAATTGTCTTGAATTTAAATATAGGTGAGATTGGTGGTGAAGATATGGTATCGAGTGCCGGTAGAACGGCCGACAGATAATAAAAGAGATAAGGTTCCACTGCGGAACCTTATCTCTTTTTCTTATGTCGGTTGGCACGCTGTTCGCGGTATTTGGCCTTTTGGCGGGCCGAACCCGAACCGTGTGCTCCCGTTATGTATTTCTTTTTCTTGGCTTTGGTCTTAACCTTGTCTTCTTTCGGGGCGCCTTCCGAGGCTCCTCGGAATACGATGCCGCCGCCCGAGATAATATCGTCTATACTGTCGTTCATGTCGTATATGTAAAGATGATGGGGAATGTGAACGGGATTAATGATGGAACAAACGCACTCCGGTGAACGCCATAGCTATTCCATACTTGTTGCATGTGTCGATTACATGGTCGTCGCGTACGGAACCGCCTGCCTGTGCTATGTACTCTACACCGCTCTTGTGTGCTCGCTCAATGTTGTCTCCGAAGGGGAAAAAGGCATCGCTTCCGAGAGATACCTGCGTGTTCTTGGCAATCCATGCACGCTTTTCGTCTGCGGTCAACACCTCGGGTTTCTCGCTGAAGAACTGTTGCCATGCGCCTTCGGCGAGCACATCATCGTGGTCGTCGCTGATATATATGTCTATCGTATTGTCGCGGTCGGCCCTGCGGATGCCCTCTTTGAACGGCAACGCCATTACTTTCGGGTGCTGACGCAGCCACCATATATCGGCCTTGTTTCCGGCAAGTCGCGTGCAATGAATACGGCTCTGTTGGCCCGCACCGATACCTATGGCCTGCCCATCCTTTACATAACACACGCTATTGCTTTGCGTATATTTCAGCGTAATGAGCGAAATAACGAGGTCGCGCTTGGCTTCCGGCGTAAATACTTTATTGGTTGTGGGAATGTTTTCGAACAATTTAGGATCGTCGAGCCGTATTTCATTGCGCCCTTGTTCGAAGGTAATGCCGAACACTTGCTTACGTTCGATGGTAGCAGGAGTGTAGTGTGGATCTATTTTAATAACGTTGTATGTGCCTTTGCGCTTTGCCTTGAGTATCTCGAGGGCTTCGGGCGTAAAGTCCGGAGCTATTACTCCGTCGCTCACTTCGCGCTTTATAAGCGTGGCAGTTGCCGCATCGCAGGCATCGCTAAGCGCCACAAAGTCGCCGTAGGAACTCATCCTGTCGGCCCCGCGTGCCCTTGCGTATGCACATGCAAGCGGCGATAATTCCATCCGGATATCGTCTACAAAGTAGATTTTTCGCAATATGTCGCTCATAGGCAGGCCTACTGCCGCTCCTGCAGGCGACACGTGTTTGAACGAAGCAGCGGCCGGAAGACCGGTGGCAGCTTTCAGTTCCTTTACAAGTTGCCAGCTGTTCAGGGCGTCGAGGAAGTTTATATAGCCCGGTTTGCCATTGATAACGTCGATAGGTAGGTCGCCTTCTTCCATAAAAATACGCGAAGGCTTTTGATTGGGATTACACCCATACTTGAGAGCTAATTCTTTCATTTCGAAAAGATGTTGGGTTCTGCGTGCAAAGATACATCTTTTTTCCGACAGATGGCTTATATATACCGTATATTCTCCTTATCTCTCCGAAACATATAGTGAGAATGTTTCCGAGAGAGGGGTATTGTGAATGTTGCTTGGCAGGCCTTGCCGAACGGTTCAGACTATAGGCTTTCTATCTCATTGAAGTTGCTCTGATGGCTATTGGCATGCGGTTTATCGAATTTATAAGATATGTTCAGCCTTATTTGTCTTGGCTCCCCTTTGCCCCGGTTCCACAATTCGAAACCGCTGAAACTGCTGTGATTGTCACATCGGTTGGTATGGAAAATGTCTGTTATGGCCATGCTAACCATAATACGTTTACCGAGGAACGATTTATTTAGGTACAAGTCGACGTATCCCGACGGCTTCATATATTCGTTGGATGCGCCTAAACGGTGAGACAGGTATGAGGCATTGAGTTCCATTTTGATAGTGGGAGGCTGCCTTTCGCCCACGATTACCACGTTTTCTATTTGTGCCAATTCTTCTTTTAATACGATGACAGGCAGAACAGTGTCGCCTTTCAGGGTGATCGGTTGGCTCAAGTAATGCGTGTAACCGATGCAACTGACGTATATTTTTACCTCGTTTTCTACGGCATTGATAGAGAACTTACCGTTACTATCGGCAATGGTTTGCTTGATCGTCTGCCCGTTAGAAGCATCGAGCAGGGCGATTACGGCGGCGTCGACAGGCGTCTGTGTTTGGTCTATAATTATGCCCGAAACGGTATGTTGTGCCGTTGCAGCGATAGAAAAACCAAAGAATAATGATACTATAAGCCCTCCTAAATGTATTGTTCTCATGAATTAAAGATGTATAAATTAGTAGTTTGGTTTACAAAAGTAATGCTTTACGTTCGGAAAGAGCCCTTTACTGTTGTTATAAAAGTGAAAAAAAGTTAATTTATACCTTTCGGATAGCGTCGGAATACCCGCAGGATGTGGAAGGAAGTGCTGCCGTATCCTTATTTCTGATGAGCGGTGTTGCGAATATACGAAAAACGTTTGGCAGATATATTTATTTTATATTATCTTTGTAACGTAACACATTAAACCGTTCGAGCGTATGAAACAAGAGTTGAAACTTCTTATGTTAGAGGTGGAAAAGAAAGTTGGTAAGGAAATCAGTGCGGCATCGGATTTCGAACGTCTTGCCCGCCTGTTTTCGCTGCACCATGTAAACATAAAGTCTGGAGCTTTGAAAAAGGTGTGGAATTTTGTTACCATAAAAGAGAAACCTACTGCCGAAACGCTCGATAAGTTGGCTCTCTTCGTGGGGTTCCAGAGTTGGAAAGACTTCCAACAGGCACTGCATGGTACGAATGATGCCGGCCTGAACTACGAAGAGGAGGATGCTACGAAGAAAACGGAAGCCAAAGACGAAACCGCAAGATAAGCCCCTTGCCGGCGGTATAAAATACAAAAAGAGGTTCATCACGATAGTAATGAACCTCTTTTTATTTCTTTCTGAAGAATGTAGAAGCTGCGTGTTATTCTGCAACACTATTGGTACGCTTCTCTTTAATGCGTGCTTTCTTGCCCGTAAGAGCACGAAGATAGTACAATTTAGCGCGACGTACCTTGCCTCTTTTATTCACTTCGATGGAGTCGATGTTAGGAGATTCGATGGGAAAAATACGCTCTACGCCTATTGTTCCCGACATCTTGCGAACGGTAAAGCGCTTCTTATTTCCGTGACCTGATATCTTAATCACCACACCGCGGTAGAGCTGAATACGCTCTTTGGTACCTTCGACGATTTTGTAAGCAACGGTTATCGTGTCGCCAGCCCTGAAATCCGGGTACTGTTTGCCAGTTGCAAATGCTTCTTCAGCAACTTTAATTAAATCCATTTGTTTGATAATTAAATATTGTTCGTCGTTCCAACGTAACATAGCGGGCAACTCTTCTTCCCGTCAGCGATTACGCTAAAAGCGATGCAAAGGTACAAAAAAGTAATGTATAATTACTTGTTTCGGTGGAACAATTTTATGATTTTAACAAAAAAGCGTGCAGTTGCGGGTGCCGAGAGGAGGATTTTCGACTTCTTGGGGTGTGGTGCGAAGGTGGCAGATGCCGAGGATAAAACGGCTGTTAGCCACTCTTTAGCTTTATAAGTTTTCGATAGAGTACAGACAGAAGCACCCTGTAAGGTCGGCAGGCGGCACATATAGGCACCTTAGAATATCTATGTAACGAACTTGAATATATCCTCTAAGCGCCTTAGGCTATATGTCTGCCCTCCGCATCTTGCCGCTTTATTCTTTTTACCCTTTTATTTTTTCATCCGTTCATATTCCGATTATCTTTTTTACTTACGTACTTTTTTACCCTTTTATCTCTTAAACGGCTTCTTTTGCCCGATAATCTGTTTCCCTCTTTGTGCAAAGCCGAAGAAGGCAGGTCTTATCTTTATCGTTGCCGGTTCCTGCGAATTATTTCCTGCGTTTATTTGTCTGTTTCTGTTATTTGGACTATATTTGCATAAACAAATCGAAGACTATGTATAAAAGAATGATGGTAGTGGGCATGATGGCGGTGCTTGTATTGGGCACATCGTGTAGCTCACATTATGTTATGACGGGTATTTCGAGGTCTCGAATCCTTGTAGATAAGACCTACGATGCGGCTCCCGATGCCGATGCTACGGCGTTCTTGGCGCCTTACAAACACAAAGTAGACAGCTTGATGAGTCCGGTTGTGGGCACGAGTGCGGCCTATATGGCGGCACACAGGCCCGAGAGCGAACTGTCGAACCTGCTGACCGATATCATTGTTTGGGGTGGCAAGAAGTTCAACGAGCACCCCGATTTCGGCGTATATAATATGGGCGGCATCCGTGCAGCGCTGCCTAAGGGCAATATAACTTATGGCGACGTGCTCGATGTGGCACCTTTCGAGAACAAAATATGCTTTCTTACGCTCACCGGAGATAAGGTGTTGGAGCTGTTCAGGCAGATGGCACGCCGCGGAGGCGAGGGAGTAAGCCGCAGTGTAAGGCTGAAGATAAGTCCTGAGGGAAAGCTCCTTTCGGCACAGATCGACGGTAAACCGGTGGAAAAGAATGCGAAGTACCGCATTGCCACGCTCGACTATGTGGCGCAGGGCAACGACGAAATGGAGGCATTCAAGGCAAAGACCGATGTAGTTTCGCCGCAGAACAGCGAGAACAACGTGCGTTTTATCATTATGGATTACTTCCGCGAAAAGGCTGCACAGGGCCAATCGGTGAGCGCAAAGACGGAGGGACGCATCGTAGTGGAACAAGATAATGATCGATGATTGGATAAATAGGATTTGAAGAAACGGTTATGAGAAGAAATATTTTTATTTTATGGATGTTGCTGGTTGTGCTGACAGCTTCGGCACAAGTCAAACAACTGACGATATTGCATACGAACGATACGCATAGCTGCATATTGCCGCTGAATTGCAACTTGGCAGATACGATGCTGGCCGGCAGGGGCGGCTTCGTCAGGCGTGTGGCCATGCTGCAACAGGAGCGCAAGAAAGATCCGGAACTGCTGCTGTTCGACAGCGGTGACTTCTGCCAAGGTTCGCCGTATTTCTCGCTTTTCAAGGGCGATGTTGAGGTGGGATTGATGAATATGATGCACTATGACGCCGGTACAATAGGCAATCATGAGTTCGATTTCGGCTTGGATAACATGGCACGTATATTCAAGAAGCTGAATTATCCTATCGTTTGTGCCAATTACGACTTTACCGGAACCGAGTTGGCCGATATTGTGAAGCCTTACGTTATATTGAAACGCAAGGGACTGAAGATTGGCGTATTCGGCCTTTCTCCGCAGCTCGACGGGCTTGTAGACGTGAAGAATTACAAGACTACGAAGTATCTTGATCCGGTAAAGGTGGCCAAGGAGATGGGCGAACTGTTGAAGAATAAGGAGAAGTGCGACCTTGTAATCTGCATATCGCACCTCGGATGGTTGGAAAGGGGCATGAGCGATCAGAAGATGATAGAGGGTTCGCGAGGCATAGACCTTGTGCTCGGCGGTCATTCACATACCTACTTTAAGACTTTGCGCTACGTAAAAAACCTCGATGGCAGGGAAATTCCTGTGGATCAGAACGGCAAGAATGCTATTTACGTGGGCAAGATTACGCTCGATTTCGGCCGTGCACGCGGTAAATAGCGGGCTGTCTGCTCTGCATGAACACTGTTGTTTGTGCTGCCCGAAGCCTGTATTATTCGAAATAGAAAGTGAGCACGATCATCTTGGATTGCGCTCTGTCTATGGAAGTGGCATAGGGTAGCATCGCTTTGTCTCTGATGTCTTTTACATGGTTGCTGTTGAAACTGTTGGTAAGTCCGAACATGAATTTGAGTTCGGGGCGCAGTTTGAAGTATTGCAGATAGAAATCGCAACCGATACCTATGTCGGCAAACAGGTCGTAACGCTTTAATTCAAGATAATCGTTGCCGTGGCTACTGAGGTTAAGCATGGGGGTTAAGCCTCCCAAAAGGTAAGGGCGGTAGTTGTTGGAACGCGGGGCAGCGAAGATAAGTTCGAAGGCCGAGGCCACATATACGGTCTTCATGTCTTGCTTTTGTTCCTTCGGACTGCCGTTAGGCGTTGTTTCTTTTAAGTTGCGAAATGTGATGTGTCGCGTGCCGAAGTACATTGTAGGCGCGATGCGCAGCTGAAAATGAGTGTTTAGGCGGAACTCCCCGAGCACACCTACATTGAACCCGGGATCCCAACGGCTTTGGTCTGTCGTTACTACAGCTTCGTAACTGGTGCCGTCGTCGTTGGTGATGGTGTGCGAACCTATGTTGTTAAACTCCAGATCTTGGAGATGTGTACCCACTAAAACGCCGAAGTGGAACGGTCGCAAGTCGGTATAAGGGCGGTTCTGCACCTTTCTGTCTTGCTGCGCATGGGTGTTCAGCGCACAAATTATTGCGGTTAAAAAGAAAAAAAGTCTTCTCATATCACCTTATAAACGCCTTTTATCGGAAGTTATTGTGTCGGCACGCTTTCGACTTTTGTGCGTGCCGTTGGTCTTATTCGGGCAACATGACTACCTCGATATGATTTCCTGAAGCAAAAAGACGGGTGCGCATAAAGGTCGAAATCTTATCGGGAGTGAGGGCATTTGCCGTTTTTTTGTAATCGGTCAGTAGGTCTATCCCTTCTTCCTGATAGGTTTCCAAGGCTTTCACCCAATGATAATTTTGTTTGGCTTGCTCGTCGGCGCGTTTTATCATGAACTTCTTTACCTTGTCCAGTTCGGTAGCATCGACTTTCTTTGCCATGCCTATGGCCTCCGCGTACATAATTCTCAGAGCTGTGTCGGCCTTTTCGGGCTTGATGGGACAAATGCCGTAGAGCTTTACATAAGTATTGTTACCGGCTTTCGACACGGTGCAATGGGCATCGGCTGAATAGGCTGCCGATGCTTCTTCGCGTATTTTGGCGATGTAGAGAGCCGTCAGAACTTGTCCTGCAGCATCGGCTGTCAGTCTGTTTTCCAGTGTGTTTTTAATGCCTTTGGCATACCAAATCATGTAAGCCTTGGCCTTCGGCGTTTCCATCTTCCGCCTGAAGCGGTTGATTATTGTTCCTTTAGCATAGGTTTCTACGTCTTTCCATGATGCTCGTTTGTTTGTCGACGGCAGCGAGGCTATATATTGTTCGATAAGAGGCAGCAGTGTTTTCTCATCGAAATTGCCCACAAAGGTGAACGTGAAACTACCTGCGTTTGCGGTACGTTCCTTGGCTATCTGCAATATGCGGTCGTAGTTCACGCGGTCGATGTCCTCGAGTGTGTAGTTTGAAAAGCGCGGATTGTGGCTGTGCAGGGTTGCTGTAAGAGAGTCGGACAGTGCCATGTCGGGCGACTGACTGATATTTTTAAGTCTTGTACGGTAGCTCGATATGAGGTTGTCGAAGGCTTTCTGATCTTTCTTGATGCGGGTGAAATAAAGGTAAACCTGCTGCATCATACATTCCAGATCGCGGGGCGATGAGACTCCGGTTACCCGTTCATAATCGGTATCGAGCGAAAGATTGACATTAGCCGTCTTTCCTGTCAGTGCTTTACCGAGTTCCTGCAACGAGAAAGAACCCAGTCCGCTGGAGGCAATCACCTTGTTGAAAAATTTCATATTGATGAAGTCGGCCTCGCCGAGCAGCGATGAACCGCCCCGAGAATAGGCATTCAGCAGGATTTCATCTTCTTTGAAATCGGTCTTCTTCAATATTACCCGTGTTCCGTTCGATAGTTTCAGCAGCTTAAATCCTAATCGCTTATTCTCTTTGATACCCGTGATTTTGCCTTTTGGGGGCAGTGATTTGAGCAACGGTTCGTTCCTCACTTTGTCAATATAAGGGCTTACGGGCTCGTTCCGTGCTTGGCGTATGGCCGACAGCAGGTCGGCGGAATCGGGCAAGGTAAGTCCTTCTTTGTCGGGATTGAAGCTGATTATAACCAGATTTCGTTCGTTCTCGGGGATCATTTTGCGCATGAAAGCGTCGGCATCCTGTACTTGCAGGCTGTCGAGCAGACGGGTACGAATGCGGTATTGCACTTCGGGAGAGGGGATAGGCTCGCCGTTAAGGAAGTGCTCGGCATACTGATTGCCGAGGAAGGCATTATTTCTTTTGTTGCGAGCGGCATAGCGTTGGTCGAGTATGTTATGGCTATCGGCCTTGGCACGGGCAAATTCAGTGGGAGTGAAGCCGTGTTTTACGGTTCTCATTATCTCGCTCATGGCCGCTTTTACGGCCTCTGTCGTCTTGCCTTCTTTGGGGATAACGGTTATTTGGAAGGTGTATTTGGTTTTGGAAAATAGGTAGGTACCGTAGCCGACAGCACTCTGCGTGTAAGGACAGTCGGCCTCTTGTGCCTGTTCGGCGAGCCGGTTGCGCAGCATGGTCATCGTCATATCCTTGATGAGCAGATAGCGGTAATAATTTTCGCTCTGCCTCATGGCACGCGTAACAGGATCGTGTTTGTACATCACCTGCACCACGCTTGTTTGCTGTTCCTTGTCTTTATCGATCACAACGATAGGCTTTTCGTTGTCCGGAACGGCTTCGTTGGTTACTTTGGGAGCATCCTTTCTTGCAGGGATCGGTGCGAACAGTTCTTTTATTTTCTGCTCCGTGCGGTCTACATCAATATCTCCGACAACGATGATCGCTTGGTTATCGGGACGGTACCACTTCTCGTAATACGCTTTCAATGCCTCGGGCTTGAAGTTATCTACAATCTCCATCTTGCCGATAGGCATGCGCCGACCGTATTTGCTGCTCGGGTAAAGTGCCTCGAGATTACGTTCGAGCAGTCGCGAAGAGGCCGACGTGCGCAGTCGCCATTCCTCATGAATAACGCCGCGTTCCTTGTCTATCTCTTTCGGATCGAGTGTCAGTGCACACGACCAGTCGCGGAGAACGAGCAAACAGGAGTCGAGCGACGAGGTTCGGACTGCCGGCACGTTGTTGATATTGTACACTGTGCGGTCGATAGAGGTATAGGCATTGAGGTTTTCTCCGAACTTCACGCCCAGCGATTCGAGATAATTAATAACGCTATTGCTCGGAAAATGAGCCGTACCATTAAAGCACATGTGCTCGAGGAAGTGTGCCAATCCCCGTTGGTCTTCGTCTTCTTGTATGGAACCCACACGCTGCACGATGTAAAAGTTTACCCTATGTTCGGGATAACCGTTGTGTAGAAGGTAGAAAGTGAGGCCGTTCGGCAATGTTCCTATGCGTACACTGCTGTCTGCAGGTATAGGTTTTATGGCGGGTTGTGCCGTCGTTGTAAGGCCGAAGAGCAGCGAAACGACGGCCGTAAGAAATATTTTCATCTTAGAAGCTTAGAATGATTGCGGCATTCAGATTATGTCGCATACCACTGATTTCATAGGTGTTAGCGAGGGCGTAAGCAAGGTTGTAGGTGAGCGAAAGCGAGAGACGGTAACGGTAGAATGCCTTTCCGCCGCCGATATTCAGTTCGGTTGCGCCTTTCGCTGTGTGATAGTAGTTGTAAAAGGGACGTGCCACGTCGGTAGAAAAAATGTTTTCTTGCGAGGTAGGATAGGTAAGCGTGGCTGTTGGAAATAATAGCCATTGGCCTGCACCATAGAAGATATAACAAGCGGAACGCAAAGCGTGCTGCCTATGCCATGTCAATGATGCATTAAGACCGCTGCGTTCGAACAGGTGTGCGGAAGAGCCGTCTTGTCTTTTTTCGTATTCATAGCCCGCCGACAGGCCGTATCGGTTGATGCAACCGGTGGCTGTGTATTGGTGGAGCAGAGCGTTGAAGCCGAGAAGACGGTGATTGTAAACGTAGTTTTTTTGTCCTTGAAGAATGTTGTCGAGCTTATCCGAGCCCTTTGTGAGATAAGCATAAGCCTGCGTTTGCAGCTTTACTGTGCTGCTAAATGCGTAGTCGACGCCGAGATCAAGGCTTATCTTTGTTGTTTTGTAGGTAGAAAGAAGACTGCGAGATACGTTTGTAGTGCGGCTGCGACGTATGCTATCGCGCTGTATATCGTAGCTGAAACGCGCCCAGAGTGTAAGACTATCGATGTTACCTTTCAGTTGCAGGCTTGCGTGACGGGTGTAAATGTTCGTTTCGAGCGTCCTGTTCTGGTATTGCTGCGTCTTTCTGTTCATGCCAAACCCCATGAGTTCGTAAGCCATCATGTCGAGTCGTGTCACACGGTCGTTATCCGTATTGTTGTAAACGATGTCGTTGTCGCGCGTTCCATAGCCCAGTCCGCCGCTTAAGAGGGCTGAAAATCGGGGCAACGTGATACCTCCGAAGAGGTAATAACGAGAGATAAAACTCTCTGTAGAGGGCCTCGGATCGTTGCTTCGCGCACCTTTTCGGTACTTGACATGTGCCGATGCTCCCACTACAAAGAGCTGTGAAATGTTCCAATCGAAAGTTCCTTTAATGTCGTAAGCCTCAATCTCCCAGTTTCCTTTCTTGGGCGAACCGAAATAATAGGGCAATCCATCTTGCGGCATTTCGCTAAGCAGCCATTGTACGCTGTCGTTATATTGGCGCGTATAGGCAAACTCACCGTATAGTTGCCATGTGTTTGCCGAATGCAGGCCGATGGAACGTACTCGTATTTCGTTCGCCTTTTCGGGCATCTGGATACGCATCATCTTGCCGCTTTGGTATCCGTATTCCAAAGAGGCGTAACCGAAACTGCTCCTCGGCAGCAGATTGACACCTACAGGAGAAGTCAGCTTCGCATCGCACATCCTGATTTCCAAACTGTTAGGGATGATGATTTGGCGCGTAGAGTCCAGCCCTTTTGCCTCCGCACCGGCAGGGCAAAGGGCAAATGAAACTATGACTAATATCTTCAGGAACTTCTGTAACATGCGTTTTATTGTTGAGGTGCGAACGCTTTAGGCTCGGCCTTCATCTCTACGAAGTCGAGCGTAGAGTTGTTGATATCCTGCAATACCTTACGTGTTCCGTCCACACGACTGATTTTGCGGGTTATGCACATCGAGCTGTAATCGGGTTTTGAATAAGTATAGCCGGCATCATCTTTCTTCTGGAAAGCCTTGGGAGCAACGTAACCGTCGGCAGTCGGAGTGATCACCTCTACCGCATCGATGACATGGGCGTTAGGAACTTGCATGAATTGATCCTTGGATCCCTTTGCCGGATCTATGGCCGGATAAAGATAAACGGGCAGTGATGCCGGATCAGAGTGACGGAAGATGACATATCCTTCCTTACCATTGCGCGATAAGCGCATATACCTATTGTTGCCTTTATGGATAATGGTCATGTTCGCAGCATTGGGATTGTCGAGTGTTTCGTAGCCTTCGTAAACCACATCGAACTCGGCTTTGCTTAAATCAACGGTAAGTTCGGGAGCTTCGGGAGTAATCTGTTTGCCAGTACTTGTAGTAAATGCAGCTTTATAGTTTTGCGCAAAAGCCGCGATGATGAAGCTCTGGCCCGGTTGTATGGGATAGTCTTTTCCCTTACCGGGAACCATGAAGAGCATTTTGGCATAGTAATACTTGGCGTTGGCGCCATCAACGTCTTTCATGTCTTGCGATTTGCTCCAGTCGTAACGGCCGTCTTCGGTATAATAATACCTTTTGTCCTGCCACTTATGTCCATTTCCATAGCGGTTCATCGTGGTAACGGCAATACACAGACTGTCGGCATAGAGCACGCGGTTGGTATTGTTATAAATCTCGATGAACTGATCGTTTTCGCCTGCAGCCTTCTTGTTGTCGGAACCTGCATAGTAGATGGTTTTAATTATGAAATCATCCGTTGAAGCTGTATTTAGTTCCAAAGCCAGCTCTTTTACTTTGTCGGGCTCGAGTTGTATGCCAGTTGCCGAAGCCGAGAATAGCACGGAGTCGGTTACTTCTGTCGTTGTACCCGTAGCGTTTTTATAATCTTCGGCCGACATTTTGTAGGTGGCCGTTACGTCGTACATATCTACAGGCAGGTTATCAATTGTGGCAATGCCGTTTGTACCGACTTCTACAGAAGTTTCCTTGCCTGAGTTCACGTTGCGTAGCGTAAGATTAACCTTGCCAAGAGCCACCTTATTATATTCTGAAGCGAGTTTCACACTCACTTTGACAGCCGAAGAAGACACATCGGGTGTGTCGTTCGAGTCGCTACAAGCAGTGAAAAACGTTGCAGCAATCACCAGCATAAGAAAGGCAAACATATTGCCCAAAGAAATTAACTTTTTCATTTTTTAAAGTTTAGTTGTGATTATGAATTTAATAAATATAATTATTTTGTTATAATCTGTAGGATATATCCATGCTTATGGTAGGTGCCTGATTGAAATATATTCTCACGCCGTCGCGCTCGATATACGGGCGATAATTGAACACATTGTTGACATAGCACGACAGCCTGAGCTTTGTTCCCAACTCTTTAGATATGCGCAAGTGGCAATTAGGTACGATGATGGGCTGATTGATATTGACGGGAGCATTATCGGTGAGCCATAAATAAGCCCATTTAACGTTCTCCGCTTCATTGTCTTTGAAGTATATGGCTTTGAAATCTCGGTTGTAATAGCCTTTCGGATAGATGCTGAAGCCATGCCGATTGTAGTGGCGATACCAGAAATTCTGCATTCGCAGGTTGAGTATCAGGCCGATGACGGGTATCTGTTTGGTAACGCTGATTGTAGAAATTATTTCATCTGAGCTGTTTTTGGTCGGTGCATAGATACCCGTTACCGCCTCTCTGGTGAGGTCTACCGAACTGCCTGTGCGGTCGCCTTTCGAATGATAAAGGCTGTAGTTGTAGACCAAAGAGTAGTTGAGCGATATGCCCAACGGATGAATATTGCTGATGTTTCCTATCAGCTCGATGCCCATATTGCGACTGTAGAGCAGATTTTTGGGCGTAAAATAGGAGTCAATGATCAGTTCTTTGTCGCCGTCGGGTACATAGATAGGGCGCCCTGAAGCCTCTTGGCCTACCTTTTTATAATTCTGTACCCACATCGTGTCGAGCACAGACTGCGAACTGATGCCCCGCATGTCTATCTTCATATATCCTGTGAGCGATGTGTTGAACCCTCTTCCGTTGTAAGACGTGCCCAGTTCAAAGCTATGAGTGTAGGGCGATTTCAGGTTTCTGTTGGTTGGATCGACCACCTTTGTTTGGTAAAGGTATAACCGCTCGTTGGCATTGTCGCTGTAGTTAGAGAACACCAGTCGGTCGAAGTATACGTTTTCGGGATAGAGATAAGCCGTGGCGGGTATCTTGTAACTGATACCGTAGGCTGCATTGAAGCTCAGTCCATTGTTGAAAGAAAAGAGACTGTTCATGCGCGGACTCATCGTAAAGATGCCTCGTTGTGCCTCTATACGGACACCTCCCGTAACTGAGAGCAGGTTCTGTCCGAAAGGCAGGTTCAGTTTATCTTGCATGTATCCGCCGTATTGCAGCAGTCGGATGCTGTTTTTGTAGTCGTAGGAGCGGTCTCCGCGCCCGCCTTGTCCCCCATCATAGTAGGGTGTTTCGGGATTGAATATCTTTCCTCTGCCCAAGTTTGCCTCGTAACGGCCGAAAATACCTATGCTGAGGTTGTGTGATGCCTTGCCCGACTTTACCAATTTACGACTCTCTATATTGCCGTAAAGCGCCAAGGGCTTGCCCTCTATTTCGAGCAGTGAGGTGTAATAGGGCGGCGCAATGTCGGTTTCGTGCAGACCGTTGGTATAGGCATCGGTGATAATGCTGCGCCAATAATTAGCGATATACTCCTCGTGCATGTCGTATTGGCGTGAGAGGGAGAATGAAAAGTTATAGTCTGTCATATCGAAAAATCCCTTCTGTGGCGAGAACGAACCGCGTGTAGAAAGTCGAAATGAAGATTGATCGGTCTTTGTGCGGTTGAGGTATGCATCGGGATCGTTCTTCAAACCATCGAGATTTTTAGAGAAATCCAGCGACAGCGTATTCTCCCATTTGAGCTTTCTGCTGAAAGTTTTCGTCCATGTCGTATTGATTGAGATATTCGAATTTGTCTTCAGTTTGTCTCTTCTGTCGCGGGTACTGTGCATATAGTCTATGTTGAAATTGAACAGACCGTACTTCTCGCCCAGCGAGAAGCCCTTACCGATCGATACATCGAATATGTTGTACTGAACTTTTACTGATCCATAGAACGGCGTAAGCCCCGCACGACGGTTGATGATGACGGCTCCGTCGCTCAAATCGCCGTATTTTACAGGTGCCACACCCGATATTACTTCGATGCTTTCGATGGAAGAAGCGGGGATAAGCCGCAGATCGTTGCCGTTTCCGACGTTCTCGTTGTTGTCGGTATTGAACCGTCTGTCGAACATTTTGATGCCTCCCCATTTACCATAACTGTCGAGTTGCATGTTGGTGTTGTTGGATATAGGCACGCCATCCACTACGTATGAGATGCCGAAAGCGGCGTTTCGCGTATAATCGTTTATCTTGTTGCGGCTGTAGGCATCGAGCGGATTTTCGAGAGAACCCGAGAGTACGGAGCGCAGAGTGAGGAAACTGGCATTATGCATATCGGTGTTAAGGATGGCTTTGCCCGGCAGAACCTGCATAATATCGGCAAGATTGTAGGCTTGAATGTTATCTATAGTGCTGCGTTGTATCACCATAGAGGAGTTAGACTGCTTGGGCACGCGCACTGCATTGACTTGTACGCCTTTCAGGTAGAGGCTGTTGTCCTCCAAAGCGATAGTCATTCTGCCTTTCGAAGGCAATGTGGTGGCGTTAAGAAAAAGTGTTTTCGGACTTTTTCCTACATACGAAATGTTGATTTTAGAGCCTTTTCCTTGGAAAAGCGTCTGCTTTAGCAAAATATTTCCATGCCCGTCTGCAGTGTAGGTACGGTCTGCAGTCTCCACGTTCACGGTGGCGTATGGTAACGGACTGCCGGTCTTGTCTGTGATTGTTAGCAGAATATCGTTGGAAGAGGGGGTATGCGCATAAGCAAGACTTATGCATATCAACCCTAAGAGGAAAAATACGGCACGTTTTCCCCTTGTTGATATTTGAATAAACAATGTCATTTTTTCAACTATATTCTTTCTATATCCCTAACAATTCGTATTTGGTTGCAAAGTTATATATCTTCTGTTGTCGTGAAAATACCTAAAAATGATTATTTGATATGTGTAGCTCATATACTATATATCGGGATTTCGTGTTATTTTAACATGATGGGTATCGTTGTGTGTATAAGCGTTTTACGCTATTATCTGTATGTGTGGTGTTATGAGAATAGATAAGACAAGATATAAATAGTACAAAAATATGATCATTATTTGTAGGTATGTCGGATTATTTTTTTATCTTTGCATTGTACAAGAATAGATATCTGCTTCGGCAGAAATACAAGAACATTATTAATATTTTAAACATTTAATAGTATGGCTTACGTAATTAGCGACGACTGCATAGCATGCGGATCGTGCATTGATGAATGTCCTGTAGGAGCAATCTCTGAAGGGAACAAGTATAACATTAACCCTGATATGTGCACGGAGTGCGGCACATGTGCGGATGTTTGCCCTAACGAGGCGATCTCTCTTCCGTAATAAATCGGATTGAAAGGATATTTTGAGGTAAAAGCAGTTCTCTGTAGGAGCTGCTTTTTTTATTGTCTGTTTTTATTAGATGTGATGCTTGTTGCGGATAGAATATGTATGTATTCGTAATGTATGCATGGTCTGATGGGTATGGAGGTGCCATGTATTGTAGTTTCGGTAGGTGAGAAGAATTTTTATGTGTAGTATGCTGTTCTTGCGCAAATGTTGATATACTTTATTCTTGTATCAGTTTACATCTGTAAGGAATTGGTTGGATGGTAATTAAACAATTGTATGATGAGCAGTTCTCTTACTGTAGTTGGTAGAAAGATGTTCTTTTTATAGTAGGTTTCTTACCTTTCTGACATTAAAAAGGGATGAAGCCTTGCAGGCCTCATCCCTTTTATATTTTGAACGGTGCTATCTTACACCTTCTTTTGATTATTTGCCTAATACTTGTTTTGCTGTGGCGTTATTGGGATCGAGTGTCAATACTCTGTTCCAATAGTCGGTATAATTGGGTTTATCATCTATTTTGTAATAATAGTATCCAAGGTATTGATAAGCCTCGAGCAGATATTTATTTTCGTTCTCATCGCGGTTCTCCTTATCTTTCAGCATATTTGCAAGCTCCTCATAGAAAGGTTTTGCCTGATATGTTTTCATATCGGGATCCATATAAGAGTTGATGCGAGCCTGCCAAAGAGTAGCAAAATCTTTGACGTTGGGATACTTCTCACCGAGTTCTTTGTAAGCGGCAGCAGCTTTCTGATATGCTTCTGTCTGCTCTGCCCCTTTAGTTTCCTGTGCTTGTGTTAGATAGATGCCGGCTAAACCTGCATATTCTGAAGCCGTTTGTTTGTCAAGGCTCTTCAGATATTCCTCATATTTCTGTGCAGCATTAGTATAATCTCCTTTCGCCGAATAGGCATTTGCAATGTTTTTAAGAGCATCTGAACGGTCTTGTTTGTTGTCTGTATTGTTCTCGAGCGATTTGTTGAACATTTCGATGGCCTTGTCATAGTCTTTTTTACCGAGATATGCATAGCCATAATACAGATAGTCGCTTTCCGTTATCTTTGTCTTTTCAGATTTATTGAATAATGCATCTGCATATTGCAGAGCTTCATCATATCGCTTCAAGTTGGTGAGATTGAAGAAGTTGATACGGTTTAATGCAGCATTTGAAGGGAACTTCTTGATACCGAATTGTGCAATCTCAAGGCTCTTATCGAACTCGCTTTTGAGGAAATAATTAAGCGCGAAGCTCACTAATTGGTAGTCTTCCATCTGGTTCTTATCTACCTTATTGTAGTATTCAAGTGCTTTAGAAATGTTTCCGGCCCTGTCATAAATCTCCGCAGAAATGATATCTACCGGATAATCAGGACGCTGTTTGCGCAATTCTTCGAGCTTAGCTACAGAAGAAGAAGGGCTGACTTTGCTGTTTACCTGTGCATAACGACGGTAGCCGTTTGGGTTTTTCGGATCGAAATATGTTGCCTGTTCGTACCATCCGGATGCTGCACCGCCGTTGTCTTTGAATGCTTCTATGTCGCCTGCAAGTACGTAAGCGTCTCCATAATGCTTGTCTCTTGCCATGGCGAGGTTTGCATATATCTGCGCGTTTGCTGTGTCCTTGATGTCAAGGTAAGCACGTCCGATAGCCGTAAGCACATCGGCATTCTTCTTATTTGCTTTGAAAATGTCTTTGATTTGCTTCTCTTTATTGGCATCTTGAGACTTGATGATTTTAGTTACTTGTTCAATGGTAGCCTTGTGATCGTCTTGTGCATTTACGGAAATATAGCTTCCTGTCATTAATGCACCGATCATTAAATATTTAATAGTTTTCATAATTTTCTATCTTTAAATTGTTTGTATTCTACGTATTCAATGTTATGACGTTCCACGATTGGGGAAGTTTATATTATTCAGTAACATTAACATTTCTGATGGTAATATTGCCTTGTACGGGTAGTAAACCCGATTTCAGAATAATCATCTGCCCTTTAGGGGAAGCGATAAAGTTGGCAAATCCCCATGGCAAGGCATTAATAGGATCGTTGAGAAGAGCATAAATTGTTCTTATCAAGGGATAATTGCCATTATATATATAATATTGGTAAGGTTTCCAGCTGTTGGCCGGCGTTGCTTTAGGCACTTTACTTACCGACATGATCTTAATATTCTTGTTGAAAGTGAGGTTGGTTGAGTCGCGTTTATCGTTCAACCAGTTGCTGCCGATGATGCCGATGGCATTGGGCGTATGTTCTACATACTCAATCACATCTGCCGTCTTGTTTGTTGCAGCAACATTTTTATTTGTGATAGGTTTACCGCCAAGGATGCTGTCTTCTGCAAAGTGTACAGCACTTGACTTCTTGTTATCGAATACCAATAGGATTTCTCCTCTTTTAGAACCCTTGTATATGTCGCTCCAATTTCGGGCTTGTCCGTTGAGGATGCGTTTGATATCATTTACACTGATACAGGTATCCGTGTTTTCTTTGTTGACGATCAATGCCAAGCCATCGTATGCAATTTTTATTGCCCTTGGCATAAATCTTCTGTCTTGTAAGTTTTTTAATTCCTTGTCTTTAAAATTACGAGAAGTAATAGCAAGGCATACTTTTTCTTTAAGCAACATATTGATCGCATCCAACTCATTCGTATAAATGGGATTTACAGTTGCTTTCGTATATATGGATTCGAAGACTTGCTTCTCTTCTTCTATTATAGGACTGAAACTTTCGTCAGAGGCGAAACTAATCACCCCTGACGAATAAGTATCTGTTCTGCCGCCTTTGTGCTTCTGTTGTCCGCATGAAGCCAATAGGCAGGCAGATAGTGTTAATCCTACGAATATGTAAGATAACTTATTTCTCATTTGCAAATTACGATTGCAGTTTAAATGTTACAGGAACAATGTATCTAACTCGTACGAAAGAGCCATTCTGTTTTCCGGGTTGCCATTTAGGCATGCTCTTTACAACGCGTGCCGCTTCCTTGTCAAGTGACGGATCTACCGGACGTGCAACCTGCACATCGGTGATAGAACCATCTTTCTCAACCACGAAAGATATCGATACACGTCCTTGAACACCGTTCTCTGCAGCAACAACCGGATAGTGAGTATTGCTTCGGAGATACTCCATAAGAGCTGCGGGACCACCGGGGAATTGAGGCATCTGTTCTACAACTTCGAATACCTTGTTCTCTTCCTCATGCTTAGGCGGTTCGGGTTGAGCAATTACTTCCTTGGCTTTAAGAATCTCACCGTTAGCTTCATCATTACCTTGTACGTTGAATGAACCGATTGCTGTCTTTGTAGACATTAATTGGTCTTGTGTCTTGAGCTCGTCTTCAGGTTTTACTTCCGAGTCTTTCTTAATCACCGGTGCTGTAAACTTGACAGAACTCTTTACGCGTTCAACAACTTTTTCAGGTTCTACTTGTATCTTTTTTTGTTCAACTTTAGCTTTCTTCTTCGGTTGATTAAGTGCGGATATCTCGCTAACCTGAGTTGCTGCAACCTTTCGTGCATTCTCATCTACAATGTTCTTAATAGCCATTCCTGCAAATGCAAGTATTGCAACAATAAGCACAACGATGATAGCAATAAGGTTTCTCTTAGAGGTTCCCTTGCGGAGTTTGTAAGCTCCGTAAGCTTGGTTTCTACCTTGAAACACCAATTCTACCCAATCGTTCTGGACTAAATCAATTTTTGCCATTTCTTTTGCTTTTAATTGTTAATTACATGTCATGACTATTCAATTCCCTTCATCTTGAGAAGTTTCATGTCGTCAGGATTGATTTTGTCAATAACGTACTTACCAATACTGCAAATCTGCATTTCATCGAGAGCGTCAACCAAGTTCTTGTAAGTAGCCTTATCAGTAGCTTTGATGATCACAGTCATCGTTGATATCTTCTCGTTTCCGAGATCTCCGCTTTTGATTTTTGACAGTTCAGCGTTGTAAATCGAATCATTATATTTTTTCGGATCTGCAAGCTTTTTCTTGTCTAAGGCTGCCTTGGCTGCCATTACCTGTTGTACAGGCGTTGTACTATCTTCTGTAACGTGGTTTATCAATACGCTGCGGATGCCATTCTTTCCCCATGTGGTTTCTTTCATGCAACTGGGATCGTCGTATTTAGGCTGGCCTTCCACATAATAAATTTTATTGTTAGCACCTAAATATATTGTTATCGTGTAAGATGCTTTTGTTACAGATTTGTCTTTATCTTGAGTGTTCTTATCATTACTTGGCATACTCAGCTCCATTGTCTGTGGCTTAGCCAAAGAAGTACAGAGCATGAAGAAAGTGATAAGAAGCATCATCATGTCAACCATCGGAGTGAAGTCCACGCGGACATCCATCTTCTTTTGTTTGCTTTCTTTCTTCTTCATTACTTATTCTCCTCTAACTTTTTGTATTGAGTAATCAGATAATAACGATTTTCACCCATATCCTGAAGTTCAGACATTACTTTCTTGATAACGGCATAAGGAGTTTTCTCATCTGCCTTGATGGCAAGTTTGATATCCGGATTTACAGAATGAACTTGTGTAACCCAAAGCTGGAACTCGCTTTTATCTTTTTTGCCATCGGTCTCGATACTATCTGTAGGAATGCCTTGGTTCTTGATTTCCTCTGCCATCTGGCTTTCATCGAGTTTCAGGTAGGCAGAAAGTTTGTCCATAGGAACACCCCACATCGGATCTTTTCTGAATTTTGTCAATTGCTCTTTGTCGAGAGATACGCCGAATTGACCAGTCATACCAGAAAGAACATCCATCATTTGAGCCTGATTATCCATACTCATGAATACCTGTCCTTTCTTATCGACAAGAATATTCAAGACATTCTTTTCTGGAACTTTTATTTCAGAAATAGATCCAGGAGTTACTACTTTCACCGGTTCATTCTTCACAAACGTCGACGTTAGCATGAAGAAAGTCAGCAAGAGCACCATGACATCCGACATAGGAGTCATGTCGATCCAGACCGTTTGTTTCTTAATTTTTACTTTACCCATAGCGATAAATTTTTAAAGGGTTAGCAAAAAATTAAGCTTCTTCTGCGTGATTGGCTTCGTATGTCTGAGCAATTGAGTAACCAACCTCATCAAGGGCGTATGTCAACTTATCGATCTTGTTTGTGAAGTAGTTATAAGAAATAACTGCACACCAAGATGTCAAAATACCGAATGCGGTGTTGATCAAGGCCTCAGAAATACCAGTTGAAAGCGCGAGAGAATCGCCGCCGCCACCTGCTGCCAATGCTGCGAATGACTTGATCATACCGGTTACCGTACCAAGAAGTCCTGTAAGTGTACCCAATGTAACGATAGTTGCGATGATGGGAAGGTTCATCTGGAGGGTAGGCATTTCGAGCTGAGTTGCTTCTTCGTGTGCCTGCTGTATTTTGGCTACCTTCTGTGCTTTCTTAACACCACTTGTTGCTTCCTGTTCTTTGTAAGCTTTCAAAGAAGCGGATACAACATTTGCTACGGAACCTTTCATCTTATCGCAAAGAGCTTGTGCTTCATTGAAATCGTTAGCTTTCAAAGCTGCTTTGATATTTGTGACGAACTTTGTCAATGAACCTCTTCCGAATGCATTGCGGATAGCAAGCCAGCGCTCAACAGAAAGGCAGAGAACGGTAAGCAACAATGTGTGGATGATAGGAACGACCATACCACCTTTGTAAATGGTTCCGAGGAGGTTACCATTCAAAACGGCACCTGTAGGATCGTTGTTTACAAAGTTTGCGGGATTACCTAATAAGAAACGGTAAATCAAGACTGCAATGAGGAAGCATGCAACGATGATCCAAAATGCTGCTCTGATACCTTGAAAGCCCTGTGATTTCTTAGCAGGGCTGGCTGTTTGTTGTGTAGTTGCCATAATTTTACTTTTAATTTTTAGTTATTAATGAATTTAAATTATTTTATTCTGTTTTCGATTTGTAAGTGTTATTGCTTTCGTTTGACCACGATATGTGACTATAAAAAACAACGCAAAGATATACAATTTATGTATAACAAAAGCGGTTATTAAGAAGTTTTAACGGGTTTTTCGCCGAATTATCTGCTAAATATTGCCTTTGCTTCTTTACTTTTTATTCCCACTTTATCTTAGTTTTGCCAATGCTTCTTTAATTCTGTTCATTGCTTTGCGAATATTGTCATCGCTTGTAGCATAACTCATACGGAAACATTCCGGATCGCCGAAAGCATCACCGCCCACTGTTGCCACGTGTCCGACTTCCAACAAATACATAGCGAGGTCTGTGGAAGTGTTGATAATATGTTTACCATCTGTCTTTCCGAAGAACTTGTTGCACCTCGGGAACAGATAAAAGGCTCCTTCGGGAATATTGATTTCAAGGCCCGGAATATCTTTTGCAAGAGCAACAATGAGATTTCTTCTGCGTTCGAAAGCAAGCCGCATTTCCTCTACGCATCCTTGATTTAAAGTATATGCCGCTTCGGCAGCTTTTTGGCTTACAGAACATGGGCCGCTGGTGTATTGCCCTTGTAATTTGTTACAGCCTTTCACGATCCACTCGGGAGCGGCGATGTATCCTATTCTCCAGCCTGTCATGGCGTAGGCTTTCGACACTCCATTGACAATGATAGCACGCTCTTTCATTCCCGAAAATTGAGCAATGCTCTCATGTCTCCCCACGTAATTGATGTGTTCGTAAATCTCATCAGCAAGAACAAACAAGTCTTTATGACGCTTTATGACGTCGGCAAGCCTCTCAAGTTCACTTTTCGAATACACACTTCCCGTAGGATTACTCGGCGAACAGAGTATGATAAGTTTGGTTTTCGGAGTGATGGCTGCCTCAAGTTGTTCGGGCGTCATCTTAAAGTTTTGTTCGAAACCGGCGTTTACAATAACCGGAATTCCTCCGGCAAGTTTTACCATTTGCGGATAACTAACCCAATAGGGAGCGGGAATGATCACTTCGTCCCCCTCGTTAATCAGTGCCATCACCGTGTTGCATACGCTTTGTTTGGCTCCATTAGACACTAAAATCTCATTAATGGTATAGTCTAATCCGTTTTCTTTCTTCAGTTTGGCAACAATGGCCTTACGTAAATCGGCATATCCGGATACAGGAGAGTATTTAGAATAATTCTCGTCGATGGCTTTCTTTGCCGCATCTTTAATAGCTTCCGGAGTATTGAAGTCGGGTTCTCCCACACTCATATTGATGACATCAATACCTTGAGCTTTCATTTCATTACTCCTTTGAGACATTGCCAGCGTTGCTGATGGCGCCAGTCGGTTTAAACGATTAGATAATTGTGCCATATATTCAAACTGTTGTTTTGTATTACTTGCAAAAATAAACAATTTATTCTTTTCGAAGAAGAAACTGTGTTATATTTTCAGCGTTATTTGTTATTTTTGTAATTTAAAGCCTCCTTTTTTATTCTAATTGTACAAATTATTGTTATTCTCATTGCATGCCAGTACACATAACGGTTATTCCGGATACTTTTTGGCCAAGGGAAGATAGTAAGCTGACGGATTTTCTCTGTAGGCTTCATGAAAACAATATCGATTCCAGTCCGTATAATAGTCGTCGGCAGGTTTTCCTTCTCTGCTGACTGCTTTTTCCAACAAGCCGTATGCCCACGGCTCTTTGTAACCTAAGAGTGCACGGAATACGATTTCTGCCGCAGGTGTATCATTCTGTATAATACCTGATATATACATCTTCTTTACGGTGGGTATAAATGCTTGATTAGGCCAGTTGGCAATGGCTTTGTAGGCATTATACTTTCTGTAATCAGGATCATCAGGCCAATAATATACATCCTTAATCGTGAGTTTGTCTCTTCCGTTCCAGTCGTGTTCTCCTGTTTTTCTAACTGTATATATTATAGTTTCATAGGAAGCCTTAATAACGGGAACCTTCTTTGGTTGCAATTCTTCGAATATAAATCGCTTTGCTTCATTTGTCCGATATTTGGCGAGCATCGGCAGGGCATCTGTATTGTCTTCATTTATATAAATGTTCCTTATTCTATTATAGTAACGGGGAAGGGGAGGCAACTTGTCGAGTAAAGTATTAAGATAATACATATATCCAAGATGGGGCGTATAGAGCACCAAACTATCGATCTGTATCGAGTCTTTCTTTGATATATGATACCGTTTTACGTTATTTTGTATCATTTGTATGCGCAGGTCTTCTGTGCTTTCGGTGGCACCTTCGCAACCGTTGATGGTAGCTACGGCACTTTTGTCGTTTAGGTTTACAATGGCCATTTTTACTGCCACCTCGGGATTTTTTATCAAAATGGCTTTGAAAGCGCTAAGCCTTACCACCGGCGACTCGTGCTGCCATGCCAGATAGGTAAGCTCTTTCATCGAGGCACATTGCGAAAGATGTTCCGGAATATCCCATTGTGCACTCTTTGTGCCGCTCATTCCAGTGTGCGGAGAGGTATAAAATTGACCGTAAAATTCCAGTTCTTTTACCAATTTAGCGGTTTTCTGATTGAGATGAGGCTTGCATCCGCCGAGTAAAAGTGCCGCTGCTGCGAAAAGTATAACTATACCTTTTTTCATACACATTTTATTTTTATTGCAAATATAAAAAATAATTATCGTATAAAAAAGGCTCTATTCCATGCTGACACAATAGAATAGAGCCTTGTTGTTGATAATCAATGTGTTGTAAAAAGCGTGCGACAAGTTTTGACACACAGCTCATCTGTTCCCATTAGAGAATATGCCTATCTTTGTTAAAGGTCGTGTTTGTTTTTATTTAAGGTGCAATGTGTGCCCCATGCGTTCCTTTTTGGTCTTCAGATACTTATAATCGTATTCGTTCGGAGCGATCTCAATAGGAACGTTCTCTACGATCTCTAAACCATACGCTTCTAATCCTACGCGTTTTACAGGGTTATTGGTAAGCAGTCTCATCTTATGAACTCCCAAATGCCGGAGCATCTGTGCACCGCATCCGTAGTCGCGTTCATCGGGTTTAAACCCAAGATGTACGTTTGCATCTACTGTATCGTAACCTTCTTCCTGCAGTTTGTAAGCAGCCATTTTATTCATCAGTCCGATGCCTCTTCCTTCCTGCTGCATGTAAATGATGACGCCCTTACCGGCTTTTTCTATCATTTCCATGGTTTTATGCAGTTGCTCGCCACAGTCGCAACGCTTGCTTCCGAGTATGTCGCCGGTGGCACATGAAGAATGTACGCGCACGAGGATAGGCTCGTCTTCGTTCCACTCGCCCTTTATCAATGCCATGTGCTCGACGCCGTTGCTTTGCTGACGGAAGGGGATTAGCTTAAAGTGACCGTATTTCGTGGGCATGTCTGCTTTTACTCCCACTTCGATAATAGACTCTCTTTTCAGTCGGTAAGCAATGAGATCTTTAATGGTAATGATCTTGATATCCCACTCTTGTGCTTTCTTTTGCAGTTCTGGCATACGTGCCATCGTGCCGTCTTCGCTCATGATTTCCATCAATGCACCGGCGGGGTATAGCCCTGCAAGTTTACATAGGTCTACCGCTGCTTCGGTATGACCGCTTCGTCTGAGCACGCCGTTGTCTTGGGCATACAGCGGATTAATATGCCCCGGTCGCCCGAAGGTCTGTGGGGTAGAAGAAGAATCGGCAAGGGCTTTAATGGTTTCAGCTCTGTCGTGAGCGGAAACACCGGTAGAGCAACCTTCCAATTTATCGATGGTTATCGTGAAAGGAGTACCCAATACCGAGGTGTTATCGCTCACTTGATGCGGTAAGTCGAGCTCTTCGCAGCGCGACAGCGTAATCGGAGCACACAATACACCACGGGCATTCTTCAGCATGAAATTCACCTTTTCGGGGGTAATCTTCTCGGCTGCGATAATAAGGTCTCCTTCGTTTTCACGGTCCTCATCATCTACAACGATAACGAATTTACCCTCTTTGAAATCTTTTACAGCATCCTCGATGCTATTTAGTTTGAAGTCTCCCATATTTCTATACATTAATATTATGATATCTTTATAAGTTCATTGTTCGAATGCGTTCCACAATATTGCCGTTGGTACGCTGAATAGTTTTTAAATCACGATACAGTCTGATACGGAAACGCCACATCCGAAGGTAAAAGAAAACTCCTGCTGGTATGATCAATCCTGCAACAACGTTCATCCATTGGTGTTCGAACGGACGTGTGTGGGACTTGGCCGCGAGAATAGGATAGCTGTTGAGCTCATGCAGTATAACCTTGTCTTTCGTATTTGAAAGGTCTTCAATAACCTTTTCCATCTCATCATTGATACGTTCAATTTCATGATCGGGCTGATATTTGAAGAATACTTTGATGATATTCGGTGCCGATACCAGTTTGTGCTCATTAGAGTATACCGTTATCTCGCTGCTCATTCTTTCGAGTTTAACAGCATCTTCAGCATATACAGGATCGTTGATGATAACCTCTTTGCTGGAGATATGGCGCTTTACACGCAAACCGAATGCTTTCATAAACATTTCGCGATACATGTCTATATTGAATACCACGGAGTCTTTATTGGCTTTATAAGTAACGAAAGCGGCCAGCGGAATGAGTACGGCGGGTGCCAGTCCTTTTCCGAATTCTATTGTCCACATGCCGCCACGGGCCATTCTGTAGCCTGTATTGTCCAGAATATAATACACGATAAATACAAGTACCGAGATTATAACGGGTACTCCCAAGCCTCCTTTCCTGATAATGGCGCCGAGAGGAGCACCGATGAAAAAGAATATCAGGCACGAAAGTGCCAACGTAAACTTGCTGATCATTTCTATACGGTGTTCTCGTATGAGCTTGTCACCATCGGTTGTGATCATACTCTTGAAGTCTAAATCGCTTACTTCCGACTGCACTTTGTTTAATGCATAGTTGGTTGCACTCAATTTGGCATCGGGTGTCAGTTTATTGAATATCGAATCGAAGTTGTACGATCCTCGCATGGCGGTCTTCACTGCAGCTATGGAATCGTGTTTAGACAGGTTTAGTGTAGGGAATACAGAACGGTCTACATCGGCAAGGAACACCCTCCCGATGCTGTCGTATACCTGTCTTAATGAATCTATGCCTTGGTAAAGTTGCTTGAGACTTTTGCCTCTGGCATTGTTAGAGAGCGAATTGGCGTCGGCCATACTGAACCCGCCGTCGTAATCGAGGATAATTTTTTTCGATACGAATGTTTCTCTTCGGTAGGGTACGGATGCGCTGTTAGCAAGTTCTTCGGCCTGCATGTTTTCGAACCACTCGCCACTCCAGAGCGTTAGTACGAGATGCTTCTTCTCGGCAGTGGACTGTAACATGCCCGAATCGGCAAGGATTATGGCCTGATCTTCATAGCTTCCGGTCATACGGTATATCATGATACCGTAGAGTTTACCCGTTTGCATGTCTTTTTTTTGTACGTAAAGATTGCTGTTGGGGATACCATCGTAGAATATACCTTCGGGAATAGCGAGTTCCGGACTCTTTTGTTTCATGGATATCCATAACTGTGCAATCTTCATGTTTGCCGTAGGGCCGATGTAATTTTGGAAGTAAAAAGAACTGAAACTGATTATGATAGAAATGATAATCAGTGATCTGAAAGCCTGCATCAATGATATGCCGGCAGCCTTGATGGCCGTAAGCTCGCTGCTTTCGCCCAAGTTACCGAAAGCAATCAGCGAAGATAGGAGTATTGCAAGAGGCAAAGCCTGCGGTACTAACATCAGTCCGGCATACCAAAAGAACTGTGCCATGACTTCCATAGATAATCCCTTGCCCACCAATTCGTCGATAGATTTCCATAAAAACTGCATCATCAGTACGAATTGACAGATGAAAAATGTTCCTATGAACAGCAAGCCGAATTGTTTTGCAATGAATATATCTAATTTTTTGATCCGAAGCATGTTAACCTTATTTGTTCTGCACAAGGGTGTAAACAGATATGCAAAATTAGCATAAAAATATCAGATATTCTTCTTTTTTGTATTTTTTATTACGGATGAACATTATCCTCACCTCTTTTAATTTATGTATATAGATACTTTCCGGTCGCTTGGTAAGTATGGCCGTTTGTGATAAAAGAACATAGAAAACAAGAAAATGTGTTTTTTGTTGCTATTTGTCAGCACTCTTATAAAACGTTGTTTATCATGGTAATATAACTGTGTTTGTGCTGATGATATGACAGAAATACAATGGAAAACTGTATGTTGAATGTTCTTCCGATAAAACTTTCTTTTCATATTACGATGGTATACATTTTCTTCGGTTATGTTGTATTGCTGGTACATGATAGTTGTATACCAATTGGCAAATAGGTGTATGGCTGAAAGAAATTGTGTTTATGCGAAACCTTGCTGACATTCTATCAGCTTAAATGTCGATATGATCACTTTGCAATCAATAGCTTTATTTCGTTATAGCTGTATGAAAAGAAAGTAATAGAAACTTAATAATGTATATATGTAGGAGATATTTTGCATAGATAATTACTGTCCGTAATCGGCATATATTCTCGATAAAGATGAACTCATTGCTTAAAAAACGTGCGAAACTCAACTTTTAGGCCTATTATTTGCAGATTTTCTGTATTTTGCAGATTTATTTTTGGTATTCAAAAAGTAAAGAACAAAAAATAAAGGTGCGCACAATAAATAATGAATATTTTTTGTGTATTCGAAAAGTTTGTATTACCTTTGCACCCGCAAAACAAGAAAGATGGCGGGATAGCTCAGCTGGTTAGAGCGTCGGATTCATAATCCGGAGGTCGTGGGTTCGGGTCCCACCCCCGCTACTTAATACAGTTTCCCTGTAAGTTGTAGGCTTGCAGGGATTTTTATTTTATAAACTATGAGGTTTTGGCAACTGGTATGCTCGGACGATAGCTTGTTTTAAATCTGAATGCAAACAGTAGTCACCATTTATTTTGGGAATAGATATTTGGTTTGAAATTGTATTTCTTGTAAAATATTTTGTTTGATTATATTGTCATAAATAGATCTTTGACAATCGTAAGTTAATAGAATGTCCTTTCATAAAAGATGTAGTGATTTTAATATTCTATGTTTACTTTTCTTTTAATTTTTTCTTTTTTTTCTGGCAAAAAAGTAGTGTGTTAGCAAAAAAATGTTTATCTTTGCCACGAATAATGTAAACCGAGTGTAATCAAGTCTGCCTGAAATTATCGAGGTGCAGCTTATTTTACAGAAGGAAAAACAGCATTTGGTAATTTGAAAATAAGCTCTTGTTGCTTTCATTTGTATTATCTTTGCTGTACATATACCGATACAGAATAAAGATTTTAAATCGACTACCAACCCTATAAGTTAAACTGTGATACCTTATGAAACGAACAAACAATAAGTTTTAAGCTGTTTTTTGTGGTACGATCAGTCGAATGATGAAATACAGTTGGCGGGAATACTTGATAACTGATACGAATATAAAGAAGTTAGTTTCTATATCTATTATTTTTTATTATTAACCAATTAATCAATTAATTATGTTTAAAACATTACTTAAACTAAAGAAATCGTTGGTTATGGCAATTGCTTTGATGGCTTCGGTGGGTGTCTATGCACAGACGCAGATCACAGATGAGGCTGGTTTGAAGGCTATAGCCGATGATTTGGCGGGTAGTTATGTTCTTGCGAACGATATTACTCTGAGCGAAGAGTGGGTGCCCATAGGTACTTCCGGTACCCCGTTTACCGGTATGTTTGATGGAGGTGGGCATACTATCAAGGGGCTCACGATTAAGTCGGGAGCTGATAATGTAGGTTTCTTTGCGTTTACCAAGGGAGCTACAATTCAAAATGTACGCTTTACCGGTGCGAATATCCTCGGTAACAAGCAGGCCGGAATTGTGGCAGGACAGGCAAGTGCGACAGAAATAACGAAAGTTTTCACTTCTGGAACTCTGGTTGGTTACGATCATATTGGTGGTATAGTGGGCGATGCTCGTATTGGAGATGATGCCGGAGACCTTACAACGATCAGCGACTGTATGTCTACAGCCGGTGCGTTCAGCACTACTCATCAGGGTGGAGGCATCGCCGGATGGACGAACGGTGCCGTTTTTACCAATGTATTGTTCTTAGGCTCGGCTACTGCACCGAGCAATGGTGCCGGTGGCATTGTCAGTATAATAGATGGCGGCACGGCCAATGTGAAAGGTAGTGTTGGTGCTCCCGTTATGTTGTCGGGGGCAAATAACAAAGTACACAGTATTATCGGTTGGAGCAATGGTGGAAGCTATATTGCGGAGAATAACCTTTCTTCGGCTTCGACTGTGATTTACAGTGCCGGACAAAAGGTTGATATCTCAACTCTTGAAGGCGATTTTCAGGGCACATTGACGAGTGTAGAAGATTTAAAGAAAGCTTCTACCTATACGGGAATAGGCTTTAATGCTTCTACTTGGATATTGGCGGATGGAGTATACCCCGTTCTTACGGGTATGACTTATCCGCTTGATGGCGACGGTATTGCGGTAAATTCGCTTCCGGCAAAGTGTGTAATCGGCAAAACTTATAGCAGTAGAGCCATGTCTGCATTGCAAAGACCGGTTACCCTTACAAGCAGTAATACCGATGCAGTCGTAGTAGATGGTACGAACTTGAAGTTTGTAGGCCTCGGCGATGCCGTAGTAACTTATACTACAGCTGGGGATGCTTTCTCTAATGGTGCCACTTTTACACAGAATATCCATGTAGAAAGCATGAACTATAACCTTTCTACCGTGGAAGACTTAAAGGAAATGGCAAATAACCTTGGCGGTGATTACAAGTTGATGAACGATATAGACCTTGCAGGAGAAAACTGGACTCCGTTAGGAACGTTCACTGGAACGTTCGATGGTCAGGGTCATGTTATTAAAAACATGACAATCAAAAAATCTACGAGTCGTGTAGGATTTTTCGAAGTTGCTCAAAATGCAACTATACAGAACCTTGGCTTCGAAAATGCAAATGTAGTAGGAGGAGATCAGGACGTAGGTACGATCGTAGGACAACTTCAAGGCTCTACTATTAAGAACTGCTATGTGGCTAACTCATATATTGAAGGACATGATCATACAGGTGCTCTTGTCGGTATGATAAGAAATGTGGAAGGACTGTCTGAAGACGATCCGAATATGGTTGGCGGAACTGTTTCTAACTGCATTTCGGATTCGCATGTAGTATCTCTGTATTATCAGGCTGGCGGTTTGGTGGGAGTTTCCCGTGGCGGACTTATCGAGCATTGTATCTTTACTGGTATCGTTGAGTGTAAAGGCTCAGGAAATGTTACCGGTATCGTTAGCTTGATTGATGTTGCCGGGCATGATGCAGAAGGCAAAGAAACCATAGCTACGACGACGATTAGGAACAACTTGGTTGCTGCTTCCCATATCTATGGCTCTATGATACGTAGGGTTACGAATCCTGCAAACCGTGCTGTTACGTTGGAGAATAATTATGCAATGGAGACTGTGTATATCGGTTCCGATTCTAACGATGCCGGTGTAATGGAAAACCAGACGGATGCAACTTCTGCAAATGCAGCTAATGTGGCTGATAAAACGGCTAAAACGAAAGCTTTCTTGACAGAACTCGGTTTCGATTTCGATAACAATTGGAAATATTTTGACGGGGCAGAGGGAAAAATGTTGCCAGTATTAAAGTGGATGAATGCTCCGCTTACAACAACAATATTCGATATGCCGTTGAATAAGTCTATCCTTTATAAGGATGGTTCTGAGGCAATCAGTTTGAAATGTGTTCATGCATCTTGGGGACAAGACATCAACTTTACTCTTACTCAAGGCAGTGAACTTGCTTCCTATTCAGAAGAAGAAGTCGCCCTTTACGCAGGAGATGAAAATGGAAACTTTAAAGGCTCGGGCGATGTAACCGTAAAAGTTCTGTTCGCAGATGGTCTCGCCTCGTATTTTACAGTATCTGGTGACGATAGTTTTGGAGTTTATATTGGAGAGAGCAGTACGGTTACTGAAATTTCGACAGTGGATGATTTTCAAAAGATTACCAGAAACTTGGCAGGAAACTATAGGCTTACTACAGATATTGATATGAATGGTGTAGAGTTCCATCCACTCGGTAGCAAGTCTGCACAATTCAGTGGTACGTTAGATGGCGACGGTCATAAGATTTTGAATATGACAATCAATGAAACAGGAGGTTCTGAAATTGGTTTCTTCAGTTATACTAATAATGCAACGATCAAGAACCTTGCATTTGTCAATGCAACGATTAATGCTCCGAGCAGCAACCATGTAGGAATACTCGCAGGTACATTGCTAAGCGGTACAGTCGACCAAGTAGCTGTTACTGGAACGGTTATAGGTAACGATCATGTTGCCGGTCTTGCCGGTGATGGTAATAGTGTTGCTGTGACCAATACGTATGTAGATGTCAACGTTACGGGCTACAGTCAGGTCGGAGGTTTCTTTGGATGTACGACAGGCAGCCTTAATGTTTCCAACAGTTATTATAATGGTTCTGCATCGGTGACCACTCGCGGATGGGTTGGCGGAATTATAGGTTTGATAGACAAGGGAAATTGTACGATTGAAATCAATAATTGCGTATCTATTGGTAATCTTGCATCCGTCGGTAAAGGTTCTCCTCACGCAGCCAGTGCGTTTATTGGAGGAAATGGCCCCGGTAATTCTCCGAATGCAATAGTTAACTTTACTAACAATGTTATCAATGATAATGCTACGATTAATGTAGAGGGTGATAATGCTTTGGCATGGCCTACGAAGAATATAACCGTCGAAGGTGGAAATGTAGAAGATGCAACAAGAGTGAACGCTGCACTCTTGAAAGTTGCAAGTACCTATACAGACCTTGGTTGGAACTTTACCGATATCTGGAGCATCGATCCTGCTGATGCGAAATATCCTTATCCGGTATTGAAGAAATTCGGAAACATATCTACAGGTATCAATGATATTATTACAAACGATACTATGGTCGGTTATGTCATATCTGCATCTGATAATGTTCTTACGGTTGCAGGTATCGATGGAACCGCTAAGGTTTATGTGATGAATGTTGCCGGACAACAAGTAGGTTCCGTAAATGTAAGCAGCGGTAAAGCGATATTTGCTCTTCCGGGGCATGGTCTCTATATCATTACTATTGTAAACAATGGTACGATGAAATCTTATAAGGTAGTTAATAACTAAACTGAAAAATAAGGTGACCGGAGGTAACTTCGGCCACCGTTTACATTTAATAGAATTATTCCGTGCGGGATATTCCGGCGGTATTGATACTAATACCCTTATTATATGTTTAAAACTAATACAGAAAAATTATGGAAAGGTTTGTTGCTTATTGCAATATTACTTGTATCCATTCCTACTTTTGCTGCGCCTATTAAGGTCACCGGTCGTGTACAAGATGTTAATGGTGATCCGTTGATAGGTGTCTCTGTGAAAGAAAAAGGTACTAACAATGTTACCGTTACCGATGTGAATGGTACTTATAATATTACGTGTTCTTCGGATAAAGCAGTACTTGTTGCTGAATATATCGGTTTCCAGTCTGAGGAACGAAAGGTAACAGGAACATTGATAGACTTTGTTTTGAAAGATGAAGTAAGTAAACTTGACGAAGTTACGGTTGTGGGTTATACCACAGCAAGGAAAGTGTCTGTGCTTGGTGCACAGTCGTCATTGAAGATGGATCATGTAAAAGCACCGGTTGCAAATATGAGTTCTATTCTTGCCGGACGCGTTTCGGGTGTGGTTTCCGTGCAGCGTACGGGGCTTCCCGGGCAAGATGATTCCGATATTTGGGTGCGTGGTATCTCTACACTTACCAACCGTAATGAAGGACCGTTGATACTTGTCGACGGTATTGAGCGTAGTTTCAATAACCTCGATCCAGAAGATATTCAGTCGGTAACTGTATTGAAAGACGCAGCTTCTACGGCTGTATATGGAGTGAGAGGCGGTAACGGAGTTATAATAATTACTACGAAACCGGGTGTTGTAAGTAAGCCAAAGTTTTCTGTTGATGTATATCAAGGAATTACACAGCTAACAAAAATACCCGATCTTGCCGATGGTATAGAATATATGAATGCTGTGAACGAGGCGTATAATAATTCTTATGGAAAGGCATATTACTCACAACAATATATAACAAATACGAAAGTAGCTAACGGACTTCCTACACCTGAACTTACTTCTGAACAGAGAGCAGAGCTGGAAAATCAGCGTTCAATTAACAAATATCTATATCCTAATGTAGATTGGATGAGAGAACTCTATCATAAGTATGGATGGAACCGGCGCGTAAATCTCAATATACGGGGAGGGGCACCGAATGCTAATTACTACATCTCACTTTCTTATTATCAGGAGAAAGGCCTGACGAAGACCGATCCAACACAAGATTACAGCACCGAGATCGACTATAATCGTTACAACTTCTTGACGAACGTTAATCTAAAGGCTACGAAGATGACAAATATCGATGTCGGCGTAAGTGGTTATTTTGCCAGTGGAAACTATCCAAATAGAAGTCTTAATGATATTTATACAAGGGCAATGAATACAAATCCGGTTATTTATCCGGTGCAATATCCCAATGGAGAGAACCCGGGGTATTCGCAAGTTCAGCGTGAACTTGATAATCCGTGGGTAGAGCTTACCCGTAGAGGTTACCAAACGCAGTATAATACGCAGGTTAACTCGAACCTGAAGATTACACAAGACCTCGGTTTTTGGGATTGGAGCAAAGGACTTACGGCAAGAGCACTTGTCGCTTTCGATGTGAGAGCAAGGCAAACATTGTCTTATTCCGTAGATAACAGTACGTGGAAACCGAGCGGTTCAAAGGATCCTACTACCGGTGATACATGGCTTGATGACGGAAATCTTTATGACGAGAATGGCAATATTAAGCTTCAAGAAGAATTCAAAGGCAATACAACCATGTCTTTCAAATCCGACAAGTGGGTGTATCGTACATTCTATTTTGAAGCGGCACTCGACTATAAGCATACATTTGCGAAACGTCACAATGTGAGTGGTCTTGTTGTTTTCAATATTAGAAACTATCGTGATGCCAATGGCGACTTGATTGGTTCGTTACCTCATAAGCAGGAGAGCCTTTCTGCGCGTGCGACTTATGACTATGATAACCGTTATTTTGTAGAAGCCAACCTTGGTTATACCGGTTCGGAGAACTTTGCAAAGGGACATCGTTTCGGTACCTTCCCTGCATGGGCTATCGGTTGGGTGCCATCTAATGAGGGGTGGTGGAAGCCGGTTTCGCATGTTATCTCTTTCTTGAAACTGCGCTATTCTGACGGTACGGTGGGTAATGATAGCCAAAACGGTCGCTTCGGTTACTTTACCGAGATTACCGGAAAGAGCGGTTACAGCTCTTATTGGGGCACTGATGGCATTGGATACAATAAATACGGTTTCCAAGCACAGTGGTCGAAGATACGTAAGCAAGACCTCGGTATCGAAATCAATTTCCTGCACGACGACCTTACATTTGTGTTCGATTTATTCAAGGAGCGCCGTACAAAAATCTTTGTAGACCGCAACAATTTGCCTCTTCTTGCAGGATTTGCCGCTACGGCATCTGCTAATGTCGGCATAGTAAAGAACAAAGGTTATGAAATAGCGTTGGAATATAGCCATCAGTTCGGTAAAGACCTTTTCGTATCCGTGCGTGGCAACATAACAGAAAATACGGATAAAGTCGTTGAAAACGCGGAAGCAGAGCCGGCATATCCGTGGTTGGAACGCCGTGGACACAATGTGCTTGCCCGTTGGGGATACATTGCAGAAGGCCTGTATACCAGTACCGAACAGATTACTCAGCGTGGTATTACGCAGTTCGGTGAAACTCATCCGGGAGAACTGGTAAAACCGGGAGATATTATGTATAAAGATTTGAACGGTGATAAACACATCGACGAAAACGATATGACATGTATAGGGCGAGGTGATATTCCCCGTATCTATTACGGTTTCGGAGGAGATATTCGTTATAAGAATATCGGCGTGGGTGTTCTTTTCCAAGGTGTGGCCGATGCAGACCGCGAACTTCAAGGGAATGGTATACGTCCGTTCCGGAGTTCTACAGGAGGTGGAACCCTTTATTCTAATATTACCGATCGTTGGAACTCTAATAATCCGACCAAGACCGATGTGTTTTATCCGCGTTTGGCATGGGGTGAGAAAGACGCATCGAATACCAACAACTTTGTTACAAGTACTTGGTGGCAGCGCGATGTAAGCTTTATGCGTCTGAAACAGTTCACCATCTCATATTATTTTCCTAAGGCATGGGAACGTAACGGTATACTCAAGGGCGGCCGTTTCTATATCATGGGCGAGAATGTATTTACTTTCAGTAAGTTTAAGCTGTGGGATCCGGAGCTTAATACCAATAACGGTATATCTTATCCGAATGTCAGGACATTCTCTGTCGGCGTTAATTTCAATATTTAATGGCTAAGAAATCATGTAAATTATGAAAAGAAATATTTTTAGTATATTATTTTTAGCTTTTACGGCTATTGCTTTTACATCGTGTGAAGACTATTTCGATACGGTGCCGAGCGATGTGATCGATATTAACGACGTATTTACCAATCGCGGATTGTCCTTACAATGGTTGACCAATATATATTCTTATATTCCTGACAATACGAATATGGATAACTATGCGCAAAACTCTACGGAGGGCGTGTGGACGGTAGCTTGCAACGAAGGATACTTGCCTTGGTCGCAGTGCCAGTCCAACAATATCATCTTGGGTACGCTCTATCCTTCGACCGGATATGTGCGCCAACAGTGGACAGCCTATTATCGTGCTATCCAAAAGGCAAATATATATTTGGCCGAGATAGACCGTTGCACGCCGATGAGCGATAAGGAAAAGGCATGGACAAAGGCAGAAGTAAGAGCGTTGCGCGCTTATTTTTATTTTAATCTTATGAGGCTTTTCGGGCCGGTACCTATTGTTGGAGACCGTGTGTACACCATCGACGATCCTTTAGGTGATATGATGCTTTCGCGCTGTACGGTAGATTCGTGTTTTAATTACATTACATCGGAACTGAAAACAGCTATCAACGGTGGCAATCTTATATCTCAGTTCAATGAGGCAGGCGCGTTCGATGACCAATTTGCAGGCAACCTTACGCAAGAGGCGGCCGAAGGAATTCTTGCCGAGGTTTATATGTTCCGGGCAAGTATGTTGTTCAATGGAGATCCTTATTACAAGGATTTGAAAAATACCGATGGCACATTGTTATTCCCTCAGGGTGAGGATATGAAGAAATGGGAGGATGCCCGCGACGCTGCAAAGAAGATAATCGACAGCGGTAAGTTCCAGTTGGTTTATCGCGATGTAACGGGAAAACGCGTGACAGATGTTAAACTTTCCGATCCTTATAACTCTTGTTTTTATTCTTGTCTCGGAAGACCGGATAATGAAGAACAGATATTCTTCCGTACGGTACCCAATAACCGTATTTATTATGAAATGTGTCCGAAGCATAGCGGTGTTACAAATGCGCAATCTGGAGCGGGTGCTCTTTCGGTGCCTTTGCAAACGATAGACCTCTTCTTTACGAAAAATGGTCTTCGTATAGATGATGATAGCGATTATTTTACTTACGATGTGGATAACCCGACAGCGAGCAGCGTGCGCACTATGCTCAGCACTTTATCTTACAAGGATCAGTTCTCGGGCTATACATACTTTACGCCTTCGAGCGATAATAGGGTAATGAAGCAGTTCTACAACCGCGAACCGAGGTTTTATGTTGCGTTCACTTTCCAAAACCGACGTTGGGATTTCGATGCTTCAAAGACCTATTATACGGATATGTCGCTTAATGGTAATTCTGGTCCGGCGAAGAACGGGCACGATCATCCTGTCTTTGGAGTAATAGCGCGCAAACTCTATGTTGATCAAGGATCGCGTCAGAGTGTGCCTTACAGTGTAAAGCTACGTCTGTCGGAAGTTTATCTGAACTATGCTGAAGCTTGCAATGAGCTCGGCGATGTGGCCACAGCTTTGCATTATGTGAACTTGATACGCAGCCGTGCAGGCATACCTGAGTATAAAGGCCTTAATGCCGAAGACCAAACGGCACTTGATGTGCGTGGGAAGAGCCGTGTGGAATTGGAGTCTTACGATAAAGATTTCATTCGTAAGGTAATCTATCGTGAGCGGTTGATTGAGCTTGCTTTCGAAAGCAAACATTACTTCGATGTGCGTCGTTGGGGTGTTGCTGACATGGAGCAGGGCGATGGTTGGATATATCCTTCGTATCATCAAGGCGGAGAAGGTGGCGACATGCTCGGTTTTAATGTGAACAACGTAGGAAGTTCAACGGAGCAAAGTAATCAGTTGAATTTCTATAAACGTCTGAAAGTACAGCACCGTATCTATACCAAACGTATGTCGTTCTTCCCGATACCACAAATGGATATAAACCGCGACCGCAATCTTGTTCAGAATACCGGTTGGACGGTTGAATAACGTTTGAGGAAATCGTGAGTAATGTAAAAGCTGCCCGATAGGCAGCGGGCATTCGTATTTATCTGCCGATTTGTATGTCTTGCACATGCAATCGGCAGTTTTTTATGTTTTATCCTTAATGGTTTTCTCCTATTATTTCCTCATGTTTTTGTGCTGTGCCTTATAACTAAAAGTATATGATGGCAACCGTCTTTTGTCCGATAGTTATGAATAGGTGAAACGGATGGATGACATAATGGTATTAGAAATATTACCTATAGCTTTTAGAGGTATGGAGTAACAAGTATATATGGGGAAAGAAAGATTAGTTAATCGTTATTGAGATTTGCTTTGTTACCATTTTTGCGGTGTAAAAACAGATATGAAAAAGGGAGTCTCGCAACGATGCGAGACTCCACGAAGAATTGTTTGTGAAAAATATTGCAAGTTTTTATTTGGCGTATTTCTTACCGTTGAATATATAAATACCTTTGGGCAGCGATTTCAGAACAGTGGTAATGTTGTATTCTGTTGCTACGGTAACTTTTATGCCGTTTGCGTTATACAGATTCATCTCTTTGTCTTGTCTGCCGGTCTTGATGTCGGTAATGCCCGTAGCTGTTGTTTCGTCGCCGATAATCAGCGCTTTTGCAGTGGCTGCATCCTGATTGTTAGCTACGAAGTATGCATGGAAAGGAGCGATGGTGGCCTTGCTTACAGCCGTAAACTGCCGCCCATCGGTATCGAGCGTATATGCATTATCCAGTGTGTCGGCGGTTATCGTCCCCATATATTTATAATCAGTGCTGTAAGTAGATATCCGTTCTGCGGCCACGACCATTGCGTCTGTTGCGCTGAAAGTAATTGTCTGTCCGCTGTGGTTGAACATCTTGCCGTTTTGAGTACCCGCATAAGCAACCATATATGGACGGTTTGCATTCAGTTTATCGGCAAAATTGAAATATACGTGATTATCTTCGGCCGAACTGAATTCTTTCAATACGAGTTCTTTTCCTGTGTCTGTGGCGTTGCGGAACCAGTCTATAGCTTTACCACCGGCCTCTATTGTCTGTGGCGCAAATGGCAGGACGATGGTGCTCCAACCATGGTTAGTGTCTATATTTCCCACTTTATGGGCATAAGATATCTGTTTTGCCGTAAACGATTTGGGGACACAAAGATCGTATGTATCGTCGATCACAATTTTTTCGGCTTCGTTTCCGAAGACTATATTATTGACCTTCTTTTTCATAATCGTTAATACGCGTTTGCTGACGTTTGCATTTTCTTCATAATATACAATGAGATTTTTGTTGTATTCGTCGCCAATGGATATCGTAACCGGTGTGCTTTTGCCCGGAATATCGACAGCTACCATATCTTTTGTTACAGAGAAGCCCGATTGGTTCTTAGCTCCATGCTTTATACCGTCGCTTGTCCAATACTGAATACCTGCTCTTACACAGAAGTCGCCGCAATTTGCAGAACCGCTGTTGTCGCTGTTAGTGTGGAATTTATAGGTACTTCCGATGTTTAAGTTCTTGATTTCGAACACAAGGGTGGTATCTCTACCGGCCTCAAGATTAATGGCTTGGGTTAACTCTCCTCTGATCCAGTAATAACTTCCGGCAAGTTCCCATGGCGCAACCTTAATATTTCCGATGTAAGGAATGCTATCTTTATTGAATACCCTTACCTGCATGTTCATTTGGTTGCCATAGATAGTACTCGGATTTGTGGAACTTTCCACATACGAGAGCGGTGTCATCACAATGGCGAGGTTACCTTTAGTAGCTTTGGTAATGGTTTTTGTGGTAGTATAGAAGATATCTTCCTTTTGTTTTGACCTTGAAAGTGCGAGCGTATGTTGGCCGGCTGTTTTGGGCGTGTATTTAAAGAACACCTCTGTGGTCTTGCCTGCAGGCAGGTTTACACAGTTTCCCGATATCCATTTATTGTCTTCTATCAGGTACATCTCGTTGTAGTATTCGCTGGCGTTGTTGGTGATATTCACCTTAACTTTCTGTTCTGTGCCCACGCTGCTATTGCCTATCAGGTCTAAAGAGTTTACCTTTAGATTGAATATTGGGAAAATAGTAAGTGTAAGTTCAGTTTCGTTCTTGATTTCGGCAATGATGTAGTTGGTGTTGAAGTATTTATCTTCCACCCAATCATCCGTTCCGTGTTTACGACTACGCCCTTTTATGTAATATGTACCGTCGGGGAGGCCCGGCCCGAACAAAGTCGTAATGGATCGGGTGGGCCAATATGTGCCCGGTGAAAGGTTGAAACCGGATTCCATTCCGATGTTTTCTTTCACGATATTTCCCTTGGTGTCGTATAATGTGAATGTTGTATCGAAGATATAGCTCTCTCGCATACTTGTGCCGGCGGCATAGGTTATTTTTGGTGTAAAGTAGCTTTTTGCAGACTTTCGCGTATATGTTGTATTATCCAATCGCAGGTCGAAGATACTGATACGTGGCACCTCCTCGTCTGCTACGGCACCGCTTTCAGCCGGTTTAATACCTACAACGATTCCTTGTCCCATGGAGTATCCGTCGGCACTCGAGCTGCCACCGATTCCTTGTTGCCCGGGTGACATGACTGTAAGCAAGAAATAGCCATCGTCGAGGCCTCCCCATCCCCAATTTATATGGTAGTAGCCGTTGCCGTCGTAGCCATCTAAAACGAATTCATGTCCGCCTCCTCCTTCGGAAGTATTGGCATTCATCGCTAATGGACGCCCCGCTGCAAGTTCTGAATAAATTAGGTCTTCCCACTCTTGGTAGGAATAGCTGCTGTGCGACTCATAATGCAGATTAGGATCGAAACCGAAATATTTGATGAATGCTGTGGCGATATGTCCTATGCCTGCTCCCGAAGAAGGGCCGTAACTCATATGTACGGATTGCCCAACATAGCGCATCAATTGGCTGATGGCCTTCTTGCTTTCTGCAGAGGAATTGTCATCATAGATATCTGTAATATGCTCCCAATCGAATGTTACCGGTGGAAGAGCGTCGAGTGTATAAAGAGAATCTTCATAAAGATATTTGTAGGAAGGGATTCGGGGAACAGTTGTTACAGGGGTTCTCCAATAGCCGAGAATCTGTGCCATGGCTGTTGCTACGCATCCGGTGGCGCATCTACCTTTATTACCGTTCTTGCTTTTATACTCAGGACAGTCGAGATTATAGGGCTCTCCTTGGTTCCACCGGCATTGCACAAGTATAGGAATAACGTTCTTCGTTATCGATCTGGTTGATGATGCTTTGGCTCGTGAAACCTTTTTCATACCTGCAGTTTGTCCGCTTTCCATCATTGCTACGGCTGTAGATAGTTCTTTGAACCATTCTTTCATCGGATCAGGAATGTTTCCGGCATCGATTGCCCCCGCATCAGTGTAGCCCAATATGGCTTGTGTACGGTCACTTCCCGAAACAACCACGTAGCCATTATCGGCTCCGACATTAAAAACATAGAAATTGGGATCTTCCATAACGGCAGTTAACTGTGAAGATGTTCCTTTTGCCTTGCCTTTTCTCATGCCATTAGCTGTAGTTGAGGTGAGGAAAGTTTTTGCTTTTTGTTTGGCTTGTTCCTTTGTAATCGGTTTTGCAAATGCAGTAAACTGACAAAGAACCAATACCGCAATGAGTAATTTTGTTTTCATTTAAGATGTATTGGTTAGAAATTGTAATTAGATTTTATTAAAAATAAATATATCGCAAAAGTACGAATTATTTTTCTATTATACAAAAGATTATATGAATATAATACCTATTTGATGTCGATAAAAATAATATGTAAATGCTTTAAGAAATATAAATATGGGTGGTATTCTATGGAAATATATGCGGTGTTTGGGAATAATCGTTAAGGGTGTGTTATAAATTGTTTCAAATAGAGCATTTTTTTAGCTTATCAAGTGCCTTATTCAAGTGTTTTTAGTAACTTTGCAAACTGAAATTATAAAGTGCGCATTTATGGCTGAAATAAAGAAAATAAAGACAGCACTGATATCGGTCTTTCACAAAGACGGGCTGGAAAGGTTGCTTGCTAAGTTACATGATGAAGGGGTAAAATTTCTTTCTACGGGGGGAACACAACAGTTTGTTGAGTCTCTGGGCTATGAATGTCAGACAGTAGAAAGTGTTACTTCTTATCCTTCCATCCTTGGTGGTCGTGTTAAAACATTGCATCCGAAGATATTCGGGGGAATTCTTGCACGTCGTGATAATGAAGTCGACCGTAAGCAGATGGAGCAATATGACATTCCAGCCATAGACCTTGTGATAGTAGATCTTTATCCTTTCGAGCAAACGGTAGAAAGTGGAGCTCCAGATGCCGATATTATAGAGAAAATAGATATCGGAGGAATATCGTTGATACGTGCAGGAGCTAAGAATTTCAAAGATGTAGTTATTGTGCCCAGTAGGGCTGAATACGGCATGCTGTTTGATATTCTGAGTAAGAACGGAGCACAAACCACGCTTGAAGAACGTAAACTTTTTGCCGGCAGGGCTTTTGGTATAAGCAGCCATTACGATACGGCCATTCATGCTTGGTTTACTAAATAAATTATGAAATAATGATTGTGGAATAATGAATTATGGTTATTTATTTGCGTTAATGTGAATATTTCTTGATAGAAGCGTGTGTTTCTGTAAGAGTAATCAGCATTTTTTATTCCCAACTAACAATTAAACAAATAAAATTTAAAAGATGGGATTTTTTTCTTTCATTCAGGAAATTGCAATGGATCTCGGTACGGCGAATACAATTATTATCAGCGATGATAAAATCGTAGTAGACGAGCCATCGGTGGTTGCACTTGACCGTCGTACGGATAAAATGATTGCTGTAGGCGAGAAAGCTAAGATGATGTATGAGAAGACTCATGACAATATTCGTACCATTCGGCCGTTACGTGATGGTGTTATTGCTGACTTTACTGCTTGCGAGCAAATGATGCGCGGACTAATTAAGATGGTTCACAGCGGAAGCCGGCTATTTCCTTCCTCTCTTCGTATGGTAATCGGGGTGCCATCGGGTAGTACTGAGGTGGAACTACGTGCTGTTCGTGATTCTGCAGAGCATGCCGAAGGTCGCGATGTATACCTTATATTTGAGCCTATGGCAGCAGCTATCGGTATCGGTATAGACGTTGAAGCGCCTGAAGGCAATATGATTGTTGACATAGGCGGTGGCAGTACCGAGATTGCAGTGATTTCTTTGGGTGGTATTGTGAGCAACAATTCCATTCGTATTGCCGGTGACGACCTTACAGCAGATATTCAGGAATACATGAGTCGCCAGCATAATGTGAAGGTAAGTGAACGTATGGCTGAACGGATCAAGATACATGTGGGCTCTGCATTGACCGATTTAGGAGAAGAGGCCCCCGAAGATTATATCGTGCATGGGCCGAACCGCATCACTGCATTGCCTATGGAAGTTCCTGTTTGTTATCAGGAAATTGCCCATTGTCTTGATAAAACCGTAGCTAAAATAGAGAATGCGGTGTTGAGTGCATTAGAGAATACACCTCCGGAACTTTATGCTGATATCGTAAAGAACGGTATATATCTGAGTGGTGGCGGTGCTTTGCTTCGCGGACTTGATAGGCGACTTACCGACAAGATAAACATTCCGTTCCATATTGCAGAAGATCCATTGCATAGTGTAGCAAAAGGTGCCGGCATCGCATTGAAGAATGTAGACCGTTTCTCTTTCTTGATGCGTTAGGTATGCCATGCGAAATCTTTTAGCATTTCTTGCAAAGTATAATCATTGGTTCGTATTTATCGTACTTGAGGTAGCCAGTCTTGTGCTGTTGTTTCGATACAATAGCTATCAAGGCAGTGTGTGGTTTTCGTCGGCTAATGTAGTTGCAGGGAAGGTTTATGAGTGGGATTCGCAGATAGAGGCGCTCTTCTCGCTTTCCTCGGTTAATCAGGAATTAACCCAACGTAATTTGTATTTGGAGCGTCAGGTCAACATGTTGTCGGAGAAGTTGCTCGCCATAACGAAAGACTCCGCCGAATTTCGTACGGATAGGACTGATGTAAAAGCCTTTCAGGGGTATCGTCTAATTGATGCAAAGGTTATAAGTAATACACTTAGAGATAAGGACAATCTGATCACAATAGATAAAGGAGCGGCCGATGGGGTAAAGAAAGACATGGGAGTTGCATGCGGTACGGGTGTTGTGGGTATCGTTTATCTCGTGTCGGCTCATTATTCTGTAGTTATACCGGTACTTAATTCTCAGTCGAATATTAGCTGCACGATTAAAGATCGTGGCTATTTCGGCTACTTACACTGGACAGGCGGAAGTTCTGAAAGGGCTTTTGTCGATGATATTCCGCGTCATGCGCACTTTAAACTCTACGATCAAATCGTAACCAGTGGCTATTCGTCTGTATTTCCTCCGGGTATTTTGGTAGGAAAGATTATGCATGTGTATAATTCTGCCGACGGTTTGTCTTATCGTTTGAATATCGAACTATCAACGAATTTCGGGCGATTGCGTGATGTTTGTGTTATAGATAATACGGAAATGCAGGAGCGTATTGATCTGTTGCGTGCTGCTCAAGATTCGATTAAGGCGATAGAAAATTAGGAAGTTACGATTATGGAACAGTTTCGAAAGCTATTGTTTTTTATCCTTCTCTTATTGACTCAAGTGCTGGTTCTCAATAGGATACATCTCTTCCACTGTGCTACGCCGATGTTGTATGTATATATCATGCTTCTTTTTCGCAGAAACTATCCACGATGGGGAATTCTTGTATGGGGATTTACTATTGGACTTTGTATAGATATCTTTTCCAATACCCCGGGGGTGGCAGCAGCTTCGTTGACTCTACTCGGACTGCTTCAACCATATATATTGATGCTTTTTGTGCAACGCGATAGTCCTGACGACCTGCAACCTTCAATGAATACGTTGGGTGTGGCCAACTTTACATATTACACAATTATCGTTGTATTACTCTATTGTACGGTGTTCCTTACATTCGAAACATTCAATTTTTTCAATTGGATACAATGGCTTGAGGGCGTAGGCGGTAGCACGGCGATTACTGTAGCCATAATCTTGGTTATAGAAAACTTGCGTAAGGGTTAGTTAGCTTTGTATTAAATGAAAGATTTTGATCTTGGAAATCGTCGCTTTGTGATAGGTGGTGTGGCGTTGGCAATTGTTATCGTCTACATCGTCCGCCTGTTCACGCTCCAACTTCTGAGTGATGATTACAAGAAAAATGCCGACAGTAATGCTTTTCTGAAAAAGATCGAATTTCCATCGCGTGGTATTATGACTGACCGGCACGGTCGGTTGATGGTGTACAATCAGCCTGCTTATGATATAATGGTTGTGATGAGTGAGGAGAGTGGAAGGCTCGATACCACCGAGTTTTGTACCGCTCTCGGTATTACAAAACAATTCTTTGTCCAGCGCATGAATGATATCAAGGATCGTAACAAGAACCCCGGATATTCGCGATTTACACAGCAAATGTTTATGAGCCAGCTGTCGGATAAAGAGTTCAGTGTGTTTCGAGAAAAGATGTTTCGCTTCCCCGGATTTTATGTACAGAAGCGAAGTATTCGTCAGTATCAATATCCATTTGCGGCACATGTACTTGGTGATGTGGCGGAAGTGTCGCCAAGCGATATTGAAGACGATGAATATTATCAGCCCGGCGACTATATAGGCAAGATGGGAGTAGAACGTTTTTACGAAAAACAACTGCGTGGAGAGAAAGGTGTGCAGGTTTTACTTCGTGATGCCCATGGGCGTATTCAGGGTAGTTATCAGAATGGCAAGTTCGATCGTAAGCCCGTACCCGGAAAAGACCTTACACTTAGCATCGATTTACGGCTGCAGGCGCTTGGAGAGAGGCTCATGCAAGGCAAGATTGGCAGTATCGTAGCTATAGAACCTTCTACCGGTGAAGTGCTTTGTATGGTGTCGTCGCCTACTTACAACCCACGTGTAATGGTAGGGCGCAACCGTGGGAAAAATCATATTGCTTTGTCGCGTAATGTGTGGAAGCCCTTATTGAACCGAAGTATTATGGGACAATATCCTCCCGGTTCTACCTTTAAAACCTCTCAGGCGCTTACTTATATGACCGAAGGCATTATTACTCCTCATACCATGTTTACTTGTCACCGTGGTTTTTATTATAAAGGACTGCATGTAGGATGCCATGGTCATGCCTCGCCTTTGGCTTTGGTGGATGCGATAAGTACATCGTGCAATGCTTATTTTTGTTGGGGATTGTACTATATGATGGGCAATCGTCGTAAATATCCCCATGTGCAAGATGCCATGAACCTATGGCGCGACTACATGGTAAGTATGGGATTCGGGTATAAACTCGGTATTGATTTGCCGGGAGAAAAGCGAGGTCTGATACCTAATGCATCTTTCTACGACCAAGCATATAAAGGTTCATGGAACGGACTTACTGTAATCAGTATAGCTATCGGACAGGGAGAAGTAAACCTTACACCGCTTCAAATCGCTAATTTGGGTGCAACTATTGCCAATAGGGGATACTTCTATGTTCCTCATGTGGTGCGTAAAGTGAAAGGAGAACCGCTCGATACGCTCTTTACCCGCCGTCATTATACTAAGGCCAGCCGCCGTGCATACGATTATGTTGTGGCAGGCATGCGCTCTTCTGTTATCAAAGGAACTTGCAGGGCGGCCAATAGATCGGATTATCTTGTATGCGGAAAGACTGGTACGGCGCAAAACCGTGGGCAAGATCACTCTGTTTTTATGGGATTTGCACCAATGGATAAGCCTAAAATAGCTGTTGCTGTATATGTTGAGAATGGTGGGTTCGGTGCCGATTATGGCGTTCCGATCGGCTCGTTGATGATGGAACAATATATTAAAGGTAAGTTGTCGCCCGAGAGTGAGAGGCGTGCGGGAGACTTCCAAAGAAGAAGAATTGCTTATGGGCCGAGGAACAGATAGACATAATAGCGTGTTACGTTCGCTCGATTGGTGGACGGTAGGCATCTATCTTGCACTGCTCGTCTTCGGATGGATCAGTGTCTGTGGTGCCAGTTATACGTATGGAGATACCGATATCTTCAGTTTAAGTACGCGATCGGGTATGCAGATAGTATGGATAGGAACGTCGATTTGCTTGGGTTTTGTATTGTTGATGCTCGACGATAGGTTCTATGATATCTTCGCTTATGTTATCTATATCTTGTTTTTACTTTTGCTTTTCGCCACTATTTTCAATCCTCACGAGATCAAAGGTTCACGTTCTTGGCTTGTTCTCGGTCCGTTGCGTCTGCAACCGGCAGAATTTGCAAAGTTTGCAACTGCCTTGGCTATTTCCAAATTTATGAGTACTTATAGGTTCGATATACACCAGTGGAAACATTTTGCTACAGCCATCGGTATTGTCATTCTGCCTATGTTGTTCATCGTGGCGCAAAAAGAAACAGGATCGGCACTTGTATATCTGTCGTTTTTCTTAATGTTTTATCGTGAAGGAATGCCCGGAAGCATTCTATTTACTGGTGTGGCCATGATTATTTATTTCGTAGCCGGTATCAAATATGAGGATGTAATGTTGGGGCAGACGCCTACTTCTGTCGGAAAATTTATCGTCATGTTGTTGGTACAGGTCTTTACGGCAGGAATGGTATATACATATTGTAAAAATAAAAAACAGACAGTTAAGATGCTTATTTATTGTATCGGAATTACATGCATTGCTTTTCTGTTTTCGCAATTTGTTATACATTTCGATATTGTTTACGTACAAATCTTTCTCTGCATAGCTTTGTTAGTCTATTTACTTTACCAAGGTTTGCGTACCCGACTTATCAATTATTTCTATATTGCTATGTTTGCGGTAGGCTCCCTGCTATTTTTCTATTCGGCAGATTATGTGCTTAACGATGTTATGGAGCCTCATCAACGTGTTCGTATCAATGTTCTATTGGGCTTAGACGAAGACCTTAGCGGTGCCGGATATAATGTGCATCAAAGTGAGATTGCCATCGGATCGGGCGGACTGCAGGGAAAGGGCTTTCTCAATGGTACACAGACCAAGCTCAAGTTCGTACCGGAACAAGATACAGACTTTATTTTCTGTACGGTAGGAGAGGAAGAAGGTTTTGTTGGTTCGGCCGGAGTATTGTTGCTATTCCTTGCATTGATATTAAGATTAATACACTTGGCCGAGCGGCAGCCGTTCAAGTTCGGGCGCATATATGGATACTGCGTGCTCAGCATTTTCTTATTCCATGTGTTCATTAATGTAGGAATGGTGCTCGGACTTACCCCTGTTATCGGTATTCCACTGCCATTCTTCAGTTACGGAGGCTCCTCTCTCTGGGGCTTTACACTGTTGCTTTTCATCTTTTTGAGGATAGATGCAGGGCGCAATTTAGTACGCAGTTAGCATAAAACCGATATCACTTATTCCGGGTAGTATTTCGCGTTGCATATCGTGGCGGATATTTACGTGTATGGAGTCGCCTTGCTTTAAATAGAGTTCGGATACAGGGAAGTTGTATTGATAGTAATTTACACCTTGTCCTTTGGCAATACCATTCTCGTCTATCAGCCTGCAGTTGATGGTATCTATCTTTACTCTTTTATCGGGATACACGGTTTGTTCTACAATTAACGATAGGCGCATGAACGGATAGGCACCGTTAATACGTAATCCTAAACCGGAATGATATTTGCCTGCCTTCGCTATGTGTGATATGTCGAACGACAATGTGTCGTTTTTTTCCCATCCAGCAATAGGGGTATGATTGTATTTATCATACACTATTTTCTCATTGCAAGCCGAAAGAATTGTGAGAATTATTAATGTCAATATCGTGAAATCGACTCTTTTCATGGTTGCTTTCCGGTATTTCCAACAGGTGTTTGGCCACTTTGCGGCTGCTGTTTAGAGGTACGATTTACGTTATTTCGTCGGCGATTATTATTATTTTTACGAGATTGATGTTCCTGATGTTCCTGCGATTTGACATTGTTTTTCCGCTTCTTGTTTTTATCAAAACGACTGATATCTGCACCGGCAAGTAAGTCTATAGGTTTAGACGGTGCTTTCTTCTCGCCGTCTGCAAGCAGCGAGAGGGGCTTTTCGCCGGTTTTGTTCAGTTCAATGATTTCGCGTGCACGTGCCACAGAGATGGTTTCGAGATTGGCTGCGAGGTTCTTGTCTGTGGAATATGTAACCGTGCCCGATAAGATGTCGGCCTTGAAGAAGTAGTAGTCGGCGTCTTTAGTCTGTAGTTGTATTTCCTTACTCGGCAGCTTGCGGCTTGCTTCCACATAGTCGTCGATCTCGTAGTTAAGGCAGCATTTTAGCTTTGCACACATGCCTGCCAGCTTTTGCGGGTTCATTGAAAGGTCTTGAATGCGGGCAGCATTGGTGCTCACGCTTACGAAATTCTTCATCCAAGTGGCGCAACATAACTCTCGTCCGCACGGGCCTGTGCCGCCGATGCGCCCTGCTTCCTGCCGTGCACCAATCTGCTTCATCTCTATTCTTACATGGAAAGTCTCGGCAAGCACTTTGATCAGCTGCCTGAAGTCTACGCGTTCGTCCGCGATGTAGTAGAATATGGCCTTGTTGCCATCGCCTTGATACTCCACGTCTCCTATCTTCATCTTCAGTCCGAGGTCTTTTGCAATCTGCCTGCTCTGTATCATTGTGGCATATTCACGGCTTTTGGCTTCCTTGTATTTGTCCATATCCACTTGCTTGGCAATGCGGTATATGCGTTTGATTTCGTCGGGAGACTTCAGATTGGCTTTCTTGATTTGAAGTTTTACCAGCGTTCCCGTCAGTGTTACCACGCCGATGTCGTGCCCGGGACTGGCCTCTACAGCAACGACATCTCCTTTCTTCAGGTCCAGTCCGTTTACGTTATGATAGTACCCCTTACGGGTGTTTTTGAATTGAACTTCTACAAGGTCTGTCGCCAGTGTATTGCCCGGAACATCGGCAAGCCAGTCGTATGTGTTCAGCTGCATATTCTGGCGTCCGCATGCGCAGTGGCATAATCCTCGGTCGCAACCTCGGAATATCTTAAATTTCATGTCTTTATAATCCATAGTTGTATATATGTTGTCGGTGCAGTGCTGTCCGTTTATTTGCGGGGCACCAGCTACTCGGTATTATTTTCTGATAAGCAGAACGATCATTTTCAGTGCCAAATCGAAGAATACGATCTTGGCATTTCCGTTCTGCGTGATGTCTCTTTTGCATTTCTGCAGTTCTTCCGCAATGTCTATAACATTGCTCTCGTTGATAAATCGGGCAAAGTTTCTTGAGAAGTTTTCCTCCTCTTGCGTCATATAGTTCAGCTCCGGAGTCTTGAAGTTATAGGCGAAATTCTCGCGAATCATCCTGCCGAAATAGTCGAGCATGCGCTTTTGTTTCTCGCGTCCGTATGTTGCAACGGTCTCGCTCCATTTTTTCAAATCTTTTATATTGCGCATGTACGACAGTCGCATGAGCATGATAAACATATCCAAGAACATTCTGTTCTCGTTACCCGTATCGAGTGTTTCGAGTGCTTTTAGCCAGCTGCCGTTGGCCACGCGTGCTATTCTGTGGGCAGCTTCCTGCTCTATGCCTCGTCGTTCTATGAGTGCGCGCTCGATATCTTCGTTGCCGATGCGCTTCATGTCGATACGTTGCACGCGACTCCTGATGGTATCTAACAGCTTCTCGGGCTCTTCGCATACCATAATGAATACAGTTTGCAGCGGCGGTTCCTCTAATAGTTTCAGCAGTTTGTTGGCACATTCGGCGTTCATTCGTTCGGGTAGCCACATCAAACTAACCTTATATCCGCCCTGACTCGATTTCAAGCTCAGCTTACGTGTCAGTTCATCGCTTTCGGCTGCGTATATCTGTGCCTGCTGATTGGCGGCTTTCATCGCATCAAGCCATTGGTCTATCGTAATGTAAGGGCCTTCGGCAAGCAGTGCATGCCACTCGTGAGCAAAGTCGTCGCTCACCATTTTATGGTCGGCAGAAGTTCCTGCGGGACGTATCACGGGGTAAGAGAAGTGCAAGTCGGGGTGTTCCCATCTGCGAAGCATGGCCTCTGCATTACCTATGGAGCTGTCGTCTTCGCGTTCTCCCAACAGAAATGAGGCGAAAGCCAGTGCAAGGGGCAACTTTCCGCAGCCGTCAGGACCGCAGAACATCATGGCATGGGGCACACGATGTTCGTGCACTATCTGCAATAAACGCTGCTTCGCTTCTTCTTGACCTATTACTTCGTTGAATTTCATTACATAATCTTGCTTACTATTTCCTTAACTGCATCTGTGGCAGATACAGTATAGAAATGAATAATTCCCACGCCCTTGGCATAGAGTTCCTTGCATTGATGGGTGCTCCATTCTATGCCGAGCGTCTTTGCGTCTTCGTCTGTCTTGCATTTTACCACCTCGTTGGCAAGCTCCTGCGGCAGGTCGCAATGGAAAGTTTCGGGCACTATCGAGAGTTGAGATAACTTGGCAAACGGTTTAATGCCCGGAATAATGGGAATAGTAATACCCATTGTGCGTGCTTTCTCTACGAAATCGAAATATTTCTTATTATCATAAAACAACTGGGTTACGGCATATTGCGCTCCTAAATCCTGCTTCTTTTTTAGGTATTCCATATCCATTTCGATATTCGGTGCCTCTTCGTGTTTCTCCGGATAGCATGCCACCCCGTAATTGAAGGGCATTCCCGGGTGCTTCATCGGCGTACCGTCCATGAAGAAACCCTCGTTGAAACGGTTCACTTGCTTAATCAAGTCGGTGGTATGTGCATGCCCTCCATGCGTCGGAACGAAGTGGTTGTCTTCTTTGGCCTTGTCTCCACGCAAGAGTAGCACGTTCTCTATATTCAAAAATTGCAGGTCGAGCAGTTCGTATTCTATCTCTTCCGTGGTGACACCGCTGCATATCACGTGCGGTATCATGGGTATGTTGTACTTGGTCTGTATGGCAGAAGCGATGGCAACCGTGCCCGGCCGACGACGTATGCGCTGCCGTTCGAACTGTCCGTTGGGCAGTTCTTTATAAACAAATTCGCTGTGATGCGTCGTTATATTGATGAAAAGCGGATCATACTCTTTCAACTTATCGATGGTAGAAAACAAGCTACCCGTTCCATTGCCCTTGATCGGGGGGAGTACTTCGAAAGAAAACCGCCTTTTGTCTGTATTTTTGTTAATAATGTCGATAATCTTCATTTATCTTGCAAATAGATGCATACGTTTGCAAAGTTACTAATTTTTTGCAGAATATTATTTTCATTCCCACATTATTTAATATGGGAAGGTATTTATCATTTGTCGACTATTGCGGTCGGAGCATACAGCTTGGCGGATTATTTATTTTTCGGAAAGCTGATCTGATGCTCATTTTTTCAGCATATCGTCTGGTGCAACAATAAGGGGAAATTAGTTGTGTTGCCGCTACTCATCAGCACTTTCGAGAACAATACATCGGGACGCAACTGCTCTTACTATAACGCTTTCGGCTTATTTGTTTATCAGATACTGCAAGACGAGGATGGAAAGAACCCCGATAAATTTAATCTTGACGAGAAGGCTTGCGTATTTTGCTATTATGTCCGCTCTGAACATGTTATGCGAAACAAGTATGAGCGTTTCTTAGAAACGGATGATTGGGGACGAACTTCGTGGACTTACATTATCATGGCCAACTGCGACGGGGTGTTTGAGCAGGTGTGTAAACATCGCTTCTATGGTGTCTGTAAGCTGCAGGTAATGGAAGAAATAGAACAAGAAGGTATGGAACAGAATCCTGAAGATGGTGATGAAATGGAACGGAGGGAAAAAATAAAAGCCGAGTAGGATATGGACGGATAATGCGAATGGGTGGTAGGTGCAAAGAAAATATATTGTTTCGCACGAGGAGGCAGTATAGAAATTTCTTATATGTCTTCCCTTATTCAAATTCAGATTTAGAGGATGATATCGGTAGATGGGAGAGCATGATTCCCCGATAACTGCGAAATGCAGGAATATACGAATAATCTATTCGTGTTATATCGTATGTCCAATGGCATTAGATAAACATCCTATTCGACGTATTTTATAGTCTAATGTCGTACCCTGCTGTAAAATTAGGATAGAAGTCAGTATAAGTTCGATGAATTTAAACTGTTTGCTTAATTTGTTGTGAATATCTTAAGTGTATTGACAACTTTATTATAGGTTCTCTAAAAAAGATTTTTAGAGAACCATATTTATTTGTTGAAGTATCCAATCCAGAGTATTTTTCTCGAATAATAAGACTGTCTGAAATCTTCTTCTCTTGTCTATACGACAAAAAGACCTCTACTCTGCGAGTATAATGATAGTAATTTTTTTATTTTGGGGAAGCGTTATTTCACGTCCAACCGGTTCTTATGCAACCACTCGGCGAAGAGATTGGCTAAAACGTTGTTGTTGAGATCTTGCATCAAGAAGTGGGTATTGCCGCGAATGCCTATCTTGGGAAGTTCCACGAGTGTTGCGTTTCCGCCGTGACGATTAATGCACTCAATGAACTTACGCCCCATTTGCAGGCGCACGCGCCAGTTCTCGTCACCGAGGTTTTTGCTGGGCGTTTCGGGAATGTAATCGCCGAAATACATCACGATGGGTATCTTGGTAAGCTGCATGAATTGCTCCATAGGCACGGAAATACCCTCGCAACCGCCCGTCAGACCGTCTATCTTGGCGGGTACTTCGCCCTCGGGAAAAACGTATGCGCCGGGCTCATAGGCCGCCACAGCCTTTATATGTTTGTTCTGCATGGCGGCAAACCAACCCGTAACGCCGCCTGCCGAGTGGGTAACGAGTATGTTGTCGCCAATCTTATCGGCCAAAGCCGATATGGCGGGAACGTCTTGCGTGTGGTCGCTTAGGTCGGGTGTCATCTCGCGGAAGAACTGACTAAGATAAGCTGAGTCGGTCTTGAACTGCACACCTTTATTGTAATTGGGCCATATTCCGATGCGCCAGATGTCGAACCAAAACATCTCATCGGCTACGGGTTTTACTTCTGTAGTAGCCGAAGTGCGGCCTGCTCTGCCACGGCCCGGCAAGTCCATCACGTAAGTGCTATAGCCGTGACGGAGCATCAGTGTGGCAAAGCCCTCTCGTCCGTCGGGAGTCATCTCCCAGCAAACGCCTGAACCGCCGTAGCCGTGGACAAACACTAACGGCAACTGCCTGTGTCCTACGGGTATCTGATAGTCTACAAACGCATGGTCTACACGGCTACTCTGTCCCGTCTCTACTTGCGTTGCCCAGCCAACGAACTTGGAGTTATCGTACTTTCCCCCGTGTTGCAGGGTAGTTCCGCCCACGGAGAAGTTTCCTTGCCGCTCTATTGAGAGCGGCTTTTGTGCCATCGTTCCTAACGAAAGGAGGAGCGAGGCTGAAATCATTGCTTGCTTTGCTTTCATTGTTCTGTTCTTTATTTTATCTGTTTATATTCTTTTGCGTCTCGGCCGAATAGCGATTGCCTTGCAAAACAATGCGGTCGAGTTCGCTGTTTATCTCTTGCATCTCTTTTTGGGTATAGGTAACCAAACTTGTTGTTTATCATTTATGTGTTTTCTTTATTCGTTCTTATGACTTTCTCTTCCCCTCACAAACATCTTGCGGTAGGGCGTCCAGCTTGCCCTTCTCCACGATGCAGCGGGCTCATTCAGACAACTTATCATAAGCCTTACGTATCATCTGTGCCATTAGCTTTCTGCGCTTGGCAAGGAAATCCTTGTAAGCCAATGTTTCAAAGTTTTCGGGCAGGGCGTTCTGTTCACAAGCCGTTTTATAGCTTTCCTCTCCCAAGCGGGTACGATAAGAACCGACATAGATTGCCGGAGGATTGTCGGAAATATCGATATTGGTAGAATAATCCAGATACGTGTAATTAGCTATCTGATTCCTGTCGCGGTCGTCTTCTATACCGATGGTGGCCAGATAGTGTTTGGGAAAGATGTGATGAATGTCTATCGATGCTTTGGGCCCGTTTGCTCCGGTAATGAAATACTTGGAGGTGGGAGTGGTGCTGAACAGCATTGGATAATTCAACACGTTTAGCGACGCCACATATCCATACCAGATAGGAGAGGTTACGGAAGAGGTTTCCAAATCATTAATAAGGTTGTATTTGAAATAGTCGTCAGTGAAATTATTACTGATTTCGTTCTCAAGAAAACTAACGAAATCGTTTGCCGTCATTACCGAACGAAGATCAGCAAACTGACGTTCTACGGTCGATTCCGGAGAATCCGTATAATAGCCGCGGATTGTTGCCATAAACACCCATTTGCTCATGAGCTTGTTAAGGCGTACACTTTCCACCTTATACTCCAGCTTACCTATAAGATAAAGCATATAGGAGAAAATAATTGCATTGTCCGATGAAATTAGCGTACTCTTTAAATATCCTGCATCGGCCACGATGTTCATAAAAGCATGCCACAGATTGAGATTCATAACAAGCGGGAGCGAATCTCGGAATTCATTAAGATTCTTTATTTGCGTTTCTTCAGAAGATTTGCCCGTTTTCAGGTCTTTGCCGCGTAGAAGCATGTAGGCGTATCTTAGACGGGCACGCCTGAACGCCAAGCCGACTGTGGCACGAATGATATGGACAGGATCTACTTCTATGATATGATTGTATGAGGTCTTTTCCTTTGCGATGCGCGAGTCTCTGCAGAAGTCATTGATTTGCTTGTACAGCTCATTGTCATACACGGAAAGAAGCGTCTCGATAAAATTCTTTTCCGTTAATTTTTGTCCGCCCGAATTCACTCTCACAAAGATGTCGGCAACATCTTCTTCGCTCGCCGTCGCTTTGATTTCCAAGGTAGGCAGCGTATAATCCGCGAGATTGAGCAAGTTGTTAATACTGTCTTCTATCTGTATTTCCTCATCATCTGTTAGTTCCGTCAGCCCATCTCTTATACGTCGTTCATTGAGTTGCTTTATATAGGCTCTTCGAACTTTGGTTATCGTGTTATTATCTTTGGCTGTAAATACATCACTAATGATACTTATCCATTCAGGAGAACGTTCGTAAGCTTGTGACCATACGGCGAACTCGCGTTTCAGAGGGTGATAAGAAATCCTTATGTTACGTTCCTTATAGTTTACATCTTTAATCTTTACGCCTTTGATGGCAGCCAACAATGCCGTCAGGCGTTGCTGCCCGTCTATTATCAAGTCTCTCGGTGCAGAGAATGCCTTATCATTACTGCCTATGTGCCTTTTATTCTCAAATTCCGCCGGCGATTCCCATAACATGACGAATCCGATAGGAAAGCCTTTTAGCATTGAATCAAGCAATTCGCGAACCTTATTATCTTTCCACACGAACGGACGTTGCAAATCTGGCAATCCGATGCGTCCCATTTGCACATCAGTCAATAAGTCACCAATTCTCCTATTGATAGGAGTAAACAATTCTTTAGCCATTATTTCTTGTATTTATCATTATATTCTTTCGGAAGAAAAAGGCTCGTATCAATGTGCCGAAGCCTTAGAGAATGCATTGAGAATGACGACGCCGGTAATGATGAGCGTGATGCCGAGACCTGCCGCCCAGTCGAATGGCTGCTTGAAGAGGATAATCGCCACAATGTTGGTTAGCACGAGGCCCAGTGCAGCCCAGATAGCGTATGCCACACCCAAGTGAATGCCTTTAAGGGCAAGAGACAAAAAGTAGAAGCAGGTGATATACGCGATGATGGTTACTGCGGTGGGCAACAGTCGAGAGAAGCCGTCGGAGAGTTTCATGAATGTTGAACCGACTACTTCGAGAATGATGGCAAGTGCCAGAAATAAATAGTGCATTGTTTTATCTTTTATCGTTTTATTACTTAATGCGTGGCTTTGAGATATTGCAAGTCGCCATACCAATAGCTGGCCGTGGTGCCGCCGTCGATGAGGATGTCGGTTCCGCTGATGAATTGCCCACGGCTCGACATGAGAAACTCCGCCAAGTCGCCTACCTCGTCAGGAGTGCCGGCTCGCCCTGCCGGACTGGCTGCTATCATGTCCAGATAGCCCTTGGCGCGCGGACCATGCAACTCGTCGTTGGCCAGCGACGTGATGATGATGCCAGGCGAGATGGAGTTGACGGTGGCCCCGCGTTTGCCCCAGCGGTCGGCTTCGCGAGCCACACGCAGCATGTTGCAACGCTTGCTGTACTGGTAGGCCTTCAGCGTGTTGTCGATAGCCTTCACGAAGTCCAGCTCCAGAAGTTTGTCGGGTTCGGTCATGGCCAGCGCATCGTTTTGTTCCTGAGGCAGTGCAGGCAGTCGATGACCGCTTTGCGATGAGATGGTGATGCCCGAACCACCTTCGGCGATAACCTTTCTGAACTCCTCCAGCAGGATGCTCGTGCCCACCATGTCCACCCGTAGAATTTCTCTGATCGGCGCCTGCGAGGGTGATACGCCTGCGGCATTGACGACATGCTTCACCTCGCCCCATTTCAGGGATTCGGCTACAACGGCCGATATATCCTCCCTGCTGCCTAAGTCGGCACGTACGGCAGTACACGCAAAGCCTGCATCCTCCAGTGTCTTTGCCGCTAGTTGAGCGTTTTCCAAACTGTAGTCGGCCAGCACAATGTGTTTCCCGGCTGCCACACGGCGCACGATAGCCTGACCGATGCTTCCTGCGCCAAATAATACTACAACTTCTTTCTTCATTGCTTGTTCCTTTCTTTTAAAATAGCTGTATCGTATTGTAATTCTGTTGTTGCCTAAATCGTAATTTCAATCAAGTTTCCTTCAATGCCTTCGATGCAGGCTTCGTAATATCCGTCGCCCGTTGTCCGGGGGCCGTCGACGACGGTAAAGCCATCGGTTCTTAACTGTTCCGTCAGCGCGTCTACCTGCTCTTTGCCACCAGTGCTGAAAGCCAGATGACTGTAGCCCGTTCGGTTCCGGCTCCTCTCTTCGTCTTCGAGCTGCGATTTGTTCATCAGTTCGAGGCGTGCACCGTCGGCAAAAGACAGAAAGTAAGAGCGGAACCCCGTTTTCCGGTTGTGGTATCCCTCATTAGATTTTGCCCCGAAGTATTTTACAAAGAATGCTCTCGCTCCTTCAAGGTCTCTCACGTACATTGCGATGTGATCTATTCTCATAACTTTTTCTTCTGTGCGGAGCAGCCTGCGTCTTGCCTCCGCGGGTTTAATGTAAAGACAGCCGTCTCAGTTCGTCCTATAAGACGGGTAGCGGCACGCATATCTTGTAAAACAACAAGAGCCCTCGCGCAGGTGAGCATAATTCTTCTATCGGTTTACCGAGAAACGGATTGCGCCTCCGGCTCTCTTCCTCTTTAGGATATATAATCACGCAAGGCACGGGCGGCGCAGACATTTCTTCATTGATGCTTTCATATCCCAAGTGCTTTAGGATGCGCAGGTCGCGGCTATACCCACTTAGTTGACGAACGACATACTTGTCTAAGGGTTCATTTTCATACTTCGGAATATACTTGGTGTCTAAGATAGCCCTGTATTCATCCGATTTGTACAAGAAATCGGGCTCGCCTGTCTTGCTTTCAAACTGATAAGTAATCTTCTCCCGATAAGCCTCGTGGAGTAACCCATATACATAATGCTCGTAGAGCAGCGACATGTCGAGGCAAAAGGGAACAACTATCCCTCTCGTGTCGGCCACTTTACTGATGTTATAGTCGAACATCCGCAGAATAAGCTTAGCCAGCCGAATCGCCTCGTTATAATCCGTGAACAGCTTATGAGCGCGCATCTGTTTCACTTGTCTGATTTCAACATCGTCACTCACGTAGCTAAATCGTGCAAGAGTCTGCGAAATCAGCAACTTTGCGGCAGCAGAGGATTGCGCATTCAGGCGTTGAAGGATGCGTTGCGAAAACAAGAGTGCTTTCTTTATCAATCTATTCTCAGGTATGTCGACAGAATATTCGTCATACTCGCAGAACACACGGTCATAGCGTTTCGTTGCTATATTGGCTCTTTCATTCTTCAGGATTTTGATGCGCCCTTTTACCTTCTTGAGGTTCTCGCTCCGACGGATATAACCTTTCTTCAATTCTTTGATGCGGCTCACAACGCCAAGGAAATGCAGCACAATGAGCGGACTCGCTACGCTTTGAAGTGCGGGCGCTTCTATGGCGGGTTTATCAATGTCGATGCTGTAGATGTTGGAGAACGCTTTCAATGCCAAGTCCGACGAGAAGCAAGTCATAAACATGCCCACAAAGTCGATATGCTCCATGTTGCGTTTTGTCGTCACAACCAGACTCTCTTGTTCGTCAATCCATTCCGCTCCGATTTTGAATGAAGCATAATATCCCCATGGATCTTTATCCGTGGGCTTGCACCATTCAATAAGTTTCAAGCCGCTGTACCTGTCATCCTGCTTTTCAGCAGGAAATTGTCCGTGCTCTTGGAGTTGTATCACAGTTTTTCCTCCTGTTTCTTAACGTTGTCCTCTTCTGCAGTCTTAACGGGTAACAAGTCACGCCAAGCATCAAACGCTCTATTCTTTTCTTCGGCCTTTACATTCAATATTCCATCGTTGATATACTCGGCAATAAGCGGCAGAATCTCATACGCTACCTTATCTTTCAGCTCTTCTTCCGACTCCGCCATAAAGTAACTGTGCCCAATCATCAAATCTTCTATGCCCAAGTCGCCGCATAGGTGCTCGGGTTTTTCAATAAACTTCTTTATGTCATCAAACAAACCAAGCGCTTTCTCTTTCAGTCCCGCTCGCGAAGGCTCGCTGTAATGCTTTTCTACGACAGAAGCATCCGCCTGCAAGGTTACGAACGCAAAACGCCGGCGCAGTGCATAATCAATCGTACCCGTGCTGCGGTCGGTGGTGTTCATGGTTCCGATGATATACAAGTTCTTGGGTACACCAAACAGTTCCTTGGAATAAGGCAAAGTAACTCGTATGGGATGCTCGTTCCCTTCCCGCTTGTCAGCTTCTAAAAGCGTTATCAATTCGCCGAATGCCTTGGAAACATTCCCTCTGTTTATCTCGTCGATGATAAGCACTACGGGGTTATCGCCCTTTATATCGTATTCCTTCTTCTCATCCGTTGTCACAGCCCTGCAGGCCCGCTTAAATATCCCGTCTTCCGGTTCGTAGGTAACTCCGATACTTTCTCCCTTATCATTCTTCTGAACTTGAGGCTTCAGTCCCTCAACAAAGTCTTCGTAGTCTAACGACTGATGGAACGTGGTAAAGAAAATACGCTTGCCCGTCAGCGCCTCATACCGTTCCATCACGGCCTTATGGTCTGTCAGGTCCACGTCCTCAACTCCTAAAACGCTCAATGCTATGGCAGCCGTGTTGAAAGTCTTACCGGTGCCGGGCGCACCCTGAAGAATAATATTACGCTTGCGTTCCAATAAATGCGCACACTTGTTTGCAAAAGTCATTTTATCTATATGTTCTAACCACCCATTAATATAATCAAATTGTCTCGTCCCATGCTTACACGAAGAGAATGTCCCTTGAGAAAATGGACTTGGACGAGGCTGCTTATAATCTTTTGCCCATGCCAGTATCTTGACCTTTCTGAAATTCCGATGCAAATACTTTTGGGTTAATACCTCATTGTGAAAGTTATCACTAATGATTTGGCATAAAGCTATCACATCATTTCCTTTCCTAACAAGCACAATGTTACCATTATCAATTTGCTTAAAGTCTCTACATTGGTAATTATCCCATTCACCTACACCAATAACAGGCTCCGGCTCATTTAGCATTTCAACAGGATCGATTTCTTTTCCTCCCTCTCTTCCCCAAGGCTTATGCATCTGGATATGCCAATATTTATCAAACTTGTTGTTTATCATTTATGTTTTCTTTATTCGTTCTTATGACTTTCTCCTCCCCTTACAAACATCTTGCGGTAGGGCGAACCGACGTTCTCCAGCTTGCCTTCCGCTTCGAGGCGGCGGGCGAGGCGGTAGGCAACGGGCCGTGAGAGATGCAGTTCGGTCTGCAGGTCGCCCACGAAGATATAGTCGGCATTGGCAAAGAGGCGGGCCAGCGCGGCGTCGACGTCTTGCGGTGTGGGCGTGTGGTGCGGCTCGTAGCGGTGGGTAACGTTCTCGAACCGTGTTTCGCTCAACGCCTTGAGCAGTTCTTTTTCGGGGCGGAAGTTTACCGTGCGCACGTGCGGGTTGCGCAGGCGGAATTTGTGTGTGTTGGGATCTTGGTAGAGTTCGCCTTTGACAGAGAGCGAGAAGTAGCCCAGCCCGGGCAGATGCACGCGGTTGCCCTGCATGAGTTGCGCCACCAGCTCGTACCTGATTGCTTCGAGCGCGCCGACGAGGTCGCCCATCGTTAGTGACGTCGCCTTCACGATCCGATCGCCCATGAGCTTGATGCCCACGGTTTTGTGTTCGTCGAGCACGGCCCGCAAGTCTTTGTTGTGCGGGAGTTTCCCGCCTGTCTTTAATAGTTTATAGGGTACTGCCATCGTCTTCTATCTTTTTTACGTTGATATGCGGCCGGCTTTACGTTGGTATACCATCGGCCTTTAAGTTGATATGTCGTTGCCTTTTGGTTTCACCGGCTTTTAAGTTGATGGGCCACCAGTCTTTATATTGATGTGTAGCCGTTCTTAACAGGAATATGGGATGGTTCTTATCCGGTTTGTCTTTATTGCTATACTTAAATAATTGTTTTATCACCGTGGTGATAAATTTGTCTCACCATGTAAATAAGTTTATCTCACCATGGTGATAAATTTGTCTCATCGTGTAGATAATTTATTTTTCCCGGTACAAAGATAATAAGAATTACGGTATTAGCCAAGGAATTATCCGATAATATTTAACGTAATCGATAGAATATTTCTGCTCCCGAACGGGCGCAGGTGCGTGGCTCGGCCTTTCTCTCTATCGAAGATACGGCAAGAAACCGTAATATGTGTAATTCGTTCGGTATTTTTTATAACGTGGGCGACGGAGAATGTTCGTATCTTTGCGGCATTAAATATGAATAAAATGAATATTGAAGACGTAAGGGCATTTACTTTGGGCCTCCACGAAGCTGTGACGGAGGAGCTTTTTGCCGGACATTGGATTTCGTTCCGCATCGGCGGAAAGTGGTTTCTGCTGATGCAGCTCGACGCACCCGAGCCGCGCGTGGCGGTGAAGATGCCGCCCGAGATGGCTGTTGAGTTGTGCGAGCGATACGATGGCGTGCGCCCCGCGTACCACATGAACAAGAGGCATTGGAGCGATCTTTATCTGAACCTCCTCGACGCGAATTTTGTGCGGCAGTGTATCCGCGAGTCTTTCCGGCTTGTTGCAAGCAAATTGCCCAAGGGTGTGAGGGAGCGGTTGGCTGGTCTGGAAAATGACATGCAACGGTAGTTTCACGGTTTTTGCCGGTATGTTCGGAGCATGCAACTTCGTGGTGATGGACATTCGGCAATCTATAAATAAATAAGTTCGGAACATGGAAACATTGAGGATAGACTTGCGCCGACAGACGCGCGAGGAAGCGGCGGAGCATGAGCGGATGGCACAGCTCTGCTTCAGAGTGAACCACACGATGCCCTATACGGATGAGTACAACGCGCTGGTGGGGCAGCTGTTCGGCGAGTTCGGCGAGGGCAGCCGGCTGATGGCTCCCACGACCGTTGTGCGGGGCAAGCGGGTAAGGATAGGTAGGCGGGTGGTGGTTATGAATAATTCGCTCTTTATGAGCGCAGGGGGCATCACCATCGACGACGATGCACTGATAGCCGCCAACGTGCAGCTGATCTCCAACAACCACGACCTGCACGACCGCCAAGTGCTGCTCTGCAAGCCCGTACACATCTGCCGTAACGCGTGGATAGGCGCGGGAGCTACCATCCTGCCCGGTGTGACTGTGGGCGAGAATGCTGTGGTAGGAGCCGGTTCCGTGGTGACGAAAGACGTGGCGCCCGGCACCATTGTAGGCGGAATTCCGGCAAGGTTTATCCGGAATGTTGACGAGGAAACCATAAAAGTAAAACAAATATGAAAAAGATTGTATTCATTTTGTTCACATTATTAAACGTAACAGTTATGAACGCACAACAGACAGAAGATCAACTGGCATTGAAGAGGCTCGTAGACACGTTCTCTAATCTTGCCGACGTGAAAGACGTAGACGCGCAGGTGCTGCTCTTTACCGAGGATGCCGAAGTAGTAAGCAAGAGTGGCGGGCAGGTGTTCACCTGCAAGGGGCGCGAAGAGATAGGCAAGGCCTTTGCCGGATTTCTTGCCGGCTTCGACGTGGTGTATCATCTGAACGGACAGCAAACCGTGGATGTCGACGGCGACAAGGCCACGGGCATCTCCTATTGTTACGTAACGCTTATCGGCGGCGGCAAACGTAACCAAAGCGGCGTGCGCTACCACGACACCTATGTGAAGCAGGGCGGTCGCTGGCTTATCCAGAAGCGCGAATCCGACTTTATGTTTACTGCTGTAGAGGAAATGAAGAAATAGATCACTCCAAGCAAATTGCGACAAGCAGCGTGGCCTTGCTCTCTTCTTGCGGATAAATACAGTCTATTCCCTATACATGTTTTGTCAGGGCTACGTTAACGTTAAAACGACATAGGGCGGAAAACCGGCAATATCAGTAATTGTGAGATATTTATCCGTAAAACCTTTAATTGGTTGTTACCGGCTTTACAGCGTCTTCGCAATATTAAAATTCAACGAACGATGAACAAATATGCAAGTAAACAGGTATAAACAGAAAAGCGTACTCGGAGCGACTGAGAAGTTCTTGCGCGGCGCTTTCATTGCAATGGCACTATTTCTGCCGATGAAGTCGACGGGAGCCACCCCCGCCGAGGCACCGGCGCGCAGGGTAATCTGCATGGGTGAGGCGGTGCTTGACATCCTGTTCCGCGGCAGTCAGCCTATCAGCGCCAATGCCGGCGGATCGGCGCTCAACTCGGCTGTGTCGATGGGGCGCGCAGGGCTGGACGTTGTCTTCATTGGCGAAGTTGGGGCGGACACGACCGGAGCGGACGCACAGTACCTGCGGCTCCGGCCGGGCATAAAGACGACTGTCTCGACGGCCTATCTCGACGAGGCCAACAATGCCCGTTACACCTTCTACCCCGATCCGCGACCGAGCGATCAAGAGTCGGCGCTGCCCGATATCCGACCGGACGACATTGTGCTCTTCGGCTCGTTCTATGCTGCCAACCCGGCCAACAGCGGGCGGGTGAACCGGCTCCTGCAGCAGGCGCGGCAGGCAGGCGCCATCGTCTGTTATGACATCAACATCCGCACCCCGCATGCCGACATGCTCGATATGCTGCGACCACGCATCCGCGAGAACATGGCACAGGCCGACATTGTGCGTTCTTCCACCGGCGACCTGCGGGTGGTGTTCGGCTGCACCGACGTGGCCGCGGCATATACCGAGGAGGTGGCGCCACGATGCTTGAACTTCGTCTGCACCGACGGACCGCGCCCTGTCAGCTTGTATGCCCATGGAGGTGTGACTGCCACCTATTCTGTCGAGAAGATCGAGACAGTCAGTACCATCGGTGCAGGCGATAACTTCAATGTGGGACTCATCTACGGGCTTGTCCGGCTTAATATCACACGTCGGCAATTAAGCGAAGGACTTCCCCGCTCCATGTGGGATAAGCTCATCGACTATGCCGGCCGCTTCTCGCAGGACTGCTGCCAACACTTGGAGAATTACGTGTCGGAAGACTTCGGCCGCGACATCCGCCGGTAGCCTCCGGCATTGATTGGAAAAGTATTTGAAATAGACATTTAATCATTAACAATATGAAAAAGATTTTATCACTTGCAATAATGCTGCTGGCCATGCTGGGCGTGAGCGCCTGCACACCGGCGAAAAAGGAAACAAAGGAAATGGAAAGTATGAAAGACAAGAAAGTGTTGGTTGCCTACTTCTCATGGAGCGGCAACACTAAGGAGGCGGCGAAGTATATCGCCGGAAAGGTAGGGGCCGATGAGTTTGAAATCGTCCGTGAAAAGCCCTACCCAAAGGAGTATGAGGCTTGTACGGAAGATGCCAAGGCCGAGAAAGAGAAGAACGAATGGCCCGCCATCAAGGGACGCGTGGCCGGGATGGAAGCCTACGATGTGGTGTTCATCGGCGTGCCCGTCTGGTGGTACACGGCTCCAATGCCTGTCTTTACGTTCTTGGAGCAGTACGACTTCAAGGGTAAGACCGTCATCCCGTTCTGCACCTGCTATACCGCCGAATACGAGACACTCAAAGACATCGTCAAGGCCACGCCGCAGTCGGAACACCGCGAAGGACTGACCATTGTGACGCACGAAATGGGCGGAAAGGACATGGACAAGAAGCACGCGCAGATTGACAAGTGGCTCGGAGAGATTGGCTTTTAACCGTAAAGATAAGATTTGAGGATAAAAAACTGTATGAATAAATTAATGGTAACAATCGTTTCGCTGCTGATGCTGACGGCTAACGGCATGGCAGCGAACGACAAAAAACAAGAGAACAAAATGAAACAAGAATTGAAATTAACTGAAGCGTGGGACAAGGTGTTCCCGCTGAGCGACAAGGTAAATCACGAGAAAGTGACCTACACCAACCATTTCGGTATCACACTGGCAGCAGATGTGTACACGCCGAAGAACGCTGGCAAGGGCAAACTGCCCGCCGTGGCCGTTGGCGGACCTTTCGGTGCAGTGAAAGAGCAGGTGAGCGGGCTCTATGCCATGCGCATGGCGGAGCGCGGCTTCGTGGCTGTGGCTTCCGACCCGTCGTTTATGGGTGAGAGCGGAGGCGAACCTCGCGGCGTGAACTCGCCCGATCTGAACACCGAAGACTTTCAGGCAGCGGTGGATTACCTGATGACGCGCCCTGATGTAGACACGGCTCGCGTGGGTATCATCGGCATTTGCGGTTGGGGCGGCTTCGCTTTAAACACTGCCGCCATCGACACCCGCATCAAGGCAACGGCTGTCGTGACGATGTACAACATGACGCAGGTGATTGGCAACGACTATTTCGACGAGAACGACAACGAACCTGCACGCTTTGCCAAGCGCAAAGAACTGTCGGACCAGCGCACCGCCGATGCCCTGAAAGGCGAATATGCACGCACGGAGGGCTTCCCCAAGATGGCTCCCGCAGACGCTCCGCAGTTCTTGAAGGATTATATCGACTTCTATGAAACAGCGCGCGGCTACCACGTTCGCGGCATCGGCTCCAACGGCGGATGGATTGCGCAGACCTTTACCTCGCTGCAAAACGATAAGATTCTGGCCTATGTGGACGAAATCCGCAACCCCGTGCTGATGATTCACGGCGAGAAAGCGCACAGCCGCTACTTTGCCGAGCAGGCTTTCGAGAAGATGACGGGCAAGAAACCGGAGCCGGGCAAGACAACCGTTGTGGGCAACAAAGAGCTCTACATCATTCCGAACGCTGCGCATTGCGACTTCTACGACGACAGGGCAGGCGTGATACCTTACGATAAACTGGTTGCATTCTTTAAGTCGAATTTGAAATAACAAAAGAACAAGATGGATAAAGTGATATTGAACAACGGAATAGAGATGCCGCAGCTGGGCTGCGGCGTGTTCCATGTGTCGTCCGACGAAGCGGAACGTTGCATGGCTGATGCGCTGAGTGGGAGCTATCGGAGGCTGAACACGAGTCCTTATCGGTCGGCCGGCCATCGTCCGTAATTTCCTTGGCTGCGATTGTCATAACTAACCTGAATGTGTTGGTCGGCAGACAGGGTAATCGCCCGATCGTTCTCTTCGTAACGGCTTCCTGTGTAGAATTTGGCCGTTGGTGTGCGGCCGGTACCTGCAGCATGACCAAGCTCGTAGATGTTGTTCGTTATATAGACTCTCCATTCGGATGTAGCTGTGGGGTTGTTCACAAAGAGGCGATCCTGCTTTTTACAATAAAACTTGACGCCTGTGCCGGAGTACTCGCCTGCGACGCGTGTTGTGGGCGGGGTATTGTTTTCTTCCAATGAAAAGGCCGTGAGCCCTTTCACGTCGAACTCCTGCTGTCGGTTGTCTGCCGTGCCTTCACTGGAGCAGGCGGTAAAAAGTAGCAGGCCTGCCAGAGTAAGCATTGATAAAATATTTGTTTTCATCTTTTTATGTTCTTTTAGTTTTGATGTTCTGTTTACTCTTCCCAAGGGTTCTTGCTGTATGGGGTGGTATCGATTGATTCTTCTTCATCGAAGAAGTCGACGCCTTTGACGTGCAGGGGATCGTTGTCATTACCGGCGCCATTATGCCTGCCGGAAAATTCTAACAAGTGCAGTTACGTCGGTAGCGCCTGTGTGTGTTGGCAAATTATTCGAGACGGCCAAATATAATGTGTTAAAAGCTGCGGAGAAACCTACGTTTCTTCGCTCTGCGCCTATACCTTTCTTTATATAATAAGAGGTACTCGGTCGGCTCGTATTGCCTTTCGTTAAATTTATACCTGTAGTTTAGTATACGTGTGCAAAGATGTACAAAAAAACTAGACAACAAACTTTCGACGCATATTTCTTATTCTCTTACGGTCTTCATTGGTGAGGTCGGGGCTGACACGGCCGGATGATATCGTGCTCTTCGGCCCATTCTATACCGCCAGCCCCGCCAACTGGTGGAGCGAATTTTTATTATAAAGTTCTTCTGCATGGTTTGAAATGACGACATTTTGATGAGAAAGTAAAATCTCCATTAGGAAATTTAAGGAAACAGAAATGGCAGGACAAAGGGATAATTATATGGCTGTATCGATTTGTTCGGGTAAATACAATTTCAAAAGACCCTTTTTGAACAAGTAGAGGAATTTTGGTTTAAAAAGGATATGTCAGTTCTCTATCGGAGCATTATGGGAGATGAAGTCTATCTTTTCGATAGGAAGAATTGCTGCATCAGTTCTCGGCATTCCTGCTCCAAGATGCCTGCCGTTATAGAGGCTTTGGGGTGCAGCGCTTCCGGGGCATATTTATGGAAGCCCCGTTTCTCGTCTGTAGCCCCATAAACGATGCGTCGGAGTTGTGCCCAACCGATAGCACCGGCACACATGGTGCATGGTTCAATGGTGACATAAAGTGTACATTCCGACAGATATTTGCCTCCCAAAGCATCGGCAGCTGCCGTGATGGCTTGCATTTCGGCATGTGCCGTCACGTCATGTAGCGTTTCTGTGAGATTATGCGCTCGTGCAATGATCCTGTCTTTGCAAACGATGACGGCCCCGATGGGTATCTCTCCCGCATCGAAAGCCGCTTTGGCTTCGACAAGCGCTTTCTGCATAAACTGCTCGTCTTTTTGCTGTTGTTCTTTTTCTTTTGTCATGTTGATAATCTACCTGTGTGAACCATGCTTCGAATTCTGCGCTGTGACTGAATGTATCTGGTGCAAAAATACAACATTCTTTTTTGATGTGTGGAATAAAAGTACTAATTTTGCGATAGATAAACCATATTTATAGCATGGCTGCACATAACGAGCTTGGCAAATGGGGAGAAGAAATGGCGGTGGAATACCTGCATGACAAGAGGTATATCATCCGCGAATGCGACTGGAAATTCGGTAAGCGCGACATTGACATCATTGCTCTTACGCCCGATGAGACGGAGGTGGTGTTCGTAGAAGTGAAGACGAGAACTACGGATGAAGTTGCCAAACCCGAAGATGCGGTGGACATGCGAAAGATACGGAGTATAGGGGTTGCTGCCAATGCTTATGTGAAAATGTGCGATGTGGTGGAGGAACTGCGGTTCGATATCATCACCATTGTGGGTACTACTCGCGATAATATGCGAGTGGAGCATATCAAAGACGCATTTAATCCTTTATTGTTGTTTTAAGAGGATGAAACGAACAATCATCAAACTGCAGGAAACTGATTCCACTAATAAATATCTGAGAGGTTTGCAGGAAGAATCTACGGCAGACATGATCGTCGTGACTGCTGATTATCAAACGGCTGGCCGAGGACAGGGAGCCAACGGCTGGGAGAGTGAAGCGGGCAAGAATTTGCTGTTTTCTCTGCGCATACACCCTGCTATGGTGTCCGTTTCAGAGCAATTTCTGCTGTCGATGGCGGGCGGATTGGCATTGCATGAAACACTCCAAATGTATGCCGACGGCTTCACGCTGAAATGGCCCAACGATGTTTATTGGCGCGATTACAAGGTGAGCGGCACGCTGATAGAAACGACAGTTGCCCATGGCGGGTTGCAAAGTTGTATCTTCGGCGTAGGCATCGATGTGAACCAGCGCACGTTTCACAGTGATGCACCCAATCCGATGTCACTCTGTACGATTATCGGTCACGAAATAGATCGTGAACGACTGTTGGAACAGGTGCTCATAGCATTTGAAAAATATTACGGTATGTTGTGCAGTGGTGACTACAGTACAGTTATTTCACTATATCATGAAGCATTATATCGGAAGAACGGGTTTTATAAATATCGCGATGCAGAGGGCAGTTTCGAGGCAGAAATCGTAAAGGTAAAGCCTGACGGACACTTAGTTTTACGTGACCGGCAGGGCATGATGCGCAGCTATGCCTTTAAGGAAGTAGAGTTTATATTGAATTAAAACAACAAATAGAACGTATGGCTAAATTTAAAAGAATACTGCTCAAGTTGAGTGGTGAGAGCTTAATGGGCAGGCAAGGTTTCGGTATCGATGCCGAACGATTGGCTGATTATGCTGCGCAGATTAAGGAAATACACGAGATGGGTGTGCAGATCGGTATTGTGATTGGTGGCGGGAATATCTTCAGAGGGTTGAGTGGTTCGCAGAAAGGTTTCGATAGGGTGAAAGGCGACCAGATGGGCATGTGTGCTACAGTTATCAACTCACTGGCATTGAGTTCTGCCTTGGGGGCGTTAGATGTCAAGTCGAAAGTGCTTACCGCTATTCGTATGGAGCCTATCGGCGAGTTTTACAGCAAATGGAAAGCTATCGAGGCTATGGAGAACGGTTATGTATGCATCTTCTCGGCAGGTACCGGCAGCCCTTATTTCACCACGGACACGGGTTCTTCGCTTCGTGGAATAGAAATAGAGGCCGACGTGATGCTGAAAGGCACGCGTGTGGACGGCATCTACACGGCCGATCCTGAAAAAGATGCTACGGCTGTGAAGTTCAATGAAATTACATACGATGAAATCTATACCCGCGGACTGAAAGTGATGGATCTCACGGCAACGACCATGTGCAAGGAAAATGGCCTGCCCATTTATGTGTTCAACATGGATGTGAAAGGCAACTTGCGAAAGGTGATCGATGGTGAAGACATTGGTACGCTGGTGCACAATTAAAATTAGATCGGATTTTCTCAAACGGATAAAGGGGAAATCCGCTTATTTATTTTTACTTAATTTCTAAGGCAGTTATAAAATCAATGCGTTTGGTTTTATCAAAACGATTAGACGTGAGAAACTAACTTGTTATTCTCTAAATGGTTTATTAGAGAATTAAAACGAACTGTTTAGAAATAAAAATAGTTGAAGAGGCGTGACACTCTTCAACTATTCTTGTATATTCACTATGTAAACGCTATGTTACTTCACAAGGATAACCAAATACTTGCTGGTACTCCAGAATATTTGCGGGTTAGTAATGCGAAGTACATACTGTTTATTGGCATCGCGTGTGAGCGTATAGCTTGACGACGGATGCGTAGTCATAATTTTGGCAGACTTGGTGTAGAGTTTGATTTCTTTGTCTACACGAATATCGATCTTTGTAAAGTAATTTTTATTAAAATTAGATTGCAGTACACGATTATCTTCTATAATACGCTGCTCTTTCAGTTCGTTCTTAGTTCCGAATACATACCATGCCGTGTTCAGCTGCTTGTCTTGATTGCTGATGGTTTCGCTCTTCTGATTACTCTCGGCAGTCAGGTTGCTGACATTTGTATTCAAATTGTTGATGGTTTCGTCCAATTCCGAGATATGAATGTCTTTAGCATCGAGTTCGGCACGCAGTTGTTGTAACTGTTGTTCTTTTTCGTCAAGCTGTTTCATCAGATTGTCAATGGTGGTCTTAAACTGCCCTCCCTTAACACTACTTTCGCGCAATTGCTGACGGAGCTTATCTACAAGCTGGCGATTACGCTTCATAGCAGTGGAAATAAACTGGATATTCTCCTTAATCTGCTGTGTCTTGTTAGTGCCTTCGCCATCTTTAGCAATAGTAACACGATTTTCTGCCTCGTTTATCTCGCGGAAACCTTCTTGGATTTCGTTGAGTGTTCCCAGCATATCGTTAATCTCACTGTCTTTTTGAGCAATGATTTTCTGCAACGAGTCGTTCTGTTCTATATTGGACAATTGCTGAGCTTTATTATCTTGCTTACAGCTTATAACTGCCAACATTGTAAAAATGAAAGTACAAAGCAATAATTTTTTCATATCAGTTCCTTTTTTTGGTTTTTACTTTTTATATCTTTTCCGGCAAGAATAATTACTATCTCGCCCCGTGGTTCGGTCTTAGTAAAATGTTGTATCGCTTCTTGAATAGTGCCACGTATATATTCTTCGTGCACTTTCGATATCTCTCTTGCCACACTGATTGATCTGTCTTCGCCGAAAATCGCAGCAAATTGTTGCAATGTTTTGAGCAGGCGATAAGGCGATTCGTAGAAAATCATCGTACGTGTTTCGTCTTTTAATGCCTCTAAATGGCTTTGGTGTCCTTTTTTCTGTGGTAGGAAACCTTCGAAACAGAAACGGTCGCAGGGCAATCCTGATGATACGATAGCGGGAATGCAGGCCGTGGCACCGGGGAGACACTGTACTGTGATGCCGGCTTTTGATGCCTCGCGAGCCAGATAAAACCCGGGATCGCTGATGCCGGGTGTACCGGCGTCGCTGATGAGCGCAATATTTTGTCCGGCTTTCAGGCGCTCTACGATGACTGCCGAAGTACCGTGTTCGTTGAACTTATGGTGTGACATCAGGCGATTTTGGATACCGAAATGTTTCAACAGTATACCCGACGTGCGTGTATCTTCGGCCAATATCAAGTCTGTCTCTTTCAGAATTCTGACAGCTCGCAGTGTCATATCCTCCATATTTCCCACCGGAGTAGGTACGATATATAGTGTGCCCATATTTGGTAGCAAATATAATTAAATATTCTTCATCGGCAAAAAAAGCATATATTTCTTTGCAATTTTTAAAACGTCTTTGTTTTCGTTGTGTCATTGTATCCTTTTGTTAATTTGCGTTTTACATTATTAAATGAGTAAGTTGCAGGGGTGTTTTTACACGGTTTTAAAGCAGAATAGAAAACAAAAACGGTTATATCAAGTCTAACTTTCTCGCATTACTTATGGCTATTAGAGGTAAAATAACAAGGAAAATAAATTCTTGTATTTTTGCCATTATATTATTGTAGTAATTGTAAACAATTGATTATTAGGTAAATATAGCTGATTTTAATATGAAAGGATGACAGTAACTTTGCCGTCAGCAATCTGTTTTTGTTATCTCTAAAGTTATATTTGTTCTTTGACTTGCTATAAGATATGCTTTGTAAAACTATATTATATCTTCCATATTAAGTATATGTACGGGCGATACAGAATAGCCATAAGGCAAAACGGAAATGTTGCTGACGGCAAAGTCCCTGTCATACTGCCAGTTTGTACATACTTGTAACGACATTGCATTCAGAGGTTTATGTGTATTTTGATGGTGTGATAGTAAAAATAGAAAAAGTGTATGAAAAGATTTTTTATATAAATATGGCTACTTCAGACCACCGTATATCCGAAAAAAGAAGATGGAAAATCTTTGCTAAAGTAGCATGAAAGTCGAGAAAAAATTGTAAGTTTGCAAAAGATTAACAACGGTTTTATGAACCGAAACAAATATAGTTGTACAATAATAAAAGATTACAGCGGGTTATAGGATGATTTACGGTAACTCGTACTTTGTACCGGTATGATGGAAAACTTGACGGGTGAAGCACATCGCCCCGGAAGAATAGAAGTGGTGTGCGGTTCGATGTTCTCGGGCAAAACCGAAGAACTTATTCGCCGTATGAAGCGTGCGAAGTTTGCAAAGCAAAAAGCTGAGATATTCAAGCCGGCGATAGACACGCGGTATTCTGAACAAGATGTAGTGAGCCACGACCTGAATGTTATCAATTCTACTCCTGTTGAATCGTCGGCATCTATCTTGCTTTTATCTTCGGATATGGATGTTGTCGGCATTGATGAAGCACAATTCCTTGACGATGGCTTGGTGGATGTGTGCAATGAATTGGCAAATAGAGGCGTGAGAGTGATTATAGCGGGATTGGATATGGACTTTAAGGGTATACCATTCGGACCAATTCCGGCATTATGTGCCATTGCCGACGAGGTTACGAAAGTGCATGCAATATGTGTAAAATGCGGAGCCTTGGCTTATGTGAGCCATCGGCTTGTACCTAATGACAAACAAGTGTTGCTTGGTGAGAAAACGGAATACGAGCCGCTTTGCCGCGATTGTTATCAAAAGACGTTGCAGGAAGAGAAAACGAAAAATAAATAATTAAACGATGTAAACGAGAAACGGCTATGCTGGAAAAGGAGATTACGTTTGATAGATTTATTAGATTGGCGGGTACGATTTTATTGGTAGGCGCAGTACTCTACGGTGTAAATTGTCTTAGCAGCGTGTTATTGCCGTTCTTCATAGCATGGTTGTTTGCCTATCTGCTTTATCCTATTGTGAAATTTGTGCAGAACAAACTTCGTGTAAAAGTGCGGGTATTGGCAATTCTTATTACCATGTTGTTTGTTATAGGCATAGTAGGCGGAATTTTGTATCTTATTATTCCGCCGATAATAGAACAGTTTGAAAAACTTGGAGACGTGCTTTCACGATGGATACATCAAACCACGAATACGAATAATATCACGGCTCTTATCCAAAAATGGTTGCAGGATAATCAACAAGAGGTGGAGAAGTTTTTCAGAAGTAAAGATTTCACTGATACTGTGAAGACTGCTGTACCGCAGGTGTTCTCGTTTGTAGGGCAAACGGCAAGTGTGGTTATCAGTATCGTAGCTTCGTTGATTACATTATTGTATATGTTTTTTATTCTTCTCGACTATGAGTTTCTTACGGAAAACTGGATCAGAATATTCCCACAAAAGCACCGCGCATTTTGGAGCGACCTGATGAAAGATGTTGAGAGAGAACTGAATAATTATATCCGCGGACAGTGTTTGGTGGCGCTGTGTATGGGCATTATGTTTTGTATAGGCTTTACCATACTCGATTTCCCGATGGCTATAGGCTTAGGAATATTGATAGGTATATTAGATCTTGTGCCTTATCTACACACGTTTGCACTGATCCCTACTGCTTTTCTTGCCATGCTCAAGGCGGCAGACACAGGACAAAGTTTTTGGCTTATATTTGGGTTGGCCGTTGGATTATTTATCTTAATTCAGGCAATTACCGATATGATAATAACGCCTAAGATTATGGGAAAAGCGATGGGGTTGAACCCTGCCATACTTTTGTTGTCGCTATCTGTTTGGGGAACAATCTTGGGATTTATAGGATTGATTATCGCTTTACCGCTAACCACACTGATCATCGCATATTGGCAACGGTATGTAACGAAGGAATATCAAATCAAAGAAAAAAGCAAAGAATAATTTGGTTGTTCTAAAAAAACATTGTAACTTTGCATTCGCTTTTGAAAAAGAAGTTGGGAAGATCCGCTAGCTCAGTTGGTAGAGCACAACACTTTTAATGTTGGGGTCATGGGTTCGAGCCCCATGCGGATCACTTTGATAGTTAGTATATTAAGCATAAAAGTAAGTGCAACTGTCAGATTGTCAGTTGTTTAAGACAAAAGCACACAAGATTATCACTTTATAAAGAAGCGTCCGAAAGTAGACAAAAATGGACATTATGGGACAGATTTCGTACCAGAATCGTACCAAGCGTCGTACCAAATTTTTAAATAAAGTGATATATGAAAATAGCAAACACAAGGATTGTCTTTGATAGACACAACACAGCATCAAAGAAAATTGCTGTACCTGTCTATGTAGAAGTTACTTTCTACAAGGTTAGAAATTTCTATAATACAGGTGTTAAGGTTAAGAAGGGGCAGTTCCGCAATGATAGAGTATGTAATTGTGGTCAGCAGGTCGAGTACAATAGCCGTATAGACATAGTTCGCAATACGATTGTGGATTATATAAACACCAAGCTGGAAAGGAATGTGGTGTTTACTCTCGCTGGGCTGAAAGAATACATGAACAACAATAGTCTCGCTTCCCGTAAAGATGCCTTCCTGTCATTCATGTATAACCGCATATACGATCGCAAAATATCGGAGGGAACAAGGAAAGGACACCTATCCGCTTACCATGTTCTTAAACGGCACAGGGCTGGCGGACAGCCTGCTGCTCTTCTTCGGTGATGGCTCATTCTGCTGTTTGACCTTATAATAGCAGGCAGTGCTGAAGCACGACATGACTTCGAGCTTGGCATGGCGCAGGTCGGCTGCGCGGACGTTGTCGTAGATGTGCGTGATGCCAAGGCGAAGGTCTCGCGCTGGTCGGGCATGAACAGTGGGCAGGGCCGTACCTGTTATCACGGCCGGATTGACCATTATGTGGATTTCATACCTCTTCTCTGCGAGTATTGTGTATGCGGTGTGGCGCATGCATTTGCTAGCCTGCTCGTAATTTTTTTCCAGCGCAATGTGCAAAGGCAGCGTCTGCTTGTTTGTAATCTTCTTGTGTCATCATGCTTTTGTATTGCGTGCGTATGTCGCTTTGGCTTCGTTCGGTAGAGTAATGTGCAGAGTATGGGGAAAAGAAAAGTGCTTCCACTAAATGTTAGTAAAGTGAAAGCACTTATTAATCACAAATGAAGTTTATTCTTCATTTCCAACCCATTTGTATTTTCTAATGAGTTCTTCTGTCTTTGTCTCAAAGTGTCGTTTGTCTCTTTCGATGACTTTCTTCAATAACCTGCCGGCATCTTGTCCGGCAGCCTTTATATCCTTGTACTTCTCGTAGACTGCCATTAAAGGCGTTCCCTCCCAGTAGAAGTTTGAACCTCTCATGAAATCTCGCATAGAGAACCATTTGTTGGAATTGTTGTTACACCAACAATAAACAGTACCTTGTAAAAACTGTATATGGCACTTTTCTCTTCTTTGGAAAGGCCGTTTACGCTTCTAACCTCTCCTGCATTTTTTGGCTTAATAAACGCGATTATGAATTTTGAATATTAGGAAAAAGAGGAATACGGAATACTTTGCTTATCCCTCTTTAATACTTATTCTTACTTTCTCTTCAAAAAAATAGAGATGTTTACCATTCTTATAGCAAGGTAGTAAGCGTTTGCGTACTAAGGTATAAACTGTGGGCTTAGCTTTCCCAATAAGTTTACACGCGTCATCTATTCCAATAGGAATGCGTTTGGGAGGAGCAACAGGTGTTTGCCCTTTACATACTAAATTCTTGATTTCAGCAACTTCGCTGACTAAGTGAGCAACTGCCTTTGGCAAGTTCTCAAAAGTGATTTCATTTTGTACCATAAATACTTGTTGTTGATTGTTACGGTGCAAATGAAAAAAGTGTTTCCTCTGTGCCCCAAGACACTGAAGAAACACGATAAAAACACAATAGTTGCGTGTGTTATTCTATTATTTGAACGGTCGGAAAGGCTTTTACAACAGGCATTGTGCCTTTCTTCTCATCATCGCAAAGATGGTTTTACCCTCGCCTCTTCCGCAGCTCATCAAGATAACGGGCGGTTATCACGCCCGAAGGCAACGCGATTATGGCTATACCCAACAGCGACGACAGCATACTTACAAAGCGTCCGACATCGGTAACGGGGCACATATCGCCATAGCCGACGGTGGTGAGTGTTACGGTTGCCCAATACAAGGCATCGAAAAACGAACGGAATGTTGGCTGATGGGTATATGGATTCACGTGCGGCTCGACATTGAACAGTATGAGTGCCATTACAAAGATGTACAGCAGTGCCAATAGCAAAACGGAGGACAACACCTGACGCTCTTTGTAGAGTATGGACAGGAACAGGCGCATCTTGTTCGATATTCCAAATATTTTCAGCACCCTCGTCAGCCTCAGCAGGCGCACGAAGCGGAACAGCTTGAACGCAGGGTTGAGCAGCGTAATGGCAGGCAAGATAGACAGCAGGTCTATGATTGCCATAACGGAGAACGGATAGGTAAGAAATGCCGTCTTGCGATTGTGGTTTCGTATATCGGCCGTGCCCCATCTCAGCAGATAGTCGATGATAAACACGAGCGTAGAAACAAGTTCTGTATACCAAAACGCCTTGTGCGACCTCATGAACATAAGGGGAAGGAGGCTTACGAGAATGACAACTAACATGAACCAGTCGTAAGCCATGCATATCCAGTCGGTATGCGATTGCCGGTCGATAATGTTTGCTATTTTCTGTCTATTCATATTGCTAAATGGTTTATGCCGAACAAACGATATTGGACACGTTTGCCCAACTCGTTGGACACATTAATCCAACCGATTGGACACGTTAGTCCAAACCGTTGGACAAACGTGTCCAAAACCGTATGTTATGTATCTTTCCGCAAGAACTTGTTAAAAAGCTGTCAGAATATATCAGGTATGGAGCGCACAGATACCTACTTGTATCTTGCCAACCGCATCAGCACGGGGTATTGTTCTTCATAGCGGTCGAACTCGATGGCGGTGCCGTCGTAGCCCATTTCGGTAAACGAAAGGCGCACCATTTCCTGCTCTTCTTCCGTAATGGCGCGTCGCTGCTGCTTCACCTTGTAGTAGACTTCCGAGCCGAAGCACGCCATCACTTCGTATCGGACACGGCGCAAGTCAGACGCCCGCACGTTGTCGTAAATGTGCGATATGCCCCACGCAAAGCGTTCCTTGCGGTCGGGCACGAAGAGTGGGCAGGGCTGTGCGCCGGTTACTACGTCAGGGTTCGCCACCATATAGGTTTCGTGCCTACTCTCTGCGAGCATCGTGTGGGCTGTGTGGCGCAAGCATTTGCCAGCTTTCGCGCAATGGGTGCCTGCGCAGTGCGCAAAGTCGGTGTCTAATTGGTTGTATTCTTCTTGGGTCATAATGTAGGTGTTTATTTTCTCAAAAGAAATAATGTGGACTTGGCTATTATTTTTATTGTGCTTGAATTATAAAAAGAGGGCGTACTGCTTAGTACACCCTCTTTGGATACTTCTTATTCGAAAGTTTTCTATTTTTTTTCTCCAACTTCACGACAAAGTTCATTAATATTTGCCTTAGGGTCAATATATAAAATGGCATTATCAATTAAATCTAAATAAAGGCTAACCTCTGCAGGGATATAATTCCCTTGTTTTGTAATTTCACGGTGGAAAAACATTTTGGCACGAGTTAATGCTTTGGTTGCTTCGTTCTTTGTCTTGAATCTAATCATTACTTACCTATTTTAATTATTCTTACTTTACCTCTTCAAAATCTGCATCTTGAATAGTCTCGTCCTGCTTTGGCTGCTCTTGCTGTGCCTGATTACCTGCATCTGCTCCCGGCTGTGCACCTGCACCTTGATACATCTGTTGGCTGGCAGCCTGCATCACGGTGTTGAGGTTGTTGATAGCCGTGTCGATGGCGGCAACGTCGGCTGCCTTGTGGGCATCTTTAAGTTGCTGGAGTGCTGACTCGATAGCGGGCTTTTGGTCGGCTGGAATCTTGTCGCCATTGTCCTTGAGGAAGTTCTCGGTCGTAAAGATCATAGAGTCGGCCTGATTCATCTTGTCTACCTTCTCGCGTTCAGCCTTGTCGGCTGCGGCGTTCTGCTCGGCTTCGGCCTTCATGCGGTCGATTTCTTCTTGGCTCAAACCGCTGCTGGCCTCAATGCGTATCTTCTGTTCCTTGCCCGTTGCCTTGTCCTTGGCGCTGACGTTGAGAATACCGTTGGCATCGATGTCGAACGTTACCTCAATCTGAGGAACGCCGCGGCGAGCCGGTGCAATGCCCTCGAGGTTAAATTGTCCGATACTCTTGTTCTGCGAAGCCATGGGACGTTCGCCCTGTAAAACGTGGATGGTTACGGCTGTCTGGTTGTCTACCGCTGTAGAGAATACTTCGCTCTTCTTAGCCGGAATGGTGGTGTTGGCGTCGATTAGCTTCGTCATTACGCCGCCCATTGTCTCGATACCGAGCGTAAGAGGCGTAACGTCGAGCAACACAATGTCGCCTACGCCGCTCTCCTTATTTAATATAGCACCTTGGATGGCTGCGCCTACGGCTACCACTTCGTCGGGATTAACGCCCTTCGAAGGTTCTTTGCCAAAGTAATTCTTCACCAATGTCTGCACGGCGGGAATACGGCTCGAACCACCTACGAGGATAACCTCGTCGATATCAGACGTCTGCAACTTGGCATCGCGCATGGCATTCTGGCAAGGTACGAGACAAGCCTGTATCAAGTCGTGGGCCAACTGCTCGAACTGAGCACGCGTAAGCGTCTTTACCAAGTGCTTGGGCACGCCGCCTTCTGCCGAGATATAAGGCAAATTGATTTCCGTAGAGGTAGAAGAACTCAACTCTATTTTGGCCTTTTCGGCAGCTTCTTTCAAGCGTTGCATGGCCATCGGATCTTTACTGAGGTCGATACCCTCGTCGGCCTTGAAGCCTTGAACCAGCCAATCGATAATTACTTGGTCGAAGTCGTCGCCGCCAAGGTGTGTGTCTCCATTAGTCGAAAGCACCTCAAACACGCCACCGCCGAACTCCAAGATAGAGATATCGAACGTACCTCCACCCAAATCGAATACGGCGATCTTCATATCTTTGTTGGCTTTGTCTACACCGTAGGCAAGAGCTGCAGCCGTAGGCTCGTTCACAATACGCTGCACGTTGAGTCCTGCAATTTCTCCGGCCTCCTTGGTTGCCTGACGCTGAGAGTCGGAGAAGTAGGCCGGCACGGTGATTACGGCGTCGGTAACTTCCTGTCCGAGATAATCTTCGGCAGTCTTCTTCATCTTCTGAAGAATCATTGCAGAGATCTCCTGCGGCGTGTACTTACGTCCTTCGATGTCTACGCGCGGGTAACCGTTCTCATCTACAACAGCGAATGGAACGCGCCCTACTTCTTTCTTGCACTGCTCATAGGTCTCGCCCATGAAGCGTTTAATAGAGTAAACCGTATTCTTCGGGTTGGTGATAGCCTGACGCTTTGCAGGATCGCCCACCTTTCTTTCACCGTCTTTCACAAAGCCTACTACCGAAGGAGTAGTACGTTTGCCCTCGCTGTTAGCTATTACTACCGGCTCGTTGCCTTCAAATACAGCTACGCAGCTATTGGTAGTTCCTAAGTCAATTCCAATAATCTTTCCCATAATTGTATATTATATTTCTGTTATTATCTATATATTATTCGAACAGTAGCGTTCGGTTTCTTTATAACAAAACGTATGCCAAGGGGAAAGACAGGAATGACAGCATGCCAATTTGTCAGAAACAGGCACAATATATTCTTCATCCGACGTGGTCATCAGGCAAACAAATCGTTAAGACCTTCGCTGATTGTAGGATGCGTAAAGATCATATTGTGCACATAGGATGCCGGTATATGGTTGTCGATAGCCATCTTAAAGAGATTGATTATCTCGTGGGAACCGGTACAAAACAGCGTAACTCCCAATATTTCACCGCTGTCATGATCAACAATTGCTTTTAATATACCATCGGTCTGCGCAAGAACTTTCGCTTTCGGAATGGCATCTGCGGGCAGTTTTTTCACATCTATGTTGCGTCCGCTTCGCCGAGCCTGTTCCTCCGTCATGCCCACATGCGATAGCTGGGGATTTGTGAAAACCGATGTAGGCACTGCACCTCGGTTGTTTACAGTACGGCTGCCATCGCCGAAGAGCTCGTTGCTGACGATGCGATAGTCGTCGAGCGAGATGTATGTAAACTGCGGACTCCCCGCTACATCGCCCATTGCCCACACGTTAGGCGCAGCATGTAAACGTTCGTCAGTGACAATATATCCCCGCTCGGTGGTCTTTATGCCCGCCTTTTCGAGGCATAATCCGTCGGTATTCGGGCGACGGCCGATGCCTACCAGCACCGCATCGGCCTCGAAGTTGCCTTTCGAAGTAGCGACAGTTGTGCGCCCTGCACCTTCCACAAACTTCTCAATTTGTACAGAGAGCATGATATTGATGCCTTTAGATGTAAGCACTTTGTACATTTCATCGGCTATGTCGCGGTCTTCGCGAGCCAAGAAAGTGCCGCTGCTCTCAAGGATTGTCACCTTGCTACCGAAGGCCTGATACATACAGGCAAACTCTAAAGAAATGTAACCACCGCCCACTATGACCAATTTATCGGGACGCTTTGCGAGCGAGAGCATACCCGTACTATCGTAAATGCGGCTGCCATCGGCTCCTTCTATCGCGAGGCGAACCGGCTTGGAACCCGTATTAATGAAAATTCTTTTGGCCTCTACTTCCATTTCTCCGTCTTTCCCACGCAAACAGACCGTATGCCTGTCGACGAAACTTGCCGAAGCGTCGATGATTTGCACGTTCTCCAAAGAGGCCAGCTTGTTGTAATTGGCTGCACGGAGCTTATCTATAAGCGCATTCTTTCGATCCATAGCCCTGTTAAATACCTGTTCTTTGTCGGTTACATAGTGCCCGTATTCGCTTTCAACCAACAGCTTTTTCGAGGGAATGCAGCCTATATTGATGCACGTTCCGCCATACATCTGTTCACTTTGTTCCACTAAAATCACTTGCCGGCCGTGTTTAGCCAAATCGGCCGCAAGCGTTTTGCCTGCTTTACCGAAGCCTATGATCAGATTTTCTACTTGTATTCTTTCCATACTTTTTACTTTTAAAATTCGATGTTCGAACAACAAATTTAAATAGAAATTGTAAGATATACAAGAAAAATATCCTTATAATGATCGTTCATTTCTCATATTTATCGTATATTTGCAGCAGAAAGATATAATAGATACCACCGACGGCACACGTTGTCCCCAGCTCCGGTAACGGTATCTACAGTTTGTAGATTTCACATTATTAATATATATCAAACATACAAACTATGAAAAGATTTTTCGTATCCGCGCTCTTTTCATGCTTTATAGTATGGGGAGCACAAGCACAATTACTGTATAAGATTTCCGGAAAGGAACTTACCAAGCCTTCGTATATCATCGGCACCTATCATCTTGCCAATGTAGGGTTCGCAGAGTCTGTTCCGGGCCTGAAAAATGCCCTCGGCGAAACCGAGCAGGTGTATGGAGAAGTTAACATGAGCGATGCGCGTTCGACCGATAATATGCAGAAAATAAAGCGTGCAACCACGCTTCCAGAGGGTAAAAAGCTATCCACTTTGCTCACCAAAGACCAATTAAAACGTCTCAATGCCTATCTGAAAGAAGCTATGGGGGCCGATCTCAACAATCCTGCCGTGGCCAAACAGTTCGAACAGATAACGCCTGCAGCGCTGACAACTCAACTGGCTTTGCTCATGTTTATGAGGAAGCATATGGGTGAGTTCGATCCTATGACTACGTTTGACGAGTATTTTCTGAAGCAAGCCAAAGCAAACAACGAACCCGTGGGAGGCTTGGAAACGGTTGAATTTCAAATAAAGACGCTTTTCGAAAGTACGCCATTGAAGCGGCAGGTAGAACAATTGATGTGCCTGATAGACCATGCCGGCTTCAATGAACAGATGTCGGAGCGCATCGTTAAGGCCTTTTATGCTCAAGACCTCGACGCCATTAAGGCTGCTATGGATGAGAAGATGCACAATAATTGCGACTATTCACCCGAAGAAGAGAACATGCTTATTTATGCCCGCAATGCCGACTGGGCCGAAAAAATGCCGGCAATCATGGCTGCAAAGCCTACGTTTTTCGCCGTTGGCGTAGGCCATTTGCCGGGCGACAAAGGCGTTTTAAACCTGCTGCGCACGGCGGGTTACACCGTTGAAGGTGTGAAGTAACAAGAAAGAAAATCTCTTTCAGCCCTTATAAAAGAGGGGAGTAAGGATGAATGATACGGGATTATAGAAGAACGAGAGGAGTTTCTTTCGGTCAGTAAAAGTGTGGTTGTCCCCTCTAACACCGTTTACCTATAATGTTCATCAACGAATAGTTTGTATGGGATATTGCCGACTCTTTTATGTTAAATATTGAAATGAGACTCTTTCTTAGTAAAGAATTCTGCATATATGTATGTTGACAATTATCAAATTAATTTTTCTTCAATTTTCAAATAGATAATTTTATCTGGCTTGAAGTGTATTTTGATTTAAAAGAAAAATTATAATAGAAAGGGCGTAAATTTAACAGCGTTGAACCATAAATAGTAGGGTTCAACGCTGTTAAATTTACGCCCTTGTGTGTCGTTATTTCCCCGTTGCAGAAGTATCTTTATTCAGGTTCTTGAATACTTCTTTGAAATATTTGGCCCGTTCGGTTTCTGTTGCTTGTGGAGCCGGAGCCTTTTCTCTGCTAAACCAGAATGCATTAAGACCTTCGGGGCTTTCCAAACTCCATCCTTGCCATTCGCGGAAAGCATGAAAACACCACGAGAAGTTGTTTTTTTCGAAGATGTCGATGGCATCTTTAAACCAACGGATGGCAGATTCTACAGGTGCCCATGTGATAACACTGAACTCCCCAATCAGGACAGGAACTTTATATTCTGAAGCAAAATCCGTCAGCGGTTTGAGTTCGGCCTCCAAGGTTGATTTGTTGCAATATGTTTCTTCTTTTTCCCACCAATGATTCTTGGCCTTTCCCGGGTATTCCCTTTTGAAAGAAGCAATGGCTTCTTCATGAGTCATCGTTTTGGAATTGTATTCTCCGTTATATAATATTCCTTGACAAGCAAAGGTTTCAGGACAATAGAAGTGAAGACTGTATACTACATGTTTGTCTTTCTGAATAATCTTTTCTTTCTCTATTTGGAATGTTTCTGCTACCAAACCGGGCTGGAATACGATCCATACGTTTTTGTTGACAGTACGGATTGCCGTTATAATATCGGGTACCATTGCCAACCATTCCTGCACTGCAGCCCTACCTTTCTCGCTGGGTTCGTTGAAAAGGTCATATCCCCATATCTCGTTTTCGTATTCTTTTTTTGTAAAATGTTGTGCGATGTTCCTCCACATCCGTATAAGAGCATCTTTCATTTCCGGATGATTTGTCCAAAAGCCACGTTGATTGTGGTCGTCTAATGTCGGTACTTTTCCGTTTACGTAAATAGGAGGTTCGTGCAAGTCTAAAATAACTTTAACATTTACACTTTGTGCAGCACGTACTTTTTCTTCTACCAAATTCAGATATTCCGGTAAGGTTGTCCATAAATCTGTTCCCTTTTTCAAAGCATAAGTTGCTGGATTAAGTTGCAATCTTATAACATTGGCACCCCATGTGCTCAAATCCTTGATTGTTTGTGCATGCAGACCGTTTGCCGACTGAACCATAAATCCGCGCACTCTTGGAGGTGAGGTTACTACTGCCGGTGGCGTAGGGGGATTGGGATCTGGATTAGGTTTAGGAGGGTTGTCGGGTGTATTTTTGTCGCCGCAAGCAAGTATAATGGGCAGCATAAACAACAATGCGATAATTTTTTTCATAATTACAGTTTTAAGTTAATAATTAAAGTATATAAGCAATACTATGATCTTTCTCACAATTTTAGTTCTAAGTATTAATATGAGGTTATGATTGTATTTTGCTTAATAAATATCTCGATTTAAATTACCTCTTTTAATTATATATTACAATCTAAAAAGCATGAACCCTAAAATAGAAAACCGAATTTATGTAAAACATAAAAAGAATACGACTGTTTGGAGTAAAAGAGATAAAGAAAATAAGAATAATGTTTTTTTACAGTTATTTGCCATTAGTCTTGTAAATGTAGACCGGCGTTTAAATATCGTTGTTTGAGATGTGACGATACTGCATTAATATGATGAAAGACTATTGCATCAGAAACGCTAAGAATAACGTTTATCTTTCATCCCCCGATGATGTATGCCTTATACAGTTATGCTGTATCATCGACACAAGATACGTGTATGTTAATTAACCGATGGGTATATAATAGGATGAACTTATTTTTATGCGGTGTTTATTGTCAGCACGACAGCTTTAATCTATATGGAGGTTGTTAATATTCAATGCGTTTTTATTTGTTATGATAGTATGAAGTGAGAAATTTAGAAAATGTAAAAGTGTGTATGTAACAATACTGCTTTGTCGTAGGATTGTAATATCGTATTAGCATAGAATTAAGATAATAAATGCAGAACTATTAACAGCCTTAATCTCTGTTACCTATGTGCATGGAAAAATCCTATGTTTAACTTCAATAAAAAATATAAATTCTGTTTATATTCTTTTATGAAAGGCCGGACTTATATAAAATTATGTATTTTTAACCTATAGTATTCTTACTTATATAGTTTAATTGTATATTTTTGTTACAATAAAAAACGAAATGCTGATGGAATAAAGTTTTTCTTTTTTCTTGACCGTCTAATAAGATGCTACGGTTCATATTTAAATAGGTTGTTAATTTCTCAATTATGTAATATGCTTTATGTTTGAAAAATATATTTACTATAGAATATGGAATATATTATAAAATGAAGATAGAAGAAAGATTTTTTAATACCATATACAACAAATATTATCAGCGGTCATATCTGTTTGTAAAATCATACGTCCATTCGGATATTGTAACCGAAGACATTGTAACCGAAGCGATTATTGCATTATGGGAACACCTGAGACAGCAAGAATACTTCGAACAAGAAGAGAACTCAGGAAAAGATATTGCACCTTTATTGTTTACTATTCTCCGAAATAAGGCTTATAACTATCTGAAACATGAGGCAGTGAGGAGGTCTGCAATAGAAAATTTGCAAGATATAAAGAGTTACGAACTGTCTGTTAGAATATCCTCCTTGGAAGCATGTAATCCTGATAAGATATTCATGCAAGATATCAGTAGAATTGTGGAAGAAACTTTATGCCAACTTCCTCAGCAGACTCGAATGATATTCCAAATGAGTCGTAATGAAGGAAAGAGTAATATGGAGATCGCATCGGAAATAAGTATATCTGAAAAAACAGTAGAGTATCATATTACCAAGAGCCTTAAGGCCTTAAGGCTATCGTTAAAGGATTACTTGCCCATTTTCTTATTCTTTTTCGCATAATTTTATTTTTCTTTTTAGGGTTTGAGTTTCTTGAGTTGTTTTATTATAAAGAACCAAACTTAAGATTGAAAAAACATGGAATTACCTAACTTGCAAAGCATTGTTGCACAACATCGTGCATACTATGTTTTAAAAAGACATAAAAAAGGTTTTTCGTGTGTGGAGACAGACTGTTTTGAGTTCGGAAATGGAATAGCTTGCTCATATTTAAGTTACAAAACGAAAATGAGATAAAAGAACTATGAATGCGGATTTACTTCATCGATATATTGCGGGAGATGTTTCTGAGCAGGAAGCGTTGGAAGTTGCAGCATGGATTGCCGAAAGCAATAAGAATGAACATGAATATAAGGTTCAGCGCAGTTTGTACGATATTACATTATGGAGAACGGAAGAGGATGGAAGGTTTTTACAGAAAGAAAAATATGGAATTCTTTCCAAGCCTTTAATAATCAGGGTGTGTCGTATTGCTGCAATCATTCTTGTAGTCTTTTCCCTCACATATTGGTGGACTCAAAGAAAGATAAATATAGCGCCGGTCATACAGATGGTTCATACACCCAAAGGACAACGTACGGAAATGGTGCTGTCGGATGGGACTAAAGTGTGGATCAATTCTAATAGTACCTTAAAGTATTGCGACTTTACATCTCAAGATCGTCGGGTGGTCGAATTGGATGGTGAAGGCTATTTTATTGTAACAAAGAATCCTACTAAACCTTTTATCGTGAAAACTACCCGATATGATATCAAGGTGTTGGGTACGGAATTCAATGTAACAGCCTATTCTTCGGAACGTGACTGGCACGCTTCGCTGATTAACGGTAAGATAGATATCAATGCAAAAGATGGTAGCAATTTGATGGTACTTGAACCAAATACGGAAGCATACGTGGAAAATGGGAATCTAATGAAACGCAGTATGAACGCAATTGAAAGCGCGTTCAAATGGCGTAAAGGGCAAATAAGTTTTGAAAATCAATCAATGGCAGAAATCATTCGAAAATTGGAAACCTGTTATGATATAAAGATTATTGTTCACAATAAAAGTATTCTTCAAAGTCGATATACGGGAACATTTGCTGTTCACGATGGAATTAGCCACATCCTTAATGTACTGAGTACATACGATAAATTTACATATGTTTTAGAAAAAGACAATAAAATTATCATTTATTAACCTAAAAGTAAACCTTATAATATTATAAAAATGAAAGATGATTAATAATAACAAAGCGAGATAATGAGTAGTATTATTATCTCGTAAATCAAATTTGGAATAACCTAAATATTAATAACCATAATTCAATGCCAAGGGTATGAAAAATATGTTAGATACCAGTAAATTTTTTAATCAGACTTTGGAGAGCACAAAACGGCGAGTTGTACTTGTTCTTATGTTGTTGTCTACAATCGTCTATGCCGGACGGGCAGATGCTCAATCCAAGAAAGTAACTATTGTAACTTCGGGCATGACAATAATTGATGTCATGCATGAAATTGAAAGGCAAACCGGCTATATGTTTGTCTACAATAATAAAGACATAAACCTGAATACGGTGGTTAAAATTGACGTTGCCAATATTTCGGTTGCCTCTGTTTTAGAAACGATATTTAAATCTACGGATATCACTTACCAAATGAATGGAAATAATATTCTGTTGATGACATCTGGTCAGAAAGAACAGCTACAAGACGCTGCGAAGAAAGGACAAGATGCGCATCGACAGATTGTGGGAACAGTTAAAGATAAAAATGGTGAACCGATTATTGGTGCCAGTATTATGATAAAAGGTAGTAGAGGACAAGGTACAATGACCGATGCTGCCGGCATTTTTAAATTGAATGTTCCGGATAATTCAACAATAGAGGTCTCGTATATTGGCTTTATAACACAAGAAACAAAAGTCGGTAATCGTAAGAGCTTTAATATCGTATTACAGGAAGATAAAAAGATACTTGATGAAGTGGTTGTCGTAGGATATGGTAATCAGAGAAGAGTGAATATTGCAGGTTCTGTTGCTTCTGTTAAGGGAGACGATTTAATAAAGTCACCCGTCTCAACAGTATCAAATGCTCTCTCAGGTAAAATGCCAGGATTGGTAACTTTGCAATCTTCTGGTCTTCCCGGTTCGGATAATGCCACGTTAAAGATACGTGGATTTGATGCTCCACTGGTTCTTATTGATGGCTCTGAAGGTGATATTTCGACCGTAGATGCCAATGAGATAGAATCGATTTCCATTTTGAAAGATGCTTCCGCTTCAATTTATGGTGCACGGGCGGGAAATGGTGTTATTTTGATAACTACCAAACGAGGTGTCAAGGGTAAGCCTACTTTGACTTTGAATACATCCTTTACTTGGCAAGGCATTACGGACATGCCTAAGATGGCATCGTCTGGACAGATGGCTCAAGTGCGACGGGAAGGGCATTTGCAAAGTGGACAGCCAGAAAGTACTGCTCCGTATACAGAAGAAGAAATTAAGAAATATTATGAAGGTACAGATCCTCAATATCCCAATACTGACTGGTATGGTTTGTTGATTAGAGACTGGGCTCCTCAACAGCAACACAACCTTTCGATACGAGGTGGCTCCGATAATATCAAGTTCTATGGTTTCTTAGGGTATTTGAAACAAGAAACCTTATTTAAAAGAAGTGACGCTTTTTACAGACGATATAATATCAGAGGAAGTATCGATGCAAAGATTACCGAAGATTTGTCAGCCAGTATGGATTTCTCTTTAGTGGTGGGAGAACGTAATTATACTACTCGAAATATGAACGAGAACTTGTGGGGTGATTTTTGGAATACATCTCCTATGTATCCTGACAGATTTCCCGATCCTACAAAGATTCCTTATGCAGAAGGTGGAGGTACGGGTGGTGCCCATATTACAACGGATAGAAGTCTTTCTGGCTATAACGATACAAGAAGCCAAGAAACAAGGTTTATTGGTGAATTGAAGTATAATTTCCCATTCTTGAAAGGTCTGCAGGCTAAAACCAGACTTGATTATCTGCAGACGTATGCTACACAGAAAATCTTTCAAAAGCCTGTTCCGTTTTGGAAGTATGATTATGGTGCAAATAAATATACGAATTCTGGTAGTTTCGGTTCTTCTGCGAATTTGGGTTACGTTCTTCCCAATAATCGGCGTATGATTTACCAAACGTCTCTTGAATATAAAAATGTATTCAAGAAGATACATGATATAAATGCATTGATTCTTTTTGAGGCTACCGACTATTTCAATACCCGTATTTTGGCCAATAGGTCTAACTTTCTAACACCTGCTATAGATGAAATGCTTGCAGGAAGTACAGAGGGGATGACCAATGGCACTTCTACAACAGAGATGGGACGTATGAGTTGGGTTGGTCGTTTTAACTATACACTTATGAATCGATACATATTAGATGCAACGTTCCGCGCAGATGCTTCTGCAAAATTTCCGAAAGAGTCGCGCTGGGGATATTTTCCGAGTGTATCTCTTGCATGGCGTATCAATGAAGAAACTTTTATGAAAACATTTGAGAATCTCGATGCTCTTAAATTACGTTTGAGCTATGGTGCATCTGGAAATGACAATGTAGGTAATTTTGCTTATTTGGCTGGTTACGATATTATGGGTGCTAAGGATGGTGGTTCATATATTTTTGGTTCGCAACGCCAAATGGGAATATGGCCGAAAGGTTTGGCTAATCCCGACCTGACATGGGAGAAACTTAAGATCTATAATGTAGGTGTTGATGCATCTTTCTGGAAAGGTTTGTTATATGGTTCTCTTGACGTATTTTATCGTAAAAGAACAGGTATACCGGGAACACGATTGGTAACATTGCCCTCAACTTTCGGCGCTACCCTCCCTGAAGAGAATCTGAATAGTACAAGTACGAGAGGATTTGAGTTGATTGTGGCATCTTCTGGTCAGTGGGCCGATCTCCGTTGGGATGTGAATGCCAATATATCATGGGCACGTTCTAAATGGATTTACTATGAAGAACCCGATTATACTGATCCTGATCAACGTAGAATAAATAGAAGAACTGGGCAATGGACAGATAGACGGTTTGGTTATGTTGCGGAAGGTTTGTTTACTAGTCAGGATGAGATAGATAATCTTCCGTATAATCAAGATCAGCGTAATAATACAACATTACGTCCTGGTGATGTAAGATTTAGAGATATTAATGGTGATAAAGTAATAGATTGGAAAGACGAAGTTGAAATAGGCAAGGGCACAATACCAACATGGTTTGCCGGTTTTAATCCTACGCTTCACTATAAGGACTTTGATTTGAGTTTGTCTTTCCAAGGAGCATTCGGGTTTGATGTGGTTGCGTCTTTGGGAGGTAATACACGTGAATATTTCGAATCTCGATGGACACCGGAAAACAATGACCGGAATGCTTTGATACCCAGAGTAGGTGGAACTAGTGATAATAGTCATATTTCAACTTACTGGTTGGTTTCTGGTGATTATGTGCGATGGAAATCTTTTACACTAGGCTATACACTTAAGCATGAGATATTGAAAAAAGCAAATATTCAAAGTATTCATTTTTTCTTCTCGGGCAGTAATATTTACACTTGGAGTAAATTAAAGAAATATGGTTTGGATCCCGAAGGTCCTTCGGGGAGAGGTGGTCTATATTATCCTCAACAACGTGATTTATCTATTGGAGCAACTGTAATTTTTTAAACGGAAAATTATGAAAACACAGATATATAAAACTAAAAAACTGGGACAATACATTGTGTTTGCTTGTGTTGTCTTATCGGTAACATTTTTTGAAGCTTGTGATGTTTTGGATAAAAAGCCGCTGGACAATATCAGTGATGCTACGGTTTGGAATGACGAGACATTGATCGATGCAGATATTACCGGCGCTTATGCCAAAACTACAGTTCTTGTGAACGAGGCTGATAATATTGTTTTGGCAAATAAAAGTAACTTTTTTGCAATTTATTTTATAAATAATGTTAGTGACGAATCTAAATCTGCTTCAAATTTTGCAGGTAATGCTTACAGGTTTAAATTTGGTAATTTGAAAATACAAGGAGGATTGTTGGAATATTGGGAACGCCCTTATAACATCATTCGTGTGTTAAATGAACTTTTGGAACGACTTCCTAACACAAATGTGTCTCAGGACTTCAAACGGAAAAGAATTGCAGAAGTTCGTTTCCTACGTGCTTTTAACTATTTTGCAATGGTAAAAAGATATGGCGGTGTACCTCTTATCACGAAAGTACAACATAAGAGTGATCCTGAATCAGAGCTTAGGCCCGCGAGAAATAAAGAGCAGGAAGTATATGATTTCATTATTTCTGAAGCTATAGCAGCCAGTAAAGAACTTCCTGAAGTTATAGGTGCTGACGACTGGGGACGTCCCAGTAAGTATGCAGCATTGACATTGGCTTCCCGTGCAGCTCTTTATGCTGGGAGTATTGCTCAATATGGAACTGTAGAGTTGGACGGTGTTATCGGTATTGATCATAACTTGGCCAGCCGATATTATCAGGAATCATACGATGCTTCCAAGGAAATCATTAGTTCTGCACGATACGCATTGTATAATGATGATGCCGACAAGGTTAAGAACTTTAAGGATATTTTCCTTAAGAAGAGGAATTCTGAGGTAATCTTTGCTCGTCAGCACGACGGTAGTGATAAAGAAGTCGGAGGCGCTGGTTGGTGCTATGATTATTTCCAATGTCCTTATCCCAACGGATGGTCAAACGGAAATCATGATGCGCCCTACCTTGAAATGGCAGAAGCATTTGAATATAAGGATGGAAGTCCAGGTAAGATAAAGGAAGAATTTTATGAAAAAGATAGACTGGTTACTATGGACGAGTTATGGCAAGATAAAGATCCGCGTTTCTTTGCAACGATCTATACTCAAGGTACGCAATGGCAAGGAAGAACGCTCAATTACTATAATGGCCTTATTTTACCAGATGGATCAGTTCAGCAGCAAGGCTCTTATGAAGGTGTTTTGGCCAATGGTGAACAGAAATATTGGGTAGCATGTGGATTTGGTGTGATGAAATATTTGGATGAAAGCAAGAATAACGGAGACGGTTCTACGGCAGGCATCTTTGGTTCTAAGCAAGATTTTATCGTTTTTCGTTACGGAGAAATCTTACTGAATTATGCAGAAGCGGCGTTGGCATTAGGCAAGACAAGCGAGGCGCTTGATGCCGTAAATCAGATACGTACCCGTGCCGGTATTGCAAAACTTACCTCTATCGATGTTGATAAGATACGTCAGGAAAGGCGTGTAGAGCTGGCATTCGAGGGACATCGGTATTGGGATTTACGCCGTTGGCGTATTGCGGAGGATGTGTTATCTCGCAATATGTGCGGTCTGAAATTTATTTTGGATTATACAACAAGGAAGTTCCGTATCCAGAAAGTAGAAAAGATAGATGGAGCTACAAATACTCCATTATTCAGACATGAAAACTATTATTTCCCCTTAACGCATGTGCGTACAAATCAGAATCCTAATTTAGTTGAGAACCCGGGATATAAATAATAAATCTCGATCAATCAATTCTCCTTTTGAAGGGATAAGGAGAGGGCATAATGGAACTTATGTGGAAGATTATACTTTCTTTTGCTATAATATGCCTTAATATTAGGAAACAACAACTTATAAACAAATAAGAAGAAATGAAAACTTTAAATGTATTATTATTATTCGTATTATTTTCGTTGGGCCTGAATGCTCAAAAGTTCACAATTCCTGTGTTTCCAGATCCACAGAGTGAGGTGGATGAAAGAATGGACATGTTCGAAAGTCAGGTTGATTGGATAGTAAAAAACAAAGAAAAATTGAATATGCCTATTGTTCTTTGTGTAGGTGATTTGGCAAATTTCGACAACTTTACACATTGGGATAAGGCAAGCCAGCAATTCGAGAAGTTTGATAAAATCAGATTGCCTTATGCCTTGACTTTGGGAAATCATGATACTGAGGCTGTAGGAGAGTACAATGGAAGTGCTGCCCCCGGCAATACGAACCAAAACTTGAGAAAAACATTTAAGTTTAATTCCTTTTTTCCGACCTCTCGCTTTATTGCCCAAAGAGGAAGATATGAAGCAGGAAAAAGTGATAATGCCTATTATACTTTTAGAACGGGAAATACTTATTGGCTTGTTTTGACGTTGGAATTCTGCCCTCGTCAGGGAGCTATCAACTGGGCTAATGATGTTGTAAAGGCTTATCATGAATATAACGTTATTGTGTTGACACACTATCATCTGAATGGTAAGGGCGAAATTGTTCAAAATAATGCCGGCTATGGAGATTTTAGCCCGCAGTTTGTTTTCGATCATTTTTTGAAATTGCATCCGAATATTCGTTTTGTTGTCAGCGGTCACGTGATGAAATCGGCATTCAGAGTGGACGAAGGTGTCCACCACAATAAAATCTATCAGATATTGCAGAACTACCAGAACGAAGATAACGGAGGCGGTTATCTTCGTTTAATGCACTTCGATTTGGATAAAGGAACTGTTATTGCGGAACTCTATTCGCCTTTTTATAACAAGTACAAGGAGCCGGAAACGAGATATACGATAGAAGGCCTTGAGTTGGTGAAACCCAAATTATGATATTTATTTGTAGAGATGAACCTATTTCTTTAAATATTCTTGTTGGTGGATTAAATGATTTAGTTTTTTATATTCCGAGTCTTTAATCCGCCTACATTGAAAGATAGGTAATTTTTGATATTATTTTTAGTATGGTAATGAAAAGTTATACTTGTTGTTTATATCTATTTCTTTGTGTGATTTGTGGAGAGACAGCAGTTGCAAAGTCTACGGTGAAAAAGACAAAGGCAGATTATCCACAAACAGTTCGTGGCTTTATGGTGGAAACCGCAGAACAGCTTGACAAGAAAATACTGGCCGATGTTAAGAGCTGGGGAGCCAATGTCGTGCGGCTTCAGCTTAATCCTTTAAGTTATGCACAAAAGAGAAATCGTGACTTTTGGGAAGTTTTTCCAGACTATCTTGATTTAGTTCAAACAAAGATAGATGATGCCCGACGTGTTGGGGTAAAGGTTGTTGTGGACTTACACGAACCTCCGATGATGGTCGATGGCAAAGTTCCTTCGTCTACAACGCAAGGAACGGAACAGTTTTGGGATATTCCAGAGCTGAAAGGCAATTTCATTCGAATGTGGAAAGAGATTGCTACTAAGTTTAAAAGCAAAAAATATAACGATGTAATATGGGGCTATGATCTATTCAATGAGCCGCAAATTGATTGGAAGCATACGCCGCAGCAATGGTTAGATATGTCGCCTGACATCGTTACAGCTATCAGATACATCGACAAGGATGTATGGATAATTTATCAACCCGGTATCAATAATAACGAATATAAAACTTATGCCCCGCTGAAAGACAAGCGTATTATCTACAGTGTTCACTTTTATAAGCCATTCGGATTTACCCATCAGGGTGTCGAGAGAATATACGGAGCAGATTCATTGTCTCGTAAGCAGGCACTTGCCATTATTCAGAACAAGTATCCTGGTGACTATTACGGGCAGCATTGGGATCGCTCTACCATGGAAGCAGATCTGCGCCCCGTTGCCAATTTTGCTGAGAGATACCACGTACCGATACTTGTCGGTGAGTTCAGTGCCATAGCATGGGCACCTATTGAATGTTCAACAGTTTGGTTGAAAGATGCAATTCACACTTTTGAGAAGTATAATTTTTCATGGTGTTACCATGCTTTCAGAGAGTGGGCAGGATGGAGTTTAGAGCATGCCGAGGGTACAAATGCTTTTTGGTTCAAGCATGATCCGACACCGACTCCTGTAAAATATGAAACGCAACGGGCTAAAATCATTAAGGAAGCATTAAAGAAGAACCAAATATATTAAATAACTGATGAATAAAGAGAATACCAATATGAGGTCAAGATGAATGATAAGTCTATATCGACAATCTTGAAATTCTGAAAACACCCCTCTGTCTTTCTTTTATTCTCCGTCTTATTTTATAGAAAACATGTATTATCATGATAAGTAAAAGACTTTTAATAGGCACATTTGTGTGTTTGTTTTGTTTACTGTTATCAGCTCAACAACGAGTGAAAATAGTAGTGAAAGATGCCTTCGTGCCAGATAAAGTAGAAACTCTTACAGGTTATGTAGGTGAGAAAATTACCGCTTCTTACAACCATCGAATTCTTGCGCAGGATATCGATAAGTTGGTAGAACCTTTTGCAAACAAGGTAGAGGACCATTTATGGCAGAGCGAGTTTTGGGGTAAGTGGATGAATTCTGCTGTCCTTGCTTATCGTTATAAACCGAGTAGCCAACTGTTGAACAATATGAGAACGGCAGTAGATAAACTTATAGCAACACAAGATAAGAATGGTTATATCGGTAATTATGCTCCCGAATATCATCTTCATGAATGGGATATTTGGGGGCGTAAATATTGTATCTTGGGCTTACTTGATTATTACGGCATAACCAAAGAAAAGAAAGCACTTATGGCTGCGTGTAGAGAAGCCGATTTCTTAATGGCGGAACTTAAGGCCAAGAATACAAGTATTGTGAGTATGGGTAATCATCGGGGGATGGCTGCGTCATCGGTATTGAAGCCCATTTGCTATTTGTATCGCTACACAGGAAATAAAAAGTATTTAGATTTTGCATTACAAATTGTCCGTGAATGGGAATCCTCCAACGGTCCCCAACTTATTTCAAAAGCAGATATTCCTGTAGGAAAACGGTTTCCCCGACCTGATTATGATAATTGGTATAAGTGGCAACAAGGCCAAAAGGCTTATGAAATGATGTCCTGTTACGAAGGTCTTCTTGAACTTTATCGCCTCACAGGAAACGTTACTTACCTATCTGCCGTTGAGAAAACATGGCAAAGTATCATGGATACGGAAATTAATATAACAGGTTCTGGTTCAGCAATGGAGTCGTGGTTTGGCGGCAAACAGGTGCAGTATATGCCTATTAAGCATTATCAGGAGACCTGTGTTACAGCTACATGGATCAAGTTGAGCAGACAACTGCTCATGCTTACGGGGAATTCTAAGTATGCCGATGCCATTGAGCAGTCGCTCTATAACGCACTATTGGGAGCTATGAAACCTGATGGTAGCGATTGGGCAAAATACACTCCGTTGTCCGGTCAGCGCTTATCAGGATCGGAGCAGTGCGGTATGGGGCTTAATTGTTGTACGGCAAGTGGTCCTCGCGGACTGTTCATTATTCCTCAAACAGCAGTGATGCAAAGTATTAAAGGTGCTGTTGTCAATCTATATATTCCCGGGACATATACGCTCCAGAGTCCGAAACGGCAAGAAATCACTCTTACCCAGCAAGGCGACTATCCCCAAACGGGAACGGTACGTATCGCTTTCAAGGTAAAACAAACCGAGGAATTTACGCTCTCATTACGTATTCCTGCGTGGAGTAAGGATACTAAAGTAACCATAAACGACAAGGAAGTTGTACCTGCTCATAATGGAAGTTATTTACAGATTAATCGTAAATGGAGCGATGGAGACCATGTGGAACTTGTTTTGGATATGCGTGCGCAATTACATTTTATGGGAGAAACCCCACAATATCTTGCTATTACTCGCGGTCCGGTAGTGCTTACACGCGATGCTCGACTGTCTGGTGCAGATGTGCAAGCTATTATCACACCTGATGTAGATAAGAATGGTAATCTCGATTTAACGCCTGTTGCGAACAGAAATCCTAATATTTGGATGACATTCAAGGCTTGTTTCTATCCAGAATCTTATAAGGAAGAGGAACCGGAACCTATTGAAGTGGAGCTTTGCGACTATGCCTCAGCTGGCAATGCAACATCATCTTTCCCATTCTTTAAAGTATGGATGCCACAACTCTATAATCCGAGAGGAAAGTAAAACTCTATATATAATGCGAGTTACATCAAATATAATACAACAATAAAATGAAAACAACAATTAAAATAATATTCTTTATTTCGTTTGCCTTAGTATCCGTAACCTTTACTTTTGCTCAAAGTAAAAAGGAAAAAGAGATGATACAGAAAGCCAAAAGCATTATTTCGCAATTGACATTAGATGAGAAAATAGGTCAATTGACACAAGATGCTAAAGGTATAGACCGTTTGGGAATAAAGCCTTATTACTGGCTTAATGAAGCATTGCATGGTGTTGGACGTGACGGAAGAGCAACTGTTTTCCCACAACCCATCAGCCTTGGTGCTACATTTGATCCCGAAGTGGTACGGCAAATAGGTGATGCAATTGCCACAGAGGGGCGTGCCAAGTTTATTGTGGCCCAACGACAGAAGAACTATTCGATGTATGCAGGTCTGACATTTTGGGCGCCCAATGTTAACATATTTCGTGATCCACGTTGGGGAAGAGGTATGGAGACCTACGGTGAAGATCCTTTCTTAACAGGCGTTTTAGGTACAGCTTTTGTAAAAGGGATGCAGGGGAACGATCCTTTTTATCTTAAAGCAGCTGCCTGTGGAAAGCATTTTGCAGTGCATTCAGGGCCGGAGCGTACGCGTCATACAGCTAATGTAGAACCCACGAGACATGATTTATACGAAACGTACTTGCCTGCATTCAAAATGTTAGTACAACAAGGAAAGGTAGAAAGTATCATGGGCGCATACCAACGTTTATATGGGGAGAGCTGTTCAGGCAGTAAATATTTGCTTACCGACATACTTCGCAAGGATTGGGGCTTTAAAGGTCATGTGGTATCCGATTGTGGAGCCGTTACCGATATGTACGAAGGGCATAAACTGGTAAAGAGTGAAGCAGAGGCTGTGGCTTTTGCTATTAAGGCGGGATTGAACTTAGAGTGTGGCAATTCAATGCGGACGATGAAAGATGCGCTTAAACAAAAGCTCATTACCGAGAAAGATTTGGATAAGGCTTTGCTGCCGTTGATGATGACACGATTGAAGCTGGGTATTCTGCACCCGGATGCTGCGTGTCCTTATAATGAGTTTCCCGAAAGTGTGATCGGCAGTGTAGATAACCGTAATATTGCGCAACGAGCGGCAGAGGAAAGTATGGTGTTGCTGAAGAATGATGGTGTCTTACCTATTGCAAAAGATATTCGCACGTTGTTCGTGACCGGCCCGGGTGCCACCGATGCTTATTATTTGATGGGTAACTACTTTGGCCTTTCCGATCGCTACAGTACGTATCTGGAAGGTATCGTTGGGAAAGTAAGTAACGGTACGAGTGTTAATTACAAACAAGGATTTATGCAAGTATTCAAGAATTTGAATGATGTGAACTGGAGCGTATCGGAATCTCGTGGTGCAGAAGTAAGCATTATTATTATGGGAAACAGCGGTAATACAGAAGGAGAAGAAGGGGATGCTATTGCATCTTCAGAGCGTGGTGATCGTGTAGACCTTCGTTTGCCGGAACCGCAGATGCAGTATTTGCGGGAGGTTAGTAAAAATAGAACAAATAAGTTAGTGGTTGTCTTAACCGGAGGAAGTCCTATTGATGTGAAAGAGATAGCCGAACTGGCCGATGCTGTGGTGATGGCATGGTACCCGGGGCAAGAGGGTGGTGTAGCATTGGCCAATCTTCTTTTTGGTGATGTGAATTTCAGTGGTCGTCTGCCGGTTACTTTCCCAGAAACAACAGACAAGCTACCGTCTTTTGATGATTATTCTATGAAAGGACGTACTTATAAATATATGACCGACAACATTCTGTATCCTTTCGGTTACGGCCTTTCCTATGGTAAAGTGGCTTATGGCAATGCTACTGTAACTAAATTGCCGACAAAACATTCTCCCATGACGGTAAGTGTAGATTTAAGTAACGATGGAAACATGCCCATTGATGAAGTGGTACAGGTATATCTTTCTACTCCGAGTGCCGGCGTGACATCTCCAATAGAATCTCTTGTTGCATTTAAACGTGTGAAGATTGCTCCTCATGCTACTGTAGCAACAGATTTTGAAATCCCTATTGAACGATTGGAAACTGTTCAGGAAGACGGCACTTCGAAATTGTTGAAAGGTGAGTATCGAGTTATGATCTCGGGTGCTGCTCCCTGCAATCGTTCCGAAGAATTGGGAGTAAGTTGCAGCACTGCAACATTTAAGCTTTGATGGCAGCCAGCCAATCATTGAGAGATACGGCGGAAAAGAACAAATAACATGAAAGGTCAACGCTCTATAGATAAGATAACAGCCATAATATTCATTGCTTTATCACTTCAGGTTTCAGCCATGGCGCAAAAAGGTCCTGCGTGGTTAAAGAAGGCTGTTTTCTATCAGATATATCCTTCATCTTATATGGATAGCGATGGGAATGGTATTGGCGATTTACCGGGTATTACCTCTAAACTCGATTACATTAAGTCCATGGGATTTAATGCAATTTGGCTTAATCCTGTGTTTGTGTCAGGTTGGTATGATGGTGGATACGACGTGATAGACTTCTACAAAGTCGATCTTCGTTTTGGAACGAATACCGATTTGGTTACTTTAGTCAACGAAGCACACAAGCGTGGTATTCGCATTTGTCTTGATCTTGTGGCGGGACATACCAGTGACAAATGCCGTTGGTTTAAAGAATCGTCGCAGGCTGATGCCAATTTGCGCTATAGTGATTACTACATTTGGACGAACAAAATTACAGAGAAGGATAAGGAAGACATTGAACTGCGTAAGAAAGAGGCGAATACGCTTTATGGGGCGCGTGGACGTTACGTGGAAGCAAATGCTCCACGGGCTAAGTATTATGAGAAAAATTTCTTTGAATGCCAGCCTGCACTCAATTATGGATTTGCACATCCCGATCCTAACCGCCCGTGGGAACAACGTACGGATGCGCCGGGACCGCAAGCAGTACGGCGTGAACTACGCAATATTATGGCATTTTGGTTGGATAAAGGTATCGATGGTTTCCGCGTTGACATGGCGTCATCGCTCATAAAGAATGATTCCGATGGAACGGAAACCAAGAAACTGTGGAAAGAAATGGGCGAGTGGAAAGATAAGTATTATCCCGAAGCAGTGTTTATTTCAGAATGGTCAGATCCGCTAAAAGCTATTCCTGCAGGATTCAATATCGACTTTATGATACATTTCGGTATCAAAGCTTACATCCCGATGTTTTTTGCAAAAGGAACACCTTGGGGCAGTTGGGATGACCATAGGTGCTGTTATTTCGATCGGTCCGGTAAAGGAAGTATTAAAGTGTTTATAGATAATTTTTCGAAAGCTTACAACGGGACGAAGTCTGAAGGCTACATAGCTTTACCTTCTGCTAATCATGATTTTCAACGACCGAATATAGGTACGCGTAACACTTCGGATCAGTTAAAAGTGGTCATGACATTTTTTCTCACTATGCCGGGTGTGCCGTTCATTTATTATGGCGATGAAATCGGAATGAAATACCAGATGAATTTGCCGAGCAAGGAAGGAAGTAATGAACGGGCAGGCACGCGTACGCCGATGCAATGGACGGCGGGTAGCACAGCAGGGTTCTCCACTTGCCTACCCGAGTGTCTTTATCTGCCGGTAGATACAGAGAATGGCACATTAACTGTTGAGGCACAGGAGAAAGACAGCCTCTCTCTATTAAACTTTGTTCGGCAACTTATCGCATTGCGACAGTCATCTGAAGCTTTAGGCAATACTGGTGGATGGGAACTCGTGAGCGATGTAAATAAGCCATATCCCATGATCTATAAGCGTGTAAAAGGCAGTGAAGTCTATTTCGTTGCGTTAAATCCGGGAAAGAAAAAGGTAGAAGCAACGATAGGTTCCCTCTCTAATAAATATACACCCGTAATCCAAGTGGGAAAGACAGACTGGATAATGCGAAAAGGCAAGCAATGTATTACCATGGGGGGTATCAGTGCTGCCGTCTTCAAGGTAACGGTCGGGAATTGAGACCTCATACGGATTAATTTGAAATTAAATGTATGATGCTGATGATGAGAAAAAGAATGCATGTAATGGAAATTTTGTTACAGTTGAGAACCTGCTATTTACATACAATGCATAGATGATTTTGTATAATTAACATATGATATTAACCATTTAAACATGAAAGCCTATGAATCAAAACTATGAATTTAATTAAAAACTTGATTATCCTCGTGTAATTGGCGAGAGTATTATTACTATCAGAACTTAAATCAAATTATTAACTTGTAATCATTTAATGTATGAAAAATAAATTGGATAAAGACTGTATGATACTAACATCCAATATGATGTACAAGAAAATCATACTTATGTCGTTCTTGTTATTTATCTTTGGCGGAGTTATGGTAAAGGCAGATTTGCGCGAGAATGCCGTTTATCATATTGAGGCACAAACTGCTCAACAAACCGGCAAGAAAGTAACAGGACAAGTTTCCGATAATAATGGAGAACCCATTGTTGGTGCAAGTGTTGTTATTAAAGGTAAATCGACCGGAATGGGAGCTATAACCGATGCAAATGGAAATTTCACGTTAGACAATGTTCCTACAGGGGCCGTTCTTGTTATTTCCTATTTAGGATACAACGCTCAGGAAATCTCCGTAGGAAGACAGTCGAATGTAAATATAATCTTGACTCCTGATACAAAGTCTTTGGACGAAGTGGTGGTGGTTGCTTATGGTAGTCAGAAAAAAGCAACGCTGACAGGATCCGTTGCATCGATTAATACAAAGGAAATCAAGCAGAGCCCGACGTCTAATTTGGCAATAACGCTTACGGGACGTCTGCCGGGGCTTAGCGTCATCCAGCGTAGCGGTGAACCCGGACGTGACAATACATTGCTGTATTTGCGTGGGCGTGGTACGATTAACGGCCAAAACCCCTTGATTATGGTAGATGGTGTCGAACGCGATTTAACCTCCATCGATCCAAATGAGGTTGAGAATATATCCATATTGAAGGATGCCTCCTCCACGGCCTTGTTTGGCGTTCGTGGTGCAAACGGTGTTATATTGGTGACGACGAAACGTGGTACAAGCGAAATTCCAGATATTAGTTTGAGTGCCGAAGCCGGTTGGCAAACCTTTACGCGTTGGCCTTCAGAGTTAAGTGCATATGAATGGGCGCTACTGAAAAATCAGGCTTGGCATAATGATACTCCTAATCCTACGCCGTTGCAACGTCCGCCTTACTCGGATTACGCATTGGATAGATATCGTTTGCAGGATCAGCCTGCAGCTTATGGTGACCACGATTGGGTAAAAATGCTGATGCATAAGTGGGTTCCACAGACACGTTATAACCTAACATTGAACGGTAAAGGTGCAAATGTGGCTTACTTTGTAAACGTTGGTTATCTAAATCAAGGTGGACAATTCAAACTGGATAAATCCGAAAGTCGGAACTATGATGCCAAGAATTACATGGATCGTTTCAATTTCCGTGCAAATATCGATGTGGCTTTGAATGCGCGTAAGACATTGAAAGCGTTTCTGAATGCTGCTGGTGTTTATGAAAAGGTTAATGGTCCCAATATGACTTCTACGGCAGTTATAGAACAGCTTCTGACCAAATGGCCTGTTATTTTGCCCGGTCCGTTGACACCAGACGGACAAGTTTTAGTTGGTGGGGGAGCATATCAAGAGTCTCCTTGGGCACAAATCAACAGGACAGGTTATAAGAAAGAAACGCGCAGTTCTATCACGGCGACGTTCGGTATGCAGTATGATTTGAATTCTATTGTTAAAGGTTTATCACTGAAAGCAGTCGCTTCCTATGACAGTAAAACTTACAACTATTTGGTAGGTTCGCGTTCTTATCAATATTGGGAGCAAGTCGTTGATCCCAATACAAAAAATCCTGATGGCAGCGATAAGATTACCTATAATCGAATACGTTCTGATTTTGACAATACTCCTCTTTCTACATCTAAGTCTGCTACATTTGCATCATTCTATGATGTTCAGTTCCAGATTATTTATAACCATATATTCAATAAAAAACATTCTGTAAATGGTTTGCTCATGGCACAGCAGCAGTCACAAATAAAGACAGATCAGGTGCTTCCCTACAATGTGAATGGTTTAGCTGCTCGTCTGGTTTACGCTTATGATGACCGTTATATTGCAGAGTTTGATGCAGGGTATAATGGTTCGGAACAGTTCGCTCCCGGGCATAGATACGGTTTCTTTCCCTCTATTTCTGGTGCTTGGAATATTTATAATGAGCAATTCTTTAAAAAGTCTTCATTGGCAAAGACCATCGATAAGCTGAAATTGAGATTATCTTATGGTGTCGTTGGAAATGATAAGTTGGGTGGAGACCGCTTTTTATATTTAGATAATATAGTGAGAACCGGCAGCGGTTATTCCGAATCTATCCAAAACAATCATAGTATAGCAGAAAGTTTTTTTGGTAACCCAAATTTGAAATGGGAAACAGCAAAGAAGTTTAACTTCGGTTTTGAGATAGGTTTATTGCAATCATTGAACCTGTCTGTAGATATCTTTTCTGAGCGACGTGATAACATCCTGATCAGAAAACAGACAATCCCTGATCTTGTCGGTGTCGCAACACAATCCGTAATACCTCCTTACAATTTGGGAAAGACAAAGAATAGAGGATACGAAATAGAGTTGAATTATACGAAGCCCATCAATCGTGACCTGCTTGTTATGTTGAAAGCAAACTTCAATTATAACGATAACGAAATCGTTGATGTAGACGAGTTGAGGTATGATGATACCTATGCGTATCGCTATAGACGTACGGGGTATATGATCGGACAACAGTGGGGATTGAAGTCGGATGGTTTCTTCAAAGACCAAGCGGAAATAGATGCTTATGCAAAATACGATGGTATCCAGCCCCGTCCGGGTGACTTGAAGTTTGTCGATGTCAATCACGACAATGTTATCAACGATAAGGATATGGTTCCCATTGGCTATTCTGATGTACCAAAATACACATGGGGAACAGCTTTAAGTGTCACTTATAAGTATTTCGATATCTCTGTTTTGTTCCAAGGTGCGTTTAAAGTTACCGGTATAATCTCGGGAACAGGTCCTTGGGAGTGGTACGACTTCCGTAAGTTCCATCAGAAAGCTTGGACAGCAGAGAGAGCCGCTGCCGGTGAAGAGATATTGTTTCCTGCATTGTCTACGGCACAATCTGCCAGTGAATTGAGAAGCAGCGACTTCTTTAATATGAATCGTTCTTACGTTCGTTTGAAGAATCTTGAGATTGGTTTCACATTACCACAATCTTGGTCGAAGGTATTGAATGCCAAGAAAATTCGCATTTATGCAAACGGATATAACCTGATTACTTGGGATAAAATGAAGTACGACGATTGGGATCCAGAAGTTATTAGAAATAATGACTATCCTATTTTGAAAGTATTAAACGTGGGTGCTAATATTACATTTTAAATTGTAAGAATATGAAAAGCAAAATAACGAGAATGTTGCTGGCCGTCATGGCTGTGGCAATGATATACGGATGTTCTGATGAATTGGATATTACCCCCGACGGTCGATTGACGTTGGATATAATTTTTAGTGATTCTGACTATACCGAACAGTATGCGAATTCGATGTACGAGTATATTAGGAAGTATGGCAATGGATATCATTATTACACATGGCTGTCGGCATTCACAGACGATGCCACTGACAGTCAGGCTCCTGCAGATACATGGTTGATGCTCCACCAATGGAACCAAGGCAATTTCAGTGCAGCAAATCCTCCGTTTATGGCAGGAAGTACTACCTTGCGCTATTCGGAAAGAGACTTTTGGGGTACGGCCTTTGGCGGAGTAAGAAAGACGAATGTCTTCCTCACGCGTGTCAATAATATGAATATGCCCAATGAAGTTAAGCGTGATCGCTATATGGCAGAGGCACATGTATTGAGAGCCCATTATTATTTTGAGTTGATAAAGAATTTCGGTGGAGTTCCTTTATTTGCGGAAGATATTACGCGGAGAGATAATTTCGCGGATATCGAGCGTGCCTCCTTCGATGATTGCGTGCAGTTTATAGTGAAAGATTGCGATGAAGCAATTGCAAGTAAGGAGCTGCCTTTCCGTACTATGGAAGATGGTCAACGGGGCAGAATGACTAAAGCAGTTGCCTATTTTATTAAGGCTTCGGCCTTGTTGTTTGCGGCCAGTCCACATTGGAATCCAAATAACGATGTCGCAAAATGGCAGGCTGCGGCAACTGCAGCAAAAGAAGCTTTAGACCAGCTTGTCTCTCATGGCTATCAGTTGTTCCCCAATTATGAAAGATTTTTTATCACCCGTCCTGATAAAAATCAGGATCCGCTTGATAAGGAAACGATCCTCGAAGCTATCGATACTTGGGGATATGGCAGTCAGACCTACAGACGTTTCGGTGTAATATGCTATTTGATGAATATGATCCCTGTGGATTTTGCGTCAGAAAAGTGCGGACTATGCCCTTCACAAGAATTAGTAGATAGCTACGAGATGAAAGATGGAACGGTTCCTATTCTGGGATACGATGATGATGCTCATACTAAACCGATCATCAACCCAGCATCAGGTTATGATGACCAAAAACCGTATGTAGACAGAGATCCGCGTTTCTATGCTTCCGTTTGGTATAACGGAGCCTATTTCGGAAAGAAAGACGGAAGAGATATTTATATAGAATCGTTTGTTGGTGGAAGGCATGGAATCTCTGGTATCAAGCAGCGTACTCCGACAGGATATTATACCCGCAAGTATGTCGATCCATCGATGCGTTCGGCAGGATCAAGTAAAACATTGTGGCGTATTTATAGATTGGCTGAATTGTATTTGGATTTAGCTGAGGCAGAAAATGAGGCGAACGGTCCTACACAGATAGCTTATGACGCTGTGAATGCAACGCGCCGTAGGGCGGGAATGCCGGATATGCCGACAGGATTGACCAAAGACGAATTCAGAGAGCGTGTGAGAAGGGAGCGACGTGTAGAAATGGCTTTCGAAGAAAATCGTTTTTATGATCTTCGTCGCTGGAATATTCTTGTTGAAAATTCGCGCTTGAAGACCGGTATGCGTTGGACGAAAGCAGCAGATGGAACTCTGTCGAATGAACGTATTCTTTCGGTCGACTGTCATGCAACGGCAAATGAAAAGTATTACTTGTTGCCGATAGATTTAAAAGAAATAATACGTATGCCGTTAGTTAAACAAAACCCGGGGTGGGAATAATATAAAAAATGAGTCATATCGATGCGTCCGACTTCCGGCGGGCGCATCGATTTCATTGGTTTCGGCATATTTAGTAGGATGCCAGTAGAATAATTTATAAATTTTATTATCACCCTTATATTGTAATTTAGTTGTGCGTTCATGAATATAAAGCCTTTTATCAACATGGTTAGAGAGCTATTGCTGCTCTTGTATGTGTTGGCAGCCTCTGCAGTTTTTGCGCAGAGTGCGGCTCGAAAGTTTCAGCTGCCGTTGTCGGCAGATGGAGAAGCATCGCTTTTCGTCTATCTGCCTTCTTCGCCTACCGGTCGGGCTGTTGTCGACTGCCCGGGGGGCGGATATGCTGTTTTGAGTATGGAGAGTGAGGGCCACCAGTGGGCAGAATATTTCAACAAGCAGGGCATAGCCTATTTCGTGCTGAAGTATCGTATGCCTCATGGCGATTGTTCTATCCCTATTGGCGATGCTGAAACAGCCATACGGTTGGTACGCGATAGTGCTGCCGTGTGGGGTGTCAACCCGTATGATGTAGGTATTATGGGCTTCTCTGCAGGTGGTCATTTAGCCAGTACGCTGTCTTCCCACGCACTCTTGTCGGCTCGGCCGGACTTTTCTATCCTTTTCTACCCCGTTATTACAATGAAACGTGACGGTACTCACAAAGGTTCATGCCACAATTTTTTAGGAGAACACCCCGATGAGCAGTTGATAGAATTTTATTCCAACGAGACTTGTGTGCGTGTACACCAGACTCCGCCCGCCATTATTTTTTTGAGTAATGACGACTACGTTGTACCACCCGTGGAAAACGGAGTGGCTTACTACTGTGCTATGCGTCGTGCGGGTAATTCTTGCTCGATGTTTATCTACCCTTCAGGCGGTCACGGTTTCGGTTTCAGTACATCATGGCCATATCATAATTTGATGCTCAGCGAACTCAAAGAATGGCTCCACAGATTGCCTTCACCTCGCCGTGATGCGCTCAGAGTGGCGTGTATCGGCAGTTCGTTCACCGAGGGTAGCAGCATCAGAATGGCTTCGCAAAATGCGTATCCGGCTCGGTTGCAATCTTTGTTGGGTAACGGATATTACGTAAAGAATTTCGGTGTGGATGGTAGTACGATACTTCGTAAGAGCAGTAGTTCCTATATGGATGAGCAGGCTTTTAGGGATGCTCTCGATTTTAAGCCAGATATAGTTATCGTAGAGGCGGATTTCAATAGTTCTAAGTCTGAAGATCGGCAGCATAGCCGTGAGTTTGCTGCAGATATGCAGGTACTTATCGATTCTTTCAAGGCATTATCCTCGAAGCCCCGAATATATTTTGTAACGTCGGTTCCTTCTTTGAAGTCTGGCCGTAATGTAAACAACGATGCAATGTCAAAAGGTACAATTTCTCTTATCCGCAAGTTAATCAAGAAAAACAAGTGCCGTTTGATAGATATCTCTGCCCGTTATGTCGCAGAAGTCGATAATATGCATAAAGATGATATGTATCCCAATGAGGTTGATGCTTGCCGTGTGGCGAAGAGTATATCTGAGAGGTTGGCGCGTAAAACTAAATACTAATATCGCGTGGAAATCATTTCTCTTTATCTTATGTCTATCGTATAACAGATATACACCTGTTTTGTATCGATGTTACAGCACCGGTGTATACATTAACTATCTGTTGCTACGGTTGCTTCAATATCTGCAGTCCGGTGAATATACGTATTTAAAAAAATATATGAACATGTGCAATGGAAATGCTTCGATAAATCTGAAAGTAGAACAGATGGGTTCTCTTTCGGCTTATTATACGGCTTGTAAAATCACGGAAATCTTTGGATATTTCATAGCTTTTATATATCTTTGTAACAATGCCAAAACGTGTTTGAATCTTTTGCGAATGATGTAAATTCATAGAGTCTGGGGTATAATCGCATTACGCTACTTTGGTATTGGTTCGTAAAGTCATAATCGGTAGCTAATGAGAAATAACATCTTTGGATTATGAAATGTGAAGTAAACATAATATGAGTATATTCTTTTTGTCTGTTTAATAAAAAATATCTAATATTTAATATAACAATGAAACGCTACAAATTTATTACATGGGTTCTTTTGATGATGTTGTTCCCTCTCATGGCAGGGGCACAAGATCGTGATCTGATCACTATTCAGGGATTGGCGGAACGGCTTATGCCACAACAATACGCACAATTTCAGTTTATAAAACTACCTGCACACAAAGGAAAAGACTGTTTTACTCTTGCGAGTAAAGGCGGTAAAATAGTGATTTCTGGTAATAATGCCAACTCTATGGCTGTTGGGTTAAATTATTATCTGAATAATTATTGCCGTACAACCGTATCGTGGTATGCAGAAGTTCCGGTCGTTCTTCCCGCTAAATTACCGGATATAAAATCGCCGGTTTCGTCATCTGCCAAAGTGGCAAGACGCTTTTTCTTCAATTATTGCACTTACGGATATACGGTACCCTTCTTCAGTTGGAAAGAATGGGAACGACTCATCGACTGGATGGCCCTCAATGGAATCAACATGCCATTGGCAATTACGGGACAAGAAACCGTGTGGTACAATGTATGGAAGAAACTCGGTATGACCGACAACGAGATACGAAGCTATTTTACGGGGCCTACCTATCTGCCATGGCATAGAATGGCAAACATAGATCGCTGGAACGGTCCGCTGCCTAAAGAGTGGTTGGACGGGCAAAAGGAATTGCAAAAGAAAATACTCGCGCATGAACGGGCTTTCAATATGAAGCCGGTGTTGCCTGCCTTTGCGGGACACGTGCCTGTTGAACTCAAGAGGATATTCCCCGATGCAAATATTAAATCTTTAGGCAAATGGGGAGGGTTTGAAGAGAAATATCTCTGCCATTTCCTCAGTCCCGAGGAACCTTTGTTCAGCAAGATACAGAAGCTGTATTTGGAAGAACAGACTGCTCTGTTCGGTACCGATCATATTTATGGGGTAGATCCGTTTAATGAAGTGGAGCCACCCAGTTGGGAGCCTGCGTATTTGAAAAAGGTCTCTAAAAACATGTACGGTACGCTTACCGCCGTCGATCCGAAAGCAGAGTGGATGCAAATGGGGTGGATGTTCTCTTACGACAATAAACATTGGACGCCTGATCGCGTACAAGCTTTCTTGACGGGAGTCCCTAAAGGCAAGATGTCACTACTTGATTATTATTGTGAGAATGTGGAATTATGGAAAACCACGGATGGATTTTATGGGCAACCTTATATTTGGTGTTACTTAGGTAACTTCGGTGGGAACACTACATTGATGGGAAATGTAAAAGAAAGTGGCAGGCGTCTTGATAATGCATTGACCAACGGGCAGCGTAATATGTTAGGAGCAGGTTCGACATTGGAAGGTTTAGACGTGATTCAATTTCCCTACGAGTATCTATACAATAAGCTATGGAGCCATGCTGTTGCAGATAGTCGGTGGATTGATGATCTGGCAGACCGCCACTACGGAGGTGTCTCTCCCTCGGTACGTAAAGCTTGGCATATTTTATTCAATGATATATATGTGCAAGTATCGGCCTCGATGCAGGGAGTTTTGACCAATTTCCGCCCAGCTTTAAATCATAATTATCCGCAACGCACTGCTATTGAGTATCCTGCAGAAAGGCTCGAAGAGGTGTGGAGGTTATTGCTCGACGTTCCCCGTTGCGATAGGAATGAATTGCAATTAGATATTATCGCTGTGGGCAGACAGGTTTTAGGTAACAGATTTGCTGCCGTTAAAACGCAGTTCGATTCGGCCTATGTCAATAAGGATATTCCAAGGTTGAAGGCAAAAGCCTGTGAAATGGAAGAGCTGCTTGGCGATTTGGATTGCCTTACATCATTCAACAGCCGCTGTTCCATCAATCGGTGGATAGACGATGCACGTAAATTAGGCTCAACTAAAGAACTGAAAGATTATTACGAAAAGAATGCACGAAACCTCATTACCACGTGGGGTGGGAATATCAACGATTATGCAAGTCGTACATGGGGTGGACTGATTGGTAGTTATTATGCCCATCGGTGGCGTCTTTATATTGACGATATTCTCGCAGCTGCTGAAGCTAATAAGGAATTTGATCAAAATGCGTTCAATGAAAAGGTCTCGAAATTCGAGCAGACATGGATTATTTCGACAGAACCGATAACGGTTCCGAAGAGAACCGATTTACTTACTTTCTGTCGTATACTTATGCAGAAATACGGATTGAACAGCACTATGATGAATAGGGAATAGTCACCTTCTGCTCTCATAACCAACTGTGAATACCCAGTTTTCGATGTACTTTGAATTGAGGAACTTTTGAATTAGACGAAGAAAACGCTTGTCTATTATAGCAAATATACAGGTAAATTACCCTTTTTCTACATTCTTCCTTTTTCGCTTGCTCCTGCTCCAGTTCCTTTGTACTTACTGTCAGTGGTATTGAAACGGTATGATAGCGTAAGGCTTATGCATCTCGTGTCCATGTACGCCTTGCGGTCTACGGTCATGTAAGCCCCTTTGTATATTGCGCTGTTTCTGTACGTCTTGAACATGTCTGCAGCCTTGAGCCGCACGCTGAGTCTGTCTGCGAGGAATGTTTTGTGCATTGTCAAGGAGAGTTCGTGCCTTGCCCTGTTGTATGTGGTGATTTCGTTTCCGGCCGTTGTGCAGTCGTATCTGAGTGCCGCATGTATTCCTCCGGGGAGGTAGAACGTGTTTGAGAACTTGAACGTCCAGTATGGCTTGTTGAGCCGTGCTGTAATACCTTCTTGTGAAAGGTCGAATATCTGCCTGCTCATTCCTGCGCTGTATCTTGGATGCCATCTTCCTATTCTCTCCGAATATGTCAACATGATGTGCAGGTTCCTTCTTCTTTGAATGTTCACAGGTGTGTACAGTATTGCCTTTCCTCCGTATATCTGGTCAACCCATGCCACGTCGTTGTGCACGTCGGCATATGTGCACAGCATTGTGATACCCCCGTGCTGTGCCTCCAGCGAGAGCGTGTGTATCTTCGAGAATCGCAGCAGCGGGTTTCCTCCCTCGTAGATATGCTCGTCTTCGTACAGCCTGTTTCCCGTGAGGTTTTCGTATGCCGGTCTCTGCGTTCCCGTAGTGTATCCCATGCGGCACGAAGTTTTTCCTTTGGAATATCTCGCCGACAGCGCCGGAAACCATCCTGTGTATCTGGTGCTCTGCTCGTGGCTGAACACCCCGAAGCGGTAGTACTGCGTCCCCGTATGCTCATATCGTATGCCCGCCTCTGCCGGGAAATCTCCCGCAGTGAGGTCGTATTCAGCAAACATGGCCGATGTGTTCTCTCTTATCTCGTCGTCTGAAATGGCCTCAATTCCCCCGCTACCGGTGAAAATGCTTCTTCTTATCGTTCTTACATGCTCTAATCCCACGCTTGCCTTTCCCTTATAACATGAATATGCCATCACGCTTTTGATAGCGAACATCCTTGTGCAGTTGTTGTTCAGCGAGTTTACCTCATACACTCCTTGTTTTTTCTCCACGTGTGCCCCGTTTCCGATCCTGTTGCGCGCATACACGAAGTCTGCGTCGAGGTCTATGTTTATCCTTCCCACAGTCCCGTTGTAGTACATGCATATCGTGGGCATGGTCTTTCCCTTTCGGTCTATCGACATTCTGTTGATGTATTTTTCGGCTGTACCTCCCTCCTGCCTTCCCTTTATTCTGCTGTTTCCCTGTCCTATGGAGTGCATGCGTCGTACGTGGCAGGTAATTCCGGCAGAGTGTGCGCTGCAAAATTCATAGTTTACACGGAACCTCCCGCCTAATTTCGATGTTCTGTCGTCGTAGCAGAGCATCGAGTTTTTCTCAACGATCCCCCTTATGTCCCAGTACGTGTCCTGCTCCTGCCTGCGGTGCAGCATCGAGCATGTCATGCTTCCCGACACGTCCAGTCCTCCCGTTCTGTAGTTCATGCTTGCATTCGCGTTCCCGCTTCCGAATCTTCCCATGCGTGCTTCGGTCTCGAAAGCACCGCTCCATCCCTCTCCCTTCTTCCTTACCGTCCTGATTCTGATGACCGCCGTCACCGCCGCTCCGTAGTGTGTTTCGGGGCTGGCAATCACCTCCACGTTGGCAATCTCTTCCGACTTGAGCAGCGTGAGCTCGTCCCTGTTGAGCACCTTCTTGTTGTTGATGTATATCACCGGTCTTCCCGCCCTTCCGAACACAGCGATGTGTCCGTCCTCAGCGGTGATGTCCGGCAGCATTCCCAGCACATCCTCGGCCGTCCCTGCATGACTCAGATTCGTTCCCTGCACCCCTGCCACGAGTCCTTCCTTTCCTATTCTGTATGCGGGCCTGTGGGCCTTTACGGTCACGTTTCTCACGGGTACCGTGCTTGTGCGCATCCTTATGGTCCCTACGGCTCCCACTTCTGCGGGATGGTACAGCGTCCTGTATCCCACGCAGCTCACCCTCATGAGTACTTGCGATCTGCTTGTCGGTATTACGAAGTCTCCGCTCTCGTTGCTCACCCCTCCGGTTACGAGGGTTGAATCCTCGGGATTGAGCAGCGCAATGTTTGCGTATATTACGGGCTGTGCGTACTGGTCTACGATCCTTCCGATGAGCCTCTTCCCTCCTTTCTGTGTGCATTCCACGAAAATGTTGCTCCCGCTGTCGTCGGTAATGATCCGTATGGGATAAAATCCCACCGCGTCTCGAATGGCTGCGGGAATGGTCTTGTTCTTGAAAGAGGTTGTTACCACGAAGTCTTCCAGTTCGTCGAATATGAAGCTGATGCGGTATTCGTCTGACTCTCGGTCTAATGTTTTGAGCACTTCTGCGAGCGATTCTCCCCTGAAGACGTGGCTTACTCGCTGCGGATGTGCCGTTATTGAACTCAGAATGATGTACAGGATGAGTGCTAACTTTTTCATTGTCTGCCTTTGTTTTTCAAGTGCTACCCCCGTTGTGTCACTCCACTACGATTGTATCCCCGGTGAGAGAAAGGCGTATGTTCTCGAAATGATTGAACAGAGCCACCACCTCTTCGATCGTCTGTCCGCTGTTCCATCTGAGATAAAGCCTTATTGCCCTTAGCTCCGGCCGTGCGTATCTCACTCCGACATGATATACCGAAGCCACGTCTCCGAGTATGTTCTCGAGCGTTTCGTCGTCGTATATGTACGGTCTTGGGCGAGTCATGGCCGTGCGCAGTGCCGTTCCCGCCGTGTCGTCGGGTGTGGCGTTGCAGGCTGTACGTACATCCTGTTCCGGCCTTCCCCCGCCGTCATGTGCGTCATTGTCCTTCCCTTTGGGATGAAGCATGGCGAAAGCCAGCACCGATACCACGGCCAGAGAGGCGACGGACACCACCGCCACTCTCCATGCACTGCGCCGGTGCGTCACATGCGCTCGTCTGAAACGTCGCCATTCCCTCATGGCATCGGGCGTGTGGTCTTCCTTATTCACTTGCTCTGCTGCCATGGCACGTCGTACCTCGCAGAGCTTTTCGTAAAGTTCCCTGCACTCATCGTCTTCGAGAAGCTCGTCCTTGATGCTTTCAGGGAAGTCTTCCGGCCGTTCGATAAGCTGCAGTAGCCGTTCGAGTCTTGTGTTATCTTCCATAATATGGTGGATTGGTTTCTTATTCATTGTATGGTCTTGTTGTTGTCGCGGTGGCCTCTTCGGTGGCCTGAGAATTTTGCCCTCAGCTCCTTTAGTGCCTGAACGACGTGCTTGTTTACAGTCGAAACGCTTATTCCTAGCGCCTCTGCGATCTCACGGTAGCTTTGTCCTTCTCCGTAACGCATTCTCAGTATTCTCCCTGCCTGCGGTGTTAGGTCATGGTCTATGGCATTTAGAAGCTCTTCGATGCGCCTGTCTTCCTCGTCATCCGGCCCGACGACGTTCGACAGCTGCATTGGATACAGCTTCCTTAGTTTCTCGTCCCTTCCCTTCCGTGCGATCAGGTTGAGACACCTGTTTCGTACACATGAGAGCAGAAATGCGTGCTGCGTTTCCTTCTTTAGCGCCGTTCCCTCGTCCCACAGCCTTGCAAAAACCTCGCTTACAACGTCTCTGCTCTCCTCATAGTCTCGTAGGAAAGAGAATGCAAAGCGGTACATTGCGTCGTAATGACGTTTGAACATAAGGGCAAAGAGTTTCTCCTTGTGGTGCATAGGTTTTTTAAAGTAATACAAACAATGTGTTGAAATCATCACCCCTTCGTACCTAAAACCTCCCTTATTTAATACCTATTTTTTATTTCACGTTGAGTGGTACGCCGTGCGCAATTTCCGTATAAAGTTAAGACAATAATTCAGAATACAGCCAAGGAATAAGAACAAAATGAG